>CAKVLN010000004.1 GCA_934757275.1 uncultured Candidatus Melainabacteria bacterium
GATACATTGGTAGTATTTTTGTTAGTGAAGGTTTTGCCTTGATTGTTGGTAAAATCATTCGCTAAAATTGTACCTTCATTTGTAAATGTTCCATTGTTTGTTAAATCTTTACGGTTTCCGTCTGCGCCTATATTGCCAGAGTTTGTGAAATTACCCTTGTTGATAACGTCTGCAATAATTGAACCGCTTGCGTTATTTGTGAAAGTTCCGCCAACAGTCAACGAGTCTTGAGTTAGATTGCCTGAATTTGCTCCGCCTGCAACTGTCAAAGAGCCTGTGCCGTCAATTGTACCTTCGTTTGAGAAAGTACCAGACACATTGGTTGTTTTGTTATTAGTAAAAGTTTTACCTTGATTGTTAGTAAAATCATTCGCTAAAATTGTACCTTCATTTGTAAATGTTCCATTGTTTGTTAAATCTTTACGGTTTCCGTCTGCGCCTATATTGCCAGAGTTTGTGAAATTACCCTTGTTGATAACGTCTGCAATAATTGAACCGCTTGCGTTATTTGTGAAAGTTCCGCCAACAGTCAACGAGTCTTGAGTTAGACTGCCTGAATTTGTTCCGCCTGCAACTGTCAAAGAGCCTGTGCCGTCGATTGCGCCAGAGTTTGAGAAAGCACCAGATACATTGGTTGTGTCGTTATTAGTGAAAGTTTTGCCTTGATTGTTGGTAAAATCATTCGCTAAAATTGTACCTTTGTTTGTGAATGTCCCATCATTTGTTAAATCTTTGCGGTTTCCGTCTGCGCCAATATTACCCAAGTTTGTGAAATTACCCTTGTTGATAACATCAGCAATAATTGAACCGCTTGCGTTATTTGTGAAAGTTCCGCCAACAGTAATTTCCTTTTGAATTATAGAATCAGAATTTGTGCCATCTGATAACTCAATTTTTGCAACACTACTCGCAGTATCATAATTTATATTTCCAGTATTTGAAAAGGTTTGTCCAACCTTGATTACGCCATTATTTTTAACATCAAAACTATCGTTTATAAAAGAATTGCTAACGTCCAATGTTGCAGAATCAGAGATTGTAACCTCACCTGCTACGTTAGCATTCTCTATTTCAGTATTTACATCTATAACACCGCTAATATCATCAGCATAAACTACGCCAGTCGATACAGAGCCAAGAATAGCTGCGGCACATAAAAGTGTCTTAAATCTATTTCTCATTAATTAAACTCCAAAACTATTAATTCCAAATCCATTTTAACAAAAAATATATTATTTGAAAGTCCTTTTATTAAAGAATCTTCAATACTTTGCCAGAAATTCATCTATATGCACGATAGTAATTTTGTTACAAAACGTTACAATAGAATGAGACATGTATTAGGACTCGGAGATGGAAAAAGATATCTCATCATACAATAAAATAAAGAAGGTTACAAATGAAGAGTTAGCAGAAATGTGGACTCGGTATTTTGCTGATCACGAAAATAAAGAATTGAGAGATGCCTTAATCCTTCAATACATTTACCTTACACGTTACGTTGTAGGACGTGTTAAGGTTGCATTGCCTCCAACTTTTTCCTATGAAGATATTTCTAGTTATGGCGTAGAAGGTCTTATTGATGCAGTAGAAAAATTTTCCCCTAAAATGGGAGCGAGATTTGAAACCTACGCACTTGTTCGTATTAGAGGAAACATAATCGACAAAATTCGTTCACAAGACTTTTTACCTAGAAGTGTTAGAAGAAAAATCAAAGACGTAAAAGAGGCTCAAGAAGAACTTAAAAAACAATTTGGACGCACAGCTACCAATACAGAAATCGCAAACTATTTAGGTATAGAAAGAGAAAAAGTCGAACAACTACTTTCTGACGACACAACTGTAACCTCAATATATGATAAAAAAGGTTCATCAGACGGGGATATTGAAATTATTGATACCATTCAAGATTCACATAGTTTAGCTCCGCACGAAGAATTAGAAGAAAAAGACGTTAAAAAGGAGCTAGAAAACGCTTTGAAAAGATTACCTGAAAGAGAAAGAACTATTATGGTTCTTTACTACCACGAAAACATGACACTTAAAGAAATCGGCGAAGCAATCAATGTTTCAGAATCTAGAATTTCTCAATTGCATGCACAAGCAATCATGAAACTTAAAAACTTGTTGAGCGAAAATCGTTCTGAAAGATTGAAAAGAAGTATCGTTTAGTAATTTTTATATTTGATTATTTTTGTTGGACAAGTGTGCCCAACCGACATTTGATTGCTATAAGCTAACTTGGGCGGTTAGAGTTTCCTTGTATTTGGATTACTTCGTCGTTCACACTCCTCGTAATGACTGGACTGAAATCTTTAATTCTAATAAAACAGAGGCGCAGCCTGCGGCTGCGCCTCTGTTTTATTTCATAATTTCACAAACTAAACTGCGTAAACACTAACTTGTTTTCTGTCACGTCTGTGAGCTTCAAATTTCACTTGTCCATCAATTAAAGCGAACAAAGTATCATCTGAACCAATACCTACATTGTTACCAGGGTGAACTTTTGTTCCTCTTTGGCGAACAAGGATATTACCAGCTTTAACAATTTCTCCACCGAATTTTTTTACGCCTAATCGCTTCGCTTCGGAATCACGACCGTTACGGGTGGAACCCATACCTTTCTTATGTGCCATTTTTATTCTCCTTTTTTATAACTTTTAATCGGTTGACTCAATCGTTTATTTTGAACAACTTGTCAACCCTTCTTGTAATCGCTCACAAGTGAGTGAAGCGAGCTTTCAACTATTCTTCTGAAGTAGCTTCTGCTTTAGCTTTAGAAGCAGTTGTTCTAATTTTATTAATCATAACTCTAGCAAAGCCTTGTCTATGACCTTGTTTTTTTCTATAACCTTTTTTAGGTCTTTGTTTGAAAACGATAATTTTCTTAGCTTTGTCATTTTTTACGATTGTACCTTCAACCTTAGCGTTAGCAACGTATGGTTGACCAACTTTTGATTTTTTGCCGTTTACAATCATAACAACTTTATCAAAAACAACTTTAGCGTCTTTTTCTTCGCCTAATAATTCAACGTCTACATAACGTCCTTCTTCAACTTGGTACTGTTTACCACCTGTTTCGACTATTGCGTACATTGTATTTCCTTTCTTTTTGAGGAATCGTAGAATGCTTTTCTGACGAGTTTTTTCATACTGTGAAAAGACTTCACAACCTTTTCTACTATCAGATTTTCGCACCCATTTAGACACGATTAACCTATCTAATACTATTTATACCCTAATTTAACCATGATAGAGCGTTTGCTGTCAAGAGAGCAAGTTTAAATTTGTTTACAATTTGACACTAAATTTTTTTACTAATATCAAATTTAGGGTTATGCTCTGCTTTTTCTGCTAAAAATGTTGCAACGATTGGGATAAGTGTGTAATAAATTCCCGCCATAATTAAAATTGGTTTAGCAATTCTTATTCCTTCGACCTGTTTTTCGACATTTGGCATTCCTTGATTAGCTTTTCTGAAATTCTGGATAAATTTTTCAGTTGGTTTATCTAACAACCTATCAACAATATAACTCGACACAACACTTAATCCAGTTGAAATTCCAGCATTGCAAACCAACGCCTTTTTACGCTCCTCTTCAATTTTCTTGCTACGATTTGTTTCATGGATAAAAGTTGCAGTCGTTAAAACATCTGTCAGCGCAGTGATATGCATTGGGAAATTTGAGTTCTTATTTTTCTTAGAGAATTTTTGAACGCCATCACGCTCAATCACTTTAGCAATGCTTTTTGTAAGCTTATCATTTTTTCCTTTAAAACTTATATTATGATTGTCTTTTACCTGTTTTTGGGGAAAAATTTCTTTCATTACAAAAGGTAATGTTGCCGTGGTAAAAAGTGCCTTAGGAATAGCCGTTACAACACTTGAGCCTAATTTAAACATCTGTGTTGCTAAAATATATGCCTTTGATTTTTTAAGCGTTTCCCCATCATCTCTCAGATTATTTATAGTAGAGGCTTTCAAATATTTTTCGGGAGCTTGGTCAATTTTTTTTATTGAATTTGCAATAGGTTTAGAAACGCCAAGCATAACCAAAAAGCCAGTTAGACTTGACGCTATTGATTTTGCGCAAGCGACTTTTTTATTTTCCTTTTCAGCATGTGGTGTAAACCAGATAGAAAGCGGACGAACGCCCAACGAGCATGCCAGCATTGTGGTAGCAGAAAATAACGCACCATTATCAGATGCAAATTCTAAGCTTTTTTTGAAAACTTTATTTCTATACAATCCCGTGATATTTGAATTTACTTTCATCTATTTTTATTAGATAACATAAATATGGGAATTATTAAACAGTTTAAGAAGAGTGAAATAATTGCATCAATTTGCATATATTTGACGCTGTTCATTAATATTTTATTTTTCAAGGATTCCCCAATTGCCTTTATTTCAGCATTTTTTGGAATAACTTACACTATTCTTGCCGGCAAAGGTACGCCAATTTGCTACATTTTTGGCGTGATGGGTTCAAGTTTTTATGGCTATTTAGCTTTTCATAACGCACTTTGGGGAAATCTAATTTTATACATGGGCTATTATGTTCCGATGCAAGTTCTCGGATATTTTAGATGGCAAAAACACTTAAAATCAGAGGCTTATGAAATCATTAAAACCTCATTAAGCAAAAAAGAATTTGTAAACTTAATACTAATTTCATTGCTTGCAAGTTTAATAATGACCTATATTTTATTCTTATCAAAAGACAAAAGTCCAATAATTGATTCAATAACAACAGTTTTCTCGATAGCTGGAATGTATTTAACGGTCAAACGTGCAATCGAGCAATGGTGGTTCTGGATTATCGTTAACGGCCTATCTGCTATAATGTGGATAAGAATTGCACTTTCTGGCGAAAAAGTTTACTCTACAGTAATAATGTGGAGTGTTTACCTGCTACTTGCAATTTATTTTTACTTCACTTGGCGAAAAGAAATCAAAAATTAAACTTCGTTATGTTATAATATCGCCAGAGAGAAAGGCTGACCGAAATGATAAACGATTTGACGAAGGGCGCACCATTAAAGCTAATGTTGCTGTTTTCTATTCCCTTACTTATTGGCAATATTTTCCAGCAATTTTATAACGTAGCAGACATAATTATTGTAGGCAGAACGCTTGGAATAAACGCACTAGCCTCCGTTGGAGCAGTTTCACCGCTATTCTTTCTTATTATGTTTATTATTGTCGGTCTTACAAACGGTTTTTCTGTTATCACAGGGCAAAGATTTGGAGCAAAGGACTTTGAAGGTGTTAGACGCTCTGTAACGATGTCTACCATTTTAAGTTTTACGTTTACATTAATTTTTACAATTGTTTGCGCAATTTCTATGCACAAAATCTTACATCTAATGAATGTTCCAGCAGAAATTTACAAAGACGCATATTATTATATCCAAATAGTTGTGCTTGGTTTGTTTGTTGCAAATTTCTACAACCTGCTTGCAAACATCATTAGAGCGTTGGGCGATAGTATGACACCGCTCTATTGCCTAATTATCGCCTCAATAGCAAACATATTTTTAGCATTATTATTCATACAAAGTTTTCATCTGGGCGTTGCAGGTTCTGCGCTTGCACTGATTTTATCTCAAGGTTTATCTGGGCTTTTATGTATTTGGTATGTAAAAAGACGTTTCCCAATTTTGCACCTCAAAAAACAAGATTGGAAATTCAGTTGGCAAAAAGATTTGAATTTTGCATTTGCACATCTCAAAGTTGGTATCCCCATGGCAGTTCAATTCGCAATCTTAGGATTAAGTATTTTAATAATACAAAGTGTTTGTAATACATTTGGCGCAAACGTAATTGCTGCCTTCACTGCAGCTTTAAGAATAGAACAAATCGCAACGCTACCAATGATTTCTTTTGGCGTTGCATTAGCATCTTTTGTTGCACAAAACTTCGGAGCAGGGTGTTTTTCAAGAATTAGATATGGCGTAAAAAAAGTCTCTTTAATCAATTTGGGACTAAGTCTTTTTATGGCTTTTATTATGCACTTTTATGGTGGCGACTTGGTTAGAATTTTCATCGGAAACGGCAATGAAAATATTGTAAAAATTGCACACGATTATTTGTTTATAAGCTCCTTATTCTACTTCTTCCTTGCGCAAATCTTCATATATAGAAACGCCTTGCAAGGTTTGGGAAGAGCAGTTATCCCTATGTTAGCATCAATCGGTGAACTTTTAATGCGAGCTTTTGCAGCAATATATCTTGCAGTTAAAATCGGTTATTTCGGTGTTTTCTATGCAGGTCCGATTGCGTGGATTGCAGCCTCACTAGTTTTGGCAATTGGATATTATTCTTCAATCAAAACTTTTATCTTCAAAACTCAGCAAAAATTAAGACAAAAACGAGAAACTTAACAACATTTTAATTCACTTACTAATTTCAATGATTCAATCTGTTTTTCAGAAATTACCGCTAAAGCTGAATGAATATTAGAAATATAGTCAAGCTCCAAATTAAACTCGCAAGCATCTTTTAATAAATCAATCAAACAAGAGTTGACCGTAATAAGATTCTCTAATTCTTTTCTTTTATCTTTAAATGCACTCTTTTCGCTTTGGTTTTCTAAATCTTGTTCTTGCATGCCAGTCCTTTCCATTGTAAAATGCATAGATAAATAATACAGAAACGATTATAGACTCGTTAGAACGTTTTGTCAATATTTTAATATATTATCATATTATAAATATTTAAAAGAGGGAAATATGAATTTAATACTTGCATCTAACTCACCAAGAAGAAAACAAATTTTAAAGGATATGGGACTAACTTTTGAAGTCATACCTTCAAACTACGACGAAAAACTTTCGGACAACATTTTTTCTTATGAAAAAATCGAAGATTTAGCCACCCAAAAATGCCTTGATGTAGTACGAAGAGTTAAAGACGGTGAAACCGTTATTGCGGCTGATACAGTAGTTGTCTTACACAACCAAATTTTAGGCAAACCACACACAAAAGAAGAAGCTTTTGAGATGCTAAAATCACTTTCTGGGGCGACACATTCTGTTGTAACTTCAATTTGTGGCATCAATACAAAAACTAATCGTGCAGCCTTGTTATCAACCACAAGCTATGTAAGATTTACAGAGTGGACAGATGAGATGATACATTATTATATTGACGAATTTAACCCGCTCGATAAGGCAGGAAGTTACGGAATACAAGAACTTCCTCCAAATTATCTTGATAAATTTGAAGGAAGCTTTGAAAACATTGTTGGCTTATCGCCAGAAAGCGTTAATGCCGTACTTACTCAGCTTGAATACTATCAGTAGGCAACCCTAAAGAAATTCTCTTATCTTTTGGATTAAATTTTACAATCTTTGTACTGATTTTGTCACCAGCGTTCAATATGCAGTTATTTGCGTTTTGATATTCTGCCAATGCTGATTGAGGAAGTAAAGCCTCAACACCTGCTAAAACTTCTACGAATGCGCCAAAAGGTTTAATTCTCGTAATTACTCCTTCTTTAATATCGCCTTCTTTAAGTTCTTCCTCTGCTTTAAGCCATGGATCTGGCTCAGTATTTTTCAAACTCAAACTGATTCTTTGTTTGTTATAATCAACATCAATAATTTCAACATTGATTTCTTGACCAACCTTCAATAAATCTGTTGGGTGCTCAACCCATTTCCAAGAAATTTGAGAAAGTGGAAGTAAACAATCTACGCCACCAACATTTACAAAGGCACCGAAGTCAGTAATTCTTACAACTTCACCTTTAACAATTTGACCAACTTCAACTTGTTCAAATACGCTCTTGCGAGTTTCTGCCAAATTAGATTCAAATACTTTTCTGTTAGACAAAATTAAGTTGTTTTGAGCTTTATCCAAAGTTAAAATCTTAACATCAATTTTGTCCCCTACGTTTGAAATGGTTTCTCTAGCACACAATTGACCTTGTGGAATAAAGCCTTGAACACCAGAAATATCAACAACAACACCGCCTCTAACAATTTGTGATACAACAACGGAAATTGTTTCATCAGCTTCTTTAACCTTTTCAAGTTCTGCCCATGTATGAGCAAGATGAACTTTTTTGTATGAAAGTAAAAATTTTCCGTTTTCATCACAATCTTGAGTGATTAAAAATTCATATTCTGTATTTTTTTCTAAAACATTCTCAACTTTTGCATTTCTGTCTGATGAAACTTCATAGCTAGGAACAAAAGCTGCACTTTTAGAACCAATATCTACAATCGCACCATTTGATTCATAATCGCAAACCACACCTTTTACAATATCTCCACGCTTAAAATTGTAATCATACTTTGCTAAAAGTGATTCAAAATCACAATCTGAATACTGTTGAACCATTCGTATTCTCCTTTTCTCTAATAAACACGAGGTCATTATAGCATACTAAGCCGATTAGAGCAATAGGGGAGCGTAAAATAGATGTGATTTTAGACAAAGATTTCTATTAAGTTTTGTAAACTTTCATGAAAAATAGGCTTTTTAGAGGATAAAACATGAGGTATAATGGAGTTATATAAGTATATTATTAACCAGAAAATAGGATTATGAGTACTGAATCTATTGCACCGTATTCGCCGAACACAGTGTATGGACAACTGACTTCGCCGTTTACGCCGAAACAAATTAAGATTAATGCGCATACGCCTTATGACAAAGTTGAAGAAAACGAGTCTAAGGCATTTTCTCGTGAAAGTTTTAAGGCTAAACCACAGGCAAAAATGATTTACGAATTGCCTGAAAATAATGATAAAAAAGATAGCGATTATCCTCCAAAGTTTAGCAACAGCGAAGAAAAAGATACTAAAGACAAAACTGTTGATGTATCGACCTTTCAAGCTTCAACAATTTCTTCAAAGGATATCGTTAGCAATTCTTTAAAACATGGTTATACAACAGATCAAGCCATTGCTGTAACAAAAGCTCAAAAAGCATACAAGAACAGTGCTATAATGACAAAAAATCCAACAGAAGTTTTGAGTAAACATTCATACAAAGTTGCATAAAATTTTTCTACCCTTTTTACAACCTTTTGTAGTAAAATATTGGTGTAAATATTAAGGGAAGGTTAGAAAAATGGTAAACAAACTTATTAAAGAAGACACTAAAATGTTCCTAACAGGAAATGAAGTGCTAGCTTATGCCGCAAATTCGGCAGAGGCTGATTTTATGTATGGTTATCCGATTACACCTCAGAACGAAATTATGCACACTTGGTGTAAACTCTTGCCAAAAACTGGTGCAGGTTTCTTGCAAACAGAAGACGAAATTTCTGCTGGTTTTTCAACCATCGGTGGAATTTTAGCTGGCAGAAGAGCATTCACTGCAACTGCTGGTCCTGGGAATGTAATTATGCAAGACGCTCAATCAATGGCTGAAATGATGAGAATACCGTTCGTATGTGCGGTTATGCAAAGAGGCGGTCCTTCTACTGCAACAGTTATTTACGCTCAACAAGAAACTAGATTGACTTGTTTTGGTGGCAACGGTGAAGGTTTTAGAATTGTATATTCAACTGCTGGACACCAAGATTTGTACGATTATATGATTAAAGCTTTCAACACTGCTTGGAAATATCGTTTCCCAACTTACGTTTTGGCAGACGGTTATCAAGGCAAAATGAGAGAGCCTGTAATGCTATATGACCCAGCATCTCGTGGCATAACAATGGTTCCTACAACAAAATCACTTCTTGCAGACGGTCAAATCGGTATTGATAGAAAATCTGCTCACATGAGAAACACTTACAACATGGAAGAAGAATTGATGAACGTATTAGACGGTTATCAAGCAGATTTCGACAAAATGTCAGAAGAAGTTCAAGAATGGGAAGAATACAAGGCTGAAGATGCTGAAATCCTTGTTATCGCTCACGGTATCGTTGCACGTTCTGCAAGAACTGCAATTGATGAATTGAGAGAAAAAGGTATCAAGGCTGGTTTATTCAGACCTATCACGATTAGACCATTAGCAGTTAAACCTTTAAGAGCTGCCGTAAGCAGAGCAAAACAAATCTTGTTCACAGAATCTGCAAACGGTCAACTTGCTCAAATGGTACTTGAAAAACTATATGGCTTAACCACTCCATACTCAACCTTGTTCAAAATGGGTGTTGGCGTAACAGGCGACGATATCGTTGCTAAAGTAGAGAGTATGTTGGTAGTAGCTTAATGAACGGAGTGAATAGGTCAATAAGTGAAAGAGTGAATAAGTTCGTATTAAATATATTCAATGTTTAACTCAGTTCAATATTGACAATAACTTAAATGAACTTATTGCCTTATTCACCTATTCACTTATTCACTTCTAAAAAAAGGAGATAAAAATGTCAGAATTATTAACACTTCCACCAAATTTACCAAAATCTCAGAATGCTGAGGTTGGCGCAAGTAAATTTTGCCCTGGTTGTGGACACGGAATAACTTTAAAAGCACTAGAAAGTGCAATCGATGAACTTGGTATCCAACAAAAAACAGTTTTTGGCTGTGATATTGGTTGTTCTTTGTTAGCTTGGAATTACCTAGATGTTGACACCGTTCAAACTCACCACGGAAGAACAACTCCAGTAATTTATGGTTTCACAAGAGCTAACAAAGAAGCTATTGGTATTGCGTACATGGGCGATGGCGGTGGTCTTGCAATCGGCGCACAACACCTTGTTAACGCAACTGTTCGTGGCGAAAGAATGATGATAGTAGTTGTGAACAACACAAACTACGGTATGACTGGCGGGCAAATGTCACCTACTACAATGCCTGGACAAAAAACTGAAACAACACCTTACGGCAGAGATTGTGAAGTTACTGGTAAACCTGCAAAGGCAGCTGAAATGGTTGCATCTATTGCAGACAAGTCAAAATCTTTCGTTGCACGTTCCTCTGTTTCAAACTTCATGAAACTAAAACAAACCTTTGTAAAAGGCTTGAAGAATGTTGAAAACGGCGGTTTCTCTTTCGTAGAAGTTCTTTCTATTTGTCCTCTTAACTGGAGAACAAATAACGTTGATACCTTTGGTAGACTTAAACAAATGGAAGAATTTTTTGAAGTGAAAGAATTTTTGGCACCAGAAGGATAAAGTAACAGAAAGGGAATGAGGTAATAGGGTAATAAGGGAATAAGAGATTTTAAATTTTTGTTTAAGTGAATTGTGTTTATTAAACGCAATATAAAAATAAAAATATTTAATACCACCTATTCCCTCATTACCTTATTCCCCTATTCCCTTAAAAAGGAGATAAAAATGTCTAGAACAAAAATAGTATTAGCAGGTGAAGGCGGTCAAGGCGTTCAATCTATTGCTAAAATTCTTGTAGAGGCTGGTTACGAAGCTGGCAAGCAAGTTTTATATATTCCAAACTTTGGCGTGGAACAAAGAGGCGGTGTTTCTATTGCATTTTGCCAAATCGCAGATGAAAGAATTGGTGAACCACGATTTGCAAAAGGTGATATCATTATAATGCTTTCAGATAGAGCAATCGACCGTTGCGAAGCTTATGTAAGCGAAAATTCAACAGTTGTTTATGATACCTCTGTTTGTACAAAGAAACCTCAAGTAAAATGCAAACAAGTTATTGGTGTTGACGCTAACAAAATCGCAAACGAAAAACTCAGCGCAAGAGTATTTAACATCATTATTTTGGGCGTTCTACTTGCTGCAACTAGCGTTTTGAAATTGGAAGATATCAAAAACGCTATGGAAATGGCACTTGGTAAAAAATTTGACGCAAAACCAGAATTGAGAGATTTAAACTACAAAGCTCTTGAAATGGGAATGGAAATGGTGAACATCGGAGCAAAAGTGTAAATTAAGAAAAGGGAATAAGGGAATAGGGTAATAAGGGAATAAGAGATTTTAAATTATTGTTTAAGAAAATGTGCTTAATAAACATAATATAAAAATAGAAAATATTTTATACCACTTATTCCTTTATTACCTCATTACCTTATTCCCTTGAGAAAGGATTAATGATGAGCGAAAAACAATATCGTGGATATAAAATTGAAGGCGTAGGAAAAGGTAAAGCTGATTACTATGTTTATACAGATTTGTGCAAGGGCTGCGGACTTTGTATTGCAAAATGCCCAATGAACAAGGCTGGCAAAGAATGTTTGCAATGGTCAAAAGAAGTTGGTTTGTACCAAACACCAGCGGTTGCACCAAATCCAGAAATCTGTATTGCCTGTGGTGCTTGTGCAATGACTTGCCCAGATAGCGCAATTAGAATTGAAAAAAGAAATTAGATTTAACAACTAAAGTGGGGCAATAAATTGCCCCACTTTAGTTTTGTATGTATTTTGGAATTTAAAACGCTAGAAACGCACGCAACCTCTTTAACGTTAATGGTGCAATTCTTTGCACCATTAAATTTGGAGTCATTGTAAGTTGCTAATTGGCTTTTTGACTTTTATTAAAAAACGTAGGGTACGCCGTTTAACGCACCAATAACTTTAGACTTTTTAATAAAACCCTCTCCCGCCTTCGGCACCCTCTCCAAAAGGAGAGGGAACTAAAGACGTTCAATTAGCGCAGTTTAAACAGAAATCAAAAAGTTTACTAAAAGTAAACTTTTCTCTAATATACATTCTTTTAATACTCTACCCCCAAAAACTAAACTAACAGGTAATTTATGTTAAACCATAACCCATTACAATTTTTGTATGGAGATATGTTGTTATGGAAAAATTTCAAAATAAATATTTAGAACTTAAAAACATAGACAAAGACATAGTAAATTGGGTTGAAAATATTGCAGAAGAAAACAACTGTAAAATAGAACGCAAAGAATGGAAAAGCAAATATAACAGCTATGTTGTCTACGATTACGAGCCTTTTTGTTCAGAAGGTTTTGAAATAAATCTGTTATTAAGTTCTTATGACCTATCCTACCTCAATTTCATAAAATACTTATACAATGAAAAACTTAGCACAATTGAGTATCTTGACAACTGTGCAAAAATTCCTGCAATAAAAAACTATTCAATTTAGCATAATTGGTATATAATCCTTTATGTAGAGTCTAAAAAGGATTATTAATATGCAAGAATTTTTTAATGATTATGTACAGTCACTTGAAACTTATATTATGTTTCGCATCAAAGAAACTGTAGCAAGAATTACACCAGAGCTTATCAAAAAAGGCAGAGCACCAATCTCTTTGTCTATGGGTGCGCCTACTGCGACACCTCCTCAAGCTCTTATAGATGCATTAAAAAATGCACTTGACGAAAAAGGTGTTCACTTATATTCAACACCAAAAGGTGAACCGTATTATAGAGAAGCGATTGCGAAAAGAATGAAAAAACGTTTCAACGTGGAACTTGACCCTGCAACAGAAATTTTTTCTCTAATTGGTTCAAAAGAAGGTTTAGCTAATTTTATTAGAGTAATTCTTAATCCTACAACAAACATTGAAGAAAAAGAAATCATTCTTGTTCCAGACCCTGGATACGCTTCATATAAAGAAATGATAAAAGTGTCTGGCGGACTATCATACCCAATTCCACTAACTCCTGAAAACAATTTCATGCCAGACATGGAAGATGTTTGGACAGAGTTCCTTAAAAAGGGGTATAATCCTAAAAAAGTTAAAGCAATGTTGATTAATTATCCAAACAACCCGCTTGGTGCAACTGCTACAAAAGAATATTTGCAAAGCGTTGTAGACTTCTGCAAAAAACACCACATATTATTGATTTCAGATGCAGCATACACAGATATGTACTTCAAGCCAGAACTAAAACCTATGAGCATTTTAGAAATCGAAGACGCAAAAGATATTGCAGTAGAATTTTTCAGTTTTTCTAAACCTTATGCAATCACTGGCTGGAGATTAGGCTGGGTTTGCGGTAACGCAGAGGCCGTAAGAACTTTCGGCAAACTTAAATCTACCCTAGATTCTGGTCTATTCAAAGCCCTTCAAAAAGCCTGTGCAGAAATTCTTAACTCAGAAGAAGGCGATAAATACATCGAAGAGGCAAATAAAAGATTCAAACAAAATCAAGATGTTTTCGTAAAAGGCTTGAAAGAAGAATTAGGTTGGGGTGATTTCAATATCCCAAATGCAACCTTCTATTTGTGGTTACCAATTCCTCCTCGTTACGAATCTTCAGTAGAATTTACGGACGAGCTTATGCATAAATCAGGCGTAATTGCAGTCCCTGGTGACGCATTTGGCGAATATGGCAAAGGCTATTTTAGGGTTTCTATCGTTTGCACATCAGAAGAACTTAAAGAAGCAATTCAGAGAATGAAAAAAGACGGTTTTAGCTGGAAGTAGGTTTGTTGGGGTAGAAACCCCAACAAACAAGTCTAGCATAATGAAGTTGCAAAATCTTGAAATTCTCGCACTAAAATGGTACTATTATTAATATACAATAAGATGTAAGGATTATTTTAATGAAAAAAATATTAATTTTGCTCGCTATAATGGTTCCAATTTCTGTCATTGCAGAAGAGGCACTTTCTGGTGTTAACGAGCCAGAATGGAAAGACTTTGCTCCGCACGCATATATTAATATCGAACAGCCAAAAGGCATTGGCAAATTGAATGAAACAGCATCTTATTGGTACAAAAGAAAAGCTGATTTTGAAAGCTCTATAAAAGAATGCCGTGAAATGACTGATTATGACGCTCAGTTAAGTTGCTATCAAGAGGTTAAAATCAAGCAATACCAAAAAAATAGCGATTATAACGCAAGATTAGAAGCTCAAGAACGTGCAAGAATGGTTCCTCAAGAAATGTACGACAGAACAAACACAATGCTACCAATTGGCGGCTATCTTAATAACTTTGCACGTTTCCAACCAAATGAAATTAGAGGATACTAATTTAGCTTAAAGCTTTGAAAGATATTCAACCACTCTTCTTAAAGCAATTGAACGGTGAGAAATTTGGTTTTTCTCGTCTTCACTCATTTCTGCTATTGTTCTAATGTCGCCTTTTACAAGAAAAATCGGATCATAGCCAAAACCGTTCACACCTCGTGCCTCTTTTGTAATTGAGCCTTCACAAATTCCAGTTGTTGAGTATTCCACCTCACCACTCGGGTTGATTAAAGTCATACAACACGCAAAATGTGCCGTCCTATCTTGCTTATTTTTCATCTCGTCTAAAACACGCTCAATTCTTTTTGCAGGTGTTTCGGCATATCTAGCTGAATATATTCCAGGAGCACCACCTAAGGCGTCTACACAAAGCCCTGAATCGTCTGCCAGCGTCCAAGTTTTTGACAATTCCCACGCAGCTTTCGCCTTGATAAAAGAATTTTCTTCAAAAGTTGCACCATCTTCTATTGGATCAAACCCCGCTGGAGGTAGAATAAATTCTAAACCGCTACCTTCTACAATCTCGTTAATCTCTTTCACCTTATGAGCATTTGATGATGCCAAAACTATTTTCATTAAATTATTTCTCTCTTTTGTAATAATAAACCAATTCTTTTGTTGTATCTAATGCTTGCCCGCCTTTATTAAATAGCTTTATGCCTAAGCCAATTTTGGCAAGACGATACATTATACTAACTTTAAGAACTTCTAAACCATATTTGCATGAACGAACAAAATTTATTGAAGATGCCTCTGCAAAATATTTTGTAGGACAAGAAATTTCACCTATCTTATAGTTGTTATAAAGAATTAAAGCCAACATTTCGTTATCAAAAATAAAATCGTCGCTACAATCTTCTAACGGTAGCTTTTCTAAGATTTCTCTGGTAAAACCTCTAAACCCAGTGTGATATTCTGATAACTTCTCGCCAATCACAAAATTTTCAAACTCTGTCAAGAACCTGTTTGAAACATACTTATAAAGTGGCATACCGCCTTTTAGAGCAGAATGTCCCAACATACGAGAAGCAATCACTGCATCATACTCCCCAAACGCCATCATTGACGCCATTGCAGGAACAAGCTTTGGTGTATATTGATAATCTGGGTGGAGCATAATAACAATATCAGCACCAGCCTTTAAAGCGGCACGATAACAAGATTTTTGATTTGCTCCATAACCTTTATTTTTTTCGTGAACAATTGTAGTAATATTAAGCGTTTTTGCAACTTCCTTCGTTTCATCAGAAGAGAAATCGTCGACAAGAATAATCTCGTCGACGAAATTTTGATAAATCTCATTATAAGTCTTTTCTAAAGTCTTTTCTGCATTGTAAGCAGGCATAATTACTACAACTTTTTTGTTGTTAATCATTTTTTAACCTGAATACTAGCTTTCTACTGCTTCTTCTTTAACATC
Organism: uncultured Candidatus Melainabacteria bacterium; assembly: GCA_934757275.1. Classification (GTDB taxonomy): domain Bacteria; phylum Cyanobacteriota; class Vampirovibrionia; order Gastranaerophilales; family Gastranaerophilaceae; genus CAG-196. Next base: position 16,255 of record CAKVLN010000004.1, read on the forward strand.
TGTGTTTCTGATGGTTTCTTTACTGCCAGCTGATAAAGCTTTGTCTTTGAATTTTTGAACTTGTCTAGACAACTTGTCAGCAAGCAAGTCAATACTTGCATACATTGATTCCGCAGACTCTTCACAGTGAACAACACCTGTGTTCATCTTGCATGCAACTTCTGCTACGTGTTTGCCAGTTGCAGCTGGATTTTTAATCACAGAAAGAACCACATCAATACCTGTAATTTGATCATAGTGATTTGCTACCTTGCCAATTTTTTCTTTTACATAAGCTTTGATAGCATCTGTAATCTCAATGTTTTTACCGTTAACGTGTATATGCATTTACACCTCCTAATGTACTACCTTACTATTGTACAACATTTAAACTAATTTTTAAAGTACCTAACTTACAAAATTATTCTAAAATTTGTGGTAGTTCAACATTTGGAGTGCCAATTGTTCTAACAAGTTCCAAAACTGCTGCCTTCATTTGGCATCTTTGTGCAGTTGCGCTGAAGAAATCGCTATAAAAACAACCTTCACATACACAACCTCTTTTATAACATTCTAATGCAGTAGGCGTCCATCTTTTTACAGCAATAGCTCTCCCCATATCACGACTCTTGAACACTTATTCCTCCCGAAAATTATATTTTATTTGTGATTAATTCTTTTTTACATTTTGTTAAGGCTCTCAATCCCTAACCCCTACTTCTATTATATGGGTTAAGAGCGCATTTACAAGACACAAGAGGCTAATTGTAACGATTTCTTAAAATATTGCATTTTCTTGTAACTATTGCTATTGCGCCATTCTAGACATGCTAAACCTTCATGATTACATGGTTATAGCGATTTGAACCATGCTTAACCCATGCCATGAGCATGTTTGCATGTCTTTAATTTAGGGTTAAGTTTTGTAACGAAGTTGGCATGTCATGGAAAAATTCATTTCCGCAAGTAGTAGGTCAAGCACTGCCTGACAATAACTCTACAAATTAAAAATTAAAATGCGTTTACTTTTCAAAAATTACCCTTAAAAATATACAGACGACCAATTCTTTTAACAAACGAAAGAAAAATAATATGACTATGAAAAAATTATTGAGCATATTTTTAATGTTAATCTTTGTATTTCCTGCCTTTGGCGCAACCTTTCAAGGTGGCGTTGCAGAGCAAGGCACAGGAACTTCTAGCCGTATCATAGATAAACAAACAGGGCAAGGCGTGGGTGGTGCAAATATTCATTTACCAAAACAAAATTATTCAACGAGAACCGACAAAGAGGGTTATTTTGAGCTTGATACACAAATTAATGGTCCAAGTATCATGTCTGTGCAAAAAGAGAACTACAAGCCATTTACAATGACTATAAATGACAAAACGCTCAACGCACCGATTGTCGTTGGAATTGAAAAATCAAACGCCTCTGGTCAAGCCATTGACACAAACATGTATCATTTAGGAGATAACAATTTTTCTGAACTTTCTGCCAATGCTGGCGAATTTAACATGCAATCGATTGGACCTTTTTACACAAAAAGTTTTACGCTCCGCAATATCAACATTGCAAAACCTGTATATTTAGTCATAGGTTCAATCATAGGTATTGATACCGCTATGGCACGCTCTATGGGACAAAATCGTATACCAAATGCGTTTGCCTCACCGCCAGAGGTTTATTTTAACGGCAACAAAATTTCAGAAATTCAGCTCAACGGAGATGGACAGAGAATAAAGCTGCCACCGAATTTAATCAGAAAAAATCAAGTCAACGAAATCACCATCAGAACAGGGCGCAACCTTATGCAAACTGCCTACATCGATTATGATGATATTGAGTTTATGAATTTGATTATTGAAAACTAAAAAAATAAGCCAACTTTTTAAGCTTATTTTCCCAAAGCATGAGCCTTTTCAGTTGTGCTTTTAATTACATCATAGAAAAGTTTTTCAGTATCATTTTCGTCCATGCAATCAACACCAACACGAGTACAGCCACCTTTTGTTGCAACATTTGCAATCAATTCCTCCATCGGAATTTCACGATGTAAAGCCATTTTTGCAGAGCCTATTGCAGTTTGAATACTTAACAACAAAGATTTTTCATAATCCAAACCTAATTTTTCACCAGCTCTTGCAATTTCGTTTATAACTTTGTAGAAGAAAGCAGGACCTGAACCAGAGATAGCAGTCACGATATCAATTTGTGCCTCGTTATCTACAACAATGCATTTTCCGATAGTTGAAAGAAGTTCTTTAATATATTCCAAATCTTCTTTTTTAGCGTTTTTACCGCCAACCATACCGCTCATACCTTCACCAACAAGGGCTGGAGTGTTTGGCATTACTCTTATAACTCTTGTACCTTCTGGCAAGCCAGCCTCTAATTTTGTGGTTGTCACACCAGCAGCAATAGACACAACAAGTTTTTCTGAAGTAATGTATGGTGAAATTTCTGCTAACACACCCTCTACTTGATTAGGCTTAGTTGCAATAAACACCGTGTTTACAGAGTTTGCCAATTCTTTATTATCAGAAATAACCTTAATTCCAAGAAGTTTTGATTTCTCTTCTAGAGTATCTTTTTCTGCTTGAGTTGCAATCAATTCTTCTGGTTTTGCAAAACCAGTTTTGATAAGCCCTTTAATAATTGCGCTAGCCATTTTACCAGCACCAACAAAGCCGATTTTATAATTAGTCATTCTAAATCACCTCTTCTTCAATCTACTTCTTTTTGTCAGCCAATTCACTATCCATTCTCAAAAAGACTGGCTTAATGTTTTCTTTATCAATCAAGTGTCCAGCTTTCAAGCTATCGCAAGTGATATCGTCTAATTTGATATTCAAATCGTAAGACAACTGTTCTGACATTGCTTGCGCAATATTTGGACAATAAGGATAAATTAATGATGCAATTACAGTCATCACCTGTAAAACGTTAGTTAAAACTACGCCGCATCTTTCCATTTGACCTTCTTTTGCCAAAGTCCAAGGTGCATTATCAGTAACGTATTTATTAGTAATGTCAACCAATTCAATTATTTTTTGAGCTGCTTCTTGAACTTCAAAATAATCAAAGTGGTGTTTTACTGCCTTAACTGTTTCCAACGCTTTTTCTGCCAATTCATTTTGTCCTAGAAATTCTGGTTTAATATCACCATCAAAATACTTAACAAGCATTGAAAGAGTTCTGTTCAACAAGTTACCCATTGAGTTTGCAAGATGAGCATTAACTTTTTCTTTAAAATCTTCATCAGAATAGTTGCCATCTTTGCCACAAGGTGCTGCAGACGCCATATAATATCTGAATGGGTCTGGCATATCTAAATTGAAAGCTTCCAATACACTTGTTGGTGAAATCACATTACCCAAAGATTTTGACATTTTTGTTTGGTCAATTGTAATCCAACCGTGCGCCAAAATATGTTTAGGCAAAGGTAAATCTAATGCCATCAAAATTGCCAACCAGTAAATACTGTGGAATTTTAAAATGTCTTTACCGATAACTTGAACATCAGCAGGCCAAAGTTTTTCAAACTTTTCATCACTTCCATCTGGGTCATAACCGATTGCAGTAATATAGTTTGAAAGTGCATCAATCCAAACATAAATAACTTGTGATGGGTCGTCTAATACTGGAATACCCCAGCTTACATTTGTATTAACACGAGAAACTGAAATGTCTTCAATATTTTCCAATTGATTCAAAACCTCATTTGCTCTAAATGCAGGAATAATGAAATCAGGGTTTGTCTTAATGTGCTTAATAATCGCATCTTTATATTTTGTTAGTTTGAAGAAATAGTTTTCTTCTTCAACAACTTCTGGTTTCTTTTGGTGATCTGGACAAAGTCCATCTTCTGTCAAATCTTTTTCACTCAAAAAAGCTTCACAACCAGCACAGTAAAGACCTGTGTAAGAATGTTTATAAATATCCCCTTTTTCAACAAGTTTTTTGAAAATCTTTTGTACAACTTTTTCGTGTTGCTCATCGGTTGTTCTGATAAATTGAGAATAATCAATTCCTAGAGCCTTCCACGCATCTTTAAATTTTTGAGCATTCATATCGCAAAATTCTTTTGGAGAAATTCCTTTTTCTGCAGATGTTTTTTGAATTTTGATACCGTGTTCGTCAGTACCAGTAAGCATGTAAGTATCTTCACATCTTTGTGTATAATGTCTGTAAATAACATCTGTAAGTATCTTTTCGTAAGCGTGACCAATGTGTGGAGCGCCGTTTACATAATCAATTGCTGTTGTCGTATAAAATTTTGCCATATCTTAATCCTCTTATTCTTCAATGATAAAACGATTATAGCATAAAAGAGATTAAAGAAAGATTATTTATGATATAATATACTCTGACAGATAGGAGAGAATTATGTTAAAAAGAGAACCAAGCTGTGATTTAGAAAAAGAGTTGTTCAAAAATGTTTTTGAAAAAACTCCTGATTATATAAAAAATTCTGATTTATTAAACTTTGACAACGAAGGTGAATTTACTTTTACACTAAAAAAAGCACATCTTTACCCACATTCAGAAGAAAACCCAGAAGGCTTAAACCTTCTTGAGTGGTTTGCAAATTATTCAAAAGAGGCAAAGGTTTCAACTGCAGGAATTAGAGGGCCTCAAAACATCTTGTTCCCACAAGATACAAGATTCCCAATCAATTTAGTTGGTATTGTACTTGCAACATTAGCAAAAGCACTTGTTGCTCGTGAAAAATATGAAGGCAAACAAATCTTAAAACTTGTTGGTAGCGAAGTACGTTACAACTCTGCATTATATCTTGATGCAATCGCTCGTATTCAAGCTGCACAAGGAATTAAAACACTTACACCAAAAGAAAGAAAAACTATTCCTATATGGTTGGCATCATTCCTAGCCTTCAAACTTGATTTAGTTGGCGGAGAATACATCACTTCTAGCCACGGCATTTCTGTTAAAACTGCAACAAAAGATTTGAACTCACAAGGCAGCCAATACTTGCCAGAAGAGTCTTTAGAATTTGTAAACAAAATTCAAGAAATCTTCAATACAGTTGAAAGAGATGGCTCTTACGAAATCAAAATTGCAGCTAAAAATGATGCACTAATTGACGAAGAAATCATGTCAAAACTTAATGACGGTATTGATTTGTACGTTGAATACTTGAAATCTGGCGTAGCACAAAATTTGGAAAGCGTTAAGAAAATGAAATCAAAACTTTTCGTTGAATGCGTTGGCGGTTGTGCTTACAGAACCTTGAGCCGTGTGCTTGAAAAGTTAGGTATTCAGGACAAATACATTTGGAACAACATTGAGGAAGATCCATTTTTCCACTCAATCGGTAAATACGATACCGACCCTAAAGGTAACAAATGTTTTTACGATTATTCTGTAGACGCAACTGTTTTGGCAAAAAGACCAAATGGCGAAAAATTCTTCCCTGTAATCGAATCTTTGCATTATGAAAAAGTTCTTGCTGATTATCCATTAGGAACAGTCGTTTTAATTACAGACCCTGACCACGACAGATTGACAGTTTGCCAAATTGAGGCAATTGGTAATGAACCAATGCTAGAAGATTACGGCATTTCTTATATCAAGCTTAATGAAAGCAGAATTTTGACAGTATATAGCGCAAACCAAGCTTTCTTAATGCTTATGAACTACCGTGTTAAACAACTTAAAGCTCATGGCAAGTTCAAAAATCACCCTAGATTTATGATTAAAACTACCGCATCAGCTCTTAGCTGGGACGAATGGGCAAAAGCTCACGGCATCAAGGTTGTTAACGTTCCTGTTGGTTTCAAAGAAATTGCCAACATTATGAAAAAAGTTGAATTACAACTTAAAAACAACCCAGAAAAAGAAGTAGTTGTTGATGATGTATTTGGAAATTCTATCAACTTAGGCGTTCAACCTAGATTGATTTTCGGTGGCGAAGAATCTGGCGGTATGATTATGGGTTCAGAAGATTTAATCGAATCTTTAGCTGGCAGAAAAGCAATCGCAATGAGAGAAAAGAGTGCAACAGAAGCTATCATAGTAGCCTCTGCTCTTGCTTCAAAATTGGAAGAAGACAACAAAACTCTTTCAGAATACTTAGTTGAAATTTTTGATGAAAACAACATTATTGCTAAATATGATGTTAGAGAAGATATCGCTTATTACAACGAATCTGAACCAGACATAGAAAAACTTAAACTTGCGAAAGTTGAAGGCGAAAAACAAAGAACTAAAAACGATTTGTTCTATTTATCACTTGCAATTGCAGTAAGAGAAGGTATTGCAGACATTGAGGCAGTTAAAAAAGTTCTTAATGGTGCGTTCGCAGAACTTGATTTCAACAACTTAAAAGCAGTTAAGTTTGTTGGTGATGGTACTTATTTAGAATTTTCTGATAAGTATGTTGAAATCAGACCTTCTGGTACAGACGCTAAAACAAAAGCTTATGCTGGCGGTGAAAACTTAGAAATGATTGAAAAATTCTCAAGAGTTCTAGGCAACTACTCTGGCGACAGAACAGAATTGCATAAAGAACTAATTTCTGAAGAGTTCTACGAAAATTCTAAAGAAAAAGCACTTGATTATTATTTGCAATTTGTAGAAAAAGACGCAAATAACGAAGTATTTGTAATTCCAGAATACAAATTTTAGTTAGAATTAAGCAATTAGTATAAAAAGCACTCTACATTTTTAATTTGCAGGGTGCTTTTTTATTTCTGTTCACATTTCTTCATAAAGTAAAAGTCAACAACCACAAACCTTTGATAGCATTTTTGTAACTTTTTGTAACGAATTGAGCTAAAACCCTAAAGTTTTTCAAAAAAATGTCGATAACTAATTTGTAAGCAAAAAGGAAATAAAAAAGCAAAAACAAAAATTGTGTATAGCAGTTGATTTAAGAGGTATGGTATGGACGAACATGAAGCACTAATTGAATACTCAGAGATGACAACATTTAACTTCAACTCAGAAGAGTTTCAAAAAGTAAAAAAGGATTATTTAGAATGTAAGAAGGCAGCAACAAACTTTGCTTGGCTTGTATCAAATTTCATCAGCAAATTTAAGCCTGAAAAAGATTGTTAAGGAGTACTGATGAACAAAAAAGATTTTCAAAACAAATGTTTTTCGCCAAATTGGATAGAAATTAATTTAGACGAAGTTAACAGTGAAGTCAATAAGGAGGTAACTAATTCAGACCAAACTTGTCCGCACATAATTAAGGAGGAACGCCTAGAGAACAAGCGACGTAAAGACTTAAATACATTATTGAGAGAGCTTGACGAAATCAAGCAAAATATTGAGAAGGTTGCAGAAAAGCAACATAGATTGGCAAATCTTATGAGTTTTTATACAGGCGAATTTGCGCAGTAGGCTCGAGTAAAAGATACCAATAAAATTTGAAAAGAAGGCGGTAGTTATGAGATACCGCCTTCTTCGTATTTAACAATGGTGCAAGATTTGCACCATTGTTTAACTTAACCTCGTCTAATTACTGTCGCTAAAAGCTCGCCATAACTATTAAAGCAGCCACTAGTTTCTTTGATTTCATAAGTAACTTCGCTATCTTCTGCTTTTTCTTTTTTTGCGAATGCTTCTGCACTTTCCAAATCTTTAAATTCACCTGCCATATCAGGTTCAAAATATGATGGTTTGTCGATATAAACTTGATACATAATTGCCTCCTACAAGATTTTTATAGCACAAATTCTGTTTAGTATCAATTCTCTGTTTGTAAAAATTTGACAAGATAGTTTAAGCCAAATACTTTTGCAAAGTCGATTTATCAAAGACTTCCACACTATCTTTTGAATGAATAAATATCAAGCAAGAAATCAAAGATTTGAAAGACTGAAAATCGTCGAACGCAAGTTTTTGTCTTAAATCAGTCATATTATTTGCCATAAATTCCGTTAAAACAATTTTATCGTTATAGAACAATTCTGACAAAAATTCAAACGCATCACGAGTTTTAACCCCTTCCAAATAAATAACATCTGGTGATTGAAACTCTACATATCTCAAAGCTTTATCCATATTGAACCCAATATTTTCGTTGAGTTCGCACTGGTTAACCCCTTTTAATTCATATTTTGCAATTGATTCAATTGTCATAATATTGCGTTCAGACTTTGCAGCTTCAAGCAAAAGTGAATAAATTACATGAGTTTTTCCGCTCAATGGTGAACCGCAAACAAGAATTATTCCTGGGTTATCAAGAGCGTGTGTAATAATACTTCTCTGTTTTTCATCAGTGATAATTCTATCCAAATGGCGAGGCGGTTTATAAATTTTAAGCGAAATTCTCTCGCCCATAATCGTTGGGAAAGATGACACAGAGGCAATCAGCATTGTGTTTTCCACTTTAAAACAAAGTTTGCCTAGTTGTGGAATTTCACAAACAGTTGCATCTAAATTTGAAAGGGTTTTTAATTTTGACACAAAAGCTGAATTTAAAATCGCTGGGATTGTGCCTTTATCAAAGGTTTCGCCATCTTTTTTGAAAACCACTTTCAAGCCTTCTTCAACTTGTTCAAAGTTAAGCTCATGAATATCTTCAATAATTGCTTGTTTAAGAATTGCTCTAATAACGTGCTGGATATGTTCTTCGCCAGCCTCTTCCTTATGCAACTCTTCTGTCCAATCAAAATCCTCTTCATCTTCCGAAGTTAGAATAATATTGTCAACGGTATCTGCAACTTTGTAGTATTCATCAATCTTTTTAATAATGCTTGCTTCTGACGCTATAACAGGCTCTATTGAGCATTCCGCAGTTTCAATAACTTTGTCTATCGCAAACAAATCAAGAGGATCTGACATTGCAACAGTCAAGACATCTTCTATCTTAAACAAAGGAATTATGCGGTATCTCCTCGCATCTGCAAACGAAACATACTGAAAACATTTTGTATCTGGTTCATAATCTTCCAAATTCACATAAGGAATATGAAGTTTGCTCTCCAAAAATTTCAACAAAGTATCTTCTGCTAAAATTCCAGAATTAATAAGTGCTTGTCCGATATTTATACTTTGAACATTCGCAAGTTCTTCTGCTTTTTCCAAAGTTTCATAAGAAACAACGCCATCTCTAACAAGTTCGTATTTAAGTTTTTCTAATGTTTTGTTTGTTATCGTTTCCATTAAAATTATTTAAAACCTCTTATTCCCCTATTCCCTTGCTATTTAAGATACTCTTCTACCTTTTTCACAATTGCATCAAGCTCAAATGGCTTAGTGATATATTCATTAACCCCAGTTTCTTCGCCAATCATTTTGTCCTCTAATTGTGAACGAGCAGTTACCATAATTATCGGAATATCCTTATACTTGCTATCATATTTTAGGAGTCGGCTAATCTTATAACCGTTAATCTTTGGCATCATAACATCAAGAATAATCAAATCTGGCATTATTTCTTTTGCAAGTTTCAAACCATCTTCACCATTATAAGCCGTATAACACACAAAGCCTGAAACTTCTAATACGAACTTTAGACTTTCAACAATATCTTGTTCGTCATCGACTATAAGAATCTTTTTCATGTGTATCTCCTTCAATTTCGTATGAATACATTATATCACATTCTCCGTATAGATTTCTGTTTTGCTCAATCACAGAGTCAATTTTCTTCTTCAAAAATTCTGCAGAAGGCTTGTCACCGTCCATCAAAATTAATGACAAAGTTGTCATCGCACCTTCTTTTTCTATCAAGGAGTTTGTCATATATGTTTTGTTTAACAAATTATTCTCTTTAAGCAAATTTTCAATCGTTTCATTTGTGGACTTTATCTTAATTACTGCAATTGTCGAACCATTTGAACGAGCTTTTTGCGAAAGCTGTTTTCTTATCATAGTAAAGTTACTCTTATCATTTGCAATTGGAATTACAAAATAAAAACGAGAACCTTTATTAATTTCACTATCACACCAAATCGCACCATTATGCGCTTCCATCAACTGTCTTGCGATTGGCAAACCTAAACCAGACCCCCCCACTTTTCGAGAAAGCGAGTTTTCTATTTGCGCAAATTTGTCAAACACATGGTTTAAGTCCTTTCGCTCAATACCAATACCATGGTCTTCTACGCATACCTGCAAATAATTACCTTGAAGCTTTTTGATATCCTCTTCAAAACAGTTGTCATACTGTAGTTCTCTTGCGTTAACAACTTTTGATGTAATCTCTATTTCGCCAGCATCTGGCGTAAATTTAATTGCATTTGAAACCAAATTTGTTAAAACCTGTTCCAATCTGTTTGAATCCGCATAAACCTCTACATTTTCACCAGATGGAACATATTTTATAGTTAAATTCTTCTCTTTCGCTACCTCTGACAAATTAGTTTTGACATACTCAATTACAGGCTCAACATGAATAAGTTCAAATTTGAAGTCCATTTTTCCAGCTTCAATTTTTGAAATATCTAAAAGGTCGTTAATAATTCCAGAAAGTCTTATTGCATTACGTTTGCCCATAGAAACAAATTTTTCTATATTTTCTGTCATATCACCAGCTTTACCGCTGAGAATAATGTCCATAGCATTTTTAATAGCGGTCAATGGAGTTCTCAATTCATGAGAAACAATTGAAATAAATTCTGACTTCAAGCGTTCCAATTTCTGCAACTTTCTGTTAGTGGCTTTCAATTCTTGAGTGAAAGATGCACTCTGCAAAGGAATTGTAACCTGTTGCACAAGAGTTTGAAAACAAGTAGCGTCTTCAGTTGAAAAAGGTTTTTCTCTATAAATTTCAGTAAACCCAAAAAACTCATCATTCAAGGTTATTGGTGCAAACATATTGTCATATCTTAAAATTGAAAAATCATACTCTTGAATATTATGCTTGATATTTTTTTCGATTTTTAAATTGCCGATTTTGATATCAACTGGCGGATCTGAAAGCAAAGATTTGTAACTCAAAATTGCACGAAGTTTCAAAGCCTCAAGCAACCTATCAGAAACCTTGTAAATCGAATTGATAATCAAAACTGGTTCTCTATCAGAACGGAACATCAAAGTACAAGCAAGTTCAAAATTTAGAGATTTTTCAATTCCCTCAATCATAATTTTGATAAGCTTGTCTTTATCCAAAGAACCCGCAAGTTGCGAACTAGTATTATATAAAACATTCAACTGGTACAAGCTTCTTGCCAATTCTTGGTTTGATTTTGTCATTTTTAATAAAGAAAGTCGAGTTTTTAAACCAGAATCAACCGTTGCAGACAAAAGTTTTTTATCTATAGGCGTTTGAATAAACAAGTTTGCATTGTGCATAACGTCCTTATTAAGGTCTTTTTTGCCAATAACAAGAAGAACGACAACAGGATATTGTTTGATTTTTCTACAAAGAGGTTTCAAATCTAAAACTTCAATATCACCATCAACAATTACTATATCGGGTTCTTCAACTTTTAGAATATCAAAAATAAGAAGTTCATCTGATGTAATGGCGATTTCGTCCATCGGGAAAACTTCTCTTAAAAGTTGCTCTTTTTCACTATCCTCACTAATCAACAAAAACTTTGTCATAATAAAATGATAGCATAAAATTTTAAAATTATATATAAAAATCGGACTGCTAATGCAGTCCGATTTTCTTGTAATTTATTCAAAAACTAAGCATTAACTTTTGCTTTGTCTTCTTCTGTTACGCCTTTGATAGTAAGGTTGATTCTGCCCTTATCATCAATTTTGATAACTTTAACAATTACTTCATCGCCGATATTAACGTGTGGTTCAATTGTTTCAATTCTTTCGTGACAAATTTGAGAAATATGAACCATACCGTCTTTACCGCCCCCTAGTTCTACAAATGCACCGATAGGAATGATTCTTACAACTTTACCTTTGATAACCATACCAACTTCTGGTTTGAAAGTAAGGTCTTTAATCATTTTCTTAGCGATTTGTGCGCCTTCTTGGTCGTTTGAAGTGATTGTAACAACACCAGTATCTTGGATATCAATTTCAGCACCAGATGCCTCGATAATTGCTCTAATTTGTTTACCACCAGGTCCGATAACTGTTCCAATATCTTCAGTAGGAATTGTCATTGTTGAAATACTTGGAGCAAATGGTGAAAGTTGTTTTGCTGGTTCAGTAATAACCTTTCTCATTTCACCTAAGATATGCAATCTACCTTCTTTTGCTTGAGCTAACGCTCTTCTCAAAGTTTCGTTTGCAATACCTTTTGCCTTCATATCCATTTGAAGAGCTGTGATACCATCATCGTTACCAGTAACTTTGAAGTCCATATCACCTAGGAAGTCTTCAATACCTTGAATATCAGTTAATACAACAGGTTCTTTACCTTCTTCTGTAATCATACCCATTGCAACACCACCAATCATGCACTTAACAGGAACACCTGCATTCATCAAAGCCATTGAAGAACCGCAAGTTGAACCCATTGATGTTGAACCGTTTGATTCCAATACATCAGAAGTTACACGAATTGTATAACCAAATTCTTCTTGAGAAGGAAGTGCTGGAACGTTAGCTCTTTCTGCTAAGTTACCGTGACCAACTTCACGTCTACCAGGACCTCTTAATGGTTTTACTTCACCAACTGAGAAACCTGGGAAGATATATTTGTGCATGTAAGTTTTTTCTGTTTCTGGATCAACGCCATCTAACTCTTGTTTCATACCAGGGCCTGCAAGAGTTGCAACTGACAAGATTTGAGTTTGACCACGAGTGAACACTGCTGAACCGTGAGCACGAGGGATAACACCAACTTCACACCAAATAGGACGAACTTCGGTTGGTTTTCTACCATCAGCTCTAACGCCTTCATCTAGAATCATTGCACGCATAATTTTCTTTTCAGCAGCCTTAAATTCTTCTGCTACAAAGTCAATGCCTGTTTCTTCAATGATTTTGTGAATGTAGTGATCTTCTGGAAGTGCTTCAACTCTTTCTTTAACAAGTTTTTTAGCTTCTTCCAATTTTTCTTGTCTGTATTTTCTATCAAAGTTGTGATATGCGTCGAAAATCATATCGTGAGCAACTTCGTTGATAATATTTTTAAGCTCAGTTGTATCGTAAGGGTTAACAAATTCTTCCTTAACAACGCCACAAGCTTTTGCAAATTCAACTTGTGCATCACATTGTTTTCTGATTTCACCTTGAGCAAATTCAACAGCTTCCATAATATCGTCTTCTGTAACAAATTTACAACCAGCTTCAACCATAATTACAGAATCATGAGTACCTGCCACTACGATATCCAAATCTGATTTATCAGCTTGTTGGTGAGTTGGGTTAGCAACAAGTTGACCATCAACTTTTGAAACTCTTACTGCACCGATAGGGCCTTCAAATGGTGCGCCTGAAAGCATCAATGCACAAGATGCACCTAACATAGCCAAGGTATCAGGTTGGTTTTGTTGGTCGTAGCTGAACAATTGAGCTACGATTTGAATATCATTTCTATATCCTTTTGGGAATAGAGGTCTAATAGGTCTGTCAATCAAACGTGAAACAAGGATAGCTTTATCACTTGCTTTACCTTCTGAACGGTTATAACCCCCTGGGATACGTCCGATTGAAGACATTCTTTCTTCATAATCAATAAGTAAAGGGAAAAAGTCAATTCCGACTCTAGGTTCTTTACTAACAACACAGTGAACAAATAGCATTGTGTCACCGCAACGAACTGTAACGCTACCATTAGTTGATTGAGCGTACTTACCTGTTTCAACAGTAACTGTTTTACCGCCGATTTCTAATTGAAAACTTTTCGTTTCAGGTACCATTTTTCCTTCTTTCTTCGGCTACTCGAAAGCCGAATGCTTCCATTAAGTTCTACTAAAATTTTTCCATGCTGATTATACAATAAACATGCGTTTTTCGCAAAATATGGAAGTTTGGTTGAAGGAAGTAATTGTTGGGCAAATACAATCAAAAGACCTCTGCCAACAGAAAACTCAACCGCCCTAATTAGTGAGGTCGCAATCGTTTGAGCGGTAGCGAGTTACGAATGCGGGTGGATAACTTGCCTTAAATTTTTTGTTGGGCAGGTATGCCCAACCGACATTGTTCAATAAAATAATACAAGTTACGTTGCGCTTAATTTTCTTGAACATTAGGTTTTGAAATCGGTTGAATATCTAATTTCGCAAACGTCCTAGATGCTTTTGCAAATTTATAAGTACCAGGAGGAGTAGTAACAGCTAATGATGTTGCAAAACCTGCAGTCAAACCAGCAACTACACCAGTTACTGTTGCCAAAATTTGTTTAAGTGTTGAGGCTTTTCTTGTCAAAGCCACTGGAATTGCTGCACCTACTAAACCACCAATTCCAACAATAGCTCTCGAGGTATTTCTTCTTTTCTTAATATCAGCTTCAGATGAATTTTCTGTAACATATTTTTGAATTTTTGGAGCTGCGTCCATAATATCACGATAAGCAGATTCAAATTTGTCTGTATCAGTCCCCGCAACACTCAAACGTCCAGCCTCTTTCCCATCAGAATCTATCACTCTGTAAATAGCTCTGCCGTTTTCTGTTGCACCAATTTTTTGAATATTTCCATAAGAATTTTGTTTAAAACCAGTTATGCCATTTACCATAAAATCTACCTTCACACTATTATTACTATATACTTATAAAGTAAACCAAATAAATTTTTTTGCTAGTTTATGAAGTAATGTAAAGAGAAAAATCTTACATAAAAAAGAATAAAAGAGAGTGCGCTAAATTAGCACACTCTCTTAATCTTTATATTAACGATTAAACGTTAGCAGTTGCTTTAGGTCCAGCGTTAACAATTTCAGCAGGCATGTTTGGATACTTAGCAGAGAAGTTATCAGCAAACATTTGAGCCAATTTGTTAGCAGCTGCATCATAAGCATTCTTATCAGCCCACATACCACGAGCGTCTAACATTTCGTCTGGAACGTTAGGACAAGTTGTAGGGTAATCTACGTTGAATACATCGTGGTGTTTAAATTCGATTGAATCGAATGAACCGTTCAATGCAGCAGTTACCATAGCTCTTGTGTAAGATAATTTCATTCTCTTAGCACCAGATGCTGCTGAACCGCCAGCCCAACCAGTATTTACTAAGTAAACCTTAGTACCGTATTGGTCAAGTTTGTCACCTAACATCTTAGCGTAAACTGAAGCGTCCATTGGCATGAATGGTTCGCCAAACAATGTTGAGAATGTAGGTTGTGGTTCTGTAACGCCTCTTTCAGTACCAGCTAACTTAGAAGTGAAACCAGTTACAAAGTGGTACATAGCAGCGTTCTTGTCTAATCTAGAGATTGGAGGCAATACGCCGAATGCATCAGCTGTCAAGAAGATAACAACCTTAGGAATACCACCCTTAGAAGGAATTTGAGCATTGTTGATGTAGTTGATTGGATAACCAACACGAGTGTTTTCAGTTAATGAACCATCTTCAAAATCAAATTCTCTTGTTTCTGGATCCATAACAACGTTTTCAACCAATGAACCAAATTTGATAGCGTTGTAGATATCTGGTTCGTTTTCAGCTGAAAGGTGAATACATTTTGCGTAGCAACCGCCTTCAAAGTTGAATACGCCATCTGGTGACCAACCGTGTTCGTCATCACCGATTAACTTACGGTTAGGGTCTGCAGATAAAGTAGTTTTACCAGTACCTGATAAACCGAAGAATACTGCAGTTTCACCGGTAACAGGATCCATGTTAGCTGAACAGTGCATTGGAAGAACATTTTTCTTAGTCATGATGTAGTTCATAGTAGCGAATACAGATTTTTTGATTTCGCCAGAATATCTAGAACCACAAATGATGATTTCGTGAGCTTCGTAGTCAATAGCAATACAAGCTTCTGAATTTACACCATCAACTTCTGGATCGCATTTGAAACCAGGAGCGCAAAGAATTGTGTAATCAGGTTCGCCGTAGTTAGCTAATTCTTCAGCAGTTGGTCTGATTAGCAATTCGTGAATGAACATGTTTTGGCTTGCTAATTCGTTGATAACTCTGAATTTTTGAGTATAAGTTTTGTCAGCACCAGCAAAACCGTCGAAAATAAATACTTCTCTGTTTTGCAAGTAAGATGCGATTTTACCCTTGATTGAGTTGAATTTTTCTCTGCTGATAGGTCTGTTTACTTTACCCCAAGCGATATCGTTGTGGATAGATTCTGTATCAACAATAAATTTATCCTTAGGTGAACGACCAGTGTATTTACCAGTTGTAACAACCAAAGCACCAGTGTTGCTCAAAGAACCTTCACCTAATCTTAAAGCAGCTTCTGTCAATTGAGCAGGTGTCAAGTTACGATAAACTGCTTTTGGTCCAATAATACCAAATTTTTCAATTCCGTATGTTTCCATAATATAGCTTCCTCCTTTTTTAAAGCTTTTTTATATACACAACAAATGTATTACAAACACTTGCAAAAATCAATTAGTGGCATGACAAACTCTTAAACTAAAACTTACTTCCTTGTCGGGAGTCACGTCTTAGAAATTCTCTATCAATTTTATTCAAGCAATCAAGTTTTTTACCAATCCAGCGAGGAGCGACAAGTTCCGTTCGCAAGCCGTTTCCAGCAAGTCGATGAATAGTTGTTTGCGGAGGCAAATATTCCAAAAAGTCGCAAACTGTATTTACATACTCTTCTTCAGACATAAAGTCGATTTCGCCATTTCTATACATTTCAGCGAGTTTTGTACCCTCTAATGCACAAAGCATGTGAATTTTCACGCCTTCTGGTTCTAATTTTGCAATAGTTTTTGCAGTTTCCATCATCTCATCATAATTTTCAAACAAATTCAAAATCACATGCAAGCAAGTATTTATGCCATATTTTTTAGTTTTTTCATAAGCTTCAAAAAAACATTTGTAATCATGACCACGATTAATTTTCTTCAAAGTCTTGTCATGCACACTTTGCAAGCCGTACTCAACCCAAGTATAATAGTCCTTACAAAACGAAGAAATAAGTTTTAATTTCTCGTCATCAACACAATCTGGGCGAGTTCCAATTGACAAACCTACTACATCTGGGTGATTTAAAGCCGCAGTATAAATTGTTTCCAGCTCCCCTACGGGTTTGTAAGTGTTAGAAAACGCCTGAAAATAGGACATAAATTTCTTAGCCTTAAAACGGTTTGCCAAAGTTTCTGCACCCACTCTTACCTGCTCTTCTATACTCAAAAGGTTAGAATGCGCTTGAGAAAAGCTTCCACCATCATCACAAAAAATACAACCACAATTAGAAATAGTGCCATCTCGATTTGGGCAGGAAAAACCTGCGTCCAAAGTTATTTTATAAACCTTTGCGCCAAATTTATCTTTAAGATGTTTGCTATATTGATTGTATCGCTTTTCGTTCATTTTATAAATTAATCAAATACCAAGTAACTAATGTCAAATACACTGCTAAGCCAATAACGTCGATTGTTGTAGCGATTACAGGTCCAGAGGCAACGGCTGGGTCTATCTTCATTTTTTTAAGCACCAAAGGGGTACAAGTTCCAATCATCGTCGCAATGGTCATATTCAAAGACATCGCAACACCAACAATCAAGCCCAATTCCAGATTATGTTGCCAACCCCAAGTTACAAGAGTTACCAAAAGCCCGAAAATCAAGCCAATACTCAAGCCCGTAATGGTTTCACGCATAATATGGTGCCAGCCAGAACTCAAAGAAATTTGTCCAGTTGACATACCACGAACCATAAGTGTTATACTTTGAGTACCAATATTACCGCCCAAACCCGCTAAAAGTGGCATAAACGCAGCAATAATTGGCAGAGCCGTAAAGGTTTTATCGTACTTATTCGTAATCGTTACTGCAATAAATTCACCAATCAAAGTAATAAACAACCAAGGAATACGAGCCTTAATCGAATGTGCAAGGCTACCTGTCAAAATGTCGTCATCTTCGTCGCCCAAATCTGTTACGATACCAGAAGATGTCAAGATTTCATCAGTAGTTTCTTCTTCCACAATGTCTTGAACGTCGTCCCAAGTTACAATCCCTTTCAAGTGGTTATACAAGTCAACAACTGGCAGAGCATTGAATTGATATTTCATAAAAATATCGGCAATGTGATCTTGATAATCGTCAACGTGAACTTTTACCAAATCTTTTGACATCAAATCAGAAATATTCAAATCAGTAGGAGCAGTAATCAAGTTTCTCAAAGACGCAACACCTACCAAATGATTGTTTTTGTCGACAACATAGACATAATAAAGTTCCATGTTCTCTTTTTCGGCTTTAATTCTAATTGTATCAAGAGCCTCTTTCACCGTCATATTGTCGTATACAGTAAGTACAAGCGGGGTCATGATACCACCAGCGGTATCCTCGTTATAAGTCAAAAGTTCTCGAATTTCAGAAGAGAATTTTTGGGGTAACTTATCCAAATAAGCCTGCGATTCGTCTTCTTCCATATCACCCAAAACGTCCGCCGCCTCGTCGTGCGGAAGTTTTGAAATCAATCTCGACGCCAATCCTTTATCTACATCACTCAAAATCTCGACTTGAAGTTGAGGTGGTAAGTATTCAATAACATCTGCAGCTTTTTCTTCATTAATATGAGTTATGCACGCCAAACGCTCTTCTGGTCTAAGTTTTTGGAAAATATCCGCCAAATCTGCAGAGTGATAAGTCGCAAGTTCATCACGAAGTTGCTGTTCTGCATTTGATTCTATCAATTCTTGTATTCTATCGATTGTATTTTCTATATTTGGCATTACTATTTTCCTTTCTGAAACCTCCATAAATAGGAAAGTCACAGTTGTTGGCGAGCCGTACAAGCTTTACAGATAAAAACCCTTCCTAACCTTCCCTAACTAGGGAAGGAACTTGTTTTATCTATAATTAGTAAACTGCAATGGCGCATCATATTTTTCTTCATTTTTTCTCAAAAGTTGGATTACAGTTTGCAAATCATCTCTGCTTTTGCCTGAAACTCTAACTTGTTCGCCTTGAATTGAGGCTTGAACTTTTAGTTTTGAGTCTTTAATATCTGCAACTATCTTCTTTGCCAACTCTTGTGTTAAGCCTTTTTTAAGATTAAATACTTGTCTAACATTTCCACCTAGAGCGTTTTCAATTTGTTGAGCATCAAGAATTTTAATACTCAAGCCACGCTTTACAAGTTTAGATTGAAGAATGTCATAAATATTTCTAAGTTTCATTTCATCGTTTGTTGTTATGGTTATTGATTTTTCACCTTCCAAATCTATTGAAGAATTAGAATTTTTCAAATCAAAACGTGATGTCAAATCTCTTTTTACTTGGTCAATAGCATTCACTAGCTCTTGACGGTCAAATTCTGAAACTACATCAAAACTACAATCTTTCGCCATAATTAACTCCTACTTGATTAGTACATAATTATAATAACATGAATAAGAAATTCAAATTATAACAGTTGAAAAAAGTTTATATGTTATAATTAATATGAAATTATTCTTGATTATAAAAAGGAGTTTTTATGAAACGAGCAATTATTATGGTTATCGATTCTATGGGCATTGGCGCAATGCCTGATTGTGAAGAATTTGGCGACATCAAAGAATGTAACACACTAAGAAATGTTTGCGCCTTCAATAAAGGTCTTGACGTTCCATCTCTTGAGCTTTTGGGCTTGGGAAATATTCAAGATTTTGAAGGTATAAATAAAACAGCTACTCCAATTGGTCAATATGGAACTTTGAGAGAAAAGTCAAAAGGAAAAGACACAACAACTGGACATTGGGAAATTGCCGGACTTGTTTCAGAAAAACCATTTGCGACCTTCCCACAAGGTTTTCCAAAAGAACTTATCGACAAATTTATTGAAGAAACTGGCTGCAAAGGAATTTTGGCAAATATTCCAGCAAGCGGTACCGCAATTATCGAACAACTTAATGAAGAACATCACAAAACAGGTTTCCCAATTGTTTACACCTCTGCTGATAGTGTTTTCCAAATTGCGCTTGATACAGATTTAATTCCACTGGAAACTCTTTACAAGTGGTGCGAAATTGCAAGAAAAATCTTAGACGAAGGCAAATACAATGTAGCAAGAGTTATTGCACGTCCTTACAAAATTATTGATGGAAAGCCAACAAGAATTTCAAAAGACAGACGTGATTATTCTATGGCTCCATTTGGCAAAACTGTACTAGACAAAGTTAAAGATAGTGGCGCAAAAGTTATCGGCATTGGTAAAATTGAGGACATTTTTGAAAAAGCTGGTATTACGCACGCAATTCACACAGGCTCTAACAAAGAAGGTTTAGAACTTACAATTAAAGCGATTAATGGCAGTTTAGACTTAGAAGCTATCAAATACAAAGATGCAAATATTACTGATAATGACAGAGAAATCATCTTTACAAACCTTGTTGATACAGACATGCTTTTTGGCCACAGAAACAATGCAGAAGGTTACGGCAAGGCTATTGAAGAAATTGACGAATATTTAGAGAAAATTCTTCCACTTATCGGCGAAGATGACCTACTAATAATCACTGCTGACCACGGTTGTGACCCAACAGTTCCAGGAACAGACCACACAAGAGAACAAGTTCCCGTATTATATTATTCAAGAGGAATTGAACCAAAAGACTTAGGCGTAACTCTTGGCTTTGACTCAATTGCACAAAGAGTGTCTGACTGGTTATTTTAATTTTAAATTTTAGCGGTATAATAAGTATGTTCTTTAAAAAGAACTGTAAAATATAAAAAGGAGAAAACAAATGAACGTAACTATTGAAGATTCTTGTATTGGTTGTGGCGCATGCGAATCAATTTGTGATGCAGTTTTCCACGTTGAAGATAGAGCAGAAGTAAAAGAAGCTGGTATTGCTGGCAATGAAGCTTGTGTTGAAGAAGCAGCAAACGCTTGCCCAGTTTCAGCTATTACAGTTGCATAAGATTTTTTAATCAATTAAAAAGGCGAACTTTTTTCAAAAGTTCGCCTTTTTTACATCTCTTCAATTTTTAAAACATATCACACGGAGTTTTACCCTTCTTCAACAACTCCATAATTGGCTCTAAAAATTTTTCTTCCTCTTCAAGTTGTGTTTTTAAAGAATAATACGAAATTTCGACAAGCTCTTTGCAAATCGCAGAAATCGGTGTTTTTCTCAACTTCGCTGAAATTGCATATCTTGCAACGTTATAGCGAAGTTCATTAATCTCATTGAAGGAATATTTGCAAAGCAGATTTTCCACTTCTTCCATAGCAGAAGGCGAATACATTATACCTTTGTACAAAGCAGGAATTGAATATTCTAAACCTCCGCCCACGCAATCGTGATTTCTGATTTCAATAAAATTACGCAAACGAACTTCTGGGAAATATAAATTTGAATGCAATTGCCAGTCTTCAAGCGTCGCATTAAAGCCTTCAAACCCCTTTTCCATAAATTGTTTGAAAGTCAATCTGCCATTCAAATTAAGCGTACTATTTTCTCGATTAATAAATATCATTGGGGTATCTAAGAGCAAGTTGACATAATCTTTAAAGCTCATTCCGTCTTGAAATTTTGTTGCAAAACCGCAACGCTCGTTATCAGTATTCAACCACGCAAGCGCACGAAAAGACTTATAACCAGTATCAACTCCACCTCTAATTTTTGAGTTTGCATACATCGCAGTTGCAAATGGCATCATCAAATTTGCAACCCTGAATTTTCTCATCGCATCTTCTTCTGACGCATAATCAATACCAACTTGAATACCCGCAGTTTCCCTCATCATTACGTCTGATAAAATTCCCCACAAATAATTTGCCATAATTGCGTATCTGCGCTTTGGAAGAAGTTTAATATTTTTGTAAGTCGTAGTTGGAGAAACACCTTTATTAATCAATTCAATACCAAATTCTTCAAGAATTGGCGACAAATTAGAATCAATTTCTTCTACCTTACGTTTGATATCTCTAATTAACCTCTGCGGTTCTAAGCTCAATTCTATTTGACACCCAGGTTCTAGCGTAATTGTATCGTGAAGTTTTTTAAGCCCAATAATATTTGTATCGTCTAGAATATAATCCCAATTATCGTCCTTTGCGAACTCTCTTAATAACTCGCAAATGCCCCATTCGCCAGCATAACCCACTACCTCTTTTGTTAACTTATTTAAAGGTATTCGCTCGTATTCCATACCAATTTTTTTAGAAGTTTTGCACCCTAAAATAAACTCGTCTAATAGTTGACCATACTCTAAGCGTTCTTCTGCTTTCACTTTACATTGATTCACGATACTCTCCTTTTTTAATTATACATGAAATATACTTTTGCATTTTTAATTTTGGACAAAATACCCATACCCCAATCTGCTCATTTTCATGCATTGATTTGTGATAGTTGAATTTCCTTAACAAATCTATTCTAATTTAAGATTGATATTTTAACATTTCCCTGTTTGTACTATTATAAATACCATGGTGGATTATTTACAAAGAGCAAAGTTTTTTAGAACAAAAAAAAGATTAGGTCAGAATTTCTTGGTTAATCCTGACGTAATCGGTGATATCATTGACTTTGCAAAGATTACAAAAGAAGATACAGTATTAGAAATCGGCCCTGGGGTCGGCTTTGTTACAGAACAATTAGTTAAGCATGCCAAAAAAGTTATTGCAGTCGAACTTGACGAAGAAGCTATTAAAGAGCTTGAAAAACTTGAATGTGACAATTTGGAAATCATTCATAATGATATCCTTAAAACAGATATTTCAGCCCTTTCAGAAGAAAACGTAAAAGTTGTTGCAAACATTCCTTATTACATTACTTCGCCAATTATAGCGCACCTTTTAGGCGAAATCGACGATTTGGCAAACAAAAACAGAAATAAGATTAAAGATATTATTCTGATGGTTCAAGAAGAAGTTGCAAGAAGAATTGTTGCAACAGAAAAAAGCCAATCTAAGCAATATGGACTTTTAACAATTCTTTCTCAATTCTGGGCTGATTGTGAAATTATAAGGCTTGTTGGACGCAAATCTTTTTATCCAGCACCAAAAGTTAACTCTGCCCTAGTTTCTTTGAAGGTAAGAAAAGAACCGCTACTTCAACTTAGCGATTATTCCTTCTTTAGGCGTGTTATTAAAGCAGCTTTTTCTCAAAGAAGAAAAACGCTTAAAAACTGCCTTGTTGGCGCAGGTTTTGATAAAGAAAAAGTCGCAAAAGCTATTTCTGATTTGGGCTTAGACGAAAATATTCGTGGCGAAAAGCTTTCTATACAAGAGTTTGGTAAATTGGCAGGAGCACTGCAAGAGTGATGAAGATTTTATTTATAAACTTTGGCGGTCTAGGTGACGAAATATTATTTCTTCCAACAATTATTTCTGTCAAGAAACAATTTCCGGAGGCTGAAATAACTTTGGCACTTGAGCCTAGAAGTAAAGGAATTATAAGCCTTACAAATATTATTGATAAAACTCTGTTTGCAGATATTAAAGGTAAGAACAAATACCTTGAACTTTTTAAACTTCTGCTAAAAATCTGGACAAACAAATTCGACATGGTAATTTCATCAGGTTCAAACAAATTTATTTCAATGTTTTTAGCTGCAACTCTTATCCCGAAACGTTATGGTTACAATTCTGGTAAACTAAGCGAAATTCTTTTAACAAAAGCAGTAGAACTGAACAAAAACCAATACGCAGTTAATATGTACCACGATTTAGTTAGAAGTATCACAGAAATTAATACCGAGTTACCACAAATTGATGTCGAAAAAAGACAAACTGAGGCTAACACAGTTCTCATTCACCCAGGGGTGAGCCTTTTGAGCGTCAAAAAAGGTATGATTAAGACTATTCCTGCTGCTAAGTGGGCAGAAGTGGTTGAAAAACTTGCAGACCACGGCAAAAAAGTTATTTTGGCAGGTGGACCTGACGATAAAGAAACAATTGAAACAATTGAAAAACTTGTTCCTGCAAAAAAATATGTCAACATGTATGGCAAAACAAAAAACTTAAAAGAGTTGGCTGAACTAATTTCTGGAGCTGAAAAGTTCTTATGCTCTGATTCTGCACCTTTGCACGTTGCAATAGCTTTAGGCGTAAAAACTTATGTAATTTTTGGTTCAACAGATGATAAAAAATTAATTCCACTAAATGGTAAAGTAGTTCCAATAAAAGCAAATTGTAATTGTCCACTTCAACCATGCCTTTGGGAAAGACGCCAAACAACTTGCGAAAACTTAGATTGCTTGAAATTATCTTCTGATGAAATTGTAGAAACTGTAATTAACAAATAAAGGTGAAAATATGACAATTGCGATATACCCAGGGAGTTTTGACCCAATTACAAACGGACATATTGATATTTTAAAAAGCGGTGCTGAAATTTTTGACAAAGTAATTATCGCAGTGTCTTATAATGTAAACAAAAAAGGCTTTTTACCAATTGAGGAGCGTGTTGCCTTGATTAAAGAAAGCGTTAAAGATATTCCAAATGTTGAAGTTGATTCATTTCAAGGTTTGACAGTTGAATACGCTAAAAAACGTGGCGCAGAAGTTCTTTTAAGAGGTTTGAGAACTTCTTTTGACTTTGAGTATGAAATGCAACTTTCGCAAACCAATAATGCGCTATATAACAACATTAAAACCGTTTTCTTAATAACAAAACCAGAATACAATTTTATTTCCTCATCATCTGTTAGAGAAATTCTAATCAACGGTGGTGATATCACAAATTTTGTACCAGAGGCAGTTTACGCTAGGTTTAATGATAAAAAATAGTAGGTTGCAAAGCTTTCTTTCTTCTTTTAAAATAAACGTATAACAAGATAAGGTGAGTATTTTATGGTTGAAAAGAAAAGAATTTTGATAGTCGACGACGACACTGAAATCAGAGATTTATTGGAGTTTGACATTTCATCAAGCGGTTATTTTGTTGATACTGCTCGTGATGGCATGGAGGGGTTAAATAAAGCTTTAAATAACAAATATGACTTGATTTTGTTAGACGTTATGATGCCAAAAATGAATGGTTTCAATGTTTGCAAAAATATTCGTCAAGCAAAAATCGACGTACCAATTCTTATGCTAACCGCAAAAGGTACAATTGGTGACAAAACCAGCGGTTTTGACAACGGCGCAGACGATTATTTAGTTAAACCGTTTGACGTTCAAGAGGTTTTGTTGCGTATTAGAGTGTTATTAAGACGCAATCAACCACCTGTTGAAAGCATTACCTCTAACGAGATTTTAGAGGCTGGCGAAATCGAAATTTTGCCAGATACTTTGGAAACAATTATTCTCAATAAAAAAATTAAACTTACTCCAACAGAGTTTGAAATTTTGTATTGCTTAATGCAACATTTCAACAAGCCTGTAACTTTGGCAACACTTCTTGAAGAGGTTTGGGGTTATAGCAGTGACGAGGACGTAAGAATGTTGAGAGTTCACGTTGGCGCATTGAGAAATAAAATCGAACCTGATACGAAAAAACCAAAATATCTTCACACAGTTACAAATGTTGGGTATAAATTAACACCATTTGGTGAAGAAAACTAAACAAAAAGGAACTTCAGTGGTACAATTTTTCAGCAAAAGACGACTTAAAATTGCAGAACAGATAATTATTGTAATTTTCTTTGCAGTGCTTATCCCTATGACTGTTAGTGGGGTTATCATAAATAACATCAACCAGCAATCAAACCGTGCCCAGCTTCGCTCTGCCGCCATAATGATTGCAAATATTGTGTCAGAAGAAATTGATGTCTTTGATCATTCTATTAACAATGAACTTACGCAAATTATTTCTACACTAGAATATATGAAAAATCCTGCGCAAGAACAAAAATATCTTGACAGCATAATTGGCGATTTGCCATTTTATAAAGAACTGACTGTTGTTAAAGAAAATCAACTTGCTAAGTACAAAATGTATAGCCTCCAAGATGATTATGTAGTTTTCAGCCGTCCAATGAAAAACAATCACTACTTAGTTGCCGTACTTGACATCAACAACTTACAAAAAAATCTGTTTAAAACTTTGACAGAAGACAAACGACAAATTTATGTAATTGCTGGCAAAGATTTGGTAGCAACAAGTAATTACACTCAAGATGGTTATGACAAGAGCGTTGCACAATTACCAGAAAAATTGGTCGAAAATGAACCAATCGTTTATGGCGACACAAAAAACCAACCGCTCGTTTACTTAAAGAAAACAAATCCTGATGTTACGATTATTGTAAACACTTCTAAGACCGTAACAAAACACACCATTGACTACAACCGAGATAAAATCATACTTTCAATACTTTTGACAGTGCTTACAGTTTTCTTTGTTGTAGGATTATACACATCTTACTTGTATATCAACATTCGTCAGCTCTTCAAGGCAATTATTGCGATATCAAAAGGAAACTACGAAAGACGAATTAGGCTACTAACCAATATTTTCACACCTTTCGAGATTGTATTCCTCGGAAACGAGTTCAACAGAATGGTTAACCAAATTCACAAGTCCTATATCCAGCTTAAAAAGAAGAATAAAGAGTTAAAACAAATGAATGAATTTCGTTCTAATATGATTGACACAGTAAGCCATGAATTTAGAACTCCTTTGACAAGTATTCAAGGATATACGTCAAGACTTTTAAGACAAGATATTAAAATTGACGAAGAAACAAAAGTTAAGTCTTTAAAAATCATCAAAAGACAATCCGAAAGATTAAAGCGTATGATTGAAGATTTGCTTGTCATTCCAGATATAGAAGGTGCTAGATTAAATGTAAATTTAGTTAATCTTCCAATAAATTCAGTTATAGAAAGCGCAATCATGCTTGTTAGAAACGATGCGCACAAAGAAATCGTCAACAATGTTCAAGATTGCGAGATTGAGATTTCTGCGGACACTGATAGAATTGAGCAAGTATTTGTAAACTTGATTGAAAACGCCATTAAATATTCAAAAGAAGAAAGCCCAATTACTCTTGATTATGAAATAAGAGATGACAGATTAGTAATTAGCGTCCAAAACGATTACGAGGTTATTCCTAGAGAAAAACTAAAAACGTTATTTGACAAATTCACAAGAGTAGATGACAAAACTACTCGAACAACTCGTGGCACAGGCTTAGGCTTATTTATAGTAAAAGGCTTGATTGAAGCAATGAACGGAGAAATAAGATTATACTCAAATGAAAAGTGTGGTTTTTGCGTCAAAGTATTTATGCCAATTGCTGAAGATAAATAATAAATCGCTCTAAATTTTTTGTTGTATAATTAAGCTATGGACTATCTTAATAATAAATTTGATGTAATCGTAGTTGGAGCAGGACACGCTGGTTGTGAAGCCGCATTGAGTGCAGCTCGTTTAGGTTGTAATGTACTTTTATGCACCTTAAATGTTGATAATATTGCTCTTCAACCTTGTAACCCAGCTATCGGAGGGCCTGCAAAATCTACTCTTGTTAGAGAAATTGATGCGCTTGGCGGTGTTATGGGTGAAGTGGCAGACGCAACTTATATTCAAATGAAAACACTTAATTCTTCAAAAGGTCCAGCCGTTAGAGCGTTAAGAGCGCAGTCCGACAAAAAAGAATACACGCAATATATGCGTCATATTCTTGAAAACACTGATAACATCTGGATAAAACAGACTTGCATTACAGATATCAAGGTTAAAGATAAACAAATTGTTGGTGCAGTTGATGAATATGGAATTGAATATTCTTGCCGTGCAATAATTTTGACAACAGGCACTTCTCTTGAAGGCAAAATGTATGTAGGTTTGCAAGCCTATTCTGGCGGTAGATTAGGAGAACGTGCAGCAATCGGACTTTCTGCCTCACTAAGAGAACATGGAATTATTACTAAAAAATTGAAAACTGGAACTCCAGCGAGAGTAGACAAAAGAACCATTGATTACTCTAAAATGGACGTACAACCTGGTGATGAAAAATTGAGCTTTTATTCTTTCCGCCCAAATCGTCCTATTCGTCCACAAGTTCCATGTTATTTAACAAGAACAAACGAAGAAACGCACGCAATAATTCGTGCAAATCTTGATAAATCGCCAATGTATCAAGGATTAATTCAAGGCGTTGGACCTCGTTACTGCCCATCTATTGAGGATAAAATCGTAAGATTTGCGTCAAACCCTTCACACCATATTTTTATTGAGCCAGAAGGCTTGAATACTTACGAGGTTTATATCCAAGGCTTTTCAACAAGCTTGCCTGCTTGCGTCCAAGTAGAAATGCTTCGTTCGCTCCCAGGATTAGAAAAAGCGCACATAATCAAGCCTGCTTACGCAGTAGAATACGACTATGTCCCTGCAGTTCAAACAAGACATTCTCTTATGTCAAAAGATATTGACGGCTTGTTCTTCGCTGGTCAAATCAATGGTACAAGCGGTTATGAAGAAGCTGCTGCACAAGGCTTGATAGCCGGTATAAATTCTGTTAAATATTTGAATAATTCTGAGCCGTTAGAACTTTCAAGAGCCTCATCATACACAGGAACTTTGATTGATGATTTGGTAACAAAAGATATCCAAGAGCCTTATAGAATGCTAACTTCACGCTCTGAATACCGCTTGTTATTAAGACAGGATAACGCCGACGCCAGACTAACCGAAATTGGTCATCAAGTAGGTTTGATTGACGAGGCGCAATACAAAAGATATTTGGAAAAACAAGAAAATATTCAAAAAGAAATTGCGAGATTAAAAGAGGCGAAAATTCCTGCAACAGAAGAGACTAATGCAATTTTAGCAAAAGTTGGCGAGCATATAGACCGTGGTATGCGCATGGCAGAACTTTTGAAACGTCCAAATATTAATTACGAAATTTTCAAGGAAATTGATACTGAAACCCGCAATTTAGGTTTGAGTGAGGATATCACCGATGAAGTTGAAGTTTTGATTAAGTATGATGGCTATATAAAACGTCAAGAACAGCAAGTAGAAACCTCTGAAAAGCTTGAAAAATACCGTATACCAGCAAATATTGATTATTCTCAAATTAAACATATTTCAACCGAAACGAAAGAAAAGCTAGAGAAAATTCGTCCAACAAATTTGGCGCAAGCCTCTCGCATTGGCGGTGTTAAGCCTGCTGATATTTCTGTACTTATGGTTTTGTTGGGCAAATAAAAAAATTAAAGGTGCAAAAATTGCACCCCTCAAATAAAACAAAGCAGCATTCAGTCATGAACGTAGCTTTTTTATTAAAACTTATTTCCTATTTTTTCTAATGAAACAACCTCGTCAAAATCTTTTCTCGTCTTAGTTGTTTCAGTGTGTTCAACTTCGTAACCCAAAGTAATTATGCTTGATAAAATTTGGTGTTCATTTAAGCCCAATGTTTCTTTAACTTGTTGATAAACTTCTGGCAAAACACCAGTAACCTCGTTACCAATTGCACCGATTATACAAGATTTTATGCCTAGACTTTCAGCCTCAAGCATCATATAAGAAATTGGGTACACTAATTGTTCCATTGTTCTAATTCTTAGTGCACCTTCAGCCTGCAAAGCTGGGTTAAGTCCTGCTTTTTTGATATGTGTAATTTTTGCCTCTTCCCAAGCATTTTCATCAGCTACGCAAACAATAAGAGCGTCAGCGTTTTTAACGTGAGGTTGACCAAGCGATAATTCAGAAAGCAAATCTTTGTTCTCTTGTGACTTAACTAAAATAAATTTCCAAGATTGAACATTTATCCAAGAAGGAGCAAGACGTCCAGCCTCCAAAATTTTTCTCAAATCGTCGTCTGGAATGTGTTTGTCGGAATATTTTCTAACACTTTTTCTTTCTTTAATTAAGTCTAACAAATCAACCATATAAACCTCTCAAATTTATCCTTCTGCCAATATTACTGTAAAATCGCTGCCAACAGAGAAAGTTTCTGTTGGGTCATAAACAAATTGCATGTTATTAAGTTCAGGCATTTTCTTTTGTAACCAGTTCAAGAAATCAACCGTAACCGCGCTTTTGTTTGCTACAAATCTTGTATGAGAAAGGTGAGTTATTTTAAGCATATTAACTTCATAACCCAATTCATTAAATTTCTCTTTCAATGCTTGAGCCTCTTCTTCTTTGCGAGGTGAATACATAATACCAGCCTTGAATTTTGTACCATCTAAAGCAGGTTTATCTCTGTAAATCATTCTATTGATTACCTCTTGCGTTTTTTGTGGGTCAAGAATCCAATAGCTGATGTACCCCTTTTGGTTTGGCGCACCTGGAAGAGTTGCAATCTCAATCTTGTTTTCGTCAACACTTCTTGCAAATGCTGCATACTGAGATAATTCGTAGAAACTCATATCTGTCTTGATGTATGTGTTGCAAACATTTAAAACTTCTGGAATTTTTGTGATAACTTGCGGTGAGTGAAGTTTTTCAAACAAACTTCTCATAAACCATTGTTGACGTTGAGTTCTACCAATATCACCTAAGCCATCTTTTCTGTATCTCAAATATCCAACTGCTTGGTTTCCGTTTAAAGTAGCATTTCCTTTGTTTAAATCAATATGTAAATGTCCAGCATAATCGTGGTAATGCATTGGTTTTTCGATGTAAATTGGAATGCCGCCTAATGCGTCTACTACTTTTTCAACAGCTTCATCATGTACAATTATGTATTTATCAATTTTTATTCCAAAAGTTTCTTTCAAGGTTTTTTTGACTAAATTAATACCGCCTAAAGCGTGCGCTGCATTAATTTTTTGTACACCTTTGTTGTCCGGTAAATAAACCTTGCTATCACGAGGGATAGAAATTGCGTTGATAGAGTGAGTTTTAGGGTCGATATTTACAATAATAATTGTATCAGATCGTGTACCTTCCCAAATGTCTGCACCATCACCGTTTGAATCAACACCAAGCAATAAGATATTTTGTCTGCGTGGTGAAAATGGCACTTCAAAATTCTTTCTTTGTTTTTTAGCGAACTTGAAAAAGCCACTTGCATCATCTGCTTGTTCTGTGTCGATTTTATTTAAAAAGAAATTATTTTCAACAATTGTGACACAAACTATTACTGCGCACAAAATTGCTAAAACTATTGTAAACAGTAGCTTTGCAAAGTTTGAAGTTTCTTCTTTTTCTTCTCGTATATTTTTTAAGAATGCTTTATATTCTTCTTGCTGATTATTATTTGCTATTTTCATTTTTTATCTCTCTTTAATGAAAATTATATTTTAAGCATGGCTTAAAATCAATAAATTTAAAGAGAGAAATGGGGGAGGAAGGTCAATAAGTGAATAGGTGAATAGGTGAATAAGTCCATTTTAGTTATTTTCTATGTTGAACCTTGTTAAATATTGAAAACATTTAATACGAACTTATTCACCTATTCACTCATTCACTTATCGACTTATCAATCAATTCTAATCCAGCAACGCCTCCAAAATCGCTGCATTTTTGCCAGCCATTGTATTAGCTTTCACTCTGCTTTTATACATATAACTTCTCAATGCTTCTCTAATCAATTCTGAACGAGTTCTGTTTTCTCCTTCTGCAACTTGATCGATTCTGTCTAAAAATTCTTCGGGCATTGAAATTAGTACTCTTGCCATATATGTCTCCTTTACTCTGTAACAACTTTTGATATCTTGTATATATAAAAAGTCAAAACAAAATAAAAAATTGCCTTTTTTGTTTTTATTTGTAAAGTTTTGTAACACTAACTAATATGTGACAAATAATTTTTTCCTGCATCTATTGAGGTGTAACCCAAAATTGTTTGATAAGTTTTCTCTAAAATTTCTTTTTGATTTTGGGAATTTATAATTTTTTCAATAATTCCTTCTTCCCAAAAATATCCATTTTCACCATCTTTAATAATTCCAGAAATACCGTCATTTTTTCTGCAAATAGTAATACACCCCATCGCCATAGCCTCTAAATAAACCATTCCAAAGGTTTCATTGATGCTTGGAAGTGCAAATATATCGGCTGTTTTCATTTCTTCAAGAACCAGTGAATGTTCTAAATACCCTAAAAATCTTGGCTTTGAAGAAAGTTTTTTTAAATTAGCGAGTTCTTTACCTTCACCAATTATCGTTAAATCAACATCAAGTTTTTCACATTCTTTGATTACTAAGTCGACGTTTTTACGTTTAATGAGATTTGCGCAAGTCAAAACCTTAACTCTGCCTTTTGGCTGCCAAATTCTTTTAATTGGTTCAACATCAATTCCAGAATAGCAAACAAAGGTTTTATCTTCATATTGCGGATAAAGTTTTAAAAACTTTTTCTTCAAAGCCTCTGATCTGCAAGCGATTTTTGTTGCATTTTTATAAGCTTTTTCAAGTTCGCTTTTGAAATATATTGAATAAATCGGGTTCGATAAAACCTCTAAATCAGAAACATGTACGCCAGCAACGAAGGGCAAATCTAGTTTATTAGCAAAAATCAAACCGCTTGGCATGTGTGCTATTACTATATCTGGCTCAAATTTCGTTTTAATTTTGTTTTTGATATTGCCAACAAACGGTAAAAAATAATTTATGTTTTCAACATTTCCATAAATTCCACTTTTATAAAAAGGCTTTTTTCTTAGAAAGGAGTTAAAAAGAAAATTCGGCTTAATTATGCGAATTTCGTGTCCCAAATTTTCCCATGCTTCAACAAAATTCTTTATTGTTTTTGGTGTAAATTTTTCTTCGTCTTTAATAGGATATAAATCAGTTATAACAAGAATTTTCATTAAATATCACCGTATTTATTTTTTTCAAAACATAGAATATTAATAAGCGAAAACACCATTACAACAATAAGCAAGACAACCGCAAGAGCTGAAGCATAGCCCAAATCAAGGTTTTCAAACGCTCTTTCGTAAATATAATAAACAATAGTCTTTGTAGAATTTAGTGGTCCACCTTTTGTCATAACATAGATTTCAGCAAAAACTTTCATTGCAGAAATTGTACTAATAGTTGATACTAACGCAATTGTTGGCATAATGTGTGGTATCGTAACTGTAAGATGTTTTGTTAAAAAGTTTGCACCATCAATATCACAAGCTTCATACAAATCTTGCGGTACACTCATTAAAGATGCCAAATAAATCATCATGTAGTAGCCAATACCTTTCCAGATTGTTACAATTGCAACCGAAAATAACGCCCACTTTGTATCAACAAGCCAGCCAATCGGTTCTAGGTGGAAAAGTGTTAAAATATAGTTTAAAATTCCCTGTCCAGCATAAAGCCATTTGAAAGCAATCGCTGCAACTACAATAGAAACGATTACGGGCAAGTACAATAAGATTTTATACAAGGTAATTCCTCTTATTTTTTGGTTAATAAGAATTGCCAAAAATAATGGAAAAGTTACTAAAAATGGAACTGCGATTACTAAATAAAGAAAGGTGTTAAACATTACTTTATAGAAAATTGGTTCTTTGAATAATTTTATGTAATTGTCAATTCCGTTAAAAGTTGGGTTGTATATGCTGGAAGAGTAGTCAAAAAAGCTAAGTCCAAAGGTTTGAAAAAACGGAATAAAAAAGAACACAATTAAAACTGCCACAGCAGGTAATAAAAATAAATATGGCGTGTA
Organism: uncultured Candidatus Melainabacteria bacterium; assembly: GCA_934757275.1. GTDB lineage: Bacteria > Cyanobacteriota > Vampirovibrionia > Gastranaerophilales > Gastranaerophilaceae > CAG-196. The sequence goes on from CAKVLN010000004.1 coordinate 49,709, forward strand.
TTTTTTATAGTAATTCATAAGTTGATTATCTCATTTGTAGCAACTGCGGTCAAGGTTTTATTTTTATACTATGGGAAATTTTTATTAAATATTTAACTTTCCTCTCAAAACATATAGAGATGCTATAATATTTTTATGGAAAGAAAATTTGAACTTGTATCTAAATATAAACCTTCGGGCGACCAGCCAAAAGCAATCGAGGAACTTGTTGACGGACTTAAAAAAGGTGACGATGCGCAAACTCTTTTGGGTATTACTGGTTCTGGTAAAACTTTTACCATTGCAAATGTAATTCAGCAAATACAGAAACCAACCTTGATTATTGCGCACAATAAAACGCTTGCAGCGCAACTATATAACGAGTTTAAGGAGTTATTTCCTAACAATGCGGTTGAATATTTTATTTCTTATTACGATTATTATCAACCAGAAGCGTACATTCCACGAACTGATACTTACATTGAAAAATCTGCAAGTATAAACGAAGAAATTGATAGGCTAAGACACAACACTACAAGAAGTTTGTACGAAAGAAATGATGTAATTATTATTGCGTCAGTAAGTTGTATTTACGGTTTGGGTTTGCCAGAAAGTTATTTTAAAGGCACAATACAAGTCAAAGTCGGCGACACACTTGATAGAGGCGATTTGATTAAACATCTTGTAATGACCCAATACACTCGTAACGACCTTGTTCTAGAGCGTTCCACCTTTAGAGCCAGAGGCGATATTTTAGAAATTATGCCAGCTTATGAGAAAATTATTACAAGAATTTATTTCTTTGGCGATGAAATTGAAAAGATTGTGAAAATTGATAATTTAACAGGTGAAATAATCGAAACTCCAGATTCTGTAATGATTTACCCTGCGGTGCATTATATTGCCTATGATGAAAATGAAGATGAAACAATTTCTATGATAAAAACTGAACTCAAAAACCGTGTTATAGAGTTGGAGAGTGAAAACAAGATTTTGGAATCTCAACGACTTCAACAGAGAGTTAAATACGATATAGAAATGATTAGAGAAATGGGCTACTGTTCTGGAATTGAAAACTACTCACGAATCATTGAACGTCGCCCGATTGGTTCAGCTCCAGCAACACTTTTAGACTATTTTCAAGGTGATTTTTTAACCGTTATTGATGAATCTCACGTTACACTTCCGCAACTTAATGGAATGTATCATGGCGATGCTGCAAGAAAGAAAACTCTCGTAGATTTTGGGTTTAGACTTCCTTGTGCTAAAGATAACCGACCACTAAAGAGTGAAGAATTTTTTGCGAAGGTGGGACAAAAAATTTATATTTCTGCAACTCCTGGTGAATTTGAAAAACAAACGTCAGAACAATTGGTTGAACAGATTATTCGTCCGACTGGACTTGTTGATCCGAAAATAAGTGTTCGACCTATTGAAACTCAAATTGGTGATTTAAAAATCGAGATAGAAAAACGTGCAAAGAAAGAGGAAAGAGTTCTTATTACAACGCTTACAAAACGTATGGCAGAAGATTTGTGCGACTTTTTCTTGCAAGAAGGTATTAGAGTAAGATACTTGCACAGTGGAATAAAATCAATAGAGCGTGTTGAAATTTTGAGAGATTTACGACTTGGTGAGTTTGATGTTCTTATAGGTGTAAACCTTTTAAGAGAAGGGCTTGATATTCCAGAAGTTTCACTAGTCGCAATCATGGACGCAGATAAAGAAGGTTTCTTGAGGTCAGAAACCAGCCTTATTCAAACAATTGGACGTGCAGCTCGTAATGCTTGCGGTGAAGTAATTATGTATGCTGATAAGATTACAGAATCTATGCAAAAGGCTATTGATGAAACAAACCGTAGACGAGAAATTCAACTTGAACATAATAGAAAGTTTGGCATAATTCCACAAACAATTAAAAAACCTATTGAAAACAACTTGTTGTCACTTGTTGCAAGTTATAGAGATTTTGAGGATATTGTCGCAGAAGAAATGGTAGATTTGGGTATTGACAAAAAAGATTTGCCAAAACTTATTAATAAACTTGAAAAAGATATGCACAAAGCTGCAAAAATTCTTGACTTTGAACGAGCTGCAGAAATCAGAGATAAGTTGAAAAAATTGCGTGAAATGGTATAGCTGAGTTTTTATTGGATTGCGATACAAGAAATTATTGGACTACAGTACAATAATTTTTAGGATTAATTTAAAATCTATTTTTATGCTAATCTTTAATTATGAAGAAGTTAGCTTTATTACTTTTATTATTTATACAAACGTCAGTGTTCGCAAGTCCGATTGTTTTTAGCGAAAACGGCAAGTTTGGTTTGCAAGACGAAAAAGGCGTAACAATTGTTGATGCCAAATACAAAAAGTTAATCAGACTTGGTGCTTCAGGCTGGATTATTCAAAAAGGTACTAAATTCGGCATCATAGATTCTGCGGGAACAGTGTTGGTTGAGCCTATATACTCTAACGCAGATAGAATTTTAGGAAAGTTTGTAAAATTTAAAAAAGGTGATAAGTATTGCCTATTTGACGAACAAGGCTTTACAATTTTGCCTTTAGAATATACTTCAATAGATTTGTTGTATGGCGGAATGTTTTTGACCTGCAAAAATTATAAATACGGGGTTTCGGATTTTAATGGACAACCAATTTTAGACAATATTTTTGATGATATTTATATGCCAAAACCAAATCAAATGATAATTGTCTACAACGGAGAAAAATACGAAATTGAGCGTGCGAGAGGACAAGAACTCACACTTCCAAATAACATTCGCTCGATTAAGGAAGATTCAGAATTTACAGTAACAGAGCTTATCTCAAAGCCAGTTGCTACAACTGGTTATTATAGCGTAAGTGCGACAAATTATCTTCTAAAAATATTTTCTTCAATTTCACCGGCCTACGAGCAAACGATTGATGAGTTGATGTTTTCGCAAGGTGCAGATGCAGCCTCTATAATTATGAAATGTGCATGGATACCAAAATTTCCTGTGGTGTATGTGAAAAAATACTACGAGAATTTAAAAGCACCAAATAACGGACCATTGAGCGGAGTCAAGTCAAATTTAAAACGCCAAATGACAGAATAACTTTTAGGACGTAAATTATGCAAATATATTCAGACAAATCTTTTTCCAATCCAATAGAAGTTATTCAGGCAGAAGGTGACTTGGAACAGGCTTTTTTGCGTATTGAAAAATTAAGGAAAAAATATTACCTTTTAGGATATATAACTTACGATTTCAAGAAACTGTATTTTGAAGTTTTTGATAAATATGAAAATTATAGACCTCAAACACCAAAGCAACTCGGGACAATAATCAAACCGCTTATAAGTAAAGAAACTTATATAAATGCGATAAACAAAATTAGGGAATACATTTCAGAAGGCGTGACGTACGAGGTTAATTACACATACCCATCAGAGGTTTTGACAAATTTGAATGGCATAGATTTGTATGAAGCGATATTAGAAAAGCAAAAAACGCCATATAACACATATTTGCAAACTCCAGATTTAACTCTTTTATCCTTTTCGCCAGAATTGTTTTTTAGACTTAAAGGAAACAAGATTTTGACCAAACCAATGAAAGGGACTGCGCCAAAATATGGTGATGGAGAGGATATAAAAAGGCGTGATTTTTTGTACAAGGATATAAAAAATCGTGCCGAAAACATCATGATTGTTGATTTGTTGAGAAATGATTTGGGTAGAATTTCAAAAGCTGGTTCAGTGAAAGTTGATAAACTTTTTGAAATTGAAGAGCATAAAACGCTATATCAAATGACTTCAGAAATTTCTTCTGAATTAGAAGAAAATGTTACGTTGTACGATATTTTTAAGGCGATTTTTCCTTGTGGTTCAATTACTGGCGCACCAAAGGTTTCGACAATGCGTGTGATTGATGAATTAGAACCATTACCGAGAAATATTTATTGCGGAGCTATTGGTTTTCTCTCACCAGAAATGTGCGAATTTAGCGTGCCAATTAGAATTTTGTATGGTAAAGAAAATAAATATACCTACCACGCAGGCGGTGCAATTGTTTGGGACTCAACGGCAGAAGAAGAGTGGGAAGAAACACTTGTAAAAACGAAGTTTTTACAGACAGATTTTCAGTTGATAGAAACTGCGATTGATGATTGGGCAAGCCATGTTGAAAGAATGAAGAAATCTGCGCAACAGCTTGGGTTTAAATGGAATAAGAAAATTGAAGAATTGGGAAACTATTTACAATCTACAAAATCACCTCAAAAGCTAAGAGTAGTTTTACATAAGAAGGGAACTTTTGAAACGCAACTAACGCCTTTTTGCCCAACAACAGCAGGAAAAAAATTTGTAAAAATGGAAGGCAATGTTAATTCTAATAACCCGTTTCTTTATTATAAAACTACTATAAGAGAAACTATGCCAAAAGAGGTTTTTGAATATATTCGTACAAATGAGCGTGGTGAAATAACCGAGGGAACTTTTACAAATATTGCAGTAGAAAAAGACGGTAAACTTTTTACACCACCGATTTCTTGCGGTTTACTTAATGGAACGTATAGACAAAAACTTTTGAGAGAAGGAAAATTAATAGAAAAAATACTTTTTATAGAAGATTTGAAGAAGGCTGATAAAATCTTTTGTTTCAACTCTGTTAGAAAAATGGTTGAGGTTGAAATATGCTCATAATTGATAATTACGACTCATTTACTTATAACATTGTTCAATACATAAGAATTTTAGAGATTGAACCAATTGTAATCAAAAATGACGAGTTGTGCTTAGATGAGATAAGAGAATTAAATTTTTCTAGGATAATTCTTTCCCCTGGGTGGGGTAATCCAGAAAATTCTGGTGTTACAATGCAAGTTATTGAGCATTATAAAGACAAGTTGCCAATTTTGGGTGTATGTTTGGGTATGCAATGTATAGCGAAATATTTTGGCGCAGAGATTGTAAAAGCGCCTGAACCTTATCACGGTAAAAATTCAAAGATATTTTTTGAGCGTGATTTTGAATTATTTAAAGGTATGTTACAAGGTTTTAGTGCTACAAGATATCATTCGCTGATGGTAAATTTCAAACCCACTATGGATTGCCACGTCGCCCAAATTGAAACCGCTCCTCGCAATGACTTGTCACCAGTTGTTGAAACCTATCATAATTGTGAGATTGCGAAAAGCCCCGATAATACCTTGAACCAAATTCAAATAACAGCTTGGACAGAAGAGAAAATTCCAATGGCATTAAAAATAAAAGATAAACCGATTTTTGGCGTCCAATTCCACCCAGAAGCTATTTTAACCGAGAACGGAATTGAAGTGTTTAGAAATTTTATTGAGGTGGAGTGAAGGAGTTGAATATAAGGTTGTATTAGTTTTCTTTTTTCAACTTCAAGCACTCTTCGCCTAGTGCTTTGTTGCCGATTTCAACAATTTTTTTGGCTAAATCAACATAAACTCTTCTTGAAAAATGGTTGATACAAGTTGTATAATCTTCGTCATTTTTAATAAAATCAGTAAGTTCGATAAATTCTACTCGGTCTTTAAATTCTTTTTTAATCACAGAATTTAACATTTTATGGCGCTCTGCCATATTGTCATACCCAGCTTGAATTTTGTTTGTAGGAATTTCACTTCCCAAAATCAAAACTAGTTTTGCATGAAGATTTTCAAGAATATAATTTAGATTTTTGATAACCAGTTCAACAGGCGGATTACCACCGAAAATATAATTGTTTTTAAACTCTTTCAACATCAAAATATTTTGCGCTCTTGCCTCAGCTGGAATTGGAGCTAAAATCTTTTCCCAATTATTTTCGTCTGTAATATCACAATCAGCAAAGCCGAAGAACGCATAAGTGCCATCGTTTTTGTTAATATAAATACCACTATGAGTTACTGTGAGCAGGCTCAAAAAGATAACATCGTATTTTGAATCAAAGAACTTTGTCTTAAATTCGTCTGGGTTAGGAAAAGGAAAACGCATAGAAAGCTCTGCAATTTGGCTTTGAGAAAGTCTGTGCGTTTGCTCGATAAAAGCTGTATGCGTGTGAGCCAAAATATAAATAAGTTGCTTATTCCAGTAAGGAAATTCCGTATCAATGTTACAATCTGCGTCTATATAGCTCAAAGTCGAATACAAGTCGCATGGACCTTTGAAAAGAATATTTTTCTCCTTCAAAGTTGATTTAACTTCTTTTTTTAGACTTAAATCTTCTACAAGCTCAATCCAATCAACCTTGCCATCTAAAGTTGAGGCAACTTCGCCAACGATTTCTATTTGCGGACGTTTCAAATAATTATAAACAAATTGTTCAATTCCCATGTTCATAATTCTGCAAGAAAAAAGAAAATGAACAAGTTTTTCTTGAGGTTCTTGATTATTTTTATTATCTTTACTTAGTGCATAAAACCCGCAAATGCCGTAGTTGCCGTACTTATCTTCTGCTATAATATAAGCACAATCATTATTTTTTATTGTATCTTCAATATTTTCATCTCGAAACTTTGTAAAATTTAGTTGATTTGTTCTTAAAATAAGTTTTTTTATACGTTCGATATTCTCTAAACAATCTTTTTTTATGCAGATTTTGATATTACTTGAACGCAAAAATTCTTCGTTTGAAGAAGATTGCGCAATTTGTTTATTTTTTTCTTCCAAAATCTTGTACTGCTTTAATCTTGTGTGTTCAAAATCGTAGTCATTTACTAAATAAAGCTCTTCACCAATTTTTGTAATAAGTTCTGGAGTTGCACTCATAATTTGTGGGGAGAAAAATTTTGCTTCATTAATATTGGAAACATTATCATCAATAAAGATAACATTTTCTTCTCTTAAATTCATTGATTTGATTATGTTCTTTACTCGCTCACCCTTTGGCGTCCAATCAATAGAAGGGAAAACGAACAAATTCCAAACATCATTCAAGCCAGAGGTAACGAACTTATTTCTTACGTCCTCAAAATTGTTTTTTGAACAAATAGAGTTCATTATGCCTTTGGTCGTAAGTTCACGCACAAGTGCAATGGTTTCGGGCTTAAAAATAACTTCGCCCTCGGTCAAATTGCCAGACCAAAAGGTTTCGTCCAAATCCCAAATTACTAATTTTGTTTTTGTAATATCGTAATCTTTGCGCATTATTGTTTAGGCTTATTTGTAGAAATTGTGCAAACAGAACTGTCTTGCAAGTATTTGTTCCAAACTTTCACAACTGGGTTGTCTTGAACTGCAGACAAGCTAGAAGTGTCGACATTTGATTTTGAATATTGTTGAACAACTGCGTAAGCCTGCATAACGTTTACAAGTTCACTGATTTGCGCTTTAGAAAGTTTGCAGGTTATACAAGAGTCAATTCCTGCAAAATTAACCTTCTCTTGGTAAACGCACTTATCACCTTGCCAACCAAGAATTTTCTTGTTTGATGTTACGTTCATACCTTCAGTGTTAACTGTTCCGCTTTCTGAATAAGAAGAACAATTTCTTAGTGCAGAGGCAAATTTTGCGTCATCAGCCAAGACAATTAGCGTTGTCAGAATTATTGTTAAAGCGAATAAAAGATACTTTCTCATGCGACCTCTTTCTTTGACGCTTATTTATTCAAAGCTGCTTTTAATCTAGCAAGAGAACGAGCTAACGCAGCTTGTGCACGTTCTGCGTCAATCTTAGCGTCATTATCTGCCAAACGAGCTTCGGCTCTATGTTTAGCATCGTTTGCACGAGTTACGTCAATGTCGCAACCGTCTTCACAAACATCTGTAAGAATTGTTGCCTCATTATCTTTGAATTGAAAAATTCCACCCATTGTAGCAAAATATTTGTATTTGTCACCAATTTTCGCTTTTGTAACACCAATATCCAACGCAGTAGTCAAAGGAACGTGGTCTTTTAAAATACCAATTTGTCCACCAGTTGTTTGAAGTACAAGCTCATCAATCTCACCTTCAAAAACTATGCGTTCATGAGTAATTATTTTAAGTTTCATTATAAACCTCATAAAAGTTTAGAGGAAACAAGTTTAGAAGTTCAACTTAACTTCTAAACTTGTTAACCTTTAGACTTATTGTAATGTTTTAGCCTTTTCAACAGCTTCTTCAATAGTACCAACCATGTAGAAGGCTTGTTCTGGCAAGTCGTCATGTTTACCTTCAATAATTTCTTTGAAGCCTCTGATTGTATCTTCCAATTTAACGTATTTACCTGAAATACCAGAGAATTGTTCAGCTACAAAGAATGGTTGTGACAAGAATCTTTGAATTTTTCTTGCTCTGTTTACAGTTTCTTTATCTTCATCAGACAATTCGTCCATACCCAAGATGGCAATGATATCTTGAAGTTCTTTATATTTTTGCAAGATTTCAAGAACTTTTCTTGTAACTTCGTAGTGTTCTTCACCAATAATATTTGGATCAAGAACTCTAGAGTTTGATGCCAATGGGTCAACAGCTGGGTAAATACCCAAAGAGGCGATTTGTCTAGAAAGTACTGTTGATGCGTCTAAGTGAGAGAAGGTTGTTGCTGGAGCTGGGTCAGTCAAGTCATCGGCTGGAACATAAATAGCTTGAACAGAAGTGATTGAACCATCTTTTGTAGAGGTAATACGTTCTTGCAATTCACCCATTTCTGTTGCCAATGTAGGTTGATAACCAACGGCAGATGGCATACGACCAAGCAATGCTGATACTTCTGAACCTGCTTGAGTAAATCTGAAAATGTTATCAATAAACAAAAGTACATCTTGTTTAGAGAAATCTCTGAAATATTCAGCAGCAGTTAAAGCAGAAAGACCAACTCTCATTCTAGCTCCTGGTGGCTCGTTCATTTGACCATAAATCAGTGCAACTTTATCGATAACGCCAGACTCTTTCATTTCGTTCCAAAGGTCGTTACCTTCACGAGTTCTTTCACCAACACCGCCAAATACAGAAACACCAGAGTGTTCAGATGCGATATTGTGAATTAATTCCATAATCAAAACGGTTTTACCAACACCAGCACCACCGAACAAACCAATTTTACCACCTTTTTGGTATGGCTGAATTAAGTCGATTGCTTTGATACCAGTTTCTAAGATTTCGATATCTGTGTTTTGGTCAACCAATTTTGGTGATTCTCTGTGAATTGGAAGATAATCGTTAGTTTCGATTTCGCCCATCTTGTCAACAGGTTCGCCAATTACGTTCAAAATTCTTCCTAAAATTGGTTTCCCAACAGGAATTTTGATAGGTTCGCCAGTGTTAACAACTTTCATACCTCTTTTTAAGCCATCAGTAGATGACATTGCAACTGTTCTAACACGATTTGAACCAAGCATTTGTTGAACTTCGGCAACAGTGCAAGCGCCGTCTTCGTTGTAAATTTTTAGAGCAGTATAAATCTCAGGAAGTTCGCCCTGCGCAAATTCCACGTCAATAACCGGGCCAATAATCTGAGTAATTAATCCTTCATTTTTGTTTAAAGTTTCCATTAATTTTCCCTCTTCTCTTAGTTGACCTAATTATATAATATAAAAAGTTTATTTACAACGAGTAGAAAAAATTTTGTGAGAAGAAAATAGGGAATATATTAATTCATATTTTGCAAATATTCTATAATCCCTTTAGGATTTATTAATTTACCTACATAAGTTCCTGTATCATAATTATTCATCTTATCAGCTGTTTTTTGCATAATGTCATAGAACTGTTCATAAGTTACATCAGGTTTTACTTGTTTTGCTAACGCAAAAACACCTGCTATGTATGGTGCGCCCCAAGAATTACCGCCAAAGTTTCCTTCATAGCGAAAACCCTCATATTCATCAGCAACAGTCCTGTGCTCTGTCGGTACAAATATTGTTTGGTCTTTTACTTCATCTGGTTTTTTATTCCACCATTCGCCATCTCTATGAAATCTATCTGCTCTATAAGAGCTTACATCATTTGGGTTAGTTTGTGGATTTCTGTCTGCTCCAGCAAAATGTTTATATTCTTCGTCATTGCAAGTTATAACTGCAATTCCTGCTTCTTTAGCTTTTGCAATAACTTCTCTTAAAGTTTTATAGTTTTGTTTATAATCATCACAAGTATCAAAACCACAGCTTATAGATATAACTGAAATTAATGGCTCGCCATTTTTCTTATATTCTTCATTTTGAATAATAACATTTTCAATCGCCTTTGTTTGTTCTGCACAAGTATTTGCACTATAAAAAGCAAGTTGGGCATCTGGAGCAACTCCACAATTTTTTCCTACGGCAACAGATGAAATGGCATTACCATGATATGCACTTAGCTCAATATTAGCTGCAAAGTTTCTATTATACAAAATATTTTCGCTAAATTCTGGATTATCAGTTATGGCACTATCAATTATTGCAATTCTAACTCCTTTGCCTGTTATACCTTGTTCGTGTAAAGAATTTATATTTAATCCAGCGTTCATGCCATTTACTTTGGCTTTTTCAATTATTACTTTTTGTTCTTCCGATAAAACAGTTGTATCATCAATTGTTAAATCCAATAATTGCTCTAGTTTTAAATCTAATGTATCAAGATATAAGCCTCTTGCATCTCTTGTATTGAATTGGTCTTGCTTTGGTATATCTTCATAACTTGCTGGAGTGTATTTTTCTCTATGTAATTGTTGTATATCTTCTAATGTTCCTGTCTGAATATCATCTACACTATTGTAGTTAAAGAAGTCTTTATAAAATCGCAAAGCGTCTTGCGGTGTTAAAACTTTTCCTGCCCAAGCATCTATGACAACTGCGTTTTTCCCCCAGGTGCGAGGGTCTTTTGTGTCAGCATTTTCTGCCATTCCTATTACATTAAAAACATGCTCTCCTTTTTCAAAATTAATATCTTTTGTGCATATCATAATTTCTTGCACATCATTTATGCCTTGTTCTTTAAGCCATTTTGTCATCATTTCACTTCTATGACGGCATTCCATTACTTGACGATTTTCTGTTGGGACATCATCAATATTTTCTTGTTCGCTTATTACGCTAAGCTTTTCAGCGTTTTCTCTAAGTTCATTAATCTTATCTTTATCACCATTATTAGCTTCTAAGTAGTTTGCAAGTGCTACATAATAAGTAGATGACTTAGAATTTGGGAATTCTTTATTAAAACGCTCTATTAAATTATTTCCAAGCTCTGCGTTGTTTTCTTTTGTATTTTCTTCTGCTACCTTGATGTTTTTGCCCAAAGCATTATTTACAATATCAACAATCTTTTGCCAACAATCTTTCGTAAATTTAACAACTGCTCCTGCTTGAACCGTCAAATTACCTTTTTGATTATTTTTACCATTATTGTCAATAGTGTAATTATTAGGATTATTCAATTCTTCAACAATTTGATTCCAAATACTCCCCATTTGTTTGCATTCAGCAGAAGATAGCCCTAACTCTTTAGCAATTCCTTGAGTTATGCCACCCTGTTTTATTGTAAATTGTCCATCAATTCTTCCGTCCATAATACATATATCGGCACAATTTTCAAAAACTTTAGGCTATTGTTACATTGAGTATAAAATTGTAACAATTTAACTTTAAACATGGAAATTAATATTTTTATTTTTCTTAAATTTTCCAATTATGAGAAACCTTTTTTATTTATTATTTCGACTTTATGTTAAAATTAGAACCATGAGTAATATTGTTTTAAAACCATTTGAGCTATATCGAAAAGACGGTAAGATTGTAAATGTTGAGTTGTACAATTTTACAGGTATTAATGATGTCGCAATTTTAGATATTAAACATTTAAAATTCGAGGGAATTGCGGCTAAGGATATTAAAAAGTATGATATACACAATGCAGTTTTGAAAGATAAAAACAAATTATATTTTCAAAACAAGTATTCAAAAATGGTTGCAGGGCTATCTAAAAAACATTTAAACAAAATTATTTCAACCGTTTTTACAAAAGATACACAAGGTAAATTCAGTTATCTTAAAAAAGAAATTGTTGCCAACGTAGATTTAATATTTTATGCTGCAGTACCAATTCTCAAACATGCTGAATTGAAGAAACAAGCTTTGTACCATAATCAAATAATTCATCGTTTTGCTTTACCTCTTAAAATAGGTGGACTTGTATTTTTTGCGATGATAACAGTAAAAGAAAGAGTTGATGCAGAAGAAATGAAAATTGATGAATTTTCTATATATGATTTGTATTCAGAAACACATGAAAATAAAAAATCATCTGGCAGTCCCTCTACGGTTTCCATAAGAACCTTCCGTAGCCATTACCAGATGACTAATTATAGTATTTACGATTTATTCAATTTTGTCAAGTGTAGCATTACAAAACTACAACAATAGCCAATTCATGCTACAATCGTCTTGTAGGGCAATTCCTTGGTGGTGGAAACCTTTACTCATACACGACAATCTTCCATTGTGCAAAGGTGTAGAGAAAGGAGGAAGCCATGACGAAACAAGAAGTGCTTGCAATAGTAAAAAATGCCCTAGTGATATTAGGACATTTGTTACTTGCTATTGCTTGCATATTGTAGGGATTGTGCAAGAGGTCGAAAGACCTCTCCCTACTCTTTTATTATAACTGATATTTCCCAGTTTTCAACCCCATAAAAACATTTACACATTTACAGGAGTTCGCCACGCACTACATATTGTCGAAATTACCAGCCAAAACTCTCAAAGCTTTGTCTTCTGCTTTTTGCGCTCTATCTAATGCTGATTGCAAGCCAGAATTATCAAAGTTTTTTTGTATATTTGCAGCAGTTTGTGATGGAATATATCTTCTTTGATTTTCATTTGCTTTGTTATTAGGAATTTTGCATTCAGAAGAAGGAATATAAGTGTAATTATCAACACTTTCCTTCTTTGTTTTGTGCGGAATTATATTCTTTGAAGAAGGGATATAAGTATAGTTATCAACTTTTTTGTTTTCTTGATAAGCCTTAGGAATTGCGTCACTATTAACGCCTTTACCTCTTGTTGCCATCATTTGACCTTGTGGGTTAACTTGTTGAGCATTTTGAATATTACCATATTGTTTAATTCTTTGTGCTTCATACAATCTTCTGTTCAAATCTTCTGCCAAGAAATGTTTTTGTTCTTTGCGAGCTTCATCATTTTCATCATGTTTCATTGCATCATAAGACTTTCCGAAAACAGCAGTTGTACATTTTTTAATAACAGCATCTAAAACTCCCATTGCCAACACGCCCCAAACTACAAAACGTAAAGGAATACCAACACCGTCTTTCAAGAAGCGTGGTAAATCTTTTAGGCTTCTTGAACCAAAGTTACCGCCATGATAAGCTTTAAGATTTTCTAAATCGATTGTCATAAATTTTGCTAATTTACGAATGCCTTTAGTTAAAATATTTTGATTTTTAACTTTTGACAACTTATCAATCTTAGCCTTAACTTCAGCTTTTTGTTTTTTATAATCAGCGTAATCTTTGAATTGACATTCCTTCTTTGAATCCATGCCAACTAAAATCTTAAATCTATCAATAATACCGCCGGTGCCAGCTTTATCATTAAATTCTTTTTTAAGTTGTCTTACTTGTTTTACTTGGTCTTTAGTCATGCCAGCATATTGCGCACCACCTAGCGTATGCAACATTTTTAAAGCAAGAGGGAAGGTTAATACCCAAGAGGTTGATTCAATAACACCGCTTACTGCAGTGCCTATTTTTTCATCTTTTTCAGCCTTCTTAACGTGAGTTCCAACCTCAACAAGAGCTGGAGCAATAAATAACAATGCACCAAGTTTACCACCGCCAAAGGTTAGACCTCTGTGAAACATTTGCATAGCCTTTGACATAAAGCGACCTGTTGCAGTTTTTGCTCCTTCTTTTGATAAACTATGCAACTTGTTGTAAACTTCGTCGCAACCAACTGTTCTTGCAAAAGGTTTTGTGAACACACCTAGTTTTTTATAATAACCTGCGCCAATTTTAACTTTTCCACTAACCTTTTTAGAAGCTTCTTCAACAGTTTTTATGTATTCGCCAAACTTATCTTCTTTAATAGCATTTAAGTCTTTTACACTCAAGCCCATTTCTTTAAGAATTTCTTTTTTTGTTGCCGTAAGTGCATCATTTCCAAGAGCTTGAATTTTGTTAATTTGTTCAGGAGTCCTACCAAGACGTTCCAATAGAACTTGACTAACGGCCTTGTCTTCTGCTATTTCTGAAAGCTTTTTAACGCCAAATGTCTTTTTTAACATTTCTCTTTCTTTTTTTGAAAGTCCGAGATTATTGAGTTCAATGTTGCCATGAGAACCATATTCAGTTAATTTTAGAGCGTCAGTAATTTTTATAAAATCTTGTTCAATTTCTTGTTTTTGGTTATACATTTGAGATACGGTCATTGACCATTCTGGCATGGAAGGGGTATCACGCATTGCTCGTAATATTCCACTATTTTGAACAATTTTACTGCCAGTTTTTTTAACGGATTTTAAACCACCCAAAACAGTTTGAACAGGTTTGTTTTGGATAAATAGAGAATTTTGAATGTTATCGCCAAAATTTGCAACTTTTTTAACTAAGCTTTTTTCGTATTTCCCACCACAAGCTTTTGAGTAAGCATCAATGCCGGCGCCGATACCAAGCCAAGTTGCGAGAACCAAAAGCGGGTGGTCGACAAATGGAGTTAAAACGCCCATTGGATCAGAATCTTTAATTGCTTCTTTAATACCTTTGTGCATCAAGCTGTTTTCTGGAACATAGTAATAGCTTGGAATTTTCACAGGTTGTTGTTGAGGAACACGATTTTGTTCCTTTCTATATTGTTGATTATTATATTGATTAATATTTGGATTAATCTGTGTCACAATAATAAACCTTTATAAAACCTAACTATTTATATAAAGTATTTTATTTCTAAAAAATTGCCTAAAAATCATGGTTTTGGGGTGATTTTGTAAATTTTTGTTACATGAATAAATTATTATTTTTTCAATTCTAATTTCTTCAATCTTGTCTGCACATCTTCCATAATCTTGCGATTAATAGAAAGTAAGTCGCCAATTATTGCAATAATGCCCATTTGAACAGAGGAGATTAAAAGAATTGCAGCCAAAATTAATGATTGAATATGTCCGTTGCCATTACCCATAAAATAGTAATATAAAAATCTTGCAACAATAATTAGGCCTAAAAACGCCAGCATGCCAGCAATTGTAATAAAAAATCTAAAAGGGCGATAAACAATAAACATTCTAATAGTTGTTTTCATTGATTTAAAGATATAGTCAAAAATATTCTTCATCAATTTTGATTTTCTTAATTGTTCATTAACTCTAATTGGCACAGAAATAACTTTAAGGTCTTTTGCATTTGCCTGTAGCAATGTTTCCATTGTGTAAGTGTAATTGTCAAAAACATTAATTTTAATTCCAGCTTCTCTAGAAAAAGCTCTAAAACCGCTAGGCGCATCTTCTACTTGCGTAGAAGAAAGAAGTTTTAACACAAATGAACCAACTTTTTGCAACATTTTTTTAATTGGAGAAAATTCTTTTATAGAGAAAATATCTCTTGCACCAACAACAATGTCCGCTTTTTTCTCCAAAATTGGTTTAACGAGTTCGGTTATATCATCGGCACAATACTGATTATCAGCGTCTGTATTAACAATAATATCCGCTCCTAAATTCAAAGCCTCTTGTAAGCCTGAACGAAAAGCATTCGCCAAACCCTTATTTGGCTTGATATTAAGAACTTTTGCGCCCCAATCTTCTGCAATTTGCGCCGATTTGTCAGTTGAACCATCATTTATCAAAAGAACTTCAATCTCGCTAATGCCTTCAACCTGTTTAGGCAAGGCTTCTAGCGTAGTTAGAAGTGTTTTTTCTTCATTGTAACAAGGTATTTGAATAATAAGCTTTGTCATGTAAAATATTATATATAAAGAAAGAGGGAGTGGCAAGATTTGTTGTTTTTGATTGCAATTGCAGGACTTTTGCTTAGGCTTAGTTTCATCAATAAGCCAGAAGGCTTGTGGAATGATGAATATGTGAGTTGGTATGTTGCAAATACTCCCTTTCACGAAGGTTTCTGGCAAGAGGTTTTGAAACAATGTCACATGCCTCTATACTATTTGTATCTAAAACCCTTTGCTCATTGCTCTGATTTAATTTTGCGTTTAACCTCTGTTGTACCGAACGTTTTGGCAATTTTTGTAATGTATTTTGTTGGAAAAGAATGCTCAAAAAAGCTTGGTATAATTTGTGCTACGCTTACATCTTTTCTTTCTTTTCTAATTTATTATTCGCAAGAAGTTAGATTTTATTCACTTTTATTCTTGTTCTCAGCTTTGGCACTTTTAGCAACAATAAAACTTGTAAAAAACACAAACAGAAAAAATGTTGTTTTTTATTGTATTTCTATGCTACTAATTCTGCTAACTCATGTTCTTGGCGGAATTTTCGTACTTTTTAACACGCTTTATGTAATTTATAAAAAGCAATGTTTTTCAAAAAAAATTTTACTCCCAGTTTTTGTTGGCTCAATAGTCGTACTTCCATTTGGACTAAATATTATCAGAATGTTGCCAACTTCGCAGTGGTGGGGACATTTTTCGTACACAAATATTTTGTTCTTGTTTAGTGATTATTTATCACCAATTCTCACGAACAACATAAACGCTCCTACTGTGTTTTTCTACAACAAATCATTTGCTCTTTGGCAATTTTTGCCTTGCCTAATTTCTGCTGTTCCGTTTTTATTAGGCATAAAAAAAGCAAAAGGCTTGAGCGTTGTTGCACTTTTGACAGTTATTGTGATGTCTATACTTGCGATATTTGGAAAAATTGTTTTTATTACAAAATATTCTATCGAGATTTTACCGATAATTATTTTCTTGTTGGCACTCGGTTTTGACAAATTAAAAAAAGTTGGCAATGTTCTTTTGAGCCTTCTTGTTTTAATTCATCTTTGCACCTTTTTCACTCCAAATTATGTAACCAAAATCATACGTTATGAAGGCAATAGAATCCCTGCTGAAATAATCAAAACAAGAAACCCAGAAAATGTGATTTTTACATATTATGAACCAAACAGATTTGAGCGATATGTAGATTTAAGCAAGAAAAAAGTCTATTACATAAGTAAAATCAATAGACTTGATTATCTTTCAAACCCTGCTGAAATACTTCAAAACATAAAAACAGGTGAAACTGTTTCGGTTGTATTTTTAGATAGCGTAAGTTTTTTTGATGAAGATTTTATCAACGCAAATCGAGAAAACGCAAAAATTCCAGAAATGTTTATGACATTTTCGCATATAAAAAATTCTTTAATCGCAGGTTTGAATAAAGATTTTACAGACTTTAATGTTGATAAAATTGGTTCTTGGACAGTTGTAAGTTGCAAGAAAAAATAGCTTTCTTTGTTTTTACGCTATTTATTTCCATGTTATTATTAACGCATGATAAAAACACGTTTAAAAATTTTTGCAGGAGATTTTTTAGGTAGTTTAAATTCTGCAATCGTAGCACTTCCACAAGCATTAGCGTTTGGCGTTGCAACAGGTTTTGGAGCTAGCGCAGGCGTTTGGGGTGCAATAATTTTATGCATGATAGCAGGACTTATTGGTGGCAAAATTCCACTTGTTTCTGGAATCACAGGGCCTGTTACAATTGTTATTGCCTCAATAATGCACGCATTAAATGCTGATACGTCTTCTGTAATTTTAGTAATATTTATGGCTGGAATTTTGCAAATAATTCTTGCAATGACTTCGCTTTCTACAATCGTTAAATATGTACCATATCCCGTAATTTCGGGCTTTATGAATGGTATTGGTGTAATTATTATTTTGATGCAACTTAACCCGCTGATTGGTTGTCCTGTAATGTCAAATACGATAAACAGTATTGGTGCTTTCTTCCAGAATTTGCACAATATTAATTCTGACGCTTTGTTGATTGGCGGCTTAACACTTGCAATCGTTTTTGCGTTTCCAAAACGTTTCAACAAAATAATTCCATCACAAGCAATTGCGCTTATACTATGTACATATATTTCTATAAAAATGGGATTGAATGTAGAGAGAATTTCACAAATCTCACTTGATATGCCAACGCTAACTTTGCCAAAAGCTGGCTTGCATGAAATCATCACATATTTCCATTATGCGGTAACTCTGGCGATAGTGTTGTCAGCAGAAAGCCTTTTGACAGTGCTTGTTGCAGATTCTTTAATCAAAACAAAAACCTCTTCTCGCAGTATGCTTTTAGGTCAAGGCTTAGGTAACATGGTTTGTGCCTTATCTGGCGCACTTCCTGGCTCAGCGGCTACAATGAGAACTGTTGCAGCGATTAATACTGGCTCTACAACAAGAATTACGGCAGTTATTAACCCGCTAATTTTGTTGTTCTTACTGTTCCAACTTTCGGGTTTTGTTGCAGAAATTCCGCTAGCAGTATTAGCTGGAATTTTGATAAAAATTGGTTATGATATTATTGATGTAAAATTGCTAAAAGTTATTAGATTTGCGCCAAAAGATGATTTGTATGTTTTGACTTTGGTATTTTTATTGACAGTTTTTTACAACCTTATTGTTGCAGTTGGCGCAGGCATAACTTGTGCAGCATTGCTTTATGCTAAAAGAACTGCTGATAGCGCAAAGCTTGTTCATAAAACAGTTTATGACAAAGATATTGCAAAGCTGGAAAAACGTTTGGACAAAGATTACAAACACAAAATTAGGGTTGTACATATTGACGGACAATTTTTCTTTGGTTCTGCAACTCAGTTGGTTTCACAATTTGAAGATATTTGGGGAACTAAGTATTTGATATTGGATTATTCTTCAGATGCAAAACTCGATATCTCTGCTATTTTTGCGCTTGAAGATATTATTTTTAGGCTAAAAGCGCAAGGAATAAGAATTTTGTTGGTTTTAAAATCTGAAGAAATTCATAAACAGTTAAAAGAACATAACATCATTTCGCAAATTGGTGAGAAACATGTATTCTTTAAGGAATTAGAGGCTATTAATTATGCGAAAATTTGTCTTAAAAGAAGTTCTAAGGAAAGATAAGCGTTATTCACCCAAAATGTCGCTTAAATCAAAGATTTCTTCTGCTCCCAATTTCATGCATTTGATTGCGGCTTGAACTCTGTTAGACACCCCGAGCTTTTTGTAAATTGACGCTACATGGGCTTTTGTAGTGTGGTTAGAGATAAAAAGTGTCTTGGAAATTTCTTTATTGTTCAATCCTCTTAATAGCAAAAATAAAACTTCTCTTTCACGCTCGGTAAAGTTTTCCATAGAAATATATATTCCTCTTAATTCATAACATTAGTTCCTATAATTTTTGTACAATATCCTAAGTAGTGTGTCTATAAGCTCGGTGGCTACTTTTTCAGCGAAGAGATTAAAAATTGTGAATCAATCTTAAAAAAACATGCTTTTTGAATGTGGGCAACTAGAATTGTAAACTTTTGTAAAAAAATCACTAAAAACCCTAAAGTTTTCAAAAATTGTGCCGTAAATAAGATTGTAAGACAGTATGGATAGCAGGCAAAGAAAATGAGTTTTAATTTTTCAAACATTAAAGCAAATTTAGAAGGGATAAATAAATACCTCGAAAGCAATGGAATTAAGTTATCAACAGACGAAACCAAACAATTGGAAAGTATTTTTACGCAAGCCGACAAATCAGTTTATAAGGAAAATGAAGATGGATATAATAATGGTGAGCTTGACTTAATAGAACAAATGAGTTTTAAACAACAACTTTCATCTGCATTACCTAAAATTAAGGAAAAGATAAAAGAATTTTTCAACGGGGTAAATAAAAATACACTAAATAAAACAATGACTGATAAAAACATTGCGTCTGCTGATGCAACAAGAGTTGATAAACAAAATGTTACACCTTCGAATATTAAGGGTGAAGTAAAACCAAAAGTAATAAAAACAAAAATTACTAGTCAATATAATGTTCTAGCCAAAAAAGATACAGTTTATGACAATAAGGTAATGGACGAAGCTCTAAATAATCTTGTAAAGAATAATAGCAAATTAAAAAACAAAGCATCTGCTTTTATCAAATCTGCCCAAAGAGATACACTCAAAAACCAATTAGATCCATTTGTTCTAATTGCAATTTCTATGCACGAGTCTGCCAACGGAGTTTCAAAAGCATCTTTGCAAAAGAATAACATCGGCGGAATTATGGGTAAAGGTGGCTTACGCAAATTTAATAATGTTGAAAGCTGTATTGATAGTATTGCAAACACAGTAAATACAAGAGTGTCAGAAGGACGTAAAACAATAAGTTCCATTGGATATTCTGGAAGATATTGCGCTAAATCAGCTGCTCCTAATTGGGTAGCACAAGTTACAAAAACAGCTGAAAATTTAAGGCAAGAATACAATAAGTTATTAGAACAAAAATATGGAAGTTAATAAAAAGGTTAAGCAATGACAGAACCAATTGATTACACAAAATTTACAGGCATAAAAAAAGAAATTGCTAAAAAATACGATGTAAACCATGATAACAAGCTGGATAACAAGGAATATAGCTTGTTTAATAAAGCCTGGAGAGCTAATGAAGGTTCGTTGAAAACTAAAGAAAATTCTATTTTTGTAGCTCAACGAGATGCAATAAAAAGTTATCGTCCAGTGAATGAAACTGACAAAGTAATAAAGAAGGCCCCAAAAGCTCTGACAAAAAAAGAGATTGTAGCAGGGCTTTCCAACAAATGGCAGAAAAAATTTCCAAATTCACCACTCAAACAAGATTTTTATGACAAACTTTATGATTTAATAAAAAAACTTAACTGTACAATTAAAGATAAAGATTTTAAACCAGAAGAATATTCCTCAAAAGAAGAGCAAACAATGGACGAAGTTATTGCAATTTTTGCAGGAGAAGCACAATTAGACCCAAAATCTACAAAGGTTGCATATACTAAAGATTCAAAAACGGGTGCAAAAAAACAGATAACATATTATGGGTTATTTCAATTAGCAGAAGATGGTTTAACTGATGTAAAAAATTTAGCAACAGCTCCAGCAGATAGTGCCTTATCTAAAAGAGTAACCAACGAAGGCATAAAAAAAGAAGATTTGAAAAATATCAACAAAGAATTAAAAATATCTGAATTTGTTAAGTTGAGCGGAACACAACAATTAGATTATCTTTTAGGTTATATGACAAATAGCAAGTGTTATTCAAAGCTTGTTGGAAAAAGTATTACTCCAGCACAGTTTTGGACAATGATTAAACTTCCTTTTCAAGGACAAAATGCAAAAGAGGTAGCAAAAAAAGACCAAGCTATCGAAAATGTATTCGACACAAGTCATGTAAATCGTGGTGTTGAAATGCCATACTTAAAAATCAGACGATAATATAGCTATAAACCTGATTTAATGTATCATTGAAAGCATTTTGATTACCAAAAAATACATAAAATTCGGCTTTATTATTGCCAATCATTTGCAAAGTGTCAACCTCAATTGGTGGACCTGCAGGAGTAGAACGAGCTGGGTTTTGGGGGTTAGAAATAACTCCAGTTGCTCTCAAAATCGGTACATAAACTCTGTTCTTAAAAATCTCATATTGAGTTAACCCTTTTGTCACAACGCCAAGATTATTACCTTCTTCATCAATCAAGAAACCTCTCTGCATTGGCGCAGTATTAGTTTTTGCCTCAACACCACGAATTTCAGGAAGATTTTTTCTTATATCATAATCAGGCTCAAAATTCCTTTTGATTAGCTGGTTCATATCCTCTGAAAAGACTTCTTGTATAGGATTAGTTAGTTCAAAACTAACCGCCAGTAAATGATTTTTTTGTGTATTAATCCAATCAAACACGAATTTCAAACTAGTAGAATTTTTATCTAAACTTACTACAAGCGGAATAATATCCCATCTTCCTTCAAAATCTATTTTCAAAGAAACTCTAGTTGGCGTTTTTAGAAGAGCTTTTGAGCGCAAAAGCTTAAAATTTGTTCCGCTATCATCTGCCTTAGGACCGCAATTGTAACTATCGCCTAAATCTACAAAATCTACCAAGGACATTTTTACACCGTTTACAAAAATTTCACCGTTTTCAATTTTTAATGAAATATTAGAATTTTCAATAAAATCATCACCAACTTTTAAATCAGTTTCCGAAACAGCTGGCATAAGATACTCAATTTCGTTGGTTTCTAGGTTCTTAATTTCTGCAAGATAAGTATAAATATTAGTATAATCCTCTGTTATCGGTATTCTTTGAGTATCGGTCAACAAATATTTGTCAAACCCTTTTCTGAAACCAACTTTCTCATAGCCTTCCAATTTTTGAGTAGTTTCAAATTCGACAATTCCAGAAAATTCTCTATTAGAAAGATTTAAAATTTTCTTTTCCTCAAAATGATTTTTAAACTTCAACTCATCAATAATTGTATTTGCAATTTGCTTAATCTTCATGTAACGAATAAAGTTTTCTTCATGCACGTCAGCAGTAGAACAACCACAAATGCTATCGTGAGCTTGATTTTGAAGTAACATTTTATAAGCATATTCTAGCAAACTATCATATTTTGTTTCCTTTTGCTGGTTCTTAAATCTTGTTGCTAAATCAAGCAAATATGTACATTCGACATTTTCCCTTTTCAAATCTAATCTGGAAGAATAACAACCTTGCAGAACAAAGGTTTTAGAATTATCACGGAGTTCATCGTTCCACTCAAACTGTTTAAATCTATTCTCAACACGTTTAAAATAATCAAATGGCGAACCTAATCTTATGGAGTAACTATCTTTCAAAAGCTCATTAATCGTTTCTATCTGAACATCAATATCTGTTTCCACACCCAAATGATCAGCACCTATTGGAAGTAAAATAAAATCGCCAGATTTTTCCGCAAGCAAATCTAGGTTTGCTTTCAACAATTCCGCCTTCTTCTCTATTGGCGCATCAATTGAGAAAACATCATTAAAATATCCTCTAACAAGATTTATCGTATCCATTCCGCACCAAGAAAATTCTGCTGGAAAATCACCACAACCACGCCAAACAACACATTTATCTATACCAAAATCTCTCAAGATATCGACTACATTTTGACTATGTCCAAAAGTATCAGGAAGATAGCCTATAAAATCATTACAGCCATATTTTTGAGCTATCTTCATACCGATTTCTAAATTTTTTGAAAAGCAAGTTTTGTCGGTTAAAAATTCATCAACAAGGCAATAAAAAGGTCCAATAAAAAGCTTTTTGCGCTTGATTAATGAGCGTACGAGCTCTTCATTTTCTGGACGCATTTCTAAATAATCTTCTAACGCACTAACCTGTCCATCAAAATAAAAACAAGGAATTTTTCCAGCTTGAAGTAGGTCTAAAATGTTGTCAAACACTCTCAACAACCTCATACGGAAGATTTCAAACTCTCTATACCACTCTCTATCCCAGTGCGTGTGTAAGTACGCTATAACTTGTTTTCTCATAGGTTCATGATAACTCAAATTATATCTCTACGCAATGATATTGTTAAAATAATAAAACACTTCAAAATAAAAAATAAAGCCGAGTGTGTCCACTCGGCAAATCCCTATATTACTTAATCGTAGTTTACTTAATCGTACTATACTCCATTTGGGCTTTTGCCCTTAAAGCTATTTCGAGGAAATTTTCCTAGTTTTCCTAGGAAAACTATTTGATTACAGTAAAGAACTTAAATTCTGCTGGCATCAACTTTCCAAAAGAAAGAGAGTTTGTAGCTGCCACGAATTTTTCTTCAATATAATCAGTTCCATCAAATCTAAATTCAGAAACAATAGAATAATCACAAGAAAGTTCAATTGTCTTGTCGAAAACTTCTCGACCTTCTCTTGTTTCTGTCCACGAATTACCATTTTCTTCAACACGGAATTTTTCAGTTGGTAATTGATAGTTAGCAACTACAAGAATTGAGTTTTTAACTCCTTCCTTCTGAATTTGCCATACTACAAAACCATCTTCATCTTGTCTGATAATATGTGCTTCACCATCAGTAATTACTGGTGAATTTTTCGCAAATCTATCAATTGCATCAAATTTTGCGTAGAAATCATAATCTTTTGCTCTTGGCATAGAAACTTCATTACCAATAACTGATTCCATGCCAGTTTTTGTAAAAGATTCATCGCCATCAATGTACATAACAGGTCTTTGAGCGTTGCGTCCTCCTGGTAAGAATTTGTATTTGAACCATTTGAACAATGCGCCTTGTTCTCCTAACTGTGCAGGATATCTGTCAATAGCCTCAAACTCACCATCTTGGTTGTTATACGTTTTCAAAATTGAAAGCGGAGTTGATTTTTTTGAAGTTGAATTATAATTAGCCAATGTCAAATTATCTTCGGCAATAGCTTCCGGTGTTTTGTAGCTTTGTGAAACAATATCATTTCCCCAAAGTACATCAAAATTCATATCTTCATGGTATTCTTTGTAAAAATTATCCCAAAGCATATATTCTGCCAATGTAGCAAAATATGGAATTTTATCTTTCATTGCTGTGTTAAGCATACCCAAAACTTTTCTTGGCGCTCTATAACTAATTGGAACACCATCTTTTTCAGAAACTTCATCAACAATATGGTCAATGTGATCTACTCTGAAGCCATCAAAATTAAACTCTTCTTGAAGATTCTTCATATAATCAATAAAGAATTTAATTACATCGTTATTATACTTACCATTTTCAAGACATACAAAATAGTATGGGGTTTGGCAATCTAAATTTGCAAAATGAGTTACATCTTCGCCATCAAACTTGTAATGTTTGAAAGTCGGATAAGATGCGCCTTCGCTCATTCTATCAAATACTGGAACACCAGCAGAACACCACGCACCACCTGGAGCTGGCCACATACCTTCTTTAATCAAAGCTTGAATAATTTCACCTTGATTTGTTATATCATTTTCAGAAAGTTTTCTGTTGTGCTTATTGCCAGCAACTGTGTTAATAATAGTTTTAGCTTTCTTATGTAATTTATCTTGAATGCTCTTTTCAAGCATAGAATTTGACAAGAAAATCTTTGTATCTTTTAACAAAGCGTCTAATTCGTTAAAGATATTTTGGTAATGTTCTGACAAATCGCCGTAGCTTTCGCCCTTGATTGCTTTTTTGTAAATTCCACATACAATATTCAAATCATCTTGAGAAAATTTGTCTTTCAATTCAAGCGCAACTTTGTCAACATTTTTTGACAACTCTTCAATCAAAGCGTTGATATCAAACCAACGAGCGCATTCTGGAGTTGTTAGAACGATTTTTGAAAATCTTCCAGTTTGAGGAAGTATATCATAAATCACTGGGTGTCCAGCAAGTTGTGTCATTTGTATAAAGGTTTTAACTTGCTCATCTGCATTCAAACCAGTTTTTTCTAAGATATTTTTGTCCTCTAGATTTGGACTTACGCAGCTTGCAGTTGGAAGATACGCACAACCAAATTCACGAGGGTGAAATGGAATTAAATACATTGTGGTTGAAAATACGTTATTGTTCAAATTTCCAGTTGGCAAAATCAAAAGTTGACGTAACCAATCCATAAATTTACCAGCTTGAGTGTTATCTTTGCCCAAACCTGCTAAATTTGTTAACTTAATATCGTGTCCTTCTTTTTGCAACCAGCTTGAATCTTTGACGTTGTTTCTTGCAAGAACACTTGATTTTGCAAACTCAAATTTGCCGTCTTTGAATACGCCATTTGCTTCCCATTTTGATTCTAGCGCAAATAAAACTTCTGCATCAGTTAATTCTTCTAACGCTTTAACTTGCGGATAAGGAAGATACCCGAATTTTGACATTGTGGTTTTCAAATACTCTTTTCTTTCTTCGCTAATACTATCAAAAGAATACATTTCTTTAAGCTTAGAGTAGAAACTGTTCAAATTTTCACATGAATTAGCAGCTTCTTTTTTGAACAAAAAGTCTAACATAGGGATTCTCCTTCAAATTGTGATTGTTTGGATTTGTATACAAGGATAATATCATACATATATATTTTTTACAAACAAATGACAGACTTTTTTGAGCTTTTGTAAAGAAATGTTAAATGTTTTTTGTGATATCCTAGCCTTTTAGCGCAACGGTTCATAACATTAAGCCCGTAGCAATCAAGCCTTAGTTACACCAAAACTTCTTTTTCATTTTTATAAATAACATAACCAAGAGGTGATGCTGGAGGTTTTTTAAGGTTTTTCGCTTTTGTATAAATCACACCAACTTTAGAAGGTTGAGAAGCTGAAGAATTTTCTCTTGCAAGTTTACAACATTCAAACAAAGTTTCTTCATCAGGTTCTTTGTCTTTAGCTTTCAACAAAACGTGAGAGCCTGCGCAAAGCCTTGTATGGAACCAATAGTCCTCATCTTTTGCAAGTTTTGATACAATATAATCATTTTGACGGTTATTTCTTCCGACATATACTTCAAAACCATTTATCTCAAGCTTCAAAATCTCTGTTTTTTCTTGTTTTTTCGGTTTCACATTATCAAGCTTTAATTCTGATTTTATTTCATCAAAATCTTTCATTGATTTTGCGGAATTTATGCTATAAATAAGATTTTCTAAATACTCTTTTTCAATTCTCAAACCATCTAACATTTCTGATGATTTTTCTTTTGTAGTTTTTGATTTTACATATAGCTTAAAATAACGTTGAGCATTCTCTTTCAGACTTTTTGTTTCGTCTAAATCTATTGTTATATTTTTATTATTTATATAATCAAAAATCTCGATTTGTTTAGAATAATCATATTTTAAATACAAATTTGCCGTCAAAAGTTCTCCGTAAAGTTTGTATTTTTCTGTATTATCACGTTTTTGTAAAAGCGCAGAAATCTTATTTATAGAATTTGTAACTTTTTTCAATTTTGGATTAACAATTGCACTCAAGCGAGCTTTTTCGCTATCAACATTCATTTTTTCTTGATAATTTGAATAATACTCATCGAGCATTGAATTTACTGATACTTGAGCAAGAGAGTTTGGCAAAAGTTCTTTGAATAATGTATATTTGCCACTTAAAATTGCAGGTGAAAACTCTTCTGTTGATAAATAGTAATCAATTTTTTCTTGCGACAAGCCTTGAAATTGCGTTTTTAACTCTTGAGATAAATTTGTTTTAGCGTCTTGCTTTGGCGGATAAATGTATTTCAAGCCACCCTGCAACTCTCTGTATCGGCTTTTTTCTGCTCCAATATTATGTGCGCAACCGATTATTACAGAGTTTTCTCTATCATATAAAATTATATTTGAATGTTTTCCCATTAGTTCTATGCAAAGGCAAAGCGAACGTTTTTGTGAAAATTCGTCCATTATTTCAAAATGAAATTCTATAATACGTTCATTCTCAATAACAAGAGCGTCAGAAATTCGACAACCTTCTAGGTATTTTCTAAGTAGCATACAAAACATTGGTGGTTGTTTAGGAATAGAAATATTTCTACGAGCTTCATTTTCAGAGTTCATAAAGCAAATGTGATAAATTTGTGGGTTGATATTTATGTATAGCTTTTTGCTTTCAGAATTATTTCTGAGAGAAAAGACAAAATCTTTTCTTGTTGGTTGTTGTATTTTTTGTAATCTAGCACCTATTATGAAATCAATATTTTCAATAAAAAAAGCTTTTATAGTTAGAAAATCAATATTAATCATTAATACCTGCTTCTTTGCATTCTAACATTGCTATTGTATTGATTTACATAGTTTTGATAAGTTGAATAATCAACTCTACTTCTTGTCGCATAATTTGATTGCATTTGCCAATAAGGCATGGTGCGATTGTTAACTTGTCTGTTGTAATTATTTCTGTAAGACTGCATTTGCATTGTGCGGTACGCCGCTGCATTAATTGAGGCTGCGTATACTGCGTTTGCTAATGCTAGTATTAGAAATAAAAGTGCATATTTTTTCATAACCATATTATACAATATAATTAAAAAAGTGGAGTAGTCAGAAAAAATTAATTAAAATCTTCTTAGATATAAAATTAATACCCACCCGCATTCGTAACTCGCTCACGCTCAAACGACTGCGGCCTCCCTAACTAGTGAGGTTTACGACTTAACTTGTAAAAATGCGCCTGGAGACTCTGCCGAGAAAAGGTGACTAAATGTCACGTTTTCGAGAGGTAAGAACCCATTGAGCTATGCTCAATGCGTGAGACGGGTAAGATACTTCTAGTTAATAAAAAATGCGCCTGGAGGGAGTCGAACCCACGGCAGACAAGGTTTAGGAAACCTCCGCTCTATCCTACTGAGCTACAAGCGCATAAATGCCAGTTCTTAAAACTAACTACAAATGCAATTTTAGCATGGTTTGCTCTCTAAGTCCAATCACAAAATATTGCCTTGTAAAGGCGTTCAAAGAATGCTAAAATGTTTTGTATATGAAAAATAAGAAGATTTTAGCGATATTACCTGTAAGTATTGGCGGAAGGCTTACGACAAGCAGTATAATAGATGGTTTTAGACAAAACGATTGTGATGTAAAGGTTTTTGACGAACTTTTTGACAAGAATTTATCAGAGTGCTTAAAAGAAGATTACGACTTCATCGCAGGATATGATTTTTCAGGGCTAAAAATCAAAATTGACAACCAGTTGCCATGTCGTTCGCTAAATTATTTTTCTGACGATATTAGGAGCAAAGCCTCTGGGCCAGAATGGGAAAAATATCTTCCATATCTTGAAAATAGCGATAATTATACATTTTATTGGGATAAAGTTCTTACAAGTTATGAAAACTTTGAAAACATAAATTACTTACCACACTTTGTAAACTTTGATATCTACAAGGACTTAGGCACAAAACCAGAATTTGATATTATGTTTGCAGGTAGGCTCGATACTGATTATAGGCTTAGTTTTTTTGAAGAACTTGTAACAAAACTTCCTGAACTAAAAGTCGCTTGGTATGCAATTGACAGACATTTTGAAGACGCAAAAAAGCGTTCAAAATACCCAGAACTTATTTCGCTCTGCTATCAAGGTTTTATTGATAACGAAGAGGATATGGCAAGAGCTATTAATAATACTAAAATAGTTTTTAATATTAACTCACAAGGTATTTCATCACTAAATTACAGAACCTTTCAAACTGTTGCTTGTAAACGACTTATGTTAAGTGATTTTAGAGAAGAGTTGGCGTTATTTGATGGTCACATGCCTTTTTATGAAGATTTTTCTGATTTTATCTTCAAAATAGAAAGTTATTTAGAAGACGAAGAAGCGTACAAACGAGTTACAGAAGAGTGTTATAATATAGCGAAAATTAGTCATAATTCTAAAGACTGTACAAGATATATGTTAAAAGTTGCTGGATAACTTTTTAAAAGGTTGTATTGTTTTCGTCTAAATATTCTTTGACGAGATTAATTGGCGTTGCAAAACCTATTCCAATATTTGAAATATTGTTATCAGGGTTATAGATTGCTTGATTTATACCGATAATTTCACCGCTTGTATTAAGTAAAGGTCCTCCTGATGAGCCTGGGTTAATTGCTGCGTCTGTTTGAATACGATTTTTTGCATAATCTATTCTGGACACAATTCCTTGCGTTAAAGTTCCGCTAAAACCAAACGGGTTGCCAATAGCTAGCACTTTTTGTCCGACTTTAACCTTCGCTGAATTACCGAGTTTGACAGTTTTTAAATCTTTTTTTGCATCAATTTTAAGTAGCGCTATATCCTTGTTTTCACCCAAATGTTTTATTACTTTGGCGTCATAATTCTGTCCATTACTCATTGTAACAACAACTGTATTTCCAACATCAATAACATGCGCACTCGTTAGAATTACACCTGATTTATCGATAATACAGCCCGTTCCGCATGACAATCCATCTTGAATTTGAGAGTCGACAGTCACAATCGCTGGGTTAATTTTTTCGTATATAGTAACAGGATTTTTTTCCACTCTACCAAAGGAAAAGGCTGGTAATGACACGAAGATAAGCAGAATTGCTAACATAATTTTGTTGTGCATAATAACTCCTCTTTTGTTTAAATTTTTACAGAACTAAATTATTAAAACAATTAGTCTTATTTAATTCTAATGACTATGTATTGCCAGCTTTCAAATTTTAATGTATAATGGACACGATGTTATATCACAATCGACACAGAAGGAGAAAATTATGTCAAGAATTGAAAGTTTTAAAAGAGCTTTAGCAGAAAAAAGAGCTGTTAAAATTATTGCTGGTATTGATAATTTTGATGTTGAAAGCGTAAAGAAAGTTGTTAAATCAGCTTCAAATTCAGGTGCAAGTGCTATTGATATTTGCGCAAACCCTGATATTATTGCAATGGCAAGAAGCATGACTGAATTGCCTTTGTTCGTATCTTCAGTAGAACCACAAGAATTAGCTCATGCAGTTGCTTTAGGTGCTGATGCAGTTGAACTTGGTAACTTCGATGCTTTATACAAAAAAGGTCAAACTTTCTCTGCTTCACAAGTTCTTAGTCTTGCTAGAAGAACAAGAGAATTAGTTGGCGATGACGTATTCTTCTGCGTTACAATCCCTGGTGAAATCTCTATCAACGAACAAATCGAATTGGCTCGTGATTTGGAAAACCTAGGCGTAGATTTAATTCAAACAGAAGGTCATTTCTCAAATGAAGCTCCTTCAAACGGTGTAAGAGGTTTGGTAGAAAGAGCAGAATTAACACTTTCTAACACAATCGAACTTTCAAGAAACGTTGAACTACCTATTATGACAGCAACTGGTATCAACCCTACAACTGCTGCATTAGCATTTGCTGCTGGTGCATCTGCTATTGGTTGCGGTTCTTGCGTAAACAAACTAGATTCAGAAATTTCTATGTTAGCAGTTTCTAAGAGCTTAGTAGAAATCGCTGAACGCAACGCTCAATATGTTGTTGAATTAGTTTAGTTTAGATTAAATACAAAACAAAAAGATTGTTCTATCAATTGGTAGAACAATCTTTTTTTATTAATTATTACTGCTTAAAAATTTTTATTATTATTCAACAGAAACTAGCATTGCATTGATTTCTGCAATCAAATCTTCATTTTTTGTCTTAACTGCGTTTACTAAAGCTTTTTTCAATAATGACTTTGCTTTATTTGGACTGTTAAAATCAATCATAATTTGAGCGGCTGATTTATAATTTTGAGCAATTTCTTCTACAGAATTTGATTGTTCATAATTTTTTACTGCTTCGGCATAATATTTCAAAGCTCTGTCGCCTTTTTTAAATTGAACACAAGCGTCAGCAGTATTGCTTAAAACATAGCCTTTCATTGAACTATCGGTAGTTTGTTCGATTAGTTTTCTTGCAACATCATAGTATTCAAAGGCGTTCTCATCGTATTTATCTGTAAAAATGTTTGCCATTTTTGTTAATGAATCAGATTGACCGATTAAATCATCAGACTTACCAGCATAAGAAATTGATGTCAAATAATGGTTAAGTGCTGGGCCAACTTCATTTACGTCATCATAAATTTGTGCCATTGAAAAATGCGCTCTTGATTTAACGTTCACATCAGTTGTATATTGCAAAGATTTGTTATAACTATTCAATGCTTGTACAAAGTGGTCGTTGTCATCGTAGATCTTACCGATTTCTAAGCAAATTCTAGATTGAGTTTCAGTGTCTTTAAGTTCACTTGCACGGTTGAAGGCTTCTTTAAAAATTTGCATTGCCTTTTGCGGATTGTTTGAAAAAGCTTGTTTTTTAGCTTCAACGAACAAAGATTTTAGTCTTGTATCTTGTGGAATGATGGTTATATTTGGTTTTTTAGAAATTGTTGCTTTTGCTTGAGTGAACTCTTCTTCTAAAGTTAATTCTTCTGGCTCAATTTCAATAACTTCATTTTGTGGAGCTTCTTGAATTGGCTCTGCTTGAATTGGTTCAGTTTGAGCAATTGTTTGTTGTTGTTCTTCTTGTTGTTGAGGAGCTTGTTGTGCCTTCTTTTCTTGTTGGTCAGGGAATTTAACTAAGAAATTTGGGTTTACTTCTTCTTCATTGTAGCTATAATTTATTCTTTGTAAGAATAAAGCGTCAAGCCAATTTTGAACAACTTTTGAATCTTTGTTTAAGGTTTCAGAAATGTATTTGTCCAATAAAGACGCAGCAATTTTTAAGTTGCTTTGAATCATGTTTACTTGTGGCTGAGGTTCTCTCACAAGTTGTTCTACTGTTTGAAGATATTGTGCAACTTGTTCTTCAATTTCTGGTGGAGTTGCGATTGCTTTAATTGTATTTCTAAAATCTTTTAGAATTTGTGCAATATTAACCTTGTTGCTTCTTTGTGGTTGAGCAGGACGAGGAGCTTGCTGCTGTGGCTGAATTTGCTGATTCATTGGCTGATAGCCAGCTTGCGCAGCTTGATATTGCATAGCGTTCATCTGATGAGGTTGGTTGCTAATCCTCATTGGAGGCGGTGTTTGAACTTGATAAACCTGACGATTTGGTGTGCCACTATAAGCATTTTGAGCAGGTGAGTATATTGCTTGACGAGGTGCGCCAGCTTGTTGCTGAATATCTTGCGCTCTTCCACGAGCAACGACTTGTTGGTTCTGACGTTGTTGTTGCTGGTCTTGGGCGTTGCCGTTGTGACCGTCTTTGTCAGTACCTTCGTTAGCTGCGTTATAATTGCCTGTGCCTCTTTGTGGATAAGGGCGTGGGCGCACTGTATTCATTGTGTTAAACAATATAAACCGTCCTTCCTTTAATAATATCGGTAATATTAAAGAACTCTTTACTGATTAGGGAAAATATCATACATTTGTATGATATTTATTTAATGATGAAGTATTTAAAGTCATGTTAATTAGTAATTTTTTTTAACAGTTGATTTTTTTGTATGTACTTGATACATTAGATAATGTGGCATGACAATTGAATATTAATATGTCATTCATTTTAATGAGCGCCTGTGGCGCTCTGCCGAGAAAAAGTTGACTAAATGTCAAGTTTTTTGAGAGGTAGGTAGCGACGCTAACGCAAGACACAGGCATGACAATTGAATATCTAAGACGCCATCTAACTATATTAGGGCCTGTGGCGCAGCGGTAGCGCAGAGGACTCATAATCCTTTGGTCGTGGGTTCGAATCCCTCCGGGCCCAAATTTTATAAAAGCCGGTCATAGACCGGCTTTTTAAATGCTTAAAACTTACAAATATCACCCAATTTCTCTGCTACTTTTATCAATTTGTCGTAGATTTGTCGGAGTTGAAAATAAATTCAAAATATTAATTTTTCTTTAATTTTTATGGCTTTTTTTAAAAAAAGTATTATTATGAGAATATTAATAATAGAGGGAAAAGGTATAGGATATATGTATAATTTAAACTCTGAAATTAAAGATTTTTTAAGTAATATTGAGCCAGATATAATATATAAGGAACAAGCTTCTAATGCACAAACTACTTTAAGAGATTACTTGCAAAGTTCTGAAGTTTTTAAAGACATGTATTTAGATTCATTTTTAACAGGTTCTTATAAAAGAAATACGGCTATTAAGGAAATAAAAGATGTAGATATAATTGTAATTTTGAACAAACCTGCGACATTTATAGAACCAAATGACGATGTAAAGGAATTATATAACTTATTAAAGAAATCTTTTGAAAATAGCGATATGTATGAGATAAAAGAAGTTGAACAACAGCAACGGTCAATTAAATTAATTTGGAGATTTAAAAATGATGAAGATAATGAAATCAGAAAAGAGGAATTAACATTAGATGTCGTTCCTGCAATTAGGAGTTCTGATGGTTCAAACTATAATCTTTGGATACCTGACAAAAATTTAAACAAATGGATTAAGACAAATCCTCAAGGACATATAGATAAAATAACAGAGAAAAATCAAGGCAGTACAGAGAAAAATCAAGGCAGTACAGATATAAATGGACAAAAGCCCTTTATACCGTTCGTTAAAATTCTTAAATTTTGGAAAAGTGAAAGTTATAAAGTGCCAAAGAAACCAAAAGGATTTTTACTTGAATGTATAGCCTATCATAGTTGGAACAATCATGCAGATAATTGGTTTGATTGTTTAAAAAATGGCTACGAAGATATATTAAATAAGTATGAAATGTATATGTATCTTGGTTCTAATGATGATAAGGAAATTGACTTCATTTACGATATTGGACTTGAAGGTAGTATTATTCATACTTCAACAACATTTGCTAATTTTAAAAAATTCATAAATAAAATTAAAGAAACTATTGCAATATTAAGTGAGGTGGAAGAAGCAGATAGCAAATATGATGCAATATTAAAACTACAAGATATATTTGGAAATGAGTATTTTCCTAATCCGAAAGAAACTGACAAAAATATAAAAAATGATAATAAAACAAATAATAAATCAGTTTCTGTAATAACAGGTTCAAACAAAAATCCAGAGGCAAAATCTTATGGTCAGATTTGATACTCTGAAAAATACAATTACCGGCAGTTATAGAAAATATTTAAAGCAAAAAAATTTTGAATTTATTGCTGAAGTTGATTATGGAGAGTTATGGCATGGTATAATACAAATTCCCGATAGCGACATCAAAAGTGATTTGTGTATATGCTTTCCTTTCAAATTTCCATATGAACATCCTTGGGTATATGCACTTTCTAATGAAGAATTTATAAAAAATAGCAGACATCAAAATGACAAATATTTATGCTTATGGAACGATGGAGAATGGAATGTTAACATAACACCAGATGAATTTTACAATAGAATAGTTATGTGGTTCAAACATTCTAAAAATAATGATTGGGAAAACAAAGATAGAAAAGCAGATTTGGATAGGCACTTCCATTCAAACAACGTTTTGGCAATCAATGATGATGAATGGAGTAATTTTGAGTTTAATAGTTCTTATGGTTATTATAAATATACAATCTTAAGATTTAAGACTTATGTTCAAGGAGTATTTATTTATCATCCAACAAACGGATTTGACAATAAAAGCAAATTATTTCTTCCTGCGGCATCTTCTTTTATAGAATGTAACAGTAATTTGTTAAAAGAGTTTCATTATTTCAAACAGAATAAGGACAATACAAAAAATGGGTTGTGGTTTAATTGTAAAGAAGAAATCAAACCATGCCAGACTTTTGCAGAATTAAAAAAACAAATATGCAAACTATGTGATATATCAGAAAATATTTTAAATGAAGAATTTAAGAAGTTATCAAACGAAAACAAAAACATAATGTTTTCTATTATCTATGAAGATGGCAATAAGAATAAGCAATATGTACATTTTGACTACAATAAAGGAGACGATGTTTTAAAAACATATAAAACTTGTAATTGTGATGAATATCATTTAACACAAAGAATTTCCCATTTAAAAACAAAAATACAAGATAAAAAAATTGCAATTTTCGGAATTGGTGCAATTGGTTCTTTTGTTGCAGAATCACTGGGCAGACATGGTTTAAAAGAGATTAAATTAATAGACCATGATATGCTTGAACCTCAAAATATTATTAGACATGCATTAAGTGCTTGTTTTGTTGGAGTAAAAAAAGCATATGCAATGGCACAAACTATTAATAATTTTTCATTAGGTTTTACTCAAACAAATTATTTTAATGACCCCATTTATGATACAAAAGAATATTTAGAAATCATAAAAGACGTAGATTTAGTAATTGATTGTACTGCGAATAGGAATTTTTCTTTGATGTTAAATCATCTTTGTATTGAAAATAGAAAATTAGCAGTTTACATAACCTCTCATAAAAAAGCAACTATTGGCAAAATTATAGTAGTACGACCTAACATTGACCCATGTTTATGTTGTTATTATGGCAACAATGGTATAATCGATAATTATGAAGAATCTGACTATCCATATATCACACAGGATAAAGATGATGAAATTATTTTGGGTTGTGGTGATATTACATATCCGGGAGTATCGTCTGATATAGAAATGATTGCTATTTGGGGTGTTAAAATTGTTTTATGGTTACTGCAAAATCAATTTGATAATAATTTCTGTTTAATTGTAAATGAATTCCAAAAAAATGAAAACTTAAATCCAATATTTAAAAATATTGGGCATTATTTTAAAACTTTTAAAAAATTGGAAGGTTGTGAAATCTGTGCATAATAAAAATGTTATAATATCAGAATCTGTTGAAAAATTTTTAGATTCATATAGTTCCCAATTTTTGCCAAAAGAAACAGGCGGTATTTTGTTGGGTTTTGAAGATGATAAAAAAATATATATAACACATGCCACAGAGGCAGGTTTAAATGCCAAACACTCTAATTTTAGATTTACAAGAGAGCAAAAATATTGTAAAAACGTATTGGATAGAATTTTTGTAGAAACAAATGGTCGATGTGATTATATTGGAGAGTGGCACTCACATCCATTTAACTGTTCAATAAGTCCATTAGATATGATAAGCTTAATATCTCTAAAATTAAATCCATCAAACAATGTTGAGAATCCAATATTACTTATTAATATAAATGAGGGTAGTCATTGGAGAAAAGATATTTTTGTTTTTGAAAAAATAAGATTGTATAAAATAAAACACATAAAACAAAGGAGTAAAAATGAGTAATACAAAGGATGCTGTATCTTTAACGAAATATTTTGGATTGTTACAAGATGAAATGCTAACAAGCTTAAGAAAAAGTAATATAGGGAATGACCATCCTGGAACAAAAGGCGATTGTAGTGAACTAAAATGGATTGATTGGTTAAAAGCATATCTACCTAAAAGATATTCGGTAGACAAAGCTCAGGTAATTGATTATCGAGGGAATAAAAGCGAGCAAATAGATATTGTAATATTTGATTCACAATATACTCCATTCATTTTCAAAGATGGTAATGCAAAATATATTCCAGCAGAGAGTGTATATGCTATTTTTGAAGTTAAACAAAATTTGAATAAAGAACATCTTGATTATGCAAGCAAAAAAGCAAAATCTGTTAGGGAACTGACAAGAACATCCGCACAAATATATCATATGGAAGGTATAGCAGAGCCAAAACCATTGCACAATATAATTGCAGGGATTTTGACTTTATCTTCGGATTGGGTTGAGGATTCTAAATGTTTAGAAGAAAATATAAGTAAATTAAGTGATATTGGATTTTTAAATATTGGTTGTGCTATGCAAGATTATGCCTTCTATGTTGATGACAAAGGTCAGATTAAAAGGAGTTCAAAGGAAGAGTCTTTAATGTATTTCTTTTTAAAATTGATGATAGAATTACAAAGAATAGGAACTGTTCCGGCGATAGATATATACAAATATGCTTCATGCTTTACAAATTTTTAATTATTTATTAATATAATTGATTTACACCCCTTGCCTATTGTGTAATCATTTCATTTTGGCTGCTATACTAGGGTGGTTGCTTTATAGCAAAACTATAGTTTCAAAATGTTCTACAGCAAATTGCAAAGTATTATGTACTAAAAACTATAACCTCTAAGTGCTGATAGTAAGGTTTAAATTTAAGAAACATTACACAAATGCTCGTTTTTGTGAGCCTCTTGGTATAAAGTTATACCTATTTGAAATTTAACAAGATTAAATGGGGATTTTTTCACACAAGGTTTTATTTATAAGTTCCTAACTTCTTACCTGTTTTAGAATATTTTGTAACAGTTCCGTTGGAACTGCGCTTGTAAGTATATTGTTTCTGACCTTTAGAATTGTAAACATCTGTTTTACCATTTGAGTATGTTTTGGTATAACCTGACACCCTCCCCTTTTCATTCTTAATATAATGCTTTTCATAAGCA
Organism: uncultured Candidatus Melainabacteria bacterium; assembly: GCA_934757275.1. Classification (GTDB taxonomy): domain Bacteria; phylum Cyanobacteriota; class Vampirovibrionia; order Gastranaerophilales; family Gastranaerophilaceae; genus CAG-196. Next base: position 87,418 of record CAKVLN010000004.1, read on the forward strand.
AGCACCGGCATGGCGATTAGAGAAAATAGGATTGTTAGTAGTAAAAGTTTTTTCATAGTTTTTCCTCTTTAGAAATTTGTATTGATAGTTTTAGCAATGTTGTCATATAACCTGTATCAGTTTCTAAAAATTCTATAATTTTTATTGATGCCTGGATTATTTTGCTTAAACAATTTTTTATATCATTTTGTTTATTTTGTGAATTAGTATTTGCTATATTTAATAATTTATCACATTCTGCATAAAGGTTTAATATATTTTCTTCACTAAATTTAATAGATAGGTCATTAGGAAAAGAGTAAAAATTATATTTGTAATCTCTTATAAAAAATAAATTAATTGCTTTTTTGAGAGCTTCTATATCTGGAGTAATTATTTGTTCTATGTTTTTATTGACATAATTTGTTAAGTCATTTAAATTTGTTATAGTATCTAAATTGTCTTTGAAAAATAATGTAAATAAATTTTTTAACCGCTTTATCAATGTTTCTTTTGAATAAAAACTTGCAATGTTGTTCATTAGACCTGAATATTTTATTTCATTTCTATATTGATTAATTGATTCGGTTGCTAGTAAATTAATAAATATTGATAATATTGCTCCACATAATAAGCTTAATAGGTTTGGACAAAGAGTAAATAGTGACAATACTAATAATATTAAAAATACTGTTATTAAAAAGATATAAATACCAGATATTGTTAGAAAATTTTGTTTAAGAATTTTAAAAAATAAATTTATTTTTAAATTGTTCTTTAAATGGGATTGAAATATATTTGTCATAGATAAAATCTTCCTTATTTATTTGTTTCGACTTTTATTTTGTAATTAATTTACATAACTTTTTACTTAGAGTATTTTGTGCGTTTAACACATAACGATGTTTTTTTGATTGTTTTAAGTTAAAAAAATCTTTTAAAGAAAATTCTTCTTTTATCTTTTTATAAATACAATGTCCCTCACTACAAGGACTATTGGTATCAGTTTCATATCTTATGATTAAATTGTCATTGTCTATAATTAAAGTGTAAATGTGAAATTCAACAATACGATTGTATAAATCATATGGGCTTGGATTTGTATAAAATTCAATTTGTATCATAATACGTATTCCTTATAATCTTGTTCTGTTAATTCAAAATCTTTATCAATTGTTAAGACTTCATCATAAGTTAGGTCATAGAGTTTATAGACCATAAGGTCGATTTGTTTTTCGTATTCTTTTATAGCATTTTGTTTTTCTTGATTTTGTAGATAATCTTCTGTTTGAGTTATATCTAGAATTTTATCAACAATTGAAACGAATTTATCTTGCGTATGCACACTAGCTTTTTTTATTGGAATTTCTGATAAAGGTTTTTGGTATAGTTCTAAACTTTCACCCTTTCGTTTTCCTTTATTGTATAGCCAGACATAGTATAATTTTGAATTTAAAAGAGATAGGATATATTTTAGTTGATATTCTGGTTTGGCTTCTGTTATAAAATACACATCCGCACTTGCATACCACTCACATTCGTTGTAACCAAAAGTGTTTGTTTTGCTTCGTTGTGGAGCTACGATTTTTTTACAAATAAAACTATTTTTACTTTTTGGTCTATGTAAGTATGGAGCGTTATCAGATGATTTTTGAATAATAGTTTTAAAATTATTTAAGTGATTATTTATAGCTGGTAATTTGCTAATATCATCGAATTTTTTGTTTATATAAATTAATTTTTTAGAAGTATTAATATTTGTTATATAACGCTTAATATCAGAATTTTTAAAAAATGGTTTTAAATAATTTTTTTCATTCATAGATAACTGATTTAAGAAAAGTGCATCTTGTATATTATTACTATCTAAGACATAAATTCCATCTCCTATATTTTTATTTAGGTTATCTCTTAAATGATATTTTTTTGCCGTTAGATAATCAGCTTCAGTGTGTACTCCGTTGCTTATATTACAAATATTTCCTAATACTTTGTTGTCATCTTTTATCTTATTTAATATTATTGATAATTCACTATTTTCATCTTCTTTTGACAACCTTATATAATTTTCATTCCCCTCGTACAAATCATTTTGCGAGATATGATTGTAAGATGTCTCAGAGTCTTTCCCTGCAACAATATTATCAAAATTGTTATCCATAAAACCTTTTCTATTAACATTTACTAGTTTACATAATTTATCAGGATTGTTTGATTTTGTTAGCATTGTAATTAAATTATGTTGACCTAATGCAGATTCAAAAATCTTCATTTCATTGAAGTTAATGAGTTCATCTAATGTTGCTCTATGTTTAAAATCTGCTCTCAAATTTCTTGCCCCTAAAGCAGTAATATAATAATTGGTTGTAATAAATGAGCAACAACCATTAGGTTTTAAAATATTTAAGGCTAAATGGAAAAAGAAATAAAATAAATCCATTTTCCCTAAATAAAATTCTTTTAATGAACATTTCTTAATTGGTTCAAAAATATCTTTATGTCCTTTTTCGCCTACATAAGGAGGATTTGCTATTACAATATCAAAACCTCCTTTTTTAAATACTTCATTAAAAAAGAAATTAAAATCAAATGTAGCAGTACAACCTAATGATTCTGCGATTTTGAAAACCTCATCTTTTATTTTATTTAACTCATTTTGATATGTTTTTTTCTTCTGCTTTCTTGACTCATCAAACAGTAGGTCTGAATATTTATTAAACTTAGTTTGCAAATGTTCTGGAATAATAACATTGTATAAATCTAACAAAGAATTTCCTTGAACAATTTTATAATCCAAGTTCGGCAATGCTTTAATATTTTCAATATCTTCTTCATCTACAACCAGTGATAGCCAAAGTCTTAGTTTTGCAATCTCTACGGCACCTGGTTCTATATCAACACCATAGATAGAATTTTGAATTGCTTGTCGTTTATATTCATAAGTTGTTCGCTTTTTAGCTTCAGGTAATAGTCCTGATTCTACAAGAGCAATTCTTGCTCTTACAATTTCATTCATCATACCAACAGGAAACGCACCAGAACCGATAGCGGGGTCGCAAATTTTGATTTTTTCAAGTGCTTTGTCTATTAATTTAGCAGTTTCTTTATTAATTGAAGACGGTAGAATGTGTTGGTATTTAGAGTTTTTATTTTCCTTATTATTAGCAATTTTTTCGTATTGAGCAATTTTATCACTATGATGAATAAAATCTGCGATTGCTTCTTTGGTTAATTTTTCAGAAATTTTTGTAAAAAACGAACAAAATGAGGTTACGGTTTCTTCTTTTTTCTCTTCATTAACACCTAGAGTTGTAGACAAATAGTTGATTAAGCTCTCTTGGCACATATAATGAACAATTTCTCGAGGAGTGTAAAAAGCACCTTTTGATTTACGGTCTTGCACTTCTAACAGTTCTTCAAAAACTTTACCCAACATTTCAGGGTCAACAGCTACTTCTTTTTCCAAAGGTTCATCTTCTTTGACCGTAAAATTGTACCTATCAAATACATCTAAAATTCCTGTTCCAATATCACCAGATTTTGTTTTTTCTTTGTTAGAAAAAATGGAGTTTTCAAAAACAATATCAGTATTAATCCAGTCATAGTCGTGATAGCGTTCAAACAAACCACCATTCAAGAATGGAATTTTACAATCTAATGCCGTAAACCAGTTATCATCTCTTTCGCCGTTCGCAAGTGCATCATAGAATAGAGGCTCAAGAAAATCATTAAAGAAATTTTTACCCTCTTTAACTGCTTTTTCAAAAGTATGACGTAAGAATTGTTTATCACCTTCGCCCCATTTTTTATCTCTCGCAACACCAAGCCAACCTTTTTTTTGAATAAAATATAAGAAAACAAGTTGTCCCATAAGTTTTTTACAGAAATCAGCATCTTTAATTGATTTTAGTGTAAATTCTGTATTAATACGTTGAGAGGGTTCATTTTCTCTAATATTTTTTAAATTTTCTGTAAGTTGCAAGAATAATTCTTTATAATTTACGAAAAATTCTTTTGAAACTTTTTCTACATTAAAGGCTTCTTCAATTTCTGAAACAAGCGGATAATCTTTTGTTAGAAGATTAATTAAACGTGATTGGGCTGTGTGGTTAGGTTCAAGTTCACCTACAAGGAATGAAAATCTTTTTGCAGGTGTATATTCATTAACAACTCTGATATTTCCCTTATCATTTTGTTTTAGTGAAACTTCTAATTTTACAAAAGAAAAGCGCCAATCATTAGTAGTTTCGTTATAGAATGCAACAAGAGCATTATGTCTTGTAACTCCACCACGTCCACCATTTAAATACCAGGCTACAAAATTTCTTTGCGCAGTTCTTGCTCTGTCTAGAGAAGTTTCTTTTTTTAGATTCACCCACAAAACTTCTATATCAGCACCGTCTGAATCTAAATATTTACCAATACGTCCATAAGAATTAACATAATTTCTAAAACTTTCCGGCACATAAGCATTACCACAAGTAAAAACTTTTGATTCATCTAAATTATCAAGGAGGTTTATTGAGAAATTTCTAAATTTATCTTTATCGAAATTACTATTAAAAGTAGTTTCAATAAGTTGTTTAGCTTGTAATTTATCCATTCTCACCTCCTATTAAAAACTCAGATAGAATGATTTCACCAACCGTATCACTAGATTTTTTATTTTCTTTTTTGTTTGTTAAGTATGTTTCAGGAATGTTGACCTTAACACTCTGGTATACTTTCAAACTATCTATTTCTTTTTCTATTTCCTCTTTAATTTTTTTACTTGCATCATTCGTTATTACACCAGTTTCATAAAGCGCAAGAATCTTCTTCAAATACTCTTCTTGAACATCTGTTAAGCGACCTTCCTTAATTGCAAATTCAATTCGTAGCTTTACATATTTATGATTTGAAGTTCCGCCTACTTTTTTGAGTTGAATGTCGTCTTCTTCATTTGGTTTAAAAAAGGCTTCTTTATTGATTTTTAAAAGGTCATAATATTCTTTTGAAATTGGCAATTTTTTACAATCAGGTTCACATTCAAAATATTTAACTGCTTCCTCGAGCCCTAAATCTTGTGTTTTCTCGCCATCAGTAATGTAAATTTTGTTAAGTGCCCCTTTTTTGAAAAATGTTATTAATGAATTTTTTGAAACTTTATAATTCCTACCTGTTCTGGCTTTTTTAGGTAAATACTTGATTTTATTAAACAGGTCTAAATTATTATCTCGTATATTTTCTAGTAAACTTATGTATTTAAGTTCTATATTTTCACTTACATCATCTTCGTTATAAGTGTCTTTATTATTAACTTTGTCATACAATTTTTCGCCAAAAAGTTTATGATTTGTAGTTGTTTCTTCCTCAGATAGATATTTTGCATCTTCACCTAAAGTTTCATGAAAAGCTTGTAATTTAGCCTTAATATTATCTTCCAAGCCTAATTCACTGTCTGCTGTCGAAGATGGGAAAAAGTTATAAATATGAATTTTATCAAACTTTGTGCCAACACGATTTACACGTCCTACACGTTGCAGAACTTTAGTTGGGTTCCATGGGAGGTCGTAGTTTACAATTACATTTGAGCGGTGCAAGTTAATACCTTCAGCTAACACGTCCGTTGTAATAAGGATTTTTACTGTATTAGACTGTTCTTTGTTTTTAGGGTCATAATTTTCATGTATTAGATTTTTAAGTGTATTACCGGCTACAGAATCATTTTTATATCTGCAAACGCCACTTGAATAAAATGCAACACCATCTTTATATTCTTCAACTAATGAATTATAAAGATCTAAGCCAGTTTCCATAGATTCACTAAAGATAATAATCCTACTATTTTTTAGAATGGAATCATTATGTAATGCCTTTATAAATTCATTTTTTTTGAAGTCTATAGAAACACTTTCCCAAGATTTTTTTATCCACTCTAAGATAGATAAATCAAATTGTAATTTTTCAAGAAAATCATCATTGAATTGTTCTTTTTGATAGATTTTAGATTTAGAATCATTCTCTAAGGTTGTAACAAGCGATTCTTCATCATCATTGTCAAGGTAATCATATATATTGACTTTTTTGCTTATATAAACAGTTCCATTATTGTACATCTGGATAAATTGTTTATAGGATTCAATAAAACGGTCAATTGTTTGTAAAAACGCATACTTACTACTTTCAAGCCTTTTTACAAGCATTGTTTTCATAAAACCAACAAGGTTGTGTTCTTGAGTTTGTGCAAAATCACTTAGTTTGTATTTGTCTTTTAAATTATTTCCTGGTTGATACCTTGCAAAAGTAAAATCTTTAAGTCGTTTAATAGTTTCATTAAAGATATTATTTGTCATATCGTCATAGGTATAGATAATTCTATGTGGAGTCTCTACGTCTGGAAAATGTAAGTTTTGTTTAATTATATCTTGTTTAAAATATTCTTTTACATCTTGTCTTGTTCTTCTAATCATTATATATTTAAGAATTTTGTTTCTTACAGCGTTAGAAACTTTTTTAACTTCGTCTAAATATTCAGGAGTTGATTTATCAAGTTGTTTAAGTTTATTTCTTGCATTAGCAAAAAATCCTTCAATATTTTTCATGCCGGGAATATCACTATCTTTAGGCGATTGAAATAATTTAATAAGAGGATAAAAATCATATATAGAATTGTTAAGCGGAGTTGCAGTTATTAGAATAACTTTTTTACCAAAACAGATTTCATGTAAAAGTTGATATTGTGAAGTCTGTTCGTTTCTAAATCTGTGAGCTTCATCTACAAAAATATAGTTATAATCTTCGTAGCCTTCTTTTTTGATATGTTCTAATTTCCCCAAAGAAACAACCTTTGCCCCCCTAACACCGAAATCAAATATTGCATCTTGCCAACTATCAATAATTGGTGGTGGACAAATTATAAGTTTTTTACCGGGTAAATTTTGCAAGTACATTGCTGTAATGTATGTTTTGCCAAGACCTACTACATCGGCAATGAAGCAACCATTGTATGCTTCTACAATTTCAGAAAGAGTTCTAACTGCTTCGTGTTGATAATCCAGTTTCATAAAACCTTTTGGTAGTTGAATATCTAAAGAATCTTTTTTTGCTAGATTTTCTTTAAAATATTCATATAAAAATTTTAGAAACAATTCATAAGGAGTAATTTCATCATTTAACCAAGTGTCATTTTGAATTGTATCAATATAAATATTTGATAAATCAACTGCATTTTGCCAAAGTTCTTCAAATTTATTAAGAGCATATTTTACATCTGATGTATTTTTAAGTTCTACATTAAACTCATATTGGGAATTTAAGCCTGATTCAGAAAAGTTACTTGAACCCGTAATTACACGTCCAAAATCTCTATCATTATCTTGAAAACGGCTAATATAGACTTTAGCGTGTATGTTATAACTAGGGTATGCTTTGATTTCTATTTTTCCAGATTTAATGTAATTAATAAATCTTTGAATACCATACTCTACATCATAATTATCATTTGAATTAAAGAGTTCTTGTTTTATTGACTCAGAAAATTTTTCTTTTGTCACAGTGTGTGACTCAAAATCTAATTTTTGTTGTTTTACGGATTCAATAATATCAATAGTTTTCTTGTCTGCATTCAAGCCTACTAAAATTCTTACTTTATCTATGTTTTCAAATTCATTACAGAGCTTATGAAATCCACTAGTTCTGAAATAACCAACCAAAATGTCAAAATATTTAACGTCCTTTAAGGTACGTTTGAATCTGTCTTCTAATTTTTGCCCATCTTCATTAGTGAAAAATGTTAAATCGTTATTATCAATACTTGTGACCATAGATACCTGTTTCTTTTTTATATTTCACGTTATATGTATAAACTAGATAAAATTCTAAACGTAAAACATATAATATTATACGCCATGCTTATTATACATGCTTAAAATTATACGCAAACTGCTATTTATTTGTTTTTAATAATCCGTAACATGAATAAAGAGGTTATATGGCAGGAAATAAATATTTTGGTAAAAATTTAAAGAATTTAAGAGAAGCAAAAGGACTGAGTCAAGAAGGTCTTGCAGAGGCTATTGGAGTTGAATACCAGACTATCAGTAGAATAGAAACGGGCATGTATTTTACTAGTTATGATAATTTGCAAAAAATTGCAAAGGCATTAAATTTACAGATAAAAGATTTATTTGATTTTTCAGAAGATGAATTATCTAGGGAAGAAGTAAAAGCAATGATAGATAAAACGCTTGAAAAGTTTGAGAAAGAAGATTTAGAAATTGCATATAAACTTATTGGTATTTTAGAAAATAAAATTAATCAAAAATAAATGTAAATATTATAGATATTACTATAGGTATTTATATATGTAATTTTTTTAAATTTTAGATGATTATTATTAATTTTAAGGGCGTTAAGGGGCTTTTTTTATTTTATGAAAGAAGAAAAATATACAGGTAAGATTCATTTTGATGATGACTTTATTGAAAACTTTATAAATCTAACCGTTAATTTTGATAGTGATATTTATATAAAATCTTTAAAATTGATTATTGAATATTCTGCAGAACATTTTAACTATTTTTATAACTGCCATAGAATCTTTACAACTAAAAGTTGTACGTTTGAAGAATATAAAACATTTTTATATAAATCTCCAATATTAATACAATTTGGAATTTTACATACGAAAATTTTAAATGCGTGTGAACAATTTAAGTCGTTGCAATCTCAGAAAGCAATAATAGATGGTGATTATTTCTTATTTCTGGATACTAAAAAATATTTAGCAAGGCAAATGAAAAAGATATTCTCTCTTATGCCTAGCAATATGGATAACATAGAAGATAAATATTTAATGTTAGAAGATTATGATTTTGTAGTGTATTGTTATGACAAACCAGACATTGTTTCTTATTATAAACTTAGATATTTGTTTATTGTTCTAGAATTGACATTAAATGTAATACAAGCATTAATCATAAACTATAAAAAGAATGTAAATTTATTATTTAACTCCTATGTATATGATACTTTTTTACAAAATGATGAAATAAATATAGAAATAAGAAAAAAGATGGAGAATAAAAGAAAATTATTTTTAAAGAATGGTATAATATTGGGAAATTTAAATAAATCCCATGGTGGAAATAAAAGACTAACAACAGAAGATAAAATATATATTTCTAAAAGAAAAAAAGTGTATGATATTGCATATAATTTGTATAGAAAGCTAAAGGCTATTACTAATCAGTTGGCTATTGATAAGATTTGTATTTTTAAAGCGTTGCATAATATTGGAAATTTAAATTTAGATGAAAATGATTATAAAGAATGTAAAGAAATAATAAGCCAAAATGTAATATGTCCTATTGGAAACACATTTCAAAAGTGTAAATATTGTAAACATAATTTATGTATTCATAATGATTATCAAAAAAATAATTGGGATATTTTAAATTATATTATATATAACTATAAAGGTTATATGCTACCGATAGAAGATATAAATTATACAATTTTAGATACTAAAGAACAAAAAAATCTAAAATTTATGAATTTCATACTAAATCATACAGAACAAGAATTAGCTTTACTAAGTACAAAAGAGCATTTTGAATATAAGCCTTTGTCACAAGAAGATACAAAAGCACATGAAAGATTTAAAACCAAAAGTTCTAAAACAATGTTAAATATGTTCTCTGAATATAAAGATTTTAATTATATTCGCCAGCCGAATGTTGAATTTTTAGAAAAAGCGTATATATGTATGAAATATTATCAAGGCCCTGAAAATGAAGCCCAAAAACAAGAATTGTTAAGATTAATAAAATAAATTAACAAATGTAAAGTTATCGCTTAATAATCCTTATTAAACGATAACTTGAAAAGGATTTTTCCAAAAAATATTTAAAATTTGTTAATGTGACATTGTAAACATAAAAAAGGAAACTACAATGACACATGATGAAACTTACATGCAGTATATCTGCAAGCACTGCGACAAAATTTATTTAGACAAGGACGTAAAAGGACGAATGACGCCGATTAAGGGGTGCTATTGTCCAGAGTGTGTTGAGAAGTATGGGTTTGTTAATCCAGAAACCCCACCTAAAAAGAAGTTATCTGAAAAACAGATTAGTACATTACAAAAGAATCAATTTCGTGTGCGAAAAAATGGACAAAATTCAGAGCAAACCTCTGCAAATAATATGGAAGGAGGTAATAATGAGCATTAGACAAAAATATAGAAATTTTTTGCGTAAATTGATAGATACAAAATATCTCCAAAGATTCAAAAACGTTACAGTTTTAGGAGAAAGACTCATAAATGGCTATTATATCGTAATTTTTGAAGAAGAAATCTGTGAATGGGAGGATATCGAATGGTAGAAGTAAATAGATACATAATAATTGAAAATACAAGTCATCCAATCTGTGCAAGAATAGCTGTCACTAAGAATCAATATGGTTATATCATAGGATTAAAAAATGATTTGAAGAAAATTTTTCCGGCAAAGCTATTAGATAGGCTATTCAAGAATCATTTATATCAAAATATTGAATCTGCTTACAATGATTATAATAATTACTGGAGCTTACAACGATTAGTATGCTGTCTTTACACGAAGATAAGCGATAAAGTTGTCCATCACATTAATAAGTTAAAAATGGTAAATAATATTACAAATTTACTTCCGGTAACTAGAGAAGAACATACACAACTCGAAGATTACGATGAGGATGGAATGTTGGTTCAAAAAATGCAGGCTGCATTTAAAAAGAAAATCAATCGTTGTAAAAATCAAACTGTTGCCAATAATGATGATGTGATTTTACAGATTTTAAAATTTTCAAATGAAAGAGTGCCCAAAAATGACATAATAAAAACAATGTCTAAATATGTTAAAAAAAGTTCTGTTTATGCAATTCTGAAAGATTTTTTCTACGGTAAAGAATTTGTAGAAGTTCTTGAAAACAACAATATTATTGATGTTTCAGAATTTAATGGAATTATGCGTGAAAGGTGGCGAAAAATCATAGAATTTGAAAAGCTCCTGATTTAGTAAAATTACTACTTTAGACTAAATTTTATAAAATTAATTATATAAAAAGTCTAAAGGCTTAAATGTTAGCAATAGTTGGAAATATTTTTATTATTAATAAAAAATTAAACATAGAGAGGATTAAATAATGAAGAATTATTTGAATGAAAATGTAAATGTACCTGTGCTTATACTTGTAACAGATTGGAATAAGTATTTTGATTATCCAAGATTGGGAACATTAAGAAAACTAATATTTGAAGCTGATACCAATGGATTTAATAGAGTTATCCGTAGAATACAATCAAGGGTTTTAATTAATGTTTCAGAGTTCTTCAATTGGGTAGATGAAACAAATGGAATAATTCCAGATTCTCAAAACTAAAGGATGGCATTAAGCCATCCTTTTTTATTTAATATTATTGCAAAGGTACAATATCAAGTTTATATCCCAAAGGAATTAAAATTTTTAACAAAGTATCTATTTGAGGAGCTGTTTTTGATTTCTCCAAACGAACCAAATACTCTTGTTTAATATTACATAATTTAGCAAATTCAGCTTGAGTTAAGCCTCTTTCTTTTCTAATCTCAAGAATTTTCCCCAACAGTTCAACCTGTAAATCTATTTGAGATTGTTCTTCTTTCGTTAAATCAAGAGTTTCTTTAAAATCTGACCATTTGTTAGAATGTTTATTTTCCATTTTTACAAATTCCTTTCAATAGAATCTTTCATTAGTTTTAAGGCTTTTTCAATCTCCCTACGGGGAGTTTTTTGAGTCATTTTTACAAAATGGTTAAGAATAATATATTTATTTTCTTGTTTGTAGAAAAAGAAAAATCTATCTCTAATGGGTCTTAGTTCGTACAAATCACCTTCTAAGTGTTTGATAAAAGGTTCTCCAACTTGAGTTCCGTATGATTCCAAGATATCAAGATATTCAACTATTTTCTTTAATTTGATTCTTGCATCTTTTGATTTTAAAGATTTTTCTTTCAACTTGTAGATATACTCTTGGCTTTCGCTATAACCGTTTGTATCTTGCCAGAATATTACTTCGTATTTCTTATCCATTTGTACCTATCTATATTATAACTAATTAGTTATAATATTTCAACCTTTCTATAAACTTACATCATTTAACATTTTATCATTCATATCTTCAACAATATCAGCAGTGTGTTTTTGAGCAAGGTGCGAATATCTTTTTACCATTTGCAAGGTTTTATGTCCTAAAACCTCTGCAATTTCCAACAATGTTTTACCACTCATTGCCAGATAACTAGCTGCAGTATGTCTTAAATCATGAAATCTAAAATCTTCAATACCTGCTCTTTTTACCGCATTATTAAAGGCTTTTATTCTATCGCAAGGTTTATTGGGGTTATTTCCTGGGAATAAAAACTTATTTTTAAGATTTCTAATTTTAGAATATTCTTTTAATTCATTCTGCACCCTTTTAGGAATAGCAATACCTCTATTATCACCATTTTTTGTATTCATAAAATAAAAATAGTTATTTACTAAATCTACATCTTTCCAAGTTAAAGAAATTATTTCATTATACCTTGCTCCTGTTGTTAATGCGATTAACACAACCAGATACAATTCATAAGAAGATTTTTTGCATTCTCTTAGTAAGCTGGATATCTCTTCTTTTTTTAAAAATCTTACTCTGGAATTATCTTCGGTTTCTTTTCTTACATTATAGACAGGATTTTCTGACATCCAACCCCAATCTTTTACTGCAAATGAAAATACTATTGATAATGTTGATAAATATCTGTTTACCGTAGCTTTTGATAGTGTTTTATTTCCACGAACAACATGTTTGCTTGGTTCGTTTTCCAAAACTTGTTTATATTCTGTAATTAGCGGTGTATTTATACTGGATAAATAATATTTACCAATTTTCGTTTTCCACCAATTCAGGTGTAATAAAAATTTTTCTTGGTCACTGTTTCTTTTTGGCAATTCGTATTTAATATATCTGTCAATTAACTCTTCAACTGTATGTTTGTTGGCTTCATAGTCCTTGAAATAAATACCTCTTTTTATATCTGTTTCAGTTTGTTTTGCCCATTCAACCGCATCTGTTTTTCTATCAAATGTTTTATTAACAGGAGGACATCCTTTAATTCTGATTGAAACAGTATATGTGAATCTTTTCTTAGTTTTTGAATAGCGTTCTTTGATTTCTGCCATTATTACACACTTTCAGTGTTATAATTTGTCGTAGATTTGTCGGAATTGAATATAAAAAAGTGGAAATTTTTTGAACAATTCTGAACTAATTATAACACACGCGTTCCATATATTCAAGTGTTTACGGCATTTTATCTTTTATATATTTATTCTCTTTATGAACACCAGAGGACTCATAATCCTTTGGTCGTGGGTTCGAATCCCTCCGGGCCCACCATTTAAAATCAAGAGCCGAAAGGCTCTTTTTTTGTTGTATAAAGGAGTTGTATGAAGAAGATATTTTTACTATTAATTGTAGCCATAATATTTGCAGCACCTGTTTTTGCGGATATCGTTATTTTTAATACAAAAACTGGAAAAATCCACGCCCCAGGTTGTCAATATGCTAAAAAATGCACTGTAAATTGCATAAGCATTGACAGAAAAGACGCAATTAAGCGTGGTGGAATTCCCTGCAAAGTCTGTGGTGGCAAATAGTTCCATTAAAAAATGCCAAATTTGAAAATTTAAATACTCTTTGACGCTTCTTCAAAAGAAACCCCACTTCTTGTAAAATTTATAAAAAGGAGGTTAGTATGGTTTCATCATTAAGACCTAGCATCTATAAAAGTTCAAGGATATTCGAGAGAACTTAAAAGTATGGGGTTTGTTAAAAATCTTTATGATTAATATATGAAAAATCATTTTCAAATTGGTAGTTATCTGATACTAGGCAATGATAGAATTTCTGTCTAAATTCTCGTTGGTGGCCGCACGGTGAAGAAATATACGGTTTTCCAAATTTTTCCACTAAACTATCATTGAGTATTTTATATTTCTTTGATAGCTCTGGATAATAGATATCATACACCTCTTTTTTTACCAAAATTATTTTAGTATCTTTATCTGCAACCTGATGTATATGGTCAAGTGTATATTCTTTCCATTTTTCGATTTCGGTTTTTAACATCTTCTTAATTGCAGACCTTGACTTAGAAAAATTTATATAGAAATTTGGTGGAAGTTCAATTGTATCCATTTGGAAAAAGCCACGTTGTTTTAACATTTTTAGATATTGTTTCATGAATCTTGCACCTTTTTCTATAGATAATCCAATTGTTCGTGTTCTATCTATAAATTCTGGAGGGAAAAATAATGTAGTAATAACTTCTTCATATAAATTGTTATAAAAATCATTATCTGGATTTGCATAAAAAAACATAGGAGCGATTCCAATAGAAAGTTCATTTGGAGTGTCGCTCAAGATTAAATACTTTACTTTATTAGGTTTATATTTTAATCGCATTAGTGCATAGTATGTTATTAATTCCTGTTCATTAGGAATATATATTTCATCTTCTGGCTTTGGCACAAATGTTTTCTTACAATCTACACAGTAATAAAGGTTATCTTGGACTGGCAAAATACCAATTTGACTTGCATGAATAAAAAAAGTCATCTTCAATCATATCACGGACTTTATCTGTAATTTTGCCAAATAGGACTTTATAAATTTCATCACTATTACAATATGGACAATTCATTTTTCCAACTGTTTAAATCATATAATATTATTTTAATAATTATATCATAGAGTAGAATTAAAATTAATATTAAAAAATTAGGTTGCTAGATTAAAGTTTTTAATAATTATTTTTATACATTGTATTCCTACCAAGCTAGTGTTAGTATTTACTTATGAGTAATTGCAGAAGTTTTTTGCCATCGATTGATGATAGTTCACAAATTCTTATTTTAGGTTCGATGCCAGGGGTGAAATCATTAGAAGAGCAGCAGTATTATGCTCACCCGCAAAACCGATTCTGGAAGGTTATGGGAGCAATTTGCAATGAACCAAATCTGCATCAACTTGATTACCAGCAAAAACTAAAAATATTATTGCAAAATAACATTGCGCTTTGGGATACAATAAAATCCTGCAAACGTGATGGCAGTCTTGATTCTGATATCCAAAATGAAACGCCAAATGACATATATGGTTTATTGAAAAAATTCCCCAAATTGAAAATAATTTGTCTTAATGGAAATAAGTCCTATGCCACTTTCAAAAAATACTTCCCAGATTTATTAGAAAAATATTCTTGCCACAAAATGCCTTCAACTAGTCCAGCAAATGCGAAATACAGTTTAGACACGCTTATAAAATATTGGTCATCAATTGTGTTGCAATAATATTTGATAAATCAACAAATTTGAATTGTCGAATTTATAATTTTTCTTCTATATATTCTTTCAAAACTCTAGCATGGTTGATGGTTGGTGATTTTGCCGCATATACAAGAGTTACATTTTGCGTCCGTAACAAGGTTTTTATTTTCTGAATATCTTCTACATTATAATTCAGTTCGCATTTATATTTTTGCGCAAACTCTTTAAATTTTTGTGGTTCGTGGTTAAACCATTTTCTTAAATCTGTGCTAGGAGCAACCTCTTTAAGCCACAAATCAAGATTTGCACGCTCTTTAGTAATTCCTCTACTCCATAATCTGTCAACAAGAATACGCACACCATCATTAGGAGTTGCGGGTTCGTAAATCCGTTTTATCTTTAAAATTCCCATACGCTTATTATTCCAACTTATAAATTTTCTTCCATTAATCAACAAGCTAGAATTATTATCGCCCACCCGCACAAAATCACTTCCTCAACTTCTAAATCATTAAACATATCTCCCTACTCGGATAATATGATTTCTTGTTCCGATTTTTTATGCTATACAAAGATAATTTTTATGCAGGCTGGACAATTAATGGCGGTGGGCTTGGTGTCGATTCTCGTTATGCAGGTGGAAAAGACGATTATGCAATTGTAACGGCTGGTACTGCCTTGAAACTTGCGTATAATCTTAAATTCAAGAGATTGATTTTGCAACCGAATTTCACGATTGCATACACTTTTTTAAGTCCTATGAATCTTGTGAACTTCCAGAGCGTTGATTTGAACCAATCGCAGGTCAATGGTTTGACAATTGCTCCGTCAATAAGAGTTACATATAGAAATGAAGAAGGGTTTGAACCATATATTTTTGCAAGTTGTGTAATCCCAATAATGAGTGATATCAAGGCAAGAGCAGATTCTACCCAGCTAGAAAAACTTACACTAAATGCGTGGGCGCAATTTGGCGCAAGCGTGAGAAAGCGCATAACAGAGCGTGTTACTTGTTTTGCTGAAAGTGTCATTAGAACAGGCGGACGAGTTGGTTGGGGCTTTATGTTTAACCTGCAAATCGCAATTTAAGTTTATTAATATCTTCTATATCTGCCTTCTTGAATATCTCTTATACAGAGCATTGCATAATCGGCGGCACGATATCTTTTTAGTTCACGATTTATTTCTCTAGATTTTTCATAAAGTGCAATAGCATCATCTGGGTGCTTTTGTGCAAGCATGTCTGCTAAATCGCAATAAGCGAACGCTAATTGTGTTTTTACTTGATTTTTTGTTGTTGGGGCTTTTTTGATGCTCAGAAAATTCTTTGCGTTCGCTTCATAGTCAGCCAAAACTCTTTTGCAACAATCTTTTTTCATTCTCAAAACTCTGAACTTGTCTTTTCTGTTGTTTGAATATTTGTAGATTTGTTCAAGGTTTATAATTCGAGCAAGTTCATGCAAGCCATCTTTGTTTCTACGACTGTTGTTAATCGCCTTATAGAGCATGTTTTCGGGCTTTCCGTTTAGGTTAAAGTTTTTCCCGAGTTTGCTAAGTTCGTTAACGAGGAGTGTGCTAAGGTTTGTATTGCCTTTGTTTTCTACTTCTTCGCAAAGTTGTGAGGTCTTGTCAAAAAAATCTTGAACTTGTCCGTGTTTAACGTATAGTTTCTGCACTTGATAAAAGTCGCCTCGAATTTGTGCAATCGGAGCTTTTCCTTCTAAACAAGTTTTACTAAATTCGTTATAAGTATTCTTAAAAACGTCAATATTTGGTTTAAAATTACACATTGCCTTCATAAATACATGAAGTAAAAAGGGGGTTGAAAATTGACTAATTTTAATAAAAGTTTACATTTTGAGGGGAAGAGAAGGGGAAGTGAATAAGGCAATAAGTGAATAGGTGAATAAGTTCGTATTAGATATCTACATGCTATGTCCATTTGGTTTAAGAATTATTGGTGCGTCAAACGACAGCACCCTACATTTCTCTGAACCTCACTCGTTAGGGAGGTCGCAGTCGTGCTTGAGCCTTGCGAAAGCTACGAATGCGGGTGGGTATTGATTAAAATAGTTAATAACACCCTCTCCCGCCACTTTAAACTACACCAATTAAACGCATGATAAAAAACAAAATTTGATAAGAACTTATTCACTTATCGCCTTATTCACTTTTCCCAAAACACATTTTGTATAAAAATTAACGGTCTTTAGTCAATACTAAATCTTCAACGCATCAAGTAAAGTTAATTTTGATGAATCAACTGCTACGTCAGAAGTATTTAAGCGCAAGAGTGGAATATTTTTATTTGTTCCATGGTAGTCACTTCCGCCAGTGATTAGCAAATTATTGTCGCTTGCACATTTGGTCAAAAATTCTATTTCAGAAAAATCATACCTCGAATAGTAGCATTCCAAGCCTTGAATACCAAAGGTTTTCATTTTTTCTAATTTCGGCAAAAACTCATCTAAGGTAAAATGTTTTTCACCTTCGCCACCAATTGGGTGCGCCCAGACGACAATTCCGCCAGCCTTTTTAATCGTTTCAATTGCGTCTTTGCCGTCAAAACGTGTGTTGCCAGTCTTGATATTGTCTAAATATTTTTTCATCGCAGAAACATTGTCACTAGCAAGCCCACGATTTACAAGAATATTTGCAAGGTGCGTTTTCACAACACTTTTCCTTGAATAAAGCCAATTTTTCTCTTCTTCGGTGAGTTCAATATTGAAAACTTCTTTGAGGTATTTAATTCTAGTTTCTAGTTTTTGGCGTCTTAAAAGCTTACCTTTTTCAATCAAGGCAAGCAAATCTGGATTGTTGATATCAACGCCATAGCCTAAGATGTGGCACTTGATATCGTCACAAAGACAGGTAAGTTCAACGCCTTTGATGAACTTTATATAGCTAGGCACAAGGCTTGCCATCTCTTTGCAACCTTCAATTGTATCATGGTCAGTTAGTGCAAAAATTTCGACACCACTCTTTTCTAGGTTTTTGATTAGCTCAGAAACCTTGTCGCTTCCGTCTGAATTGTTACTATGTATGTGTAAATCGGCTTTCATATAAGGAAATTATACATCAAAATTCTTGCAAAATTAATAGTTGTAGTTATTTCTGGAGATTGTTAATTTTTGGTTAAAAAAGCGGGTTTTTATGCAGAATAGAGTAATAATATAAGTGTTGAAAGTAATAGGTCATAGATATGAAAGGAGAATGATTATGAAATTCTTAATTAAAAAATCACCAGATGGATTTATTAAATCAGTTAATGACGAGATTAGTTCAATATTAAATAGAAATTTTGATAGTTTCTTCCCTGAATACATTTATAACGAGGCAGAAGAAGCTGACAAATTCGCAATGCCAGTAGAATTGCATGAAAAAGAAAAGGAATATAGTGTAAGGGCTGAGTTGCCTGGAGTTAAGAAAGAGGACTTAGATATTGATATTGATAAAAACCATATCACTATTAATGCTAAGAAAGAAGAGGAAAAGAAAGAAGATACAAAAGGTTTCAGAAAATCTGAATTTAGATATGGCGAATTTTCAAGAACAGTATACTTCCCTCAAGAAATTGATGTTGAAAAAACTTCTGCTAAGTTAGAACACGGTATTTTGGAAATCGAAGCTCCAAAACTTGCCGCTGAAAAAGGTAACATCAAAAAACTTGCAGTTCACTAATTTGACTGAATTTTGGGGGAAAAGGTTAATGGTGCAAAATTGCACTCCATAAATTTAAGTAAAGCTACGTTCAATCTTGAGCGTAGCTTTATTTGGTAGAAATAGCGTATGACAAAAACGCACTTATAACTTAAATAATTGTTTTTAGATATTCTACAATATCCGCCGACTCATACATCTGGAGATTTCTGTCATTATCAACGAGAAAGGGAACTTGTCTTTTTCCACCGAGTTTAATTAAATTCTCTTCATTAAATTTATTTTTAATATCAATCGGATTGAACTTTATTTTATGCTCTTCTAAAAAGGCAAGAACTTTTTTGCAATATGGGCAACTTTCTAAAATATACAAATCTAACATAAAACACCTCCTATAGTATTAAGTTTAAGCTAAATTCTTAGTTTTACATTGACCAATAATTTATAGCCAATTATTTAATAATTTTTTTTGTAACTAGCAAAAAAAAATTTTTAGCGGTTTTATAATATAATATATCAGGAAGAAGTTTAATGAGAATACTACCAAATTTTTCACTAAAACCTACATTTCAGATAAATAACAACATCACAAAGCCAACTGATAATACACAACTAATCCAACAAATCAGTGCATGTGATACGGTATCTTTCGGGCGTTCTGCTGGTAATGCAGAGGCTTTAAGAGAGCTGATGTCTTATAAAATTCCAGATATGTATTCTGGCAAAATTGTAATTGCACCTAAGGTTGTAGAAAAGTTTTTTGAAAATAAAGTTTTTTCTGGCACAGTAAAAAGTATTGTAAAAACTCTCGCACCTTACGAAGCTAGCTTGCATACTGTAGAAAAAGAAGTTTTTAGCTTGATAAAAGCTAAAGCCAAACAGTTTCCAGACAAGAAACTTGATGAAGTTATAAAGGAGCTTTCTGTTAACTATGATGGTAAGTTGAGAAAATTGCAACAACCGATTTTTTCTAAATTAGAAATCATGGCGCAAGATATGCCGCTAACTCAAAGAAAACAATTTGCCGAATTGATGAATTTGGTTAACAAAAAGTTGGTTAAAGAGCCTGTATGTGTGCCATTTAATGCTGGTGAATTTCGTTATAAATTGAAAAGAATTGCTGACGAAATTAATGCAAAAAACAATAAAGACGAAATGGACGCAATCAAAAAGATTATGAGAATGGCGCAACAAATTCCAGAAGTTAGTGAAGTAGAAGGAACAAACGTACATTCAATTCACTCAAAAGTGAAGAGAAATAAAAAAACAAAAACACAAAAAAATATCATGCGAAAAAGAAGTGATATCTTGAAAAAGATTGAAGCGATTCAAATGGCATCAGCACTCAGGGATAACCGAGAACTTGAGAACTTGATTGCACAAACTCGTTCGAAGATTTTTAATATACCTTTGGTTATCAATTTTAATAGAAAATCTTTTATCCATGATTTGCAAAAAATAACTAATACTTTGGAAGACAGAAATTTGGCGAAACTAATGACGCAGACTGCAGCAGAATTGCCAAAATCAAAACAAGAGGTTTCAGCATTTATTGTGAAAGCCGCTAATTCTTCTTCTGAAAAAATTGGCTACGATTTGCTTGAAGGTTCTACTGGAAGTATTGAACACTTAGTTCCTTATGCGACAAAAGGCAAAGATTCGCTTGAAAATTATGGTATAAGTACGGCTTATTATAATAGTGAGCGTGGAAATAGAAGTATGGAACAACAACTTTTGCGCCACCCAGAAACATATCGCAACTGCCAAAAACAAGTCAACCGACTTATTGAACTCTACAACAATGGAACTTTTAATAAGATTGGTTTAAGCAAATGGTATATTATAAATTTTGCAAGAAGAATGTTCAAACTTTCACCACCTGATAGACCAATGATACTGGACATTAGCGGGTTGAAGAAATAATAGATTTAAGGAGTTTTTATGAATATTAATAACCAATCACAAGTATCATTTGGTATAAGGGTTGCACCAGAATTGAGGGAACAACTTATTGATAGTATCAAAAAACCACAACCTAAAAAATTGGTTAAGGCAATAAATCAAAAAATCGACGAGATTGATAAAATTGGGGTTGATACGTTTGAATTGGTTATTGGTGAAGTTCCTCAAAGAGATAAACAAGGCTTTTTCTTGCGAAATATAAAACGTCCTGATAAAGATTTTTTTATTGGCAAAAAAGCGAAGGGTAACTTCCTTTCAGCCTTTCTCGCTCTGCAGAAAGAAGACCTACTCCGTGCCGAAGACGCCGTCGCCAAACTAAGCGGCGGAAGGTATGTGGTGTAAAAGATTGAAAATAAACAGGCTTATGTTGTTATAAGTAATCAATATTTATAAATTTCACAAAATTAGTGCTTATTTTATAGAAGTTTTTAACATTATTAAAACTTCTAATTGAATATATTTCTCAATGGAACTATTTGCCACCACAAACTTTGCAGGGAATTCCACCACGCTTAATTGCGTCTTTTCTGTCAATGCTTATGCAATTTACAGTGCATTTTTTAGCATATTGACAACCTGGGGCGTGGATTTTTCCAGTTTTTGTATTAAAAATAACGATATCCGCAAAAACAGGTGCTGCAAATATTATGGCTACAATTAATAGTAAAAATATCTTCTTCATACAACTCCTTTATGCAACAATTATAAAACGAAAAAGTTAAAATAACATTTCATAAACCCTTTGCTACGATTGAAAAACTTGTAAAACTTGCAAAACAAGGAATTGCGGAAGTTGGTTTCGCTGAATTTAAGTCTGCAATAATTTCTTCAAAAGATATAGATGCTGAAAGCATTAAAAAAGAGCCCGAAGGCTCTGATTTTAATTGTTCTAGTTGTTTTAAATGGTGGAGGTTAGGAGATTCGAACTCCTGACCCCCTGCGTGCAAAGCAGGTGCTCTACCAGCTGAGCTAAACCCCCATTTCGGTTGTTTTGGTCGTGTAACCTCTATTTGATATCGGCTACATTTATTATTGTACATGGTGATTTTTTTTTGTAAAGAGGGTATTTTATTTTTGTAAAAATTTTTGTTAATGGTGGGAACGCATTTTACGCAAATAACTATTATAGCAGACTTAATGCAGCTTTTCCCACCCTACGTTTCTAAAAAACATAAAAACCGACTAAAGTTTCTTAACGATTTCTTCCAAGCAGATTTTTACATGGGCATAATTTAAGCCGCCTTGCATATACGCAACATAAGGTGCACGCATAGGTCCATCAGCCGAAAGTTCTATTGTTGAACCTTCAATAAATGTTCCACCTGCCATAATTACCTTATCTTCATACCCTGGAATATATTCTGGAATAGGCGTTACATAGCCATTCACAGGCGAAAGTGACTGAATTGTTCGACAAAATTCCTCTAGCGGTTCTGGCGCACCAAAAATAATATTCTGAATAATATCTGTTCTCTTTTCATAATACTTAGGACTAGAATCAAAACCGATATCCTCAAACACTTTTGACGCCAATATTGCACCCTTTATAGCCTCTGACACAATAGAAGGTGCCATAAACAAGCCTTGAAAAATCAATCTGTGTTGGTTAAACATTGCGCCACCTTCAGAGCCAATTCCAGGGGCAGTTAGACGATTTGCAGCTCTATCTACCAAAAGTTCTTTACCCGCAATATAACCACCAGCCTCAACAATACCACCACCAGCATTTTTAATCAAAGAACCAGCCATCAAGTCTGCACCAACCTCTAAAGGTTCTTTGGTATCGGCAAATTCTCCATAACAATTATCCACAAAGCAAATGCAATTAGGATTTTTTGCTTTAACTACTTTACAGATTTGCTCAATAGTTTCCATCGCCAAAGATTTTCTTGTTGAATATCCCTTAGAACGTTGAATTAAAACCATTGTCGTAGTATCATCAACCATTTCTTCAAGTTTGTCGAAATCAATTTCCATTCCATCAATCAGCGGAACTTCATCATACAAAACGCCATTTCCGATAAGTGAAGAACGCTTAGTTTCCTCATCACCGGCAGTACCGATAACCTCTTGCATCGTATCATAAGGAGTTCCTGCAACAGAAATCAACTTGTCGCCATATTTAAGATTGCCGAACAAAGCGCAAGCTAGAGTGTGCGTTCCAGACGCAAAATGTATTCTAACCAAAGCCTTTTCTGCACCAAAAACCTGCGCAAAAACCTTATCCAAAACTTCACGACCCAAGTCATCATGCCCGTATCCTGAAACCGTATAAAAATGTTCTGGAGCAACTTTATTATCAAAAAACGCCTTCAAAACCTTTCTTTGATTAAAGTCCCTAATATCATTTACTTGTTCAAATTCTTTTTCTAAAAATCTTTCAGCTTGTTTAAAATCATAATTCATAATATGAAAATCATATTGCAAGCACAGAGGGTAGTCAATGGGAAGTAAGGCAAGAGGGCAATTAAAAATTTTTCAATTTAGGTTATTTTCTTAATATGAAAAAATTTGCACTACTATTCTTAATCACAATAATTCCAGTTTTAGCGTTTGATGTATACATGCCAGACGAATATAAGTTTAAAGATAATGGTGATAAGCTTTTATTCGTACTGGATTACTCCAATAGCATGGGCGAATATTTAGAACATAAAACCAAGGTTAATCAAGTAAAAGAAATGATGAGCTACCTTCTACCCCAAATCTCTCCAGAAACAAAAGTCGGACTCAGAGTCTATGGTCACACTTGTAATATAATCGCCTATAATGCCTGCAGAAGTTCAGAATTAGTTACACCATTAGGTTTTGCCAATTCAACAAACATATTATCAGAAATGTCACGCCTTCGCCCAAGAGGCATGACGCCAATAACATATTCCTTAAAACAAGCCGTAAACAAAGATTTGCAAGGCTATGACGGCATTAAACATATAATTCTATTAACAGATGGTGGTGAAAATTGTGACGAAAGCCCCTGCGATTATTCTATAGAATTGGTAAAAAATCGTAAAGACATCAAAATCGACGTCATAGCATTTAATGTTCACGATGACGACGATTTAGCACAACTAAGATGTACCGCCGATGTTACGGGCGGACATTTTACAGAAGCAGAAACAAAAGCTCAATTATTCCACTCTATGGAAGAACTTATTTTGCCACACAAAAGTGTAGAAGCAACCATATACAAGGAATAAAAGGCTTTGTGTTTGCTGAATTATTAGCTATTTCAACATTGTCGAAATAAACCTAATAGAATCATCTGCTAATTCTTTCACAAAATCTTTTGCGATTTTATGCAAAGGTCGACTGTCAATTTTATCAAAAATTGCATAAATTGGGTCGCCACCATTGTTAAATCGCATTTGACGATCTTTTTTGTTTAAGTAGTAACAATGAAAATCAGGCGGAATGTCAATAGTTCCAGCTGGTTTTTTGTTTCGTTCAATAGCGTCATAAGTTGCAGTCATAATGTTTACTCTCGATTAAATATCTCTTACATGTATATAAAGTTAATTTAAAGAAGAGGATTTCAAGAACGAGGTTTTTCGTTACATTTCTTAATAGTTTTTTTAGGGGGGATTTGTTTTGATGAGGGAAATGTTGTGGAAGTGAATAGATCAATAAATCAATAAATCAATAAGTGAATAAGTGACTGAGTGAATAAGTTCATTTTAGTTATTTTCAATATCGAACTGAGTTAAACATGGAATATATTTAATACGAACTTATTCACTCATTCACTTATTGACCTATTCACTTTCTCCCATTACCCCATTCCCTTTCATCATTCTCTTCCCCCCTGCCATTTGTTTATCACTATAGTATAATTTTCTTATGGAAAATTTTGAGCAAATAAAAAAGGCTGTTGAAATTGAAGTCAAATATAAATATATCAACATTAACGGCAAAACAAGGAGTTTTGCTTCTTTTATCTGTTCTGAATTAAAAAAAGAAATAAAAGTTTCTCAAAACCCAAAATGGAAAGTTTTACTAGAGCATTTTGAACGCTATTCAATGGACACTTTACCGCAGCGCAAGCGTTCATTAGAAAGGCTTGTTAGCGTAATCAAGTCAGACTTAGAGCCTAAACCTGTACCTGAAAAAGACAACACGCTTAACTTAAAATCAGATGTAATGTATCTAAAAGGTATTGGTCCTAAAATCGCCTACATCTTGAACAAGCTCGGCATATATACCGTTGGTGATTTGTTGTACTATTTTCCACGTAAGCACGTTGACTACTCAACCAGAACTCGCATTCGTGATTTAAAAGTTGGCGAAACTACCACAATATTTGGAACAATAAAATCAGTTGAAGCCTTCACAACAAAAAACAATTTAGGTGTTGTAAAAGTTCGCATAAACGATGGTTCTGGCAATCTAAACCTAAGCTTTTTTGCCTCAAAAACTAACAAATACACTCAAGAGAGAATGAAAACACAATTTCCAAAGGGGGCTGGAATAATGGTTTCTGGGCTGGTAAAATTTAACAACTATGACAGAACGCTAACGCTCGACAAACCAACTTATTCGATTATGGACGACGATATTCTCGACCCCGCAAACATAAATCTTGCAAGAATCGTACCGATTTATCCGCTAAGCGACAAATTGAACATCAAAACACTTCGTCGTGCGATTTTTAACACAATCCAACTTTTCAAAAACGATATTGAAACAGTTTTGCCAGAAAAAATTATCAAAAAATACGACCTACTTCCTAAGCGTGACGCAATCGAAGGAATACACTTTCCTAGTGATAATGAAACTTTACAAAAAGCTAGGTATTCGCTGGTTTTTGAGGAATTGTTCCTAATTCAGCTAAAACTTGCGCTATTAAGAGAAGAAAATAATAAAAATCTTTCTGCAATTCCACTGGAAATCAAAAAAGACGGACTTGTAATGCGCTTTATTGAAAGTCTGCCTTTCAAGCTAACCTCTGCGCAACAAAGAGCCGTGAACGAAATTTTGAACGACTTAAATTCGACAAAGCCTATGCAAAGACTCTTGCAAGGTGACGTTGGTAGTGGAAAAACAGTTGTTGCAACAATAATGCTACTTGCTGCGATTGAAAACGGATATCAGGCTGCAATTATGGCACCAACCGAAATTTTAGCACAACAACATTACAACAATTTAGTAAAATGGCTTACACCGCTTGGCTTGAAGGTAGAACTTTTGCTCGGAAGTATTGGTAAAAAACAACGCAGAGAATCTGAAACAAATTTGAGGAACGGTCAGGCAAATATTGCAGTGGGAACACATGCACTTATTCAAGATGGAGTTGATTTTGCCAATCTTGGTGCGGTTGTAATTGACGAACAACATAGATTTGGCGTTAAACAGAGATTGGCACTTAGAAAAAAATCGCAAAATCCACAGATTCTTACAATGACGGCAACTCCAATTCCTAGAACGCTTGCAATCACAATGAATGGCGACTTAGATTTGACAATTATTGACGAATTACCAAAGGGTAGAAAACCAATAATTACAACACTTACCAATTCAAGGCGTCAAATTGCAGAATTAATTCGACACGAAGTTGACGCTGGACGTCAAGCCTACATTGTTTATCCGCTTATTGAAGAAAGCGAAACACTTTCTGCTAAAGCTGCAACAATTGAAAAAGAGCGTTGGCAAAACGAAGTTTTTCCTAACTACAAGGTTGGACTTTTGCATGGCAAATTGAAAAATGACGAAAAAGACGAAGTCATGGCAAAATTTAAGAACAAAGAATATGATATTTTAG
Organism: uncultured Candidatus Melainabacteria bacterium; assembly: GCA_934757275.1. Classification (GTDB taxonomy): domain Bacteria; phylum Cyanobacteriota; class Vampirovibrionia; order Gastranaerophilales; family Gastranaerophilaceae; genus CAG-196. Next base: position 114,152 of record CAKVLN010000004.1, read on the forward strand.
TTTCTACAACTGTTGTAGAGGTGGGAGTTGATGTTCCTAATGCGACAGTTATTGTTATCGAAAATGCCGAACGTTTTGGACTTTCTCAGCTACACCAGCTTAGAGGTCGTGTTGGCAGAAGTGATTTGCAATCTTATTGCGTTTTATCTTCTTCCACCAAATCACAAGAAACCAGAGCAAGATTGGACATCATGACACAAACTAATGATGGTTTTGTAATAGCTGAAAAAGATTTGCAAATCAGAGGCCCTGGGGAATTTTTGGGAACTAGGCAAAGTGGTTTGCCAGATATGATTATTGCAGATGTTGTTAATGATGCCAAAATTTTGGAACTTGCAAGGAGCGAGGCAATAGATTTTGTTAGAAATAATAATATTGATGATTACCCATTATTGAAGGAGGCAAAGGGCTTAAACTTCGATGGTGACTTGTTTGGAGCTGGGTAAAAAAAATAACGTAAATTTTTGTAAAATTTTTCTTTTTTACTAGCAAAAAAAATTATTTACATGTTTTAGAGCAAATAGATGGTTGATAAATTTAAAAAAATATATATAATTGAAGAAACAATTAAAGCGAGGTATAAAACATGAGTGAAATTAATGGTCCAAAGTTTAGTGTTAACCAAATGAATTTTAGTGGTATTCAAAAAGCTCAAGTTGATGTTCCACAACAAGCTCCAGTTGAAGCTGACGCCCCAAAAATCAACGATTTTTCAGACCCAAAAGCAGAAGCTCTTGGACGTTCTATGTTATTTAAGGGTGCAGATGATACTCAACACGATTTGAAGGTTTTGTTAGACAATCCTCAAATTGCAGAAAATTCAGACGATGCTTTTGAAACTGCTTTAAAAGTAGCACAAGATGCAGGTGTTGCTAACCCTTACGAGGAAGCTGCAAGCTTTGCAACAACTTCTATGAACTAAAAACAGTGTAAAAAGTACTTATGTTTTAAAGAATACTTGGTGCGTCTTCTGGCGCATCTATAACTCATGAGAGTTAAAAAAACAATATCTCTATCTTTGCTCAAATTTAATTTGTATGTTATTATGGTTAAAAGTACAAGGGGAGTAGGGGTATGGAAAATAATAATAAACCAGTTGTTAATCTGATTTCTAAGCCAGCCAACATGTTGAAAACAATTTACACGGCGGCAAGAACTTGTTATAGCGCAGATACACCATTTAATATTTATAATAGTACTGATGACGAAGAAAAAATGCTTAAACTAATTGAGCGTGTAATTTCTTCTGGTCACTATTCAGTAATCGAGCATATTCAAGTTACTTTTGCGATTTCAAATGTGTCAAGAGCGTGCACGCACCAGTTTGTACGTCACCGTCACATGTCTTTTTCACAAAAATCTCAACGATATGTTAAAGAAAAAGGACAATTTGATTACATAATTCCTCCGACAATTGCGAGAGATGAAGAACTCAAAGCAAAATTTGTTGAATTTATGGAAGAGATTTCTAAAAAATATTTAGAATTTACAGAGGCTGGTATTCCTGCGGAAGACGCTAGAGCAGTATTGCCAAATGCAGCATCTACTTCAATTGTAGCAAGCTTAAACCTAAGAGAATTAATTCACTTGGCAAATTTAAGACTTTGTACTCGTGCTCAATATGAAATCAGAACTATGATTAGAATGATGTGTGACGAACTAATCAAAGAAGAAGAGTGGCTAAAACCTTATTTAGTGCCAAAATGCGAACGTTTAGGCTATTGTGACGAGGATAAATCTTGCGGAAGGAAACCAAAACTAGAAGTATGAAGTTGTTAGGAATTGTTTTATCTTTAATATTTTTAGCACTTGTAGCGGTTTATTTCTTTATCTTCATGCCAGAAAAATATGAAGATAAAGATTTATATGATGAAATTCTACACCGTGGCAAGATAAAGGTAGGCATAAACACAGATTCAAAGCCTTTTGGTTTTATGGATAAAGAGTGGAAAATCGTTGGATATGATGCTGATTTAGCGCACTATATGGCACAATATATTCTCAAAAACCCAGATGCAGTTGAATTTTACCCAGTAACTCCCGCAAATAGAATGCTCAAGGTTTCGACGGGCGAATTAGACATGGTAATTGCAACCGTTACAATCACGCCTCAAAGAGAAGAAATTATAAATTTCTCTGTTCCTTATGATTACGCAGGGCAAGCGTTGTTAGTGCGTTCTAATAGCAAAATCAAATCTTTGGCAGACCTTTCTGGACAAAATGTTGGTGTAGTTTTTGGTACAACGGCTGAAAAAAATATGTTGGCTCTAGCTCCAGACGCTACTGTAATTGGGTTTAGAAATTACAGAATGGCTTATGAGGCTTTAAAGTCTGGAAAAATTGACGCTTTAACATCTGATGACACTATTTTAAGCACATTTGCGTTTGAAGATAAAACGGTTAAGCTTTTACCTAAAAGATATACTCGAGAACCTTACGGCATAGCTTTAAGAAAAGGCAAAGGCACGCAGAAATTAAAAGAGAATGTTGATTTCGCAATCGGTGATATGAAACAAAAAAATGTTATAAATCGTATGCGTAGAAAATGGGGCTTATAACTTATGTTACGCCACATTATTCCAATAGTACTTTTGCTTATTTCAAATGTTTTTATGACTTTTGCGTGGTATGGACATCTAAAATTCAGAAGTCTGCCACTATTAATCGTAATTCTTGCAAGTTGGGGAATTGCCTTTTTTGAGTATTGTTTTCAAGTCCCAGCCAACAGAATTGGTTACGAATGCTATAATGCAGTCCAACTAAAAACAATTCAAGAAGTAATCACGCTAACTGTTTTCTCATTCTTTTCTGTATTGTACTTAAAAGAACAGTTCAGATGGAATTACCTTGTTGGCTTTGTTTTCATAATTCTTGCGGTATTTTTTATTTTTAAAAAATGATTAAAATTTTTCTGCAATATAATCATCAATAATGCAGGTAACTCTATCAGCATTAACATCTGCGTCAATTTTTTTCGCATTTTCAGTAAATGAGTTAAGCATTTTGTAACCTACTACATCATCAGAATCTACAAAGCCTTTATTAAATGCATCTAAACTTGCATTGATTTTATCTGTGAATTGTTTTAAAGACTTACAATTGTATTGATTCATTGTTTTAATAAGTGCTTGTTTTCCAACTTTAATCTCTTTACCAGTTAATTTCATTTCAGTGGCAACTCTTGAAATATTGTTTAATTCTTGTGCTGACAAAGTCTTAATTCCTTTGAAGTTAACCTGAGAACGTCCAGCTGTTTCCATTGGGTTATCTAACGAACTAGCTTCTGTATCGTTTTTTGTTACAGGATTTTGTTCTTCCGGTTTTGCCTTGAAGCTCATAGGAGCTTGAATATTATTAATTGAATTAGTTTGAAAATGAATCATTTTTTGCCTCCATAGTATTTGATTATTGTAAAACATGTAAAAAATTAATTTGTTATTTAAAAAAAATTATTTTACAAAAATTAACGCAAAAATGGAACTCAACTTCCAAAACTTGACAATTTTATCAAGACTTCCCTCTTCTAATTTTCTTAGGTTTTATGTTAAAATATCCTTGTAATAGTTAGAGGGATCCACCTCGGGGTAAATGAAAAAGCTCGCAGATGTCACTGCTTGCTTGGAAGTAGTTTATTTCCCAAAGGATAGAAAGAAAAAGAATGGAAAAAAACAACGAAACATTGCATGTATTAAGACATTCATGCTCACACATCATGGCTCAAGCCGTTCAAAAGTTGTTCCCACAAGCAAAGTTAGCAATCGGACCAGCTACTGACAACGGTTTCTACTACGACTTTGATTTGACTGATGGTTACGCTTTTACGCACGACGATTTGGTAAAAATTGAAGAGGAAATGAAAAACATTATCAAGCAGAATTTGACGTTTGAAAAATATGTTATTCCTGATGTGGACAAACAAATCGCTGAATTTAAAGCAGAAGGCGAAATCTACAAAGCAGAATTATTAGAAGAACACAGAAATGATAATCCTACTTTGTACTTGACAAAAGACAAAGATGGCAATGTATTATTTAATGATTTGTGTGCAGGACCTCATATTCCTAACACATCTTATATAAAAGGTAACGCTATTAAACTTCTTAAAGTTGCTGGCGCATACTGGCGTGGTAACGAAAAGAACAAAATGTTACAAAGAATTTATGCAACTGCTTACTGGAACAAAGAAGATTTGCAAGGTTATTTGACTTTCTTAGAAGAAGCTGAAAAACGTGACCACAGAAAACTTGGCACACAATTAGACTTGTTCTCAACTAGAGAAGAACTTGGTGGCGGTTTAGTTTTGTGGCACCCAAATCTTGCAGTTGTTAGAGAAGAAATCGAAAATTATTGGAGAAGTGAACACAGAAAACGTGGTTATGTAATCGTAAACACTCCTCACATCGCAAAATCAAAATTGTGGGAAATCTCTGGTCACGCAGACCATTACAGAGAAAACATGTTCTTTATCCAAAAAGATGAAGATTCTGACGAACAATTTATCTTAAAGCCAATGAACTGTCCGTTCCATATTTTGATTTATCAAGCAAACAGATATTCATACCGTTCATTACCATTAAGAATGGCTGAATTGGGTACTGTATACAGAAAAGAAAAATCAGGCGCATTGTCTGGCTTAACTCGTGTTCAAGGTTTCACACAAGATGATGCTCACATTTTCTGTACACCAGAACAATTAGTTGACGAAATCAACGAAATTATTGATTTTGTAGCTGATACAATGGCAATCTTTAAGATGGGATTTGAAGTTGAACTTTCTACTCGTCCAGAAAGCTTTGTAGGTGAAATTGAAAACTGGGACAGAGCTGAGGCAGGCTTAAAAGAAGCCATGGACAGACGTGGCATGAAATACGACATCAACGAAGGCGATGGTGCTTTCTATGGTCCAAAAATCGACTTCAAGGTTAAAGACGCAATCGGCAGAACTTGGCAATGTGCTACAATTCAGCTTGACTTCAACCTTCCAGAAAGATTTGATATCAAATATCAAGACAAAGATGGCAGCATGAAAACTCCTGTAATGCTTCACAGAGTTATCTTTGGTTCTATGGAAAGATTCCACGGTATCTTAATCGAACACTATGCTGGTGCTTTCCCTACTTGGTTAGCTCCAACACAAGTTGCAATTGTTCCAATTTCTAACGAAAAACACGCAGACTTCGCAGAAGAAGTTTATAAGAAAATGCGTGCAGCAGGCATAAGAGTAAAACTTGATGACCGCTCTGAATCAATGAATTACAAAATCAGAGAATCATTGCAAGACAAGAAAATTCCTTATGTATGCGTAATCGGCGATAAGGAAATCGAAGCAAATGCAGTTGCAGTAAGAAAACGTGGCGTAGGTCAAGTTGGTACTGTTGCGGTTGACGAATTTATTGCTAATATCGAAAAAGAAATTAAAGATAGAGCATAAATTTAGTTAACTAGGATTATGGATTGCCACAAAAATCTTACGATGCAATCCTTAGAATTTGTAGGTCAGGCAATGCCTGACCTACAATTAAAAAAGAAGGAGAAAGTTATGAAAAAAGAATTGATATTTCTTGGGCCACCAGCTTGTGGTAAAGGTACTCAAACAAACAGATTATCTGAATTTTTAGGTTTTCCTCACGTTGATACTGGTTCACTTTTGAGAGCAGAAATCTCTAAAGAATCAGAAGAAGGTAAAATCGCAAAATCTTTTATCGACAAAGGACAACTTGTTCCAGCTGAATTGGTTGGTAGAATTATTGCAAAAAGATTGGCTGACGAAGATTGCAAAAATGGCTATGTTTTAGACGGCTACCCTAGAAGTTTAGAACAAGCTAAAATGCTTGAAGAAATTAATGCAAACGTAAACAAAGGTGAAGAAGCTTCTTTCAAGGCTATTTACTTTGATATTGATACTCAAATTCTTATCGAAAGAATTATTTATCGTGAATCTTGCCCAGTTTGCGGTGAAATTTATAACAAAAAATTCAAACCTTCAAAGGTTGCAGGCAAATGCGATAAATGTAATGTTGATTTAAAAACAAGAGCAGATGATAACGAAGAAACTGCTAAATTACGTTTTGAAACATATTTCAACGAAACTGCACCACTTGTAAAATTTTATGAAGACAAAGGTGTACTTTATAAAATTGATGCAAATGGTTCTATTGATGAAGTTTGGGAAAGACTTTTGAAAGTAGTTAACGCATAAAATAATTTAAAACAATAAAAAAATGGCTTGAGTAATTTACTCAAGCCATTTTTTTCTAATCTTAAATTTCGCCAACTAAATCATATTCTGTAGCGTCAATAATTTTAACCATTTCTATGTCACCAGGGACAACCTGTTTTTCGGTTTTGATATTTACAACACCATCAATTTCTGGAGCATCATATTGAGAACGTGCAATAACTTCTCCATTATCAGCGTAACACTCGATAATACAAGGAATTGTTTTGCCAATAAAGCTTTTATTACGCTCAATCGAAATTCCTTGTTGAATTTCCATCAATTTTTTGTAACGTTGTTTTGCAACTCTTGCGCCAACTCTGTTTGGCATATTATATGACGGAGTTCCTTTTTCTCTTGAATATGTGAACACGCCCATTCTATCGAACTTCATATCACGCACAAATTCACACAAATGTTCAAAATGTTCTTCAGTTTCCCCCGGATAACCAACAATGAACGCCGTTCTGATAGAAACTTCGGGAATACGCTTTCGGATATTTTCAATCATTGGACGATAATCAAACGAAGGTCTGTTCATCATTTTTAGCATTTCTGGGTGCGAATGTTGGAGCGGAATATCAACATACTTAACTACTTTGTCTAATCTTGCGATTGTGTCCAAAAGTTCGTCTGTCATTTGAGTTGGATAAGCGTACATAATTCTAATCCAACCAAGACCTTCAATTTTATTAAGCTCTTCTAAAAGTTTTGCAAGCATAGGTCTTTTGTATAAATCTATTCCGTAGCCAGTTGTATCTTGTGCGATTAGAATAATTTCTGTAACACCTTTTTTAACAAGCTTTTCTGCCTCTGCAATAATATCTTCCATTTTTCTTGAATGGTAATCACCACGCAAATATGGAATTATACAGTATCCGCAACGATAGTTGCAACCGTCTGCAATCTTGATATAAGAGCTTGCGCCCATAGTAATTTGTTGGCGTTCAATATTTTCTGGATAAATGTAATCTGGTTTTTCGCTTACTTCGCAAACGTACTCACCGTCTATCTTTTTCAATACTTCAATAATTTTAGTAAAATCTGTTGCACCGACAATTCCAGCAAGTTCTGGAATTTCTTTTTTAAGTTCTTCTGGGTGTTTTTGCGCTAAACAGCCAGTTACAATAACTTTTTTACCAGCGTCAATAAGTTCCAAAATTGAACGAATTGACTCACGCTCTGCATCACAGATAAATGAACAAGTGTTCACAATTACTGTATCAGTATCTTTTTCGTTAAGCGTAATTTCGTATCCGTTTTGAGCCAAAAGCCCTAAAATAAGTTCTGAATCTACTAAATTTTTTGCACAACCGTGACTAATTAATGCTATCTTTTTCATAGAACGATTGTAACATAAATAAAATTTTTCTATAAGTTATTGGTGCGTCAAACGACGCACCCTACAATTGTTTAAATAAAATACATTCTATATTGAACGAATTTTATTAAAAAATTTTAATACCTCTTATTCCCCTATTACCTTATTACCTTATTCCCTTCCATTCATTACCTTATTCCCCTATTCACTCACTAGCGTTCCCTAACAAAAAACTCCCCTCTTGACTATATCCCAAATAAATTTATTGGATATAATATGTAATAAATGGTTTGAGCGATTTATTACAATGGAGGTTTTTATGAATAAAAAATTCTGGAAAAGAACAGGTATTGCAATAAGTGCCACGGTTCTAAGTGCTTACGCATTGTTTTTACTGGCACCATTTGCACTAAACCCTATTGCAAATAACTACTCTGGCGAAATTTCTAAACAAATCAAAACATCAACTGGCTTAGATGCAAAAATTGAAGGCATTAAATTTGTCACAACACCTAAGTTGACCGCAGGAGTGAAAGTTGCAAACTTCAAGCTCTTAACTCCAAAAGAAGAACAGATTTTGAACGCTGACGATTTTCAAGTTAAAATGTCTTTACTTTCTCTTTTTGCAAGACAAATCAGAGTGGACGCAGTTCAATTAAAAACTGCGGACGCTTACATCAAAATGGGACACAATGGACATTTTGACATCGAACAATATTTTCCCGAAACAGAAGAAAACAAAAATGATGAACCTCAACCAACGCCAATCGCTTTACCTTTTGGCTTAAAGCTTTCTAACCATTTGCCAGATATCAAAGTCGGAAATTATACTGTTGTTTTGACTGATGGCATAAATAAATATACGCTTTCAGGCGACAAAACCGAAATCACTAATTTTGTTTTAAACAAACATGTCAAAGTCTTAACAAGCGGTAAAATGATTTTGCGAGATAGAGAACAATTTAACTATAATGTTAAAGTTTTCAACAAAATCATGCCAGATTTGAACCTAAATGATTTAGTTTTCAACCCAGCTCCAGCAGAAGAGAAGAAAGTTGAAACTCAACCAGTTGATATAATCGGCATTTTAGATGGAATTTATCAATACAAACTTACTGCGAATGCGACCGCAGATTTAACAATTGCGCAAGATGATATCAAAGGTCAAGTAAGCGTTTTTAACGTTTCTTTGATTAATCTTCCAGCAAGTAATGCAGATTTAAAATTCAAAGGTAACACAATTGACATAGCTTCAAATATTTACACTGCACAAGGCGAAGCCTCTGTTCTGAATGGCATAGTGAAAACTGGTGCAAAACCAAGAATTGACTTGAATTTCAAATCAGGAGCGCAAATTGCCAATATTCTAAAAATTGTTAAAGATGTAGCCCTAATCTTTAACATAAAAGATTTGCAAACACTTAGCGCAAACGGCAAATTAGACGCAGACTTTAACATTAAATCTGATTTAAAAACGGTTAAATCTAATGGCTACTTAAAAATTCCGACTGCAAACCTATATTATGGCTTGTACAAAATTGGTGTAGACAAGATTAACGCTGACGTTCGACTTGATAACAACAATATTGATATCAAAAATGTTGGCTTTACTGTACTTAATCAACCTTTAAAATTCTATGGAACAATTAGCGAAGATGCTACAAGCGACTTGCATTTGACGGCAAATAAACTTAATCTAAAAGGTTTAATCGTTGCACTCGGTCAAGCGTCTTTACTAAAAGATAACAACGTGAATGCTGGCACAGTGTCAATGAATGTTGATATCAAAGGCAAGTTGGACAAAATTAATCCGCTTGTAAAAATAAATCTTGAAAACATAAATATTAAAAATGTTCCTTCAAACACAACCTTGAAAGCACCTCTAACCGTTGTTAACATAAACTCTGACGGCAAAACTTTCTTTGGTAACGCAAAGAGTACGAATGTTTTAGCAATCAATCCTGTTGCGAAAATCTCTATTCCAGCTCTTGCAATGAATATTAGAGAAGAGGAGCTTGAAATTACACCAACACCAGTTGTGATTGAAAAAATCAAGGTTAATGTTTCTGGAAAAGTTAAAAATTACTTGAAAGAGAAAATGTCAATTGATTTTATAACCACTGGCGACATCAAATCTAATTTAACTGGTGATATGAATGTTGCAAAACAAACGCTAAACCTAAATTATGCAACCTCTGCACCTTCTACAATCATTATTCCAATGTTTGATAAATCAAAAATGACATTTACTGGAAATATCAATATTACTGGCAATATGGCCAATCCAATTCTAAAAGGGCAAATTAGCATACCAAACTTGAATATTCCAGAAATTCCAGTAACAATGACAAATACTGCAATTAAACTTAATGGCGCAATTCTAAATGGTAATGCAACAGTTGAAAAGTTCACATCAGGCGGAATTGAAGCCGAAACACTTACAAGTGATTTTTCTATGAAGGGTGAAAACTTCTATTTGAATAACTTGAAGGGAACTGCATTTAATGGAAAAATTAACGGAAACATCATTTATAATTTGAACAATGCCAAAACAACAGTTGATTTTAAGGGTCAAGGTTTGAACGCTGAAAAAGCAGTCTATGGCGGAACTGGCATTAAAAACGCTTTAACTGGAACATTAGGCTTTGACACAAAATTAACTTTAACCGTTGCAGACTTTGACGAAATGATGAACTCTATGCGTGGCAATTTGAATTTTGAAATCAAAAATGGTGCATTCGGTACAATCGGTCGTTTTGAAAACTTTTTGAAAGCTGATAACATAGTAAACAGTGCGCTTTTGAAATCAACTGTTTCAACAATCTCTAACGCAGTCGGAATAGCAGATACCGCTACATTCAATTCTCTTAGCGGAAAATTAACTTTTGCTAACGGCTGGGCAGAACTTAACCCAGTAAAAAGCTCAGGACCTTTATTAGCTTATTATGTGAAAGGTAAATACAATCTTTTGAACGGTAACGCTATTTTAGTTATTTTGGGAAGATTAGACGGCTCAATTGTTGCCAAAATGGGTCCTATCGGTCAATTATCTGCAACAAAACTTTTAAGCTACATTCCAAAATTCGGTGCATCTACTGCAAGCTTTGTTGACACACTTACTGCAAACCCTAAAAACGAAGCAGTGAGCCAAATTCCAAACTTGACTAACGGAAGTACCACTTATAAAGATTTCAAAGTCCTTCATAGCGGTATTGCAGGCAAAGCCTCTTCTATCAAGTCTTTTAAATGGCTAACAGAGGTTGATACAAGCGCAATAGAAACAAAAACCGTGAAAGAAACTATTAAAGACATCAAAACCTCAGTTGGTGAAGATGTAACTAACACCGTACAAAGCGTGACAGACGCAATTACTACATCTAAAGAGCAATGGAACACAACAAAGGACCAACTCAAAAACAGTGCAGAAGAATTGAAGAACTTATTTAAGTTCTAAAGCGCTAATTGCTCACAATAAAGAAGATATAAGAACGCATGCCAAAGAGTTTAGCCTAAAACTCTTTGGTAGTGTTCATTAAAGAACTCTTCAAATCTATCTTCTAAAATTGCTTGGCGTGATTTTTTTGCAAAATCTATCAAGAATTTGATGTTATGAATTGACATCAAAGCTTGTCCAGTACCCTCATTACACTTATACAAGTGTCTTAAATAAGCTCTAGAATGGTTTTTACAAGCATAACAGTCACAATTTTCGTCCAATGGGCGTGGGTCTTCTTGATACTTCGCGTTCTTAATCTGTTTCTTGCCGTCCCACGTAAAGAACGAACCGTGACGAGCGTTTCTTGTTGGAAGTACGCAGTCAAACATATCCACGCCACGTTTGATACCATCTAACAAATCTTCTGGAGTTCCAACACCCATCAAATAACGAGGTTTGTTATGTGGAAGAAGTGGCGCAGTCAATTCTACAAAGTGATTCATCGTTTCTTTATCTTCACCAACGCTCAAACCACCTATTGCATAACCTACGGCATCAATTGAAGAAACAAATGCTGCGCTTTCTCTTCTTAAATCATCATAAAATGCACCCTGACAAATTGGGAACAACGCTTGATTTGTAGAAGTTTTAGCCTTGATACATCTTTCAAGCCATCTATGCGTACGCTCCATTGCCTCTTTTGCAGTTTTATAATCGCAAGGAAAAGGTGCGCACCAATCAAACGCCATAATAATATCTGCGCCGATTGCTTGTTGAATTTCCATAGAAATTTCTGGGCTTATGAAGTGTTTCTTACCGTCTTTAGGGTCACGAAACTCAACGCCCTCTTCTGAAATTTTTCTCAAATGTGCAAGAGAAAACACTTGAAAACCGCCAGAGTCAGTAAGTACTGGTTTATTCCAATTCATCCAGCCGTGAATACCGCCAAATTTTTCAATCAATTTGTGTCCAGCTCTAAGGTATAAGTGATAAGAATTGGCAAGAATAATTTGAGCACCTGTATCGTACAAATTGTTATTTGTAACCAATTTCACCGTCGAATTTGTTCCAACTGGCATGAAAATAGGTGTTTCAATATCACCGTGCGGAGTATGCAAAATACCTGCTCTTGCACCAGTTTTCTTGTCAACGTGAATTAATTCATAACTAAAATTTTCTACCATACTTATCCCTCACCCCAACCCTCTCCCACTAGGGGCGAGGGAGAACTTTTAGAAACTCGATATCAAAAATATCGGCTCAATCAATTTTGCTTAAATAATACTAACCTTGAAATCTTTCTTCTTCGTAAGTAATCATTTCAAGCATAGATTGCCAGTTGTCAAAAATTTCTTCTGGCTTGAAGTAAATTCCGATTTCTCTTTGAGCACTTTCTAATGAATCAGAAGCATGAACAACGTTGTATTCCATAACTTGTGCAAAATCAGCTCTGATTGTACCCATATCAGCTTTTAATGGGCTTGTAGCACCAACCATGTGGCGTACGCTTTCAACTGCCTCATAACCTTCAATTACCATTGCAACAATAGGTCCACTTGTGATGTAATGAACAAGTCTGTTATAGAATGGCTTGCCATAGTGTTCTTCATAGTGCTTAGCTGCAATTTCTGGAGTAACTTGAAGCAACTTCATTGCAACAATCTTGAAACCTTTATTTTCAAATCTTTCAAGAATTTTACCGATTAATCCTCTTTTAACTCCATCAGGTTTGATGGCAACAAATGTTCTTTCTTCTGTTTTCATAATCTCTCCTATCAATATCAATTAGACCATAAATAGCAAATAAAGTAAAGTCGAGCATTTTTGGTCTTGAAAGATTGTTGATTTTAAAGAAAAATTTTTACGAATTTGAGGTCATCATTTTGTAACCAATCGTCAATGCCCCCATTACGCCAGCCGTAATGCCACCATATTTAAGAGCCTTTTTCCATTGTCCTTTTGTTTTAGTATTATTTAAAACATCAAATATTTTTGAGCTTACATCATCTGGTTTTGTGAAACATTTCTTTTCAGCATTCCAACATTTTTCAGTCAAATTTTTAAATGTTTGCATATTTTCCAAGCTCCTTTTTTCTAAATTTTCCTTCAAAACTTTTTTACTTTCCTTTATATTGTCGGCACTTAGTGAACTTAAATAAGTTTCGAGAGAAATCTTATTACCATCAAACACTTTTTTATTAGCATTTAAAAGTTTTTTCATACCATCAACATCTTTTACTTTGTCAATTCCTTTGATGACATTTTTCAGTTGTTTGAAAAATTCTTGACCTTCTTTTGATATATTCTTAGAAATATGGTTTTCAAAGGCTTGTTTTGCAAACGAATCGGACGCCTTGCCATTTTTATCTACAGGAAATCTATTCTTTAAATAGCCGACTGTTCCGCCTGCCGCACCACCAACTACTGCAGAGCCTAAAACTGCTCCAAAACCGCTTCCACGATTTTGCTGCGGCATATTATTTGGCATATTATTAGAATTAAAACCTTGATTATAATTCATTTGAGGATAAGCATTCATTCCGTAAGAATTTACCATACGACACTCCAAAATTCACTACACACATGAATATAAAGTATTTTTGCGTTCAAAAATTGCCTTTTTGTAACGAAAATGTAATGTTATTATGAAGGTAATAGGGTAATAAGGGAATAAGGGAATAAGAGGTTTTAAATATTATTTTTGTATAATACGTTATTAGAGCGACTTTAGTTTCCTCTCCTAAAAACACACCAAGCTCCACCTTGAGGTGGAGCTTGGTGTATTTTAATCTAGTATGTTATGCTATGCAGCGTTCAACTACATCATGCCGCCCATACCACCCATGCCAGCCATAGCAGACATATCAGGAGCTTTAGTTTCTTCTGGAATATCAATTACAGCAGCTTGAGTTGTTAGCAACATTGAACCTACAGATGCAGCGTTTTCCAAAGCACTTCTTGTAACCTTAGCTGGGTCAACGATACCTGCAGCGAACATATCTGTATATCTGTCCATCAACGCATCATAACCATAAGCATCTTTTTCGTTTCTTACGTTTTCTACAACTACATCAGATTTAGCACCTGAGTTGAAAGCGATTGCTCTAAGAGGTACATCAAGAGCAGCAGTCAAGATTTTGTAACCGCTCTTTTCATCATCTGTATCAAATGCGATTGTATTCATTTTTGATTCAAGTTCTTGTTGAACTCTGATTAGCGCAACGCCGCCACCAGGAACAATACCTTCTTCGTTAGCAGCTCTTGTAGCGTTTAGAGCGTCTTCAATTCTTAATTTTCTTTCTTTAAGTTCGATTTCTGTTGCTGCACCAACTTCGATTACTGCAACACCGCCAGACAATTTAGCCATACGTTCTTGAAGTTTTTCTTTATCGTATTCGCTATCAGAAGCTTCAATTTGTTTCTTGATAAGTCTTACACGTTCAGCAACTGCTTCTTTTGTTTCGTTACCAACAACGATTGTTGTTTCATCTTTTGTTACAGTAACACGTTTTGCAACACCCATCATATCAGTTGTAATATTTTCCAACTTGATACCAAGTTCTTCTGTGAACATTTGACCACCAGTTAGAATTGCGATATCTTCTAACATAGCTTTTCTTCTGTCACCAAAACCTGGAGCTTTAACTGCAACTGCTCTAAGAACTTTTCTCATAGTGTTAACTACCAAAGTTGCAAGAGCTTCGCCTTCAACATCTTCAGCGATTAACAACAAAGAACGACCATCACGAGCAACTTGTTCAAGTACCGGAACCAAGTCAGCAATTAAGTTGATTTTCTTGTTAACACAAAGAACATAAGCATCTTCCAAAACTGCTTCCATTCTTTCTGGGTCAGTTACAAAGTATGGTGAAATGTAACCTTTGTCGAATTGCATACCTTCAACAACCTTCAAGTTTGTACCGAAAGATTTGCTTTCTTCAACAGTGATAACGCCATCGTGACCAACTTTATCCATTGCTTCTGCAATTAGTTCACCAATTTCAGAATTGTTACCAGCAGAAATACCAGCAACTTGTGCAATTTCTTCTTTTGTATTTACAGGTCTTGAAAGGTCTTTGATTTTGCTAATAGCAACTTCAACTGCTTTATCAATACCACGTTTCATTGACATTGGGTTAGCACCAGCAGTCAAGTTTCTCAAACCTTCTCTAACAATTGCTTGAGCTAGAACAGATGCTGTTGTAGTACCATCACCAGCAACATCGTTTGTTTTTGATGAAACTTCTTTAAGAAGTTGTGCGCCAGCATTTTCTAGATTGTCTTTTAATTCGATTTCTTTTGCAATTGTTACACCATCGTTAACGATTTGAGGTGCGCCGAATTTCTTTTGCAAAATTACGTTTCTACCTTTTGGTCCAAGGGTAACTTTAACAGCATCAGCAACTGCATCAATACCTCTAAGAAGAGCCTTTCTTGCTTCTTCTTCAAAAACTATTTGTTTAGCCATTTTTATAATCTCCTTTTTCTGAAATTTTTAATTAAAATTGGAAGGGAATAGGGGAATAAGGTAATGAGGGAATAAGTGGTATTAAATTTTTATTTAACAACTGCGTTATATTTTGTAAAACAAACCATAGATTGCTTCGTCGCCTCAATTGCCATTGCTCCATGCAATGACTTTACGTCAGACCTCCAAGTTTAATGTCATTGCGAGAAAATCGCAAGATTTTTGTGGCAATCCACCTAACCTATCATCACACGCATTTTATTATAAATATTTCTAAAACCTCTTATTCTCTTATTACCCTATTACCTTATTCCCTTAAATATTACTCAACAATTGCCAAAGCATCTTTGATTGACAAAATTTTGTATTCTACGCCGTCCATTTTTACATCTGTACCAGCATATTTAGCATAAAGAATGATATCGCCTACTTTAACTTCCATAGGTTCTTTTTCACCCTTGTCATTTGTTTTTCCTTCGCCAACTGCTACAACTTCACCTTTTTGAGGTTTTTCTTTTGCGCTATCTGGAATAAAAATTCCGCCTGATGTTTGTTCTGTATCTTCAATAACTTTAATAACGATTCTGTCTTGTAATGGTTTAAGTGCCATAATATAATCCTCCTATCTTCTACAATTATATTTATACCCCAGATTTAAAGAAAAAATGAAAAAGTTAAGAAAAAATTAATTATTGAACGTTATTTTTTCTAAAAGCAAATTTTTTAAAAAACACATAAGTAAAGACCGCAGCAACGAGAGTTGCAACAATTTGTGCAATGAAAACATTTAGATGCAAAATTTTAACAATAAACTCTAAAAGACCAGCATTAATTAGATAGCTGAAAAACCAAGTTGTGCAACACTTCAAATATTCTTTGACCCAATTTCCCTTACCTTCAAAAACAAGAAATTTTTGTGTTGTATACGAAACAATGGAAGAAATCACCCACGCAAGCGCAAGTGCAATCTGATATGCGCTATCACCCATAATTAGACAAAAAGCTGAATACATCAAATATGATACGCCAGCATTAAACCCGCCAACGAACAAAAAACGTATTTTATCAGATAATTTAAACCAGTATTCCATAAGATTGATTATATTATAAACAAACTGATAAGTGAAAAACCTTAAAAATGAAGTAGGATTGAAAAAGCTTACAAATATGTTACAATAGTAGTACATTGTATAGACAATAGCGAGGTTAAGATGTCACAAGCAAATATTAGTATTAGAGTTAATAGCGATTTAAAGCAGAATTTTGATAATTTATGCAACGAATTAGGTTTTAATATGTCTACTGCTATCACAATGTTCATCAAAGCCGCAGTTAGAGAGCAGGGTATTCCCTTTGCTCTATCAATTAACGATTATAATAAAGAAACCAAAAAAGTAATTGAAGACGCTAACAACGGGATTGGACTATCAAAAGCATATAGCTCTGTTGATGATATGATGAACGACATCTTGAAGGAAGATTAATGTACAATTTAAGATTTACAAATAAAATACAACGTAACATCAAATTAATGAAGAAACGTGGAAAAGATTTAGAGAAACTCAAAGTTGTACTTAATCTACTACAAAAGGGAGAAGAACTTCCTTCCAAATATAGAGATCATGCACTTACAGGCGATTTTACTGGTTGCAGAGAATGTCATATTGAACCAGACTGGTTATTGGTATATGAAATCATAAATAGCGAACTAGTAATATTATTACTCACAACTGGAAGTCATAGCGATTTATTTTAGCCTTCCTCTGTACATTTGAGTAAAAATATGCTAGAATTACTCTATGTTTACTGGAATCGTAGAAGAAACAGGAAAAATCCAATTTGTCACAGATAGAAAAGTTGTTATTAAATGCCAAAAGATTTTAGAAGATGCTAAAATCGGTGATAGCATTGCAGTAAATGGCGTTTGCCTCACTATTACAGACATTAACAAAGATACTTTTTCTGCGGATATTTCACCTGAAACTTTTAAGGTTGCTTGTAAACTAAATCTAGGCAATACCGTAAACTTAGAGCGTGCAATGCTTGCAAATGGGCGTTTTGGTGGTCATATTGTTAGCGGTCATGTTGATGGGGTAGCAAAAATCGTAGAACTTAAAAATAATGGCGATTTTTACGATTTAAGGCTTGAACTTTCTGAGAATGAGTCAAAATACGTTATCAGAAAAGGCTCTATAACCGTGAATGGCATAAGTCTTACGATTGCAGAGGTTGTGGGTGGTTTAATAAATCTTGCAATTATCCCCCATACATACGAAAATACTTGCCTAAAAGAGTTAAAAATAGGCGATTTTGTAAATGTAGAAGTCGATATGATGGCGAAATATATTGAAAAATTTTTATCAACGAGTGATAATAGGTCAAGAATAGATTTCGATTTTCTACAAAGGAATGGTTTTTGTTAATATGATAGGTCAGTTTAACACAATTCAAGAAGCTTTAGAGGATTTCAAAGCAGGCAAACCCTTAATTGTCGCAGATGATGAAGACAGGGAAAATGAAGGCGACTTAATTTGTTCTGCACAATTTGTTACCCCTGAATTGGTAAACTTCATTACTAAAGAATGTCGTGGAATTGTTTGTCTAGCGATTTCTGACAGTATCGCAAAGCAACTTGAGCTTCCGCAAATGGTAGAAAAAAATACCGAAAGCATGCAAACAGCGTTTTCTCTAAGCATTGACGCTCACCCTAAATATGGCGTGACGACTGGGGTTTCAGCTTTTGATAGAGCAAAAACTATTGAGGTTGCAATCGCACCAGACGCTCAACCTTCTGATTTACGCAGACCAGGGCATTTGTTCCCTTGTGTTGCGAGAAAAGGCGGAGTTCTAAAAAGATGCGGACATACCGAGGCAGTTGTTGATTTAGCAAGACTTTGCGGTCATAGAGAAGCTGGAATTATGTGCGAAATTATGAAAGAAAACGGCGAAATGGCAAGGCGTGAAGACTTGCATAAATTCGCCGAAAAGCACAATATCAAATTTATTACGGTTGCTGACCTTATTGCGTACCGCTTGGAAAAAGAAAAATTTGTAAAACGTGAAGTTGAAGTATTTTTACCAACTCAGTTTGGCGACTTTAATATCGTTGGCTACACTGACACCATCACTGGTTGCGAGCATGTTGCTTTGGTAAAAGATGATGGCTCTGACAAAATTCCTTTAATCAGAGTTCATAGTGAATGTTTGACTGGCGACATTTTCCATAGCTTAAAGTGTGATTGCAACTGGCAATTACATACAGCATTAAAGATGGTTAATGAGTATGGCAAAGGCGCAGTGATTTACATTCGTGACCACGAAGGACGTGGAATTGGCTTAATCAACAAACTCAAGACATACAAACTTCAAGAGGAAGGTCAAGACACAGTTGAGGCAAATGTTTCATTAGGTTTTGCACCCGATTTAAGAAATTATGGCGTTGGAGCACAAATTATTCTTGATTTGGGCTTTAACAATTTCAATTTAATTACAAATAACCCTAAGAAAATCGTAGGTTTAAAGGGTTATGGCTTAACAATACATGAAAACATTAACTTGAAATCAGAAGTTAATAAATATAACGAAAGATATATAAACACGAAACGTGAAAAAATGCACCATATCCTATAATTTAGGTGCAATCAAGAGGATATTTTATGGCAGATACATCATACGAAGTGGAACTATTAAACAGTAATATTTACAAATTTTTTGCAGGGGTCTATAACGACTTTAAAGCAAAGGCTGTAAGCGAATACAAATTTGAACTTGAACCACTTCCTTATGAAGAATTTATTGACGCAGTTGAAAAAGATTATATGAAATGCGTTGTGCTTAAAGAAAATGAAATTCCGACTGCCTTTTTGGTTTATACAACTTCTATTTCAGAAGCTATTGAACTCAACCTAATTCATTGTTTGGGAACAGAAGACGAAGTTACAAAAATTAAATTACTAATAGAAAAATTCTTGGAATTAACAGAAACTGAACGCCAATCTAAAGTCGTTTCTTATCCAATGCTTGGACATCAATCAGTGTTTACTGCTGATATTTCAAAATATGGCTTTAAGTATATTGGACTTGCGGTTTTGAGATTTATGATGGGCAACGCCTCTTCTGAAAGAATTTTAGAGAATATGAAACTTAGCGAAAGACCTGCTGAATACAAAGTTGTAAGCTATGACGACGCTTATAGAGAAGACGCAATTAGAATTATCCACGAGGCTTTCAGAGATACTCAAGATGCAATTTATGATACAAGATATAAAACAATAGATGGAACTAAAGATATTATTAACAAAGTTGTTGATAATATTTATGGTGAATTTTTGCCAGAAGTAACCTCTGTATTATTATATAACGATAAACCTGTAGGTTTTGCGTTTGCAAACGTTACTGGCGGAAAAATCGCAAACTTGCCTCTCGTAGCAATTGAAAAAGAACATAGAGGACAGGGTTTTTCAGAACATCTTTTAAACCGTGCAATTAAAACAATTGTTGATTGGACAAAATTAGGTAAAAGGGCTTTTAGTGAAATCAACGTAACTACCGAAACCAATAACTATAAAGCATTAAAAATGTATAGAAGAATCGGTTTTAGAGAGGATTTTTGTTATCCTCAAGCTTACATAATCAAGAAAAAATAATCTGTTTGAAAAACAAAAAAGAAAAGCGAGAAAGAAAGGAAAAGAGAAGTATGAAATTATCTACTAAACTTATGGCATCTTTAGGTGTTGCTTGTGTGGCTTCTTGTGTAGCAATTGCAGGTGAACCTGCTGATATTCAAGCTTACGCTCACCCAACATTGTTCGGCTCTCAAAGCCATGCTATGGTAACTTCTGAAAACGACATTATTGTGGGTGGTAAAATTTACAAACCATGCAATGTTAAAACTATTGAAGGAAAACAAAATGTTGTTGTTGCTCGTTTTGCGAAACAAATGCTTTATAATATGAAAGGTCAAATGGACGCTAGAAGAGCTGGTTTATATGACCCTAAAATGCCAGTATTGCGTTCTGAATTAGCATTTATTATAGCTGATGGTTTAAATTTAACAGAAGTTAAAGACAACAAATATACAGACGTTGCAGCTGATTACTGGGCAAAATCTCAAATCGATAGAGCATTAACTGCTGATGTTATGATTGGTTATCCTGATTCAACTTTTAAACCAGACCAACCTATCACTAAAGCAGAAGTATTTGCTACATTTGCAAAAATGATGGATTTAGATGTAGATAGAACCGTAACTCCGACTTTTGAAGGTCAAGTAGTTAAATATATCCCTAATTGGGCTATTGGTGCTACTGACGAAGTTATCGCATCAAACATCTTGAACAAAGTTCCTGATAAAGACAAAATCGTTAACGACGAATACTTGTCAAAAGAACAAGTTGCTTACATGCTAGGTGCATTAAAAGCTAACTTTAGAATCGATACGTCAAATGGTATCGCTGGTTGCGCTACAAAATACGAACCAATCGCAGTTAAAATTAAGTTAAGCGAAAGAATCAGTGCTAGAACTTCTAACGTTGGTGATACTTTCACTGCTAAGACTGTTGAAGACGTTAAAATTGCAGGCGTAACTTACCCAGCTGGTTCAACTGTTAAAGGTGTTGTTTCAAGCGTTGCAAGACCTGGCGTTAAAAAACCTGGTTATATTGAAGTTCAATTTAAAAATATTAAAAATGGCGACAACTGCGCAGAATTTCCTAAACAACTTTCATCTGCAGAAGTTAACGTAACTAAGAACCCTAACATCGTTTCAAGAGTTCTTGGTGCTCCATTCTCAATGACTGGTAGAGTTGCAGGTGTTGCTGGTAGAACAGCATCTTCTGTTGCAGAAGTAGTTGCTAACGGTGTTGAAGAATACGGTGACAACTGGTCAGACGCATTTGCAGACACTGCTTCATTACACCCAGTTAAAGGTCTAAAGAGTGTTGGTAGCAGCTTTATCACAGTTGGTAAAGGTGTTTACAACATCACTAAGCTTACTGCTTCTGGCGTGTTTGGCATTTGCTACGAATTTGTTGACGAAGCTAAGTACTTAATCGTACCTAACACAACTAACGATTCTAGCTTGAACCCTGATGAAGTATTGACTATTCTTTATTAAGAATTAGTTTGTATACAATAATAAGAGTCGTGGACATTCAGTCCACGACTCTTATTTATAAAAAAACTAAAAGTTATTGTGGGGCAGGTATGCCCAACCGACTAAAAAGTTTTTAACACTTATGTTCTTTAAAATATTCATCATTAATGGCACTCAAGGCATCTTGAAAAGGTTTATTGTCACGAACTTTTTCATCGCTTCTAAACTCCTTAACAAGTTCGTCTGCTTGCCACCACTTCATAGTTGTTCTTGCTAAAAACCATTTTAAGTCAAACCACTTGTCATCAATCTTGAGTCGCTCTTTTGGCAATAAATCATCTTCTACTAAAGCTTTTGCAATTTTCAATTCCTGATTATCTTTTGTTCTCGCATGTGACATGATTCTCAAAATCTCTGTAACTTGGTTTTCATTCAAGTTTTTATTGTCCAAAATACCTTGAAGAATTTCATTAGAAAGTTGCGCTCTTTCTTTATCTTTATTATTGGACTTTACACGAAAAAGTCGTCCAAATATATCACTTATATTATATGAGTTTTTTGTGTATTTAAAATACTCTTTACAACCGTAAAGACGCTCGTTATCAAGAAACTTGTTCATAATTTCTTCTTGTTCTGGCAAAAACTCTGTATCAATATGCGCAAAAGCTTTACCCAACAAACCAATGAAAGTTTCTCTTGTATCACAATCTTGCATAATTGCAGGATTATCATAGATTTTCTCTAACGTTTTATACTTAAATGTTTTAAAACCTTCCGCTGCTTTTAACAAGTTTTCTATTGGATATTTTGCCATTTTCAACCAATCACTACCAGTGCATAATGCTTTCGCTGGTACGGTATTTGGAGTAACATCTTGTGCATAAGTTTCAATTGTATCACCATGTAGATATTCCCAAGATTTCAACATTTCTCTATCAGATTTCATCAAATCAATAAACTTTTGTTGTTCAATAGTCCTTGAAACAAATTGTCTATAATTGTATTTATTAGCAAAACTTCCACCAATTTTCATCATTTACGTTTTCTTAACTCCTTTACCTGCTCTGGCATAAATTCTTCGTTAATTTGGTTTAAAAGTTCCAAAAAACGAGGACTTTTCTTCGCTCTTTCATCTTTTTGGAAGTTCTTCAACAAATCTTCATAGCGATACCAACCGCCAGACTGCTTTACGAAAAATCTAAGATTTCCCCAATAACTTCTTCTTCCTGTTGAAACATCGCTATAATATTGCGAATCATCTTTTGGCAAAATATTCTCTTCTGCTAAAACCTTCGCAAGTTTTATTTCTCTGTTGTCCTCATATTTATCATTTGTCATGATTTTTAGAATTTCTGCAATCTGAAAATCGTTCAAATCTTTGTTATCAATAATCGTTTGCAGCACGTCATTAACCATTTTCGGTCTTTCTAATTGCGCTTGTGTGATTTTTTCTGCACCAACTTTTGGATAAAAAACTTGTCCAAACAAACCTGATGTACTATAACAACTAGACGCATCTCGGAAATATTTCTTTGAACCGTACAAACGTTCATTATCAAGAAGTTTGTTCATTATTTCTTCTTGCTCTGGAGAGTATTCGCCCTTCGCGTT
Source organism: uncultured Candidatus Melainabacteria bacterium (assembly GCA_934757275.1). Lineage (GTDB taxonomy): Bacteria > Cyanobacteriota > Vampirovibrionia > Gastranaerophilales > Gastranaerophilaceae > CAG-196. Next base: position 137,299 of record CAKVLN010000004.1, read on the forward strand.
AAAACTCCATTTGCCCAACAAGCCAATAAGATTTGCTCTTGTGTCCTCATTTTCCATTATTGTTGAATTATTGTAAATTTTTTCTAACGCCTTGTATTTAAAGGTATTAAGACCTTCAAATGCCTTCAAAAAATTCTCAATTGCGTATCTTGCGCACTTTGTAAAACCAGAATTTAAAACATTTGACACAAACGCCCTTGTTGGCAAACCGTTTGGTGTCATATCGTTTGGAACATTTTCCAAATCATAATAACAAACACTTTTCCAATTTTTGTACATTTCTTTATCAGATTTCATCAAATCAATGAACTTCTGTTGCGCAGGTGTTTTAGGTAACAATTGTTTAAAATTGGTGTTCGATGTGTACTTATTGTTTGTGATACCATATCCGCTTATTTTCATTGGGAACTCCTTATGGGAAAAGATTATCATGAAAACAATATGCCATCAATCTTATTTTAAGGTATAATAAGCACATGAGAAAAATTCTTATTTGTGGTTATTGTTGGGCAGGTATGCCCAACCGACCTGATGAAGTATTGACTATTCTTTATTAAGAATTAGGCTTTATAGAATTAATAAAAGGGCAACGACTAAAAAAGTCGTTGCCCTTTTGCTTTTATAGTTGTGTCGTTTTACCATTTACTTTCTGCAATGTATTCTTTATTAACAAGGCTTAGTACATCTTGAAAGGGTTTGTTGTTTTTAATACTTGCATCATTTTTAAAATCTTTTATGAGTTCATTTGCGTCCCATTTTGTCATGCGTTTTGCTAAAAAATTTTTTAATTTATACCATTTATCTTCAATAGAAAAATTTTGAGGTAGTAATTCTTCTTCAGCCAAAATATTAGCCACTTTTAATTCTTTATTATCTATTGTGTTTGAATGGGACATTATTTTTAGGATTTCTGTAATTTGATTTTCGTTTAGATTTTTATTATCCAATATTTTTTGAAGAATTTCATTTGAAAGTTTTGCTCTTTCTTTGTCCCTATAATCTGATTTTACACGGAATAGTCGTCCAAAAATATCATTGATGTTATATGTATTTTTTGTATATTTAAAATAATCTTTGCACCCATAAAGACGTTCGTTATCAAGAAATTTATTCATTATTTCTTGTTGCTCTGGTAAAAATTCTGTATTAACATTTGCAAAAACTTTACCCAACAAACCAATGAAAGTTTCTCTAGTATCACGATTCTGCATAATCGTTTGATTATTATAGATTTTTTCAAGAGTATTATATTTGAAGGATATAAAGTTTTTTGTTGCTTGTAATAAATTTTCGATTGGATATTTTACAAGATTTAATAAATCAGCATTACCGAAAGCATTATTTATTGCATTTGTTGGTACAGAATTTAGAGCAATATCTTTTGCATAAGTTTCAATTGTGTCACCATGCAAACTTTGCCAAGATTTAAACATATTTTTATCGGAAGTCATTAAATCAATAAACTTTTGTTGAGCTGAAATTTCAAAAGTTGATTGTTTAAAATTTGTTTGTGGTGTGTACTTATTGTTTTTGATACCATATCCGCTTATTTTCATTTATTTGTCCTTTATAAAAAAAGATTAACACGAAAAGAATATGCCATCAATTTTATTTTAAGTTATAATAAGCACATGAGAAAAATTCTTATTTGTGGTCTTGGGGCAGTTGGTTTGACCTACGCAGTCAAATTTAAAGCTAATTCTGAATTAAAAATTCTTGTAGATAAAGAGCGATTAGAGCGTTATAACCGAAACAAGCCAATTTTTAACGGCGTTGTACAAGAGTTTGACTATATTTTACCTGATGAAACTTTTACACCTGATTTGATAATCCTTGCAACAAAATCACAAGGTTTAGACGACGCAATCAAGAATATAAAGAATTTTGTTAATGAGAATACAATCATTATTTCGTTGTTGAATGGAATTTCTTCCGAAGAAAAAATTCAAGAAGCATATCCAAATGCAACCGTCCTCAAATCTTATTTTATCGGACATAGCGCAGTAAGGGTGGGCAATTCTGTTACGCAAGATGGAGTTGGTGAAATTTTTATAGAAAACAATACTAAAATAAAAGAAATTTTTGACGAGTTTGAGATAAATTATCAAATTCCAGAAGATATAAATTATTCTATGTGGCTAAAATACACAATGAATCTTTTTTCTAATCAAGTTTCAGCCATTTTAAATATGAATTTTGGGGAACTTAAACGCAATCAAGCTTTCTTGAATTTTGCAAAAAAAATTATTTTAGAGGTGCGAACAATTGCTCAAGTAAAAGGAGTGAAAAATCTTGAAAACCTAGAAAATGATGCACTCGCATTTTTGAATAAAATGTGTGACGAAGGCAAGACCTCTATGTTGCAAGATATATTAGCTGGCAGAAAAACAGAGGTTGAAATTTTTGCTGGTGAAATAATTAGACTAGGTAAAAAATTTAATCTTCCAACTTCGTACAATCAAGTTTTGTATGATTTAATTAAAATTGTGGAGGAAAAATGAACATAGCATTTATTCCAGTAAGAGCTGGCAGCAAATCAATTCCGCTCAAAAACATTAAAGAAATCAATGGTAAACCGCTAGTATATTGGACGGCAAAAGCTGCAAACGACGCAAAATGCATTGATAAGGTTATTATCGCAACTGATAGCCCAGAAATTAAATCTGCTGTAAAAAGTTTTGATTTTCCAAAAATTGAAATCTACGATAGAGAGGCTGAAAATGCAACAGACACTGCGTCAACCGAAAGTGTAATGCTTGAATACCTCAACAAATCTAATCTACAAAACGAGGACAAATTCTTCTTAATTCAAGCGACTTCGCCAATGCTTAAAGCTGAGCATATTGATGGCATGTTTGATTATTTTACAAAAAGTGGTGCTGATTCAATTTTTTCTGGAGTTGTAGAAAAACAATTCCATTGGTGTTACGTTGATAAAAAAAGTGGCAACTTTGAAGTGCAACCCGTAAATTATGATTACAAAAATCGACCTAGACGCCAAGAGTTTGAGGGTTTGGTTGCCGAAAACGGTGCTTGTTACATTAATTCCGTCAAAAATATTTTGCGTGACAAATGCCGTCTATCTGGCAAAATCACATACTACGAACTCCCTGCGTATACTTCTTATGAAATTGATGAAGAAGTCGACTGGCTAATCGTTGAAACGCTGATGAAGAACATAGTTTAAGTCAAAAAAATTCATTTATAAAAAGCTTTGAGGAATAAATACGTCCTCGTAGACTTTGCCTGCAATCTCTTCAACGTTTTCTTTTGTTGCGTTTAAAAGTCCAGCTTTTTCAAATTCTTTGTTTGCAATAAAAACTCTATCGCCAATAATCGCTATATCATCATTGATTTTGACGTTCTTAAACTTGCCTAAGATTGATGCAAATTTTTCGTCAGGAAGATTGCATTTTGCGCTCAAAACCTCACACATTGTGGAATAAACTTCGTTACTCGTTGCGCTAGAATACGAATCAACAAAGCCTGTTTCACGTCCACCGAGCACAAGAGCTCTCACTTCGCCAAATTTATCTTGAAAACCTTTAACTAATCTTTCAAAAGAGTCCGCAAAAATTCTAGGATTAAACCCTTCTGGCTTAATATGTCCAGCAAGGTTCATTTTCCCAGCGTTTATATCAAAACCAGAACAAGTATGAAACCCAGTCGAAAATATATTTTCAGCAATCTTTGCGTCATTAATTGTGTAGCGCATATTTGCACCCACCTCAACGGCGGGCGATTTTACTTGCCTTAAAATAGGTTCAATTGATTTTACAAAACTGATTTTCATAAACAACCTTCTGGTTTTATAAAGTTCGACAAGGAAGAAAATTTGCCTAGATTTTAATAAAATTTTACATTTGGAGAAAGTTTAGAGTGGTGGGAATGCTACTCTAAGACGTAGCAAAGGGAATAAGGTAATAAGGCAATAGGGGAATAAGGGGTTTTAATAATTTTTTATGTTTAATGCGTTAATTAAATGTCTTTAGTTATTGGTGCAAAAAATTGCACCCTACGTTTATTCAAATATCATACCTCCAATATCGAACATATTTTATTAAAAAATATCTTAAAATCTCTTATTCCCTTATTCCCCTATTCCCTTTCATGTATTCACCTATTAACTATTCACTCTTTATCCTCACAACCTCCCCCTTTTCTTCCACCCATGAGTTTGGTATAATTTTTTTATGGGTAATGATATCGAGGCTTTACAAAACATTCTAAAAGAAGACCCTTCAAACTTTCAGGCAAGGAGGGAACTTTCTATTTTGCTGGTTAATAATGGTTTTAATGAAGAGGCAGAAGGGAATTTGAGGTACTTAATCAAGTACTTCCCAGATGATGCGGAGCTTTATTATAACCTCGGAATTGTATATGAAAAACTTAAAAACTTTGAGAAGGCTAAAGAGTGTTACCAAAAAGCGGTTGAGATTTCACCACAAGAAGATTTTTATTACAACCTTGGCGATGTGCTGGTTGAACTCAAAGAGTGGGACGACGCAATTATCGCATTTCGCAAGGTTCTTGAAACAGATTCAAACGATGGTAACTGCTACTTTAATTTAGGCGTTTGTTATTTTCATAAAGAAGAGAAAAATCTTGCAACAGATTGTTTTCAAAAAGCCGTTTCAATTAATCCAAATGATGTTTTTGCCTACTTTTATTTAGGCTATATCTACCAAAATGATGGTTTAACAAATTTTGCAATAGAAAGCTACCAAAAAGTGCTTGCGATTTCACCGGATTATAGCTGGGCGTACTTTAATCTAGGCTCAATTGCTTACAAATCTGGTAACATTGAAGAGGCAAAAGAGTACTTAAACAAAACAATTGAATACAATTCAAACGATATTGAAGCATTCAAGTTGCTTACAAAAATTTGCTTGAGCGAAGGAAACGCAGAAGAAATTCTTGAAATTCTGCACACAAGACTTGAAAAAGATGCCAATGGTGATTTATACTATTGCCTTGCTCGTGTTTATAAATTTGTTGGCGAGGCAGAAGAATACTATGACGCTCTAAAATCAGCACTCGCCAATCCTTACACGCTAACCTTCCCTAAAAATGTTGTAAAAAAAGAATTTCAAGCGATTGAAGAAAAACTCGGACACAACGAGGAAATTGAACCAGAAACAGAAATTCCGCAATACGAAGAAAGTGTCGAAGAAACTGGCGAACAAAGCGTCGATGAAGAGGTGGAAGAGGACGAAACTTCTGAACCAGATGAGGAATTTGAAGAAGATAGTGACGAAGAGTTCGACGACGAAGAATACGACGACGATGAAGAGGAAGAAGAAAACGCTGAAGATGACGAGGACGACAATTATAGCGAGTTAGAAGACGCTGAGGCTTCAGATGAAGACGAGGAAGAGTATTCTGAGTATGATGACGAAGAAGACGAAGAATACAGTGACGACACTGATGAAGATAGCGATGAAACTGGTGATGACGAGGAATAGGGTATGTTATCAAAGATTTCAATAAAAAATTACATATTAATTGATGCATTAGAAGTAGATTTAGCAGACGGTTTGAATATAATCACAGGTGAAACAGGTGCGGGAAAAAGTATTTTAATTAATGCGATTGATATAGCATTTGGTGCAAAAGCTGGAAAAGAAGTTATCAAAACTGGAGCTGACAAAGCAATAATCGAGGTTACTATCTTAAATAAAAAACAAGATTTGACCGCACTTTTTGAGGAGTACGGAATTGATAATCTTGGAGAAGAAATTATTTTGTCACGAGAAATTACGCAAACCGCCTCTCGCTCAAGAGTAAACGGGTGTTTGGTAAATCAAGAATTTATGCGTCATTTTAGAGAACTTTTTTTAGATGTGCATTCTCAGCATCAGACTTATTCTTTTTTACAGCCAAAATTCCATATAGTTTTATTAGATTCTTACGCAAAAAATACTTGCGGAAAAATGCTTGACGAATACAGAAAAGAGTTTGCTAATTACAAAGATAAAATAGCTAAACTTGAAGAGCTGAAAAACAGTGCAGACAAGACAGAAGAGCAAATTGATTTTCTAAAATTTCAAGTTAATGAGATTGAAGAAGCGCAAATTCAATCTTCAAGCGAGGACGAAGAGTTGAACAACGAACTTTCCATTTTAGAAAATGTCGAAAAACTAAAAGACCTTACAGGCTCTTCTTATTGGTCAATTTCTGGCGATGATGGCGCAATTATGGACGCTCTTATGCAAATCAAAATGAATTTGTCAAAGGCTTCAGGTATGGACAATTCGTTGGAAGAGGTTGAAAGCAACTTGATTAGTGCGATTGAAACTTTGAAAGATGTTTCTAGCGAGCTAAGAGAATATTCTTCTCGCTTAGATAATGATGAAGAGCGCATAAATACTATACAAGAGCGACTTTTCTTGCTCGACAAACTTAAACGCAAATATGGCGGAAGTTTAGAAAAAGTTATGGAGCAGGGCGAGAAACTTCGTCAAGAATTGGAAGGAATTGAGTTTTCAACTCAAAATATTGAGGATTTGGAACTTGAAATCTCTAACTTAAAGACAAATCTTGAAAAAATGGCAGAAGAAATTTCAGAAGAGAGAAAAAATTATGCCAAAGTGCTTTCTGCGCTCATTGTTGAAAAGCTTGAAAAATTGGAACTTCCAAAGGTTAAGTTTGACATCAGTTTTGAGAAAACTGAGCTTACAATTAACGGCTTTGATAAAGTAGAATTTTTGATTTCTACTAATATTTCAGAAGGCTTAAAACCACTTGCGAAAGTCGCTTCTGGCGGTGAAATTTCAAGAGTTATGCTTGCAATTAAGACAATTTTTGCACAATCAGATAATATTGATACTGTGATTTTCGACGAAATCGATACTGGAATTTCTGGAAAAACCTCGCAAGCGGTTGCAGACGAGGTCAAAGAACTTTCTAAATATATGCAAATAATCATGATTACTCACCAAGCGATTATTGCGTCAAAATCTGACAAACATTTTTATGTTAAAAAGACACAAGATGGTAAAACAAATGTCGATATTTCGGTGCTTGAAGGCGATAAAAAGTTGAAAGCAATTGCTGAACTTGCCGGAGGTGAGGTTACAGAGGAATCTCTAAAATTTGCTCAAACCTTGATGGCATAGTATTTTAAATCTAGCCTTATTGTATTATTGCTAACTTGTTCTGTTTAAGGTATTCTTAAATAAACTTGAGGAGATGGCAATGACGGTTATAGAAAAAATTAACGAAATTAACGAAGCATTAAAAGAAATTTTTGATTTTACACAAACTAATGAAACAATCAAATCTGATTTTACAGAATATTTGTCAACAATTGGTGCAAGAAATATTTCCTTGAACCAAATGGAAAAAATCTTTTTGCCTTACGTTTTTGAACGTAGAATTGCTGGCAAATCAATACTTGATATGTACAAAGAGGAAAAGGGCGCAAATAGTATTATAGACAAGCTTAATGAGGCTCAAGCGTCTATTTTTGAAATCAAAAAAATTCTTAAAAATGGTTTTGAGTTGTACAATTTGGTTAATGAAAAAACTTATAAAGTGCTTTCACTTACTAAAATGACAAATTTTAGAGGGGTTTATGCTGGTCAATTCATTGTTGGCAGAATTTTTGAACTTGATGGAGAATATTATATTATTGAAATTTCAAGCGTACTTTCGCATTCTCAAAAGGAAGAGGCTTATAGATACGCCGTAATGAAATTGGTTCAAACTCCACGTTTGTTGTATTTGGACAACTCTGAAAAAGAGGCTGAAATTAAAGCAACCATTGACGAAATGTACCAAAAATTCATTAAGACTTTTGATAAAGATATAATTTTGACAACTAATAAACACGCTGATGATATAATAGGTGCATTTAATGAAGGCGAAGAAATTGATTTGTCTGACAAGGGTTGCGATATCACTGAATACAAGTTTTTCCACGTTAAAGAATTGGATAACAATTATTCAAACTTCTTGGAAAATTCTATGGGCGGTTTTTCTTCGCACAATGAAACTTATGATGTTGCAGTAATCTTTGACAAAGAAAATGGACTTTATGCAATTCCTTTCTATGAAACTTTCTGCAAAGTTTTGGAAAACAAAGATAGCGTAGAGAATGCGAAGGCTTGTGTTGAGTATTTCTTGACAAATGATTCAATTCCAAACACTATATTAGAAAGAGTTTCAACTCAGTATCCAAACTTTATGGAAGTTGTAAATGAGTTGATGGAAACGAATTATACATTTGAAGAATTAGTTAAAAATTATAAATCTGATTATTTGAAGAATAAAATTTATTCTTCTGCAACAATTTTGTTCTGCTCAAATGCGTTCTCACAAATTTTTGATTATATTTCAGAACCAAAACCACAAGCACCTGTTGTTACGGAAAAGGTTGGCAGAAACGACCCTTGCCCTTGTGGTAGCGGTAAGAAATTCAAGAATTGTTGCGGGAAATAGGCGAAAGTTTATATTTGTTTAAGACGAACGTTGCAGTTCATGATAATTTTGATAAAAGGAAAATAGTTATTAAAAGGCTGGATTTCTCGGTCTTAATCAGACCTCAAAATGACGCTAACGCCAAACAAGCAAGTTGTGGGTCATTCTGAATGCGATTAGCATGAAGAATCCAGCTGATTAGAAACTATATCCGTTTAATCTAAAGTTAATAAAACCCTCCCCCGAGGGAGGGCGTAAACTGCGCTAATTGAACGTCTTTAGTTCCCTCTCCTTTTATCCCATTTTACATGGAGAGGGTGCCGAAGGCGGGAGAGGGTTTCATTAACTATCACACAACAACCGCACTTCACACCGTGAGCGTGTGGCGTTTAGCCACGATAGTAAACGTAAGAGTGCAGGCTCTGCCTGCTAGAAAAGAAACAACCGTAAGGTTGTAGGAAACAACGGCGTGCTTTCTCTTTCTTTTGGTACTTTTGGGGTAAATAAAACTGACTTGTAGTCCCAATACCAGCTTGGAAGTGAAGTGAAAAATCTTTACTTCGCAACAAAAGAGAAAGAAAAGTACATCAAGATTATAGGGGAAAATTTTGAGGCGCACTCCAAAATTTCCCCTCACCACTCTATACAAACTTTGTCCAATATGTTAATATGAATATAAAGTATATAACAAGAAGCAACGGGAGCGATATATGAAAAAGCAAGGCTTTACATTGGCGGAATTTCTTATGACGCTTGGGGTAATCGGTGTTGTGACTGCATTTTTAATCCCAGCGATAAGCAATGCTATGCCAGACGGAAATAAAACAATGTACCTCAAAACTTATGATACATTATCTGATACAGTTAAAAGTTTGGCGACAAATTCAAGGATATACACAGTTTGCGATAACACAAACAACGTTGATTGTTCAGCAAACCCACTTTTGAACGTTCAACGCCCAATTATGTCACCACTTAATCAAGATGCGAGATATCAAGGTCAAGCGAAACTTTGTAACCTGCTTGCTTTGAGTTTTGGTGTAACTACCGATAACACTTCTTGTACTGCTGATGCATACAATTATTCTGATAATACTTTTAAAGACAATTTGTCTTTTATAACCAAAAACGGCATGCAATGGAAGGTAGCACAACAAGTTTACTCAATCGCAGATGGAAATGCGCAATACCAAACAGATATTTATGTTGATGTAAACGGCAATAAAGGCAATAACTGCTTGTATTCTAATGACTGCCAAAAACCTGATATTTTTAAGTTTATGGTAGCTGCAAGTGGTGAAGTCGTTCCTGCTGACCCAATGGGTAGAAAATATTTAGAAACAAGGAGTTCTTTGTTGAAGAAAGACGCAGAAATCGATAACCCTGCGATTTTAGCAAGTTTGGAAGAATATAAAACAGGTTTGAGAAATTTTGTATACTCTCCGTGTTTTGGTGATGTTCAAAGTGGTGATGACGATTGATAGTGATCCAAATAGATGTCAAACTGCTCCATCTTTGAACGGCAAACCAGTTATTCGCTCTGATGGATATGTATTTAATTTGAGAAAAACTAACGTTACTGGCGTATTTGCAGAATGGTTTAATGACTCTTCTGGTAGTTGTACAAATTATAGCAATCAAAAACACTACATGTGGAATCCTGATACTGAAAAGCTTGAAGAACTTAATGGCATATATCATACATCAAGTATCGGTAGCAATAACGAGATTTATAATAGATTGAAAGATAAGTCAAGAGCTCCATTTAATTATAGGGGTTTGGAATTAAAAGTTTCTGATTTTGACGGCACTTATGGTCGTGATGATAGTGGAAACATAATGAGCAATAATAGTAATACTATTACAATCGGTGTTCCTAAGTGATTTTGATGAATTTTAATTTTTGTACTCGTTAGTTATTTTTAACTAACGAGTATTTTTTATTATTCTCTTGACAAAGAATAAAAAATGCTTTATTATATACCCGTACCCCGTGGGGGTGTTCAATAAAAAAAAGAAAGGCGGTATATATGAACAAATTACTTACAAGTTTATTAGTTTTATCAGCATCGGTAGTATTGTCTGGCGCAGTATTTGCTTGTGATTGCGGTTGCAACTGTGGTTGTGATTGTGGTGAAAATTGCAAATGCAAGCAAGAATGTTCAAGCGATTGTACTTGTGGTTGCAAGGAAGGCAAGAGTTGCGAATGTGCTAAACAAGGTTGCGAATGCAAAAAAGAAACTTGCGGTTGCAATAAAAAACATGTGTTCAAGATTTTTAGAAAATCTAAATGTGAATGCAAGTAGGGTTTGAGGTTATTAAATTTATTGTTGGGCAGGTATGCCCAACCGACCCGCCAAATACGCTAATTGAACGCATTCGACATAAAAAATTATTAAAACGAACTTATTCACTTATTCACCTATTCACTTTCTATCCCCCCACCCCGAAATCAAAGATTTCGACCCTCCCTCAAGGGGCGGGTAAACCCAACTACTCCTAACAAACGCAGTTCCCACCGCTTCAATTAATAAAAATCAGACAGAAAGGAAAACCATGCACGCAGACAAGAAAAAAATAACGAGGCTTTTAAAAACCGCACAAGGTCAAATTGACGGACTTATTAAGATGGTCGAAGAAGACAGATATTGTATCGACATAAGCACTCAAATTCTAGCGAGCCAATCAATTTTGCGCCGTGTTAATTTTGATATACTAAAAGGTCATTTTGAGCACTGTATTCGTGAATCTCTAATGCAAGATGACGAGGCAGAAAAGGATAAAAAAATCAGCGAACTTGTTGCAGTGTTGGATAAAATTCTAAGACAATAGTTGGTTATTGGGGCAAAACCCCAACCCACTTTTCTACTTACGCCAAATGCTTTTTGCTCTTATGCTCCGTAACTTTTGCATTCAACATTGGAAGTAGAATGCCTAAAGTAATTGCAGAGTAGGCAATACCAGCACCTTGCGCCAAATTCACCTTCCACATATTCTTCTTAGCAAATTCCTTGCCCTTAGAAGCTATTTCATTATGACTTTTTAGCGTCATGTCTTTAAGCCAGTGTTTTAGACCTTTACCTTTTTTTGTATAATTAAATAAATCTTCACCTTTTTTATCCAAGAGATTTGCAACGCCTTTTGCTGCGAAACCACCAAATACAAGCCAGTTAAGGAAGCCTAAGTAATCTCTTGTCATAGATTCTCTCAATTCTGTTCCGTTATCTGCTGCCATAAATCTTCCTACAATATTTGCAGCGTAAACAGTTTTAATAGCATTTCCACTTGTAATTGGACCTGTAAATTCAAGTTTTTTGGCGAATTGTTTTGAATTTTTAACTCCCATTACACTTAGCACCATTCCCACCATAAGTGCGCTAGCACTAAGCTTTTTAAGCCATAACATATTGTCTTTTTTCTTTTCGCCTCTAAAGGTTGAAGTGAAATCAACATCACCAACAAACCCTTTTTTGCCTGTTCTTTTTTCAGTAATTTTTCTGTTAATAAATTGGTTTGTCAAACCCAAAACGCTTGCACCAGCAATTGCTCCAAATGCTTTTGTTTTGTTCACTTTAGAAATTCTTTGCAAAATCTTTTTGGCGTCTTTTCCACCATTAACACCAAAAACATCTTTCCCCATATCGTGAGCGTCACGCAAAATATTGTCCAACCTTGCAGACAATTTGTTGCCTTTGATATTCAATTCGATATCACGTTCTGCGCCAAGTGCGTTTGTTAGTCGTTTTTCCATTATTGAAAGTACGTTATTTTTGTCGCTTTCTGCAATATTTTTGTCTTCAATAATTTGGCTCATCGTATTTACAAAACCGTCTTTTGAAGTCAATTTGTTCTGAATATCTTTGTATTTGTTATCCTTCCACTCGATATTTTTCCACTTTTCTTCGTCAATCCATTCGATTTTTTTCCAATTAATATCTTTAAATTGATTTATTTTATATCCATCACGTCCAGAAAGATTTTCAAAAACATTTTGAGAGTATTTTTTTGTGTTACCTTCCCAAGCTGCTTCAAGAGTATCCATAGAATCCTTTGTAAACCAATGATTAGGATTGATTTTTACTTCACCTTGATTAGCCATAAATCTTGCAATCCATTTTGCAAAAATTCCAGCAGCAAGACAGTTAATAAAAGTACCACTGATTTCTCTAAAAAAAGTTTCTGCGCCAGCATACTGGTTACGGTTTTTTGTGTCATAATAAGCTCTTGGAATTACCATTGCACCGACATCTAAGCCGACTGCGTTAACCATTTCATTCATGTCACAAGTACGCAAAAGTCCTGTCACTGCGCCATCAAGTGGGCCTCTAAAATTTACATTGCTATTTATATTATTATATATTTTCATCATTTATCCCTATAAAAAAAGTCTTGTTAAATTAACAAGACTTTTCAAAACTTTAACTAACAACCAATTCGCATTAAAATCTTTCCAAGTCACGACTGAAACTTAGATGATGAGGAACTTGAGTTGTTATAATAAAAATTGTTCATAGGCTTAGTATACAATTTTTGCTACGAGCTTGTCAAGTAATCCAGTGGACAATGTTTACAAACTCTTTAACAATCCAACAATTTCTTCTGCTGCGTCGAATTTTGCAAGATGAGAGGCGTTTTGTTTAAGATAATTCATCTTAATTGGGTTTTCTAAAAGTTCTACAACGCTTTCTCTCAAACGATTTGGTTCCAATTCTTTATCCTCTATATAAACGCAAGCACCCATTTCTAACAAGTATTTTGCGTTAATTCTTTGGTGATTTGCTGCTGCATAAGGATATGGAACTAAAATTGGCGCAGCATCAGACGCACAGATTTCTGAAAGGCTTAGAGAACCTGCTCTTGAAACCACAATATCACTAGATTTCAGAACTGAAATCATATCATCAAAATAAGGTTTTACAATCAAGTTCTTGTCCTGTTCAAACGCAGGATAAATTTGTTGCAACCTTTCTGTAACTTCTGCAAAATTCTTTTTACCAGTCTGGAAAATCACTTGCAAATTTCTCTCTTGAGAAAATTCCTTTAAAAGCTCAATTGTAGTATTATTAATAGATTTTGCACCTTGAGAACCGCCCATTATACAAAGTGTCAAGCGATTTTCCAATCCCATATTAGCTTTAGCCTCTGCCTTCGTCATAGTTCTAAAGCCTGCTCTTATTGGGTTTCCAGTAATAACAGTGTGCTTATTTGGAATATATTTTTTTGCTTTTTCAAACGCCAAAGTAACGTATTTTGCACGTTTTGAAAGTTTTCTAGTAACAAGCCCTGGCATAGCGTCGCAATCGTGCATTATGTAAGGAGTTTTAGTAATTCTGCAAGCAAAAATCATTGGCGCAGAAACATAACCACCTGTTGCAAATACCGCATCGGGTTTATATTTTTTGATATATCTTACTGAGCGTAAAATTGCCTTAACCAATTTCACACCCCAAATAAAAAATTTTGGGTTAAGTTTTCGTGGCATACCAGAAACACTTACATGCAAAAACTTGTAGCCTTTTTTAGATGCAAGTTCAAATTCCATATTGCGTTTGTTTCCGACATAATAAACCTTTGCTCCACTTTCTGTTAGTGTATCTGCTACTGCCATTGCAGGATAAATGTGTCCACCAGTGCCACCACCAGTTACGAAATAATTGCTATTGTATACTTCTGACATTGTTATTACCAAACCTTACTCTTTTTACATTATCTTTTGATATATTTAATAAAATTCCAATCATCCACAAAGAAACCATAATAGACGAACCACCATAGCTAATAAATGGCATTGGAACACCAGTTGCAGGTACAAAAGAACTTGCAACCCACATATTTAAAAAACCTTGAAAACAAATTGAGAAGGTAAGCCCAAGTGCAAGAAGTTTTCCATACATATCTTGACACTTAACCGCAATTACAAACCCTCTTTGCAAAATTGTCCAAAATAGGCAAATAATTAACAAACACCCGATAAAACCTTGCTCCTCGCCAATAACCGCAAAAATAAAGTCCGTGTGAGCTTCAGGCAACCAAGCCAATTTTTGTTTTGAACTTCCATACCCAACGCCATACAAACCGCCAGATGCAAACGCTACAAGCGATTGTATAATATTATAACCTGCGCCCAATGGATCAGCCTCTGGGTGCAACCAAGTTTGTATTCTTGAAGTTTGATAGCCCTTCAAACCTTTTAGCAAAAGTAGCGGTATTGCTGAACAACCGCCCCACATAATTAGTTGAGTTGAACCACCTGCGCAAAGATAAATTGCAACAGAAGTTGCCATCAAAAGTAACACCATACTCAAGTTTGGCTGAATGAAAATAAGCCCAACCATTATCATTATTGGAAGAAACGCACCTTTAATTTTTCTTTCATCAAGAAGATTCGTGTCCTTCGTAAACGCTGCCGCTAAAAGTAACACAACCGCTGGTTTTGCAAATTCAGAAGGTTGCAAACTCATTGGACCAATATTAATCCAACGTTGCGCACCGTTTACCGTAACACCTGCAAATTTTACCAAAAGCAACATACCAACAACCGCCCACGCAACTGTTGACGTGTATTTGATAAGTTTTTTGTAATGGAAGTTTGAAAGAAATCTAAGTCCTACAACCCCAACAATTATCCCGAAAATCTGTTGCACCAAAAATCTCGCAGGGTTCAAGCCCATCTCAATACATTTTGGCGCACTTGCAGAAAAAATCGCCATAACACCGATTACAACAAGAAAAATCACCGCAATAAGCAATGGTCTATCTGATTGCATATTTTGAGAACTCATTTTGTTTGAGCTAATTCTCTCATCTCTGATGTTACTTTGATAGGACATACTCTTTGAAAACTTCTCCTCTGTGTTCATAACTATTAAACATATCGAAGCTTGCACAAGCTGGTGAAAGCAATACCACATCTGGTTTTAAGCTAATCGCCTTATCAATTGCGTCCTCCATTGTGCGTTCTTTAATTATATTACTAAAACCGTTTTTTACCAGATTTTCTTCAAACCTTTCTGTTGCCTCACCAATCAACAAAACCGTCTTGATGTGTTTATTTATTGAATGACACATTTCAGTTAAATCAGTGTTTTTATCTCTGCCACCCAAAATTAGTGCTACATCAACATTGTTAAACGAATCAATTGCAACGATTGACGCCTCTGGGTTTGTAGCTTTTGAATCGTTATAGAAAGTTATTCCGTCCATCTCACGAACTTTTTCAAGTCTGTGTTCTGGAGCTTTGAAACTCATTATTTGCGCTCTGATATCTTCCTTTTTCATTCCCAAAAGTTTGGCAATAATAATTCCACACATTATATTCTGATAATTGTGATGACCAACTAAAGGACACTCCTTGAGTGCAATAATTTCTTCACCTTTGTAGCAAATTACGTTATTAACAATAGAGCAACCTTCATTTGAAGTTTCTTCATCAAAGAAAATCACGTTTTTACACTCTTTTGCAAACTCCTTCAATCTGCTGTCTTGCGCATTCAAAATTGCGTATTCTGGCTCTTGAGGTGGTAAAAATATTTTAGCCTTAGCTTTAAAATAGTTTTCCAAACCACCGTGCCAATCAATATGATCTGGCGTGAAATTTGTCCAGCAAGCAATTTTTGCTCTGAATTTTTCAGTCATTTGCGCTTGATAAGAACTTATTTCACAAACCAAAAAGTCGTGTTTTCCTTCTATCAAAGAAGTTGGAGGAACACCGATATTTCCACAAACTGGAGCATCAAAAGCTTTGCTCAAAATATGTGAAACAAGCGCAGTCGTTGTCGTTTTGCCATTTGTGCCAGTTATCGCAATAAATGGAATTTTTGTATTCAAGTATGCGTATTCTATTTCAGAAATAATCTTAGTATTTTTTTCTTCTAAGCGTCTAAAAATTTCTGATTTTGGAGGTATTCCAGGGCTTGTAATAGCAAACGCTGCGCCAGAAATAAATTCCTCGCTATGATAACCGCATTCGATTTTTATACCCTCGTTTTTGAGTTCGTCAACCCTTGCTCTGCATTCCTCTTTAACCTTGTCTAATGGTTTAGATTCAGTAATATATACATCATAGCCTTGTTTTACTGCATATTTTGCGGCAGCAATTCCGCTTTTGGACAAACCCAAAATTAAAACTTTTTCTTTCATAACGAACTCTCCAATTAGTTTTAATTTTACATCAAATATAGTTTTGTGGGTATTTTTAACATTTGTAACAATCTCCACCATATAAAGGGTTGAAAACCTCTGAAACATGTCTTATAATAGGTATATATTGTATATAACTATATACCCATTTACTTGAGTAACGTATAAATAAAAAGGATTTTATTATCATGGCATCAACAATATCGTTTAGCGGTTTGGCTTCGGGTTTGGACACCTCATCTTGGGTAGAAGCACTTGTTTCAGCAAAACAACAAAAAGTAACAGCTTTACAAACAGATTTAAAAAGCAAACAAACTGTAAAAACTACTTTAAATGATACAAGAAGTAAATTTACAACCCTACGTTCTTCAATAGAAAAATTAACCGACGCCAAGTTTGGTGGCGCAATGGACTTGTTTGCAAAAAATTCTGCAACTTCTTCTGATACAGACATTTTTACTGCAACCGCAACCTCTGGTGCAACAAGACAAAACTATGACATAACAGTTCAACAGCTTGCTACTTATACAAAAGCAACTTCTAAAAATGCAGCAAGTGCAATTGCTGATGACAACACAAAATTAAAAAATCTTGGTATTTCAGACGGTACCTTAACAGCTTATGTTAATGGTCAGAAATTCACAGTGAATATTAATGATACAAACACGTTGGGCGATTTGAAAGCTAAGTTGGCTGGTTTTGGTGTAAAAACTGATATCGGCGAAGATGGCGTTTTGAAATTCTCTGCTCAAAATGAGGGTGACACAATTCACATGGGTGCAACAACTGATAGTTCAAACTTAACATCTCTAATTGGTTTGACTCAGCAAGAAGATGGAAGCTATGTTTCAACAAATTCATTATTTAAAGCGACTGTTGCATCTAAATTGACTTCTGAAGACTCAGGCTTCAATACTAAAATTAAAGAAGGTACTTTCACAATCGGTGATGCAACCTTCAATATCACCGACAAAACCACCCTATCTTCTTTGATTTCAGAAATTAACAATAACGATAAAGCTCAAGCCTATGCTTTTTGGGACGATGCAGCTGGCAAATTGTCAATTACTTCTAAGAAAGAAGGCGCATCATACATTAACATTGAGGCTGGAACAAGTAACTTTACTGATGTAATGGGTCTTACGACTTCCGAATGGAACGAAGACGGAACAGTTAAATCATCTAAAATGCACACTGACGCTCAAGAATTGGGTCAAAATGCTCAATTTACAATCAATGGTACAAAGATGACATCAACTTCAAACACTGTAACTTCTGATATTTCAAGAATTGATGGCGTTACTTTAACCTTGAAGAAGGCAAGCACCGAAGAAAGCGGAACTTCTACCTTGAAAGTTACTCAAGATACAAGCGGTTTGGTTGATGCAGTAAAATCTTTTGTAAGTGCTTACAATGACGTTCTTTCAAACGTTGACGAAGTTACTGCAAATGGTGCAAACCTACACGGTGAAACAACTTTAACAAGCTTGAAAAACACAATCAGAAGTTACGCAACTGCTAAAAACACATCAAATGGCGGTGTTTATGATTTGCTTTCAGAAATCGGTATTTCAACAAGTTCTGCCGATGGAAACAATTTGAACGCTGATACAAATTCTTTGAGCCTTGATGAAGACAAATTGAAAAAGGCTTTGGAAGAAAACCCAGAATCTGTTAAATCTATTTTAGCAGGCGATGGTGGCGTTTTAACAATGATGGAAGACGCAGTTGAACAAAGTTTGAAGGCTTCTGTTGGATATTTTGATGTAAAAACTTCAACTCTTGATTCTGATATCAAGAAAATGGAAACAAAAATAAAAAAACAAAATACAAATATTTCAACATATAAAACACAGTTAGAAAAGAAATTCTCTGCGATGGAAACAACAATTGCTCAAATGCAACAAAATTATCAATCTTTCTTGTCATAGAGAGTTAAGAGTTTTTTAAGCCACGGTGCGCCTTTAGGCGCACCGTGGTTAATATTATCAATATTGATACCCACCCGCATTCGTAACTTTCGCAAAGCTCAAGAACGACTGCGACCTCCCTAACTAGAGCGGTTGAGCTACTTCACTTATTAGCCTGCTCTCCATGATAAAATTGACGCTTACGCCAAACAAGCAAATCTCGGGTCATTCTGAGTGCGATTAGCACGAAGAATCCAGCTAGTTATTAACTATTTATTTTTAATCTCTACGATATATTACAACTACTCTTCTTCCAAGCTCAAAACTGCCATGAAAGCTTCTTGTGGAACTTCTACACGTCCAACTGCCTTCATACGTTTTTTACCTTTTTTCTGCTTTTCAAGAAGTTTACGTTTACGAGTAATATCACCACCATAACATTTATCCAAAACGCTTTTTCTAAGAGCTTTGATATTTGTTCTGGCAATAACTCGTCCGCCAATAGCCGCCTGAATAGGAACTTCAAACATTTGTCGAGGAATAATCGTTTTTAATTTCTCTGTTAATTTTTGTCCAATATAAAACGCACTGTCTTCGTGACAAATTACAGACAAAGCGTCAACAACTTCGCCAGCGAGCATAATATCTAATTTCACAAGCTTAGAGCGTTTGTAGTCAACAAATTCATAATCTAAGCTTGCATAACCCTTTGAACGTGATTTTAATTGGTCGTAAAAATCAGTAATAACTTCACTAAGTGGCAAATGATAAATTAAATCAACACGAACCTTATCTAAATAATTCATATTAATAAAAATACCACGCTTAGTTTGACATAAATCCATAAGCGTTCCAACAAACTCATTTGGCGTAATTATAGAAACTTTTACATAAGGCTCTTCAATATAATCTCTATATTGCGCAGCAGGCAAGTTTGCTGGGTTATCAATCTCAAGCACTTCGCCATTAGTTTTATGAACCTTATAAACTACTGATGGCGCAGTTGTTACGATAGAAAGATTATATTCACGCTCTAATCTTTCTTGTGCAATTTCCATGTGCAACATACCTAAGAAACCGCAACGGAAACCGAAACCTAGCGCACTTGAAGTTTCCGGTTCAAACGTAATAGAACTGTCAGAAAGTTTTAATTTTTCTAACGATTCTTTTAATTCGTGGTAATCCTCGTTATCCACTGGATACATGCCGGAAAATACCATTGGCAAAGCTTCTTTGTACCCTGGAAGTGGTTCAGCCGCTGGCGTTTCAACGTGCGTAACAGTGTCACCAACAAAACGTGTAATTTCCTTTATTGAGCCTGCAAAATAACCAACATCGCCACAAATAAGTTCTTCTACCTGCACTCTGTGCGGTGTAAGATATCCGAGTTCTGTAATTTCGTATTCTTTGCCAGACGCCATAAATTTGACTTTGTCGCCAAGCCTCATTTTTCCGTCCATAATCTTGAAGAAACAAAGCGTTCCCAGATATGGGTCATAAGCACTGTCGAAAACTAGCGCACGCAAAGGCTTTTCAGTTGTATCAACTGGAGGCGGTACAAATTTAACAACAGCTTCCAAAACCTCCGGAATGCCAACACCTGTTTTTGCACTCACTGGAATTGCCATAGAGGTGTCAATTCCTAAGATTTCTTCGATTTCTGCCTTAACTCTTTCAACATCTGCAGATGGAAGGTCAATCTTGTTAATTACAGGAATAATTTCCAAATTCTGCTCAATTGCCATATAAACATTTGCTAAGGTTTGAGCCTCGACACCTTGCGTAGCATCAACGATTAATAAAGCACCCTCGCAGGCTGCAAGTGAACGTGAAACCTCATAAGAAAAATCAACGTGCCCAGGAGTATCAATCAAATTAAATACATATTTCTGCCCATCGTTTGCAGTATAATTCATTCTTGCAGCATTAAGCTTGATTGTAATACCACGCTCACGCTCAATGTCCATTGTATCTAATAATTGTGCCTGCATATCCCTTTGAGCAATAGTACCAGTTGCTTCTAGCAATCTATCGGCTAGAGTTGATTTACCATGGTCAATATGCGCAATTATGCAAAAATTTCGTACGTTATCTCTGTGTTTCATAGTAATTTTATTATATATGAAACATAAAACAGCGCAAATTTGAGCAACAGAAAATTCGTTTCCACAATACCAACTTGTCTAATTGATTTTGCTCATTAAATTTTCAATAATCAGAATATGAAAATTATAGTAATAGGCGGTGTTGCAGCAGGTGCAAAAGCCGCAGCGAAATCAAAAAGAATGCTTCCTAATGCAGAAGTTGATATTTACACACAAGATACACATGTTTCATACTCCTCTTGTGGTTTACCTTATTATATAGCAGGTGATTTTGCAGATTGGCACAAGCTTATTGTAAGAACAAAAGAAGAATTTGAAAAAGGTGGTATCGGTATTCACTTACAAAAACAAGTTACAAAAATTTTACCCGCAGAAAAAAAAATTTTAGTCAAAGACTTAAACACAAACTCTTATGAATTTATAGAATACGACAAACTTATTATTGCGACTGGCTCAACCCCCTTTATACCAGAAATTAAAAATAGTAATCTTAAAAACATTTATACAGTAAGAACACTGGAAGATGGTATAAACATTCGCACAAAAATGGAACAATCAAAAAATATCACAATAATTGGTGGAGGTTATATAGCAATAGAAATGATTGAAGCCTTTGTCAAAAATGGCAAAAATGTCACTCTTATAGAACGTTCGCCATTTATCCTATCAGTTTTTGACGAAGATATTTCTTCACTTATCCAAACATTCATCTTAGAAAATTCTAATAATTTAGTCACAATTATCAACGAAGACTTTGTTACAGAATTTGTTGGCGAAGAAGAGGTCAGAGGAGTTTTGACTTCAAAAGGTTCAGGTTTTGAAACTGATATGGTAATTGTTTCGGCTGGTGTGCGCCCAAATGTAGATATAGCGAAGGAAGCAGGCATCGAGCTTGGCGTGACTGGCGCAATTAGAGTAAATAGTAGAATGCAGACAAATCTTGCTGATATTTACGCTTGTGGTGATTGTGTCGAAAAAATTAATATGATTTCAAACACACCAATGTGGCTTCCTCTAGGTTCTACTGCCAACAAAGAAGGGCGTGTTGCAGCAATTAACGCTTGCGGAGGAGTCGAAGACTTTGAAGGAATTTTAGGTTCAGCCGTTTTAAGATATCACGCAATGACAATTTCTATGACAGGGCTTACAGAAAAAGCTGCACAAAAGCTTGGTTATGACACCGTTTCTGTAGTTATCACAAAACGTGATAAGGCAGGTTACATGCCAGAAGTTAAAAACGTAACGCTCAAGCTGGTTGCAGACAGACGCTCGCACAAAGTTCTCGGAGCGCAAGCAATTGGCGATGGTGATGCAGACAAGCGTGTAAACACAATTTCTGTTGGTCTACTAAGCGGTATGCGTGTTGAAGACCTATTAGACGTAGATTTAACCTACGCTCCGCCCTTTTCAACCAGCATCGACATATTGATTTCTGCAGCAAGAATTTTGAAATCTAAACTTAACTAAAATCAACACCGAACAACTTGAACAAACTACGCTCGACAGTATTTTTGATTGGCTTGATTTTTTCAATTACAATACTTCCAGAATTAATCAAAAATCTACGAGCGGCTCCAGTTTTTGGATAAAGTTCCTTAAAACGCTTGTCAAAATTCTTTTTTGCAGCATTATACTCGTCAGAATTTTTTCTGATAATATTCAAATTACGTTCATAACGCCCAGGACGCAAATAACGTTTGTAATTTTCTCTTGCCAAAAGTCCCGTTGTAGGCAACATTATGCAATCTTTCATGTGCTGAACTGTAAAATTTGTATTACTCTTGCTGGGCGCTGTTTTTGCCAACAAAACCAAATGGTTAATCAAAGCATTTTTTTCAAATGCTGCTTGTATACGACTTGTTTGCATTAAATATCCCTTATTTGTAAATTTTGTTATTGATTATGTACAAAGTTATTTTACATGCAAAATTTCTTTTGTACACTCTAGAGCAACATCTGTTACAAAATCCATGTCACCTTCTTCAATAATCAACGGAGGATTAAAGTAAATAACATCACCTAATGGTCTTAACAAAACACCTTTATCAAGAGCTTTTTTGTAAATCTGATAACCTGTTCTCTTTGTGTAATCTAAAGCTTCTTTAGTTTCTCTATTTTTTACAAGTTCAATTGCATTAACTAAGCCAATATGACGCACTTCGCCAACATTTTCCAGTGGTAAAAATTTTTCTTTAATAATATTATTAAAATAAATCGCACGCTTGTTTGCTTTTTCAATAATTTGCTCGTCCTTCAAAATTTTCAACACCTCTATTGCTGCAGAACAAGCCAAAGGGTTGCCTGCATAAGTATGCGAGTGCATAAATGCCTTACCCTTTAAGTAATCATCGTAAAAGGCATCATAAATTTTTTGTGTCGTTATAGCGATTGCCATTGGCATATAACCGCCCGTCAAACCTTTTGAAAGACACATAATATCAGGACTTACGCCTGCATGGTTGAAGGCAAACATCTTGCCTGTACGACCGTAACCAGTTGCAATCTCATCGGCAATAAGATGAACATTGTATTTATCACAAAGTTCTCTTAGTTTTTTCAAATATAGTGGCGGATAAACCTTCATGCCAGCAGAACCTTGTAAAAGAGGTTCAACAATGATTGCTGCAGTTTCGTGAGCGTGTTCTGCAAAAGCTTTTTCTGCTTTTTCAAAACATTCGCAATGACAATTAGTAACTCCCTCTTTTTGAGATAAAGCACAGTTAGTTGTGTGTCCTTCACAAACTTTGCCATAAGGACATCTGTAACAATCAGGACCATCAATTCTAATTACATCAAGCAAAAGCGGTTTGTATAATTCTGAATACAAATCAACACCGCCAACTGCCAACGCACCTAAAGTTTCGCCATGATATGCGTCTGAAAGCGCCATAAAACGTTTCTTTTCTGGGTGACCAGTTTGATAATGATATTGAAAACTCATTTTCAAAGACATTTCAATTGCAGCAGAACCATTATCCGCAAAATTGAATTTGCACAACCCCTCTGGAACAACTTTAGCTAACTCGTGACAAAGCGTAATCGCAGGTTTGTGTGAAAAATTAGCAAAAATAACATGTTCAAGAGAATCGATTTGTTTTTTTACCGCCTCATTAATTCTAGAATTGCAGTGACCTAAAAGATTACACCACCAAGAACTAATAACATCTTTGTAGCATTTGCCGTTTGTATCGTATATATTTATGCCTTTGCCACGCTCAATTACGATTGGGGGAAGTGTTTCATAATCCTTCATCTGTGAGCATGGGTGCCAAATATATTTCAAATCTTCTTTTTGCCAATCTGTTATTTCGTGTTCGTTCATCATATCCTCTTTCTAGCCCTATTCAAACTTTTCTTCGAGCAACCTAATTTCCTTTTCACCTTTAGCTACAGTTGCTACAACTTTTACGCCAGTTAGGTATTCAACTTGTTTTAGGTTGTCTTGTTGCATAAAGCTATCCTTGTCAAAATTGTTCAGAATAATGCCAGCAATTTTAATTCCATTTGCTCTAGCATATTCAACAGTCAAAAGAGTAGAATTTATTGTGCCTAAACCACCATCTGCAACAATGATTATTGGTGCTGAAAGTTCTTTTATCAAATCTTTAAGAAGATATTTTTCGCCATTTTCTAATCTCAAAGGGCAAGTTATACCGCCAGCACCTTCAATTAACAAATAATCGTATTCCTTGTTTTTTTGTACAAACTCTTCCTTAATCTTTTGAATATCAATTTCCATGCCAGCTCTTTTTGCCGCTAAATGTGGTGAAACTGCCTCTTTCCACCAATAAGCAACACAATCATCTGCGTTAGTTGGAATTTTAGCAGTATTAACAACATAATTGCAATCACTCTCTACAAGTTTGCCACCTTTTTCAACCACGCCACTGAGTACGGGTTTGAAATAACCACAATTATACCCTTCCTCTCTCATTTTTTTCACAATAAGTGCTGAAACATAAGTTTTGCCTATATCAGTACCTGTCGCAGTAATAAATATATTCTTTGACATAACTAAATTCTCCCTAAGCAAAAGGTTATCACTTGAAGGTTAAAAGTAAAGTGATTTTGGGAAATGATGTACAACTATTTTCATTTTAATCAATACCCACCCGCATTCGTAACTTTCGCAAAGCTCAAGAACGACTGCGACCTCCCTTATAAGGGCGGCTGAAAGGGTTTATACAAACGCCTTCTTACAACTCAAAATATTCAGCCTTATCCAATGTTCTTTCATCACGATAATAGCTATTATAAAGTTTTGCTTTCTTAATAATATCGTACCACTGGTTGTAATGATACATAAAATCATCTTTGTCCTTATTCATATAATGAATAGTAACAATTCCCTCATACCCTCTTGTAACTCTCAAAAATTCACATTGCCCTTGAACTTTATTGTAATTATTAGTACAGCGACCAACAATTGCCTCATTTTCAGTAAGACGAAGTGTCTTGTAAGCCCCAGTCGGGTTCATTTTTGTCATTCTGCCCGTTGTATTGGAAAGAAAAACATTAATCGGATAATTTGAATACTTATAAGAGTGAATTACAACCGTTCTAACCCAATTATTGCTTGATTGTCCCTGTGGAACGTATTGCAAAATCGCCTCATTACCGACTTTTTTGTAATACCCCTTAACCCAAAGTTCCTTATTAGGGAATTTTATAATAATTGTTTCGTAAGCAAAAACGCTGAGCATTGACATCAGCAAAAGACAAACTATTAGGCTAAATAAATGGACTTTTTTCATCTGCTACCACTCCATTTTCGCCAACACCAGTAAGTCTTTTCAAAAGTTTTGGTGCAAAAATTTCACTCTCAAAATGTCCAATATCAAACACTACCTTCTTCGCCTCAACCGCAGTATGAAATTTCAAATCACCAGTCACAAAAGCGTCAGTTTGTCCAATAAATTCAGACCCAGAACCAGCGCAAAAGCCAATCGTTTTAACAGTTTCAGCACCCAAATTATTAATATAACGTAATTTTGGCGAAATTTTCAAAAGTTTAGCTCTCAATTCTTCAACTCCAAGCGGAGTTTCTAACTCTACCACTCGTACAAAATCATCATTATAACTCTTCTTCAAACCTAACTCTTCTAGTATAAGGTCAGTTGTTCCGCCTTCTGCTCTATCTAGATTTGTATGTGCGCAATACATGTTTATTTTGCGATACTCGAAAGGCACAAAAAACAACGGGTGGTGCGAAATTATCATATCACACCCTTTTGAAATTGCTTGTTCTACAATTTTATCAGTAATCGTAAGTGCAAACAAAATTTTGCTTACACTTGCCCCCTCTAAATCTACTATCCAACCGCTTGCGTCCCATTTTTCTTGTGTATCAAGCGGCGCAAAATCTTCTATCTTTTGTACAATTTCGTACTTATTCAAAAATTTCCTCCAAAATACGTTTTGCAATATTTTGTTTTGTATCTTTTTCAACGTGTTTTATATTCAAATCTTTATCAAGAAGATAAACTTCATTTTCGTCGCTATTGAAACCGATATCTTTTCTTGAAATATCGTTCGCTACCAAAAAGTCACAACCCTTTTTCTGAATTTTCTTTTTAGCATTCTCAATTAAATTTTCGCTCTCTGCGCAAAAACCGACAATCACTGGCATGTTTTCTTTGCTCTTAGAAGAACTTGCGTTTTTGATTTCGCAAATTTCCTTCAAGATGTCAGGGTTTTTAACTAATTCTAAAGTTATTCCCTCATCGTCACTTTTTTTAATTTTTTGTTCAGAATAGTTTTTAATTCTATAATCAGAAACAGCAGCCGTCATAATAATACAATCTTGATTTGCCAAATTTTCTTTTACAACTTTTTCCATTTCTTGCGCAGTTTCTGCCACTATGTTTTTATAACTTTTTTCTACTTTAAAGGTAGAAACCAAAGTTACATCTGCGCCCTCTTGACTTGCCATATCAGCCAAAGCAATTCCCATTTTGCCAGACGAAGAATTAGAAATAAATCTCACAGGGTCAATTTTTTCTTTTGTTCCACCAGCAGTTATCAAGATTTTCTTGCCAGAAAGTTTGCCAGAAGATAAAATTCTATCAGTTGCCTCAAAAATTTCTTCAACCTCTCGCATTCTACCTTTGCCATTCGTTCCGCAAGCTAAATATCCTTCATCTGGCTCTAAAATATTGTAACCATTTTTTCTTAACTTAGACAAATTTTCTTGGACAAATGGATTTTCCCACATGTTAGTATTCATAGCAGGCGCAATTAAAAAAGGTTTATTAAAAGCACAAGCAGTTGATAACAACAAATTATCACAAATTCCGTTTGCCAATTTTGAAATAGTATTAGCACTAGCTGGTGCAATTACAAAAATATCAGCCTCCGTAAGTGCAATATGCTCGGGCTTGTATTCATCAATTTCAAAATTATCAACATAAACTTCGTTATTAGAAAGTGTCTGTAAGGTTAATTTTGTAACAAAATTAAGTGCGTTTGGCGTAAGCACAACACGCACATTCGCACGAGCCTTTCTATATAATCTTACAAGTTCACATATTTTGTAAGCGGCAATTCCGCCAGTTATTCCTATTAAAATATTTTTGTTTTCTAACATACAAGTATTATAGCATGGTGACAGCCAGT
This sequence comes from uncultured Candidatus Melainabacteria bacterium, assembly GCA_934757275.1. Taxonomy (GTDB): domain Bacteria; phylum Cyanobacteriota; class Vampirovibrionia; order Gastranaerophilales; family Gastranaerophilaceae; genus CAG-196. The sequence goes on from CAKVLN010000004.1 coordinate 164,489, forward strand.
TTTAACAAATTTCCCTTGATTATTTTTTTGTGCTATACTAACTAAAGTAGAGTGTTAAAAACACAAAGAATAGCTTGAAGAGCTTTTGTTATTGTCGGTATAGAAAACCGACCTACCGCTACAACTTCAATTACATATTAAAGGGGGATAAATGACACAAGGGTATGACGCTAGTAATATTCGTGTATTAGAAGGCTTAGAAGCAGTTAGAATGCGTCCTGGCATGTACATTGGTTCAACTTCACAAAGAGGTTTGCACCACTGTATTTATGAAATCGTAGATAACTCAATCGACGAATCATTAGCAGGTTATTGTACAGAAATTCATGTAACTGTTCACAAAGATAACAGTGTTACTGTTGAAGATAACGGACGTGGTATCCCTGTTGATATTAAGCCAGAAACTGGCAAATCTGCCCTAGAAATCGTTCACACAGTACTTCACGCAGGTGGTAAGTTCGGTGATGGCGGTTACAAAGTGTCTGGCGGTCTTCACGGTGTAGGTGCATCTGTTGTAAACGCTCTTTCAGAAAAAATGGTTGTAGAAGTTTCTCGTGACGGTTATGTTTGGAAACAAACTTACTTGAGAGGTGAACCAACTGCACAAGTTGAAAAAACGATTCCTACAACAAAAACTGGTACAAAATCAACCTTCTGGCTTGACCCAGAAATCTTTACAGAAACTACTGAAATTGATGTTGATATAATTGCTACTCGTTTTAGAGAAATGGCTTTCTTGAACAAAGGCTTGAAAATCATTCTTCATGATGAAAAAGATGGCAGAAAAGATGAAACCTTCCACTACGAAGGCGGTATCGGAAGTTATGTAGCATTTCTTAATCATAACAAAACTGTTATGTTTGATGAACCGATTTACATGGACAAAATGGTAGATAAGATTAAGGTTGAAGTTGCAATGCAATACACAGATTCGTACAACGAATCAATTTTATCCTTTGCAAACAACATTAACACTCACCAAGGCGGTACTCACTTAACAGGTTTCAGAAACGCATTAACTCGTGTCTTAAACGATTACGCAAGAACAAACAAAATCTTAAAAGACTCTGAACAAAACCTTTCTGGTGATGACGTTAGAGAAGGTTTAACTGCAATTGTTTCTGTAAAAATCGAGAACCCAGAGTTTGAAGGTCAAACAAAAGAAAAACTGGGCAACTCAGAGGTTACAGGCGCAGTTCAAGATGTTGTTAAAGAAAAATTGCAAGAATGGTTAGAATTTAACCCAAAACTTGCCAAAACGATTATTGAAAAAACTTTACAGGCTCAAAGAGCTAGAGAGGCTGCTCGTAAAGCTAGAGAATTAACAAGAAGAAAATCTGTTCTTGAAAATTCAACACTTCCTGGTAAGCTTGCAGACTGTTCAAACAGAGAACCTGAAAAATGCGAAATCTACATAGTCGAAGGGGATTCTGCTGGTGGTTCTGCAAAACAAGGCAGAAATAGAATGTTCCAAGCAATTTTGCCACTTAGAGGTAAAATTTTGAACGTAGAAAAAGCAAGATTAGACAAAATCTATGCAAACAACGAAATTCAATCAATGGTTCAAGCGTTCGGTATTACAATCAGCAAGAACGAAGAAGAATTTAACCTGGATAAATTGCGTTACCACAAAATCATCATCATGACCGATGCCGATGTTGATGGTGCGCACATCAGAACTCTGCTTTTGACTTTCTTCTTCCGTTATGCAAAACCACTTATTGAAAACGGTTATGTATATATCGCTCAACCACCTCTATTCAAGGTAACAAGCGGTAAAACGGCTGAATATTTGTATGATGAACACGCATTAGACAAGATGTTAAAAGAACGTGGTATCAAGTCTTTGAGCTTGTCAGACAAAACTAAAACAAAGGTTAAGACTGGCGAGGAATTGTTGACTTTGTTATCAAACATGTCAACCTTCTACAAATCATACAACAACCCAATTCTTAACATCATTCCATCTGTTGTTTTGAGAGGTCTTATCCGTTCTGATGTTAAGGCTGAAGATTTTGAAGATCAAGCAAAAATGACAGAAGTTGTTGAATATTTGGCTCATTATTTGAAAGACCACGCAGAAAATTATCATATTGAAGAGGCTAAAAACTATGCAGTATCTTTGAAATACAACGCTGAAACTGCAAAATACGCTATTCAATTAGACTTGTTTGAAAATGAACACGAATTAATCACTGCAAATATCATCAAGAGTAACGAGTTCAAACGTCTTAAAAACTCTTATCCGTTAATCAGAGATTTCTTGATAGAAGAAGAAAAAATGCTTATCCTTGAAACTGAAAACGGCGAAGTAGAAATTACATCATTTGAACAGTTGCAAAAACTTGTTGATGATAGGGGGCAAAAAGGCTTAGCAATTCAAAGATTTAAAGGTCTTGGTGAAATGATGCCTCAACAACTTTGGGAAACAACTATGGACCCAGAAACAAGAACATTGTTGAAGGTTAACATTGAAGACGCCATGATGTGCGACCAATTATTTGATATCTTGATGGGCGATAAGGTTGAACCTCGTCGTGACTTCATTGAATCAAATGCCGTTTATGCGACAAACATTGATACATAATTGGTTGTTAGTTTGAAAACTTAAAAGGCGAGAAATGCTAAAGCATTTCTCGCCTTTTTAATAATTTTTTCTAAATATTTTCAAACGAATCAATCACAATATCTACAATTGCCGTACCTTTGTGATTAATCGCTTTTTCTAGCGCAGGAATCAGTTCTTCTTTTTTTGAAACTCTAACTGCAAACAAATCATAAGCTTCTGCAATCTTCGTGAAATCAGGGTTTATCATCTCTACTTGATAACGTCTATTATAGATTTTTTCTTGAAGTTCACGCACCATGCCTAGATAACTATTGTTCATGATGATGATTTTGAGCGGAATATTATGTTCTCGGCAAGTCGCTAATTCTTGCAAATTCATCTGAAACGAGCCATCACCAGTGATGTTCAAAACAAGGCTATTTGGGTTTGCAATATATGCACCAATAGAGGCTGGTAAGCCAAAACCCATTGTGCCAAGACCACCAGAGGTTATGAATTTTCGTGGTTTGTTGAAGTTGAAAAATTGCGCCGTTAACATTTGATGTTGCCCAACATCAGTCACAACGACTGGCTCAAAATATTTTGTAAAATCAGAAACAGTTTCTAGAACGAAAGACGAATGCAAGCTTTCTGAGAAATCATCTTCAATGTTTTCCTCTTCATCTTGCATTGAATCAATCTCCATAAGCCATTTTTCAGGAGAAGTAAATTCGTTTTTCTTGCTTACAAAATCTGTTAAAAATTCTTTTATGTCAGCAATAATTTCAAAATCTACTGGCATGTCGGCTGACTGAATATTTATGCTCGCAATTTTGTAATTTTTGGTAAACTCGTTGTTTTTGCAAGTTGAACGGTCAGAAAAACCAGCACCAAGAGTAATTAATAAGTCGCATTGTTTTAGTGCAGAATTGGCAAGCTCTACGCCATTCAAGCCAATCATGCCTAGATAAAGCCTATTTTCTGATGGATAAACACCGATACCCATAAGCGTTGAAACAACAGGACATTGAGTTTGTGAAATAAATTTTTCGACCTCTTCTGAAGCATTAAGACAACCGCCACCCAACAGAACAAGCGGTTTTTGCGCATTTTTGAGAAGTGAAGAAAGTGTATCAATTTCTTTGGTAAAATCTGCTTTGATATCTGGCATTTCAGAAATTTTTTCTTTTTTTGAATGATATTCAGCCTCTAGTATGTTTCTAGCTAAAGCCACTACAACTGGACCTTTAACGCCAGAATTTGCCACTTTGAACGCCTCTCTAATCACTTGAACGACATCATCATCGTATTTTAAGGTATAAACTTTTTTGCAACAAGATTGAATCATCGCTGGAATGTCTACATTTTGGAAAATCTTTCCGTTTCTATTTGTCGTAGAAACTGCGCCAGCAAGCACCACAAGCGGAGTTGAGTCCGCATAGGCATTTGCAATACCAGTAACTGTATTTGTAAACCCTGGACCAGAAGTCACTAATACAACGCCTGCTCTCCCGCAAACTCTTGCATAGCCTTCCGCTGCGTGAACGGCGGCTTGCTCGTGCCTTACAAGGTAGTGCTTAATTTTATCTGTTTTTGATAATTCATTATAGATGCTAAGAACGGACGCTCCAGGATATCCGAACACACTATCTACACCTAGCTCAATAAGGGTTTGAACGAGTGCAGATGCGGTATTTACAGTTTTTGTAAGACTAGCAGATTTAATCATCTTGAAAACATTATACATCAAAATTAAATAAAAGACTTGATTTATATTTTTGTTTAGAGTAAGATTGTTTTGCACTAGCGTGCATTGAAAATTGTATAAAACATTAGGTGATAGCGCATTCACCTAAGTGTAAGCCTCGGGATGTAGCGCAGTTTGGTAGCGCACCTCGCTTGGGACGAGGGGGTCGCACGTTCGAATCGTGTCATCCCGACCATTTAAAAAAAGACTTTCAGCATTTTGTTGAAAGTCTTTTTTAATGCAATTAGTTTCTGTCAGGCAATGCCTGACAATAACTAAATGAAAAAGTCGTTTTAATAATTTTTCATGTTTAATGCACTTAATGAACGCATAATAAAAAACAAAATCTAATACGAACTTATTCACTCATTCACCTATTCACTTATACCTTTTTACCCCATTACCCTATTCCCTCATTCACTCGAAAATGTAAACTTTTGTAACAAATTTTTCTTCCAAAAGTCAATTTTTACTTCCCAAAAAACTTCATGTATATAAGGGAATTAAATTAAGTTACTTGGAGATTAATAACTCACAATTATTGATGTCCAGAAAAAGGCGGTTTATTATGGCAGGATATGACATTAATAGTATTAATGCACTAGGCAGCGACCCAATGTTTTTGGCAGCACTAAATGCGTACAATCCAAATTTTATGAGAACGCAACAAGCTAGTCAAATGCAACAGGTAGCTACAAACCCACAAGTTGCATCAACTACTCCACAACAAGTAGCTCTTACACAAACAACAGAACTTCCAAAAGCCGATTATTCGCAAGAAGCTGATTCAAACACAGGTCTGGTAGCTGGTTTAACAGTAACCGCTCTTGGCGCAGCATCGTTAATCTATGCAGCCAAAAAAGGTAACGGCGAAGGTATTATTAAAGGTTTCAAAAATATCTTTAAAGGTACAAAAAATAGCATGACAAAAACAGCAGAAGAAGTTTCTCATAAAAAAGAAGCTTTGAAGGACATTCAAGTTGTTATGAAGAATGGCAAACCAGTTTATTACATTCCAAACAAAACTGTAACTTACAATACAACTGCTGATATTCAAAATGCATTACAAGGAAATACAAAGCTTGAGCGTCAACTTAGAAGTTTAAGATTAGGCACTGGCGAAACAAGTATTACTGCAGGTACTTTCACCCTAAAAGATGGTGGCAACGCTAACACAATCATCTTTAAAGGTGACAAAATCGAAGACATCATCAATTCTAGCGGTGCGTCACTAAAAGATAAGTTCCTAGAAAACGGCAAAATCAAGTCTGATTTGGAAGACGTGGCAGACAATGCCTTTGCTAGAAAAATTGAAGACTATATCTCAAAAATCAAAGAAGGCAATTCTGAAATAATTCGTGGCAAAGATACTAACTTGAGAGATTTCACTTACACAACACAAATTGGCGATACAAGTGCAGAAATTTTCAGAAAAGTTTTATCATCAGCTAATCAAGGTTCTACTAACGCAGAAATCAAAAAATTGACCGCTCTGAAAGAATTTCAAGCTGGCGATAAAGAGGTTTTAGCTTATGTAAGAACTTCTCGAGAAAATGGCAAAAACATAGATTCAATTATTAGCAAAGACTTCTTGTCGAAAGGTAAAGTACCAGAAGGATACAAAGTTCATGAATTTACATTGCCTGATGGCAAGAACACAATCAAAGTTGTTGACGGCAAAGTCGCTGGCGTAACAATCGGAGGCAAGTATTATAGCAAAGATACCGTTGATTGTAAGGCTTATTTGGAACGCAATAAGCATGATGAAGATATTAATAAGGCAATCGAAAACGCTCTTAAAAATAACAAAATTCCAAAAGGTGCGACTATTGTACCAGTATAATAATTCCCCTTTCATAATATTACCCTCGAAATTTCGAGGGTATTTTGTTAAGAAAAAATGTTATTGTCAGGCTTGAGTTAAAAAGGTGAATAAGTGAATAAGTAGTTTTAATAATTTTTTATATTTAATGCGTCTAATGAACGCATTATAAAAACAAAATTTAATACGAACTTATGCACTCATTCACCTATTCACTTATTCACTTCACAGATTTGCTTTTTACAAATGATACTTCGTAATAATCTTCTTAATCTGATTTGCAAACTCGATTTGGTTGAAATCGTCTTTTTGCATATAGTATTCAATTTCATAAGGGTACAATTTTTGCAACGCAGTTTTTTCTGGCAATGAACTCATTACAATCACTGGAATATCAGCATACATTTCATCGCTCTTCAATCGCTCTACAAACTCATAGCCATCAACCTTTGGCATATTCAAATCTGTTATAATCAAGTCATAATGATTAATCTTCAGTTTAGTCATCGCCTCTTCAACATCTAAAACCGTATCAACAGAATAACCAATATTCAGCAAAATATTCTTAATCATTGTTCTTGAAGTAATAGAATCATCTACCACCAAAATTCGCTTGTATGACATAAAGTCGCTCGGAATTAGCTTTGGCTCTTGAGAAGAGCTGATTGCTTTATTAAAGTCATAATGTAATATATCCTGCATATTCAAAATTAAGCACAACTCGCCAGACGCCAAATTTGTAACCCCAGAAATATTTTTAACCTTGTATAAAGGCGGTGACAATTTCTTCTGCAAAATGTCTTGGTCGCCCAACAACTTATCAACCACCAAACCAATTGTCTTTTCATCTGATTCAATAATCAGAATAGTTTCTTTTTCACCTCGTGGCAAAGCTTTTAGTTTCAAAATATCAGACAAATAATACAGAGGTATAATTTTCCCATCATAAATTATTGAGCGTGTGCCATTATTGGTCTTGATTTCGCTCTGCTTTTTCAAAATAAAAGTTGTAATAACTTGGATTGGAATAGCAAAAGTTTGTTCTGAAATTTTAACCAGAAATACACGGAGTGTCGTAAGCGTCACTGGAATTTCAATACGCACACAACTTCCTTTACCAAATTCAGAAATAACTTTAACTTTGCCATTAAGTTGCGAAATCTTAGTTTTTACTACATCAAGCCCAATTCCACGTCCAGAAATACTTGTAATAGAATCGCCCGTTGTAAACCCTGGCCAGAAAATAATATTCATAATAGACTCATCTGTCATTGAATCAATATCCTCTTGGGTTAAAAAGCCTCTTGAAACGGCTCTATCTTTAATCTTTTGCAAGTTAAAACCTTGTCCATCATCAGCAACTTCAATAATAACCTTGTTATCGTCTTGTTTTGCAGACAAAAGTATTCTACCTACTGGGTTTTTACCATTAGCAATTCTTTCTTCTCGAGTTTCGATACCGTGGTCGATTGCGTTTCTTAAAATATGGATAAGAGGAGTTTTAATTTCTTCAATAATCTTTTTATCTGCGCAGGTATCCTTACCCTCAATCTCAAAATCAATGTCCTTGCCCTTTTCATTCGCTATATCACGCACCATTCGAGAGAAAGAATTAAACACAGTTGAAATCGGCAATACACGGATATTCTTAACCATTGATTCCATCTCATCAATGATTAAACGCATTTTCATATCGTCTTCTTTTGAAGTTCTATAAAGAGAATTTAAGTCGTAAATTGTTCTAGAAACATTTTGCGTAATATCTGATAATAGAGCGAAAACCTGTTTTACAAATGCGCTTGTGTATTGTTCAGAAGCTCCTGTTTGCAAATATTTGCGATTATAATACCTCAAATAATTTGAAGTCTTTAACAAATCTTTTTGGCAGCTTTCGTTAACATTTTTGATATTGTCGATTTTTTCAAGATTTTTTTCAGTTTTAATTTTAGTAATAATCAATTCACCTAGCTGATTAACAAGTGTATCAAGCTTTTGAGCGTTAACGTGAAGAGTTTTAATCTCAGTCGAGTTTGAAGAATTATTGCTACCAGTAGAAGATTGTGTGGATAAAGATTTAATTTCAACTACATCAGTATCTTTTTTGTAATTTAATTCTAGCAATTGTTTCATAATTTCTAATTGCTGAATAATCAAATCACTGTCAACACTTTCGTTAGGCGAAGCGCAGTATTCCACGGCACTTTTCAGAGTTAAAGCCATTTGCTCCTCTAAAAGCACGGAGTTTTCACCAATAAAATCAAGTATTTCAATTATCGTATTAATAATTTCAATAATGCTATTATCATCAATGCCTTCTCTTAATTTTAAGATATCTTCTTTGATTTCTTTTGTGTGAATACTGCTCGCTTGCAACATTGAAATTTTTTCTGCGACTTCAAAGAAGGTCAAGCCAGAGCTTTCAGTTTCAATACAAGAGGTAGAGAATTTTGCAACCGCAGAACTCAATTCATTACGCAACTCCAAAATCTCACTGATAGTAAGCGTATTTGTTGCATGCATTACAAAATCAATTTTTGTAATTATATTTTCTAAAGAAGTTTTTACTTCATACAAATCAGAATCTTTAAAAAATTCGTAAATCTTTTGCGCCTCTTCTTCTAAAAGAACAATGTCTTGCGATTCTTCTTCTGGCACAATGCTATCAATAATTTCAAAGCAGTTATTGAACGCATAATTGATTGCCTCTTGGTTTTTGATTAACTCTTTGGTTGAAGAATTACTAGGCTTTACCTCTTGAATATCAGAAATAGCTGGACTTGGCTGCTCATTTTCTTCGCCAGAAAGTTTTTCCAACTCGGCAATCGTTGTTGTATAACTATCATCAATAATTTCACGATTATTTTTGATAGACTCTTGCAAAAATCTTGCAACCACCTCCAATGAATTAATCAAAACTTTTAGGATATCAACGTTTAAGCAGAATTTGTTGCTATTTACACTGTCAAAAATATCTTCCATTTTGTGCAAAATCGTTTGGATATTGTTGTATCCAATCATTCGCACTGCACCTTTTAAGCTATGCAAATCTCTATAAACATTATTGGTTAATTCTTTGTTTGCAGGTGTACTTTCTAAAGAAAACAAGTTGTTGAAAATTCGCTCCAAAATCTCATCAGATTCAGAGCGAAAAATCTCCATAACTTCTTTACTATTTTTGTTATTATTGCTTTCGTTATCTAAAAAGTCCAACTTCTTAACCTTCTATTGCAGAATTTTTGATATTATTAGATAAGTTATTCAACTTTGACACTTTATCAGCACTTAGACTTATTGTTTGAAAAAGAGTTTCAGCAATATTTGTATTTTCTTCATCAATAATATTCAAGCGTTCGATAATATCATTTTGCTTTTTGGCATTTTGATTTAGTGTGTCCAAAGAGTCTAAAATCTCTTTAATTTGATTTAACAAGCTTTCTGAACTTGAAGAAACTACGTTTATATCTTTAACAACTGATTCAATCTCTTTAGAGCCTTCTTCTGTCGCCATTACGGTTGAATTTGTAGTGTATTGAATATTGCTTGTAAGTGAAGTAATTTTTGTGATTGCTTGTTTTGATTCGTCAGCAAGTTTACGAATTTCACCAGCAACAACTGCAAAACCTTTGCCATGCTCACCTGCTCTTGCTGCCTCAACTGCCGCATTAAGCGCAAGCATGTTTGTTTGTTCTGCAATATCATCAACTACGCTAATTGTGTTACCGATTTGTTGAGAATGTTCAGAAAGTTCAAGAATAAGTTCTGCAATCATTTGTATTTTTTGTCTTAAAACTAGCATTTTATCAGCGTTAGAAGAAATTGCCTCATGCTCTTTTTCTGAGAAACTAATTGATTGGCTAACTTGTTTTTCTGTATTCTTAGAAGTCGTTACAGAATCTTCTGAAAGGGTTTTAAGCTTTTCTACAAGAGAAGAAATATTTTTAGTATTGCTTGCCAAAGTTTCAAAGTTTCTTTTTTGTTCGCCTAAAGTGTCAAGAATTTCAGTTGTAGTTGTTGACAAATAGTCTGATTGGCTAGTCAAAGAATCCTTTATAGACTTTGCAATCCACTGTTTTGTAATTAAGTGAACAACCGTTCTTAGAACAATAATCATTGCTAAAAATACAAAGGTATCATAAGGTGCAATGTTTTTAAGCTTTGCAAAGAATAAAAAAAGTATACAAATTGCAGTAAAAACAAACACATCAATCATACACTTAATATTGAACTTCTGTTTTAATTCAAAATCTTGAACTCCAGCCACTTTATCTCTCCTATATAGTTTTTTTTTGAAATTTATTATATAATCATTTTATACTAAAATCGTTAAAATTGGAATATTTAATATTATGGCAGTAAGAGTTTTATTGGTAGAAGATAGCGAAACGCAATTAAAGTTTTTGCAAGAGGGTTTAACACAAAATGGTTTTGAAGTTGAAACCGCTACAAATGGCGCAGAAGCATACAAAAAGCTATTTGACTACATTCCAGACATTGTTGTTTCAGATATTATGATGCCAGTAATTGACGGTTATCAGCTTTGCCGAATGATTAAAAATATTGACGAAACAAAAAAAATCCCAGTAATTTTGCTAACTGTGCTTGACAAAAAAATCGACAGTTTTTGGGGTAAAAAGGCTGGAGCGCAATTATTTTTATCAAAAACTATCGACATAAAAGAACTTGTCAAGAACATCAACGCAACGCTTAGAAGATATCCGCTTAGTGATGAATACAAAGCAAATATTGCACTAAAAGCAAATTCAGATAATTCGGCTCAAACCAGATTAAACACGATTTTGAACGATTTGTTGTTAAAATCTGTGTTTGCAAACGAGTTCAGAAATCTGAGCGATTTTATGAATTACGAAAGAATTTTAGTTGAAAAACTATTTTCTTTGCTAAGTTCTTTTGTTGAATACAGTATGGCTGGCGTTTACTTCGCCTCGCCAGACGATTACGCAGAAAATATTTTATACATTGATACACTGGGTAGAAACATCAGCAAAGGCGTGCTTTCTGATATTCAATACGACTTCTTCAAAAAAATGGAAGAGTTTAAGCCAGTTAAAGATACCAAATTTGAAGTTGTTAGAATTTTGCTAGGAAAAGAACTAGATTACAAATTCTCTGATTTGAGATCAAAAATCATCATTCCATTGATTTTTGATAAAAAACTAATTGGCGGCATTTGTTTCTACACCCGTCAAGATATGGATTACGCTTCATTTAGATACTTTGATATTATGTTGAGCGAACTTCTTACAATCTTCAAAATGAAATATCAATATTCTGAAAAAGAATTTATGTCCGTTCTTGATGGTTTGACAGGTTTATACAATCGACGCCAATTTGAAATCGGCTTAGAGCAAGAATTTAACCGTACAAAGCGTCACCCATCTGATTTCAGCCTTGCAATTCTGGATATCGACTTTTTCAAAAAAGTTAATGACACTTATGGACACCAATATGGCGATTATGTACTCAAAACGGTTGCAAGTCTAATGAAACAAGCCTTCCGTAAAACTGATTTATTGTATAGATACGGCGGTGAAGAGCTTATTATGATTATGCCTGAAACCAACATAGAAGGCGGTGTTATTCCAGTGCAACGTTTAAGACGAATGATTGAAGACTATGATTTTGACTACAATGGTATAAAATCAAAAGTTACTGTAAGTATTGGCTTAACAATGAATTATCAAGGGTTTAATTCGCCTGCAGAAATTCTTAAATCAGCAGACGAGGCTTTGTACAAAGCAAAAGAGAGTGGAAGAAACAGAGTAGTATTACATGAACAACAGTAATCTTATTGAGCAAAAGAAAAATTCGCATTTGTATTTTCAGATAGGCGAAAATAAGTATGCGGTTAATTCTAATAATGTGTTGGAGATTATGAAACTGCCAGCTCTAGATTATCCGCAAAAATTGCCAAACAATATTATTGGGCTTTTAAAATACAACAACTTTGTAATCAATGTTATTGATGTAAGATTTTACTTAAATATTGAAGTTCCTTCGTATTCAACCCAAAACGAGCTTGTAATAGTCAAAACAGATGAGTTGATTTTTGGGATTGTAACCGACAAGGTTATAGGAATTTTGCCGTTAGAAAGCACGCTAATTGACACAATTCCTTACACTGACGCCTCTACTGTTGTTGATTCTTTGTACAAAATCAACCAAGAAACAATTTTTATAATCAATATTTATTCAATTGAAAACCTCTTGAAACAACACAAAGAGTGGAAAGAAGTTGATATTCCGAGCTTGTTTCCAAAAGACGAAGTTTCAAAAGCAATAATGACAAAACGCACGCATGCAATAATTGATAAGTCAAATTTGAAACTTGCTTCTGGCGAATTGCATGTAAAAAACAAGTATATTTCTTTCAATCTAAATCAAGATTCGTACTGTATTGCACTAGATTATGTCAAAGAGGTTTTGAAAGATGCGACCATCACAAGAGTTCCAGGAGTTCCGAATTACATCGAAGGAATTATGAACCTGCGTGGTGAATATATTACGGTAATAAATCTAAAAAATTTCTTAGATTTAGATACAAACACTAACAACGACAAAAAACCTGTTGTAATCGTTAAATCTGGTGAACTTACACTTGCATTTTTGATTGACAGAATAAACGAATTATTTGAATTTCAAGAGGACGAAATCAATGATCTGAGTGACGGTTATTTTTCAAGTGAATTTGTTTACAACGGCAGCTTGTACACAATTTTGAACGTGGAAAGAATTGCAGAGGATAAAAGACTGATTATTACAGATATGTAGTTTATTAAAAAATTATAGAGTGCAGTTTTTTGCCCCAATAACTTTTAAATTTTTTACAATAAATAAAGTATAGGCACATTTGGCGTATTGTGCTAAAATAATTTTTAATATGAAGCAGTTTAAAAAGAGGACAATCGCATTAGTTCTTGCTTCTGTGGTCACGGTAGTTGGAGCTTTTGGAGCAGAAAATTATAAAAACAGCCTTATGTCACTAAAATTTGAAAGTGGCGCAAGCGGGGCAGTTAGCATGACTTTGCTTACCAAGCGAAATTATGAACAGACGATTACGCCCGTAAAAAAAGATGCTACAACTTATGTAATAATGCTCCCAGAAACTAATAGCCAAATGCCTTCTTCACCAGAACTCGCTGGCGATGTTGAAAGCGTAAATGTTAGGACAATGCCTTATACTACAAGTAGTAAAGGCTACACAAAAATAACTATCAAAACCACTCCAAATGCTATGTTAACTGCGCAAAAAGCTCTTTATATTCCAGAGAAAAAAGCTGAAACTTCCACCACAACACCTTCTGAAAAACAAGAAAACAGAATTGTTGAGGATTATGATACTAGCAGTCGTGGTGATATTGGAGAAGTTCCAGCACGTTCGCAACGTCAAAAAACTGAAAGAGTTACTCCTATTCGTTCAAGAAGTGGTGTTGACCAAACCAACCCTGTTGATATCAAAAAGAGCGTTCAACAATTTGAACCAAACAGTCAAAATAATTCAAGCAATGTTCAAACAGACGCTGATGATAATAACGCAATAGCAAAAGCTAATTTACCACAGACCACTGATAACAACACTTCTGACATTGTTTTGATGATTTTAGGTGTTTTACTTGTAATCATACTTTGCGTCTTCTTCTTTATCAAAGCAAAAAACAACATGGCAGCGATTATTGGCGAACAACCAGATTTTTCTGATGATGAAGATATTAAGAAAAAGCAGATAAAAGCAGATTCCTCTAAAAGAAAGCAGATAAAGAATACAATTAGCAAGTTGGATAGAATGTATTCCAGACCTACCAAAATGCCGATTGATGACTTTAAGATTACTCCGACACAAGCTGCAACACCTGCAACATCAGAAGAAACAACTCCACAAGTTGAAAATGTTGTTGTAGATTTAGACGAATTGTTCCAAGAAAAAACTAATCCTTTGCAGGCAGAAACTAAGGCTGACAATCTTAATGAAGAGGGAGAAAATAGCGCACTAGAAGATTTTCTAAGCGGTTTTTCTTTTGATGACACACATTTCTTGCAAAATGATGAACACAAACAAGAACAGGCAGAAGTAGAGGAAGAAAAAGAAGGTTTTGACGAAGAATTGTATGAAAAATTCATTAATGATGAAAACTTAAAATTCTCAAAATCTGATATTGAAAAAATCGAAAAACTTCTGAACTCTGAAATTAGTGATGATACAATGAGAAATCTTGAAAAATTTGTTGTCACTAACCCAATCGAGAAAAAGCCTTCTCAAAGAGAATTGTTAGAAAACTTTGTCACAACCTACACTGTTAATCAAAATGTATCGTTCACAAAAGATGATGTTGACGCTTTACACAAACTTATGAGCGTTGAGTTGGATAACGATTTTATAACAGATTTAAAAACTAATCCTGAACGCATTAATCAGATGCAAAATGAGATTAAAAAACAAAATTCTAAACCACATAAATCTTCTGAACTTTTAACTCTTAATGTAAAAGATATGTTGCCTGATTTATCGGAAGCATTGAAACGACAAGGCGGACGCAAAATCGAATCAGAAGTTAAGCCAGATGTTGTATACTTTAGCGAAGGATACGAGGTTAGCACGCTTTCATTAAAAGACGCACTTCCTAATTTGGCAGAAGAGCTTAACAATGACGAGGCTTACGAATCAAGACCATCAGACGCAATAGAACTTGCAGTATCTGGATATGATGCGCCTAAAATGTCTGTTGCAGGAATTTTGCCAGATTTAGAAGACGCTTTGAACAACCCTGAAAAATACGAAGATAAAGAAGAGGTTGTTGAAGAAGTTGACGAAGACGCTCTATTGAAGAACATTTCTAACGTAAGCTTTAAGCCAATCTATGACGGCAATGAAGATGTAGAATTTTTGAACGATTTTGACGACAGTAACGCGCCAACAGTTTCTGATATACAAGAAGAGTTTAATAAACTTGATGGGAATTTTGAAATTGTTAATGAAGAGCAAATTGAAATAACAAATAATCAAGAAAATGATGTTGATGATTTTGAATCACTTTATGACAACAATTTTGTTGATTTTGATGTTAAGCCCGAAGAATTTTTGAAAAATAACGCAAAGCAAATGGCAGATGATATTTCAATTGCTTCATTAGCGCCAGCTCCTTCTGAAAAACAAAACGAGAAACAAAGTGAGAAACCAAGTGAGAAACCAAGTGAAAAGCCAAGTGAAAAGCCAAGCGAGAAACCTAAGCGTTCTGACGAGGCTCAAAAATTGATTAAGTCAATTGAAGAGAAAAAGGCTGAACAAGCTGAAAAACAACTTCAAAAAGAACACGAAAACACGCTTAAACAAGATGAAAACAAGGTTGAAGAACCAAAAGAAGATAAGCCAGTTGAAAACGAAAATAAGACTTTCATTATTGATAATGAGGTTTATGAAATTATTACAAAATCAAACATTACAGACAGACTAGGCTGCTATCTTGCCAAAAATTCAAGCGGTTACACAATTTTAGGCTTTATTGGCGACAAAATCTTCAAGATAAAAAATTACGAACAATTAAAGAACGAAAAGTTACAAACTAGAGAAAGCGAAAAACTTGATGATGGCACGATTAGATACATCGTTAGAATTGGAGTGCATAAGTTTATTCTTAATGTAAAAGATGACAAAATGGAGTTTGTAATGGACTTATGTTAAAACGTCTGTTTTTTTTGTTTTTGTTCTCGATATTGTTCTGTTCTTGCTCTAAAAATACAAAGGAAGAAATTACTTTCTCTTCTTGGGGGTCTGTCACTGAGGTTAAAATTTTAGATAAAATAATCGAAGATTATGAACAAACTAACCCCAATATCAAGATAAATTTTTTGCATATTCCACAAAATTATTTTCAGAAAATTCATTTGCTTTTCGCCTCAAATCAAGCTCCAGATGTGATTTTCATTAATAATTTATACCTGCCACTTTATGCAAATAAGCTTGAATCACTGAACGAGGTTGTCGATACAAAAGCTTTCAACCCAAAAGCACTTGAGGCGATGAGTATTGATGGCAATTTGTACGCTCTTCCAAGAGATATTTCAACGCTTGTTTTTTACCGCAACAAAAATCTGGTAAAAACTACGCCAAAAAATTTGGACGAATTGATTTTAGCGATAAAAGATGTAAAACCGTACGGAATTAGTTTTGAAAAAGATTTATATTTTATGCTCCCTTATGTTTTGACGATGAAAGAAGATATCTACAACCCACAAAAATCGGCAGAATTTTATAAGAATTTAGAAGGCAAGTATGCGCCAACTTCTTCCGAGGTGGGAAGTCTTACGCTTGCTCAAATGTTTTTGCAAGGCAAAATTGGGCTTTATCTTTCTGGAAGATGGCTATATCCAAAAATAAAAGAAACTGCGAATTTTGATTGGGATATAATACCGTTTTGTGGAACTGTACCACTAGATAGTTCTGGTTGGGCAATTTCTAAAAATTCAAAACATAAAAAAGAGGCGGAAGAATTTTTGAAATTTTTGTCTTCTAAACAGAGTATCGAGTATTTTAATTCGACAAACTTGATTGTCCCTGCAAGAATGGACGTAAAGGTTGATGACTCAGCGTTTGAAGTTTCAATCGAACAGTCTGAACCTGTACATTATGGTAAAGATTACAAAAAAATTTCGGATAGTTTGAACAAAAAACTCTTCAAATAAATGTTTGAAAATTGGTTTTGTTCGACTAGTATAACATCGACTAATAAGAATTTTTGAGGTTTAATTGCAATATGTTAATATCAATGCTGGAAAAAATTAACGGATTATATGAGAGTCTTTTCGCTCCTGTTGACACGCTCGTGGAAAAACTTCCAATGGCTGATTGGGCGGTTGATGCAGTGTGTGATAGCATTCATTTATTACCATTTTTGTTTATAGTTTTTGTCATAATTGAGATTTTGGAATTTTATCACGCTGATAGGATAAACGCTCTACTTAAAAAATCTGGCAAAAGTGGCGTGCTTGTTGGTGCAATAGCTTCAATTATTCCGCAGTGCGGTTTTTCTGTAATCGCAAGCAGTTTATATTCTAATAGAATTATCACTCGTGGTTGTTTGATTGCAGTTTATTTAGCGACTTCCGATGAAACAATTCCTATACTTTTGGCAACGCCTGCAAAAGTTTATTTGATTATTCCAATCGTTGGAATTAAGCTATTTATCGGTATTCTAATGGGGTATTTAATTGATTTCCTTGCTCCGCAAAAAATTATTAGGGAAGATACCAATGAAATTGATATAGTAGAAGAGGGTTGTTGCAAGCACGATATTGAACACGGTAGTAAGCGAGAACTTATCATTCACCCAATTTTGCACACAACAAATGTGTTTGCTTTTATTTTGGTAATAACACTAATTCTTAATTACTTTTTGACAAATGTTGATGTTGATAGCTTGATTGGTGGTAGCAAATTCCTTCAACCAGTTATTGCATCGTTTGTCGGCTTAATTCCAAATTGCGCAGTTTCAATCGGTTTGACAATGATGTTAATTAAAGGAACGATTTCTTTTGGCGCAGTGATGAGCGGACTTTTGTCGAATGCTGGTTTAGGTTTGCTGGTATTGCTTAAAAATAACGATTTTAAAGATACAATGAAAATTATTTTTATTTTGCTTTTGATAAGTATTATTTCTGGCATGATGATAAATATTGTTTTTTGATATCAACTAGCAAATTATTTTTTTACAGGTTTTTATCGTTATATGAATATTTTATCAACCCCGCAATATAGTTTTAAATACAATAATCAGCCAAATTTTCAAGGCAATTCACGAAATTTGCAAACTTCTGTTGACAAGGCTTTGAGAAAAAGTTCTTTAACTGATGGCGATTTATTAGAGCTTTCTACAAGAATAAAAAAAGCAGTTAAAGATGTTATAACTCCGGAAAAATTTATTGAAGAAGGAAGCCACAATGCAGTATACAAAATTACTAGAAAGTATGTTGCAAGAGTTCCTGTTGGTGCAAAAATTGATGTCAAAGATTTGCCAGAGAAGCCTATTTTTGGTCAAGGCATTTTTAAAGATTTACATAATTATTTTGGAGAAGCTATAGTTAAGCTTGGCAAATTTCAAATTCTCAAAAACGTAGGCAAACATGTTCCTGCCGGAGTTCCTGAACATTATACAAAAACTTTTACAAAAGGAAGTATAAATAAATATTATAGAGAAAAATATCTACCGCATTTTGCAAGAATTACTCAAGCGAGTTATAACGAATTGGCAAAGGATATTGCAAAGCTAAATGAAATAAAATTAGGACCTAGAAGTTATTGTCTATTTGACTCAATCAATCCCAATAATATAGTTGCAAGGGCAGGGAAATTATACCTAGTAGATGAAATAGATACTTTATATGATAAATCTTATGGCAATACAACAGCCAAATTGTTTGAAGTATTTATTAATAAAGCTACAAAAGATTATGAAGCTCCAGATGCTGGTGATAAGCGAAAATATGTCAGAAACATTTTTAAGAAAATCGTCATTGCCGCAGATAACGCAAATTTATTACATGCTGATTCAAAAGAAGATTATGCAAACTGGGAAAAAGCTTTAAAGAAATGCAAATTCAATATTCCAGCAAGCGAAATTTTAAACAAGTTAGATAGATTGCAATATGAAGTTAAAGACCAAAATCAAAGAACAACTTTGATTAAAAACTACTTGAACAAACTTTGTATTGATAATCCAATGTAAAATCATTTATTTATATGATGTGTGCTTGTGATTTATATTTTACAATTTCATCATGGGGTTTTTGTTCAAAAAATTTGAACTCAATCACTACGATGGGAGAGTGTGTAAATGTTAAATCAAGTTCTTATTCAGCCTACGATGTCTGAATCAATTACAAAAAATTGGACTGAACAAGCAATTGAGTGCTACAAACTTAACGGCAATTGCAGTGAATGCTCTATTAGAAAGGCGCATTATTCTTTTGATTGTCAAATGCCGAGAGTTGTTGAAGTCCTAAAACTAATAAATGGCGAACCAAAAATCAAATAAAATTTTAGCGAAAGGTTAGCCACTCTTAAAACTATCCGTGTGGGTGCGCAGTTTCGTATACATCTTTCATGTGTTTCATAGAAATGTGTGTGTAAATCTGTGTGTTAGAAATGCCAGCGTGTCCTAAAAGTTCTTGAACAACCCTTAAATCTGCACCATTCTCAATCAATTTTGTAGCAAAACTATGTCGAAAAACGTGCGGTGTCACTTTTTTAGGCAACTCGATTTTTTCAACTATTTCATTAATAACTTTTCTTACGGTTTTGTTTTGAAGCCTATATCCTGTATTATTGATGAATAAAGGCGTATCGTCAGTGATTTCGCCCGTATCGTATTCTGGAGCAATAAGACTTCTGGCAGATTTAATATATTGCAGTAAATATCCTTTTGCTCTATCTGAAACCAGCACTATTCTTTCTTTTGCACCTTTACCAAAAACTCTTATTTCATTTTCGTCCAAATTCAAGTCCCCAAAATTTAGGTTACTTAATTCTGAAATACGCATGCCAGTTGCCCAAAGTAATTCTAAAATAACACGATTTCTGAAACCTGCTGGCGTTTCAATTTTGACATTGTTAAGAATTTGCTCAACCTCTTCTGGTGTCAAAAATTTTGGCAAAGATTTTGGACGTTTTGGTGCAGAAAGTGATACTGCTGGGTTTGTGTCAATATAGCGTTCTCTAAACAAAAACTTGTAGAAAGTCCTAATCGCTGCAACTTTTCTTGCAATCGTCGTTTTTTGGTACTCAAATCTTTGGATAAAATGCAAATATTCTCGAAGTTTAGTGAAATCAACATTTACGCAACTCACATTATCTAGCCATAAAATATAACTAACAATATCAGAAGTATAAGCAGAAAGAGTATGTTCCGAAAAATTCTTTTCCACACTCAAATACGTCTTAAAATCTTCTATATATTGCTTTTCTGTTTCTCTCATCGTGTCAATCTAAACCTTACAGTAATTATAGATTATGTTTCGAAACTTTGCAAGGAAGAAAATATGTATGTAAGAGCAAAATAGAAATTTCCTCTTTTCAACAATTTGATTTTGGTATACAATACTCATAATAAGTTGGAAACAAATATGAATATTTTTAAAACCTTTGAAATATTTTTAAAAGAACCCCTAAGCATTCTAAAAGACAATTTTGTACAGATTGTCAGCCTTCAAACTGGCAATATTTTTGAGAATAAACCTTCAATTGACGTTTCTTTGATGAAGAACAAGGCTCAATTAACCGTTGTGAACAACGAAAAATTATACAACTTGCTTTCACTTGTAACTCATAGAGCAAAACAAAAACAGGAAGAAAAAGAACATGAAACAGCTTAACGCAAATTTTATTATCAGCGCAGAAAAACTTTCTCAATGTCCAGATTTTCCATTCCCAGAATTTCCACTTTTAGGACGTTCTAATGTGGGAAAATCTTCATTTATAAACGCTCTATGCAACAACAAAAAACTTGCTAAAACCTCTAATACTCCTGGGAAGACTAGGCTTATTAATTTTTTCAACTTTTCTGATAAATTCATGATTGCCGACCTCCCTGGATATGGTTACGCAAAAGTTTCAAGAGAAGCGCAAGCGAGGTGGCAAAAATATTTGGAAGAATATTTGCTTAACCGCAAGCAAATTAAGTCTTTAATTCAATTTATTGACGCAAGACACGATATTCAAAAGAATGATTTCCAAATGCGAGAATGGGTTGAGGCATACAATTTGCCAATTTTCACAATCGTAACTAAAATTGATTATATTCCAAAAGGTAAACAGCAAAGTGTACTTGCAAATGTTAAACGTAATTTCTCTGGTGATGTATTGCCTTTTAGCTCGGAGGATAGACGGTTTTGTGAAAGTACTATTGAATATTTATTTAATTTGTGTAAATAATATAAATAAGTTTTTTAAATAAAAGCGTGCAATAATAACAATTTTTTGCACAAAATAAGAGGGTAATTTGTGTTTAAATTATTAGAAGATACTGAATTAAATCAAATTTCATTGACCGGTACTCGTGCTTTAGTTCTAGTTGGCTTGTTAATGAAAGCACCAAGGTCATTAGAAGAAATTAGAGAGGCATTTATTGATTTAAAAATTATGGAGCCAGAACACTCTGATGACATACTAAGAATTGACTTAAACACATTGAGAATAATGGGTTGCGAGATTTCTCGCTCAAGTGCAAAAACTGGTTATAAATATGTTTTGACAAAACACCCATTTTGTTTAGACATTACCAGTAAAGAAGTTTCATTGCTAAATAAAATTTATAAACGCATAAAGGATAATGCTGATATTTCGTTGCTATTAAAATATGATGAATTATTTAAGAAACTTGCGTTTCATATAGCTGATGATGATGTAAGAGAGGAATTATATGGCATTTCTTCGTTAAAAAAATTTAATATAGAAGAAATTGACAAGTATAGAGAGGATTGTGCAAACAATCGTATTTTGAATTTTGTTTATAAGAGTCCAACCGCAAAAGAGAGTGGTAAAAAAGAAGTTTGCGCTCAAAGCCTTGTCTTCCAAAACGATAAAATTTATCTTTATGCTTATGATTTAAAAAAACAAGAATCTGTAATTTTTAATATTAAACGTATTAAATCTATTCTTTCTCGCAAAGAAAACAAGGATAATATTGAGGTAAAAGAAACCTGTGTAAAATTTCTGATTAAAGATTTTGGCATGAATGAAATTGCAGAAAACGAAAAAATCGTTGAAACAAACGAAAACGGGCATATTGTAGAAGGAAAGTATCACAACGATTTTGTTGCAGTGCAGAGAATGCTTTCTTTTGGCGCAAATTGTACAGTTTTAGAACCACAAGCTATTAGAGCAAAAATTATAGAAAAATTGAAAGATATGAGGAAGAATTATGATGCCTAAGAAATTATCACAAAAGAAAAACCTCTCCTCAATGCAAGTAATCAAAACTTTGCAAACCTTGTTGCAAGGCAATTTTACAATGAATGAACTTATCGAAAAGCTTAATGCAAACGAAAGTGAACCAATTTTTAATAATAGCGTAGTTAGCAAATATATTAATACTTGCAGATATTGCGGAATAGAAATTCCAAAAATTCATAATAAGTATTTTGTAACTAATATGCCTTTCGGCTTAGAACTCACTGACTCAGACGTAGTTTTGTTGAATAATATGCAAATTATCGTTAACGAAGAAATGACCAAAAGATATCATAAGTTGTTTGGTAGTTTTCTTGAAAAACTTAATCGCTATTCTAACAAAAAGATTGCCAGAATTGACAAATCTACTTACGAGATGAGCGCAGAGCTTTTTGAAAATGCAATTAACGAAAAACGCAAAATCAAATTGATGTTCAAAAACAGAATTATTATGGAATGCATACCTCTAAAAATCACCAATGTTAAAGGTAAAACCTTCTACAATGTTTTCCACAAAAACAAAGAGCGAATGATTGACGCCTCAAGACTTTCTGGCTTAGAAGTTTTAAGAGAACGCTTTATTGAAAACTTTAACGACGAGGCAGTAATCTTCCTTATTCGTGATGATTTAGCTTCTAGGTATGATTTGAGGGCTAATGAGCAGTATACGAAAACCGATAGAATTGGCTGGAAAGCTATTGCGAATAGAGGTGAAAATAAAGAATTATTGCTTTCAAGATTATTACGTTATGACAACAAATGCGAAATCGTAAGTCCAAAATCTTATCGTGACGAAATGAAACAAATCTTGGAAAGCGCATTAAAGAATTATGGAGAAGTTTAATGCTTCTGGCAATCGACATAGGTAACACAAATATTACGCTCGGTGTGTTTGAGAACGAAAGTATCCTCGAAACCTTCCGTTTGGCATCAGATAAAGAGCTTCCGCAAGAAGAGTATGAAATCTTACTTCATTCTTTGTTTAAAAAATACGACATCAACGCTTGCATAATTGCATCAGTTGTTGATGAACTGAGCAAAGTTTTAAAACACGCTACAGACAATGTATTCCACATAAATTCCTTGCTTTTGTCAACAAAACTTAATTTGGGAATTAATATAAAACTAAAAAACCCAAAAGAGGCTGGCGCAGATAGAATTGCCAATGCTTGCGGGGCTTATGTTTTGTATTCAAAGCCTGCTATCATTGTCGATTTAGGCACTGCGACCACTTTTGATATCGTAAACAAAGAGGGCGATTTTGTTGGTGGTGTAATCATGCCAGGGCTTAATTTGCAATTCAGAGCCTTGAGCCGCAACACTTCTAAGCTGCCTAAAATCGAGCCAGATACCGTTAACAATGCGATTGGTGATAACACTTCAGACGCTATACTTTCTGGCGTAATTCGAGGTTCTGCCTGCGCAATAGAAGGTTTAATTGAGCAATGTGAAAAAGAGTTGGGCGAAAAAGCTTGCATAATCGCAACAGGCGGATATTCTAATTTAATTTCTAAATACATGACACGCAAATTCGATTTCGTAAACCCTTATTTGACACTTGAAGGGTTGAGATTTTTGTACGAATTGAATAAATAAAGGGGTTAGCGTCATTTTATCTAATACCCACCCGCATTCGTAACTTTCGCAAAGCTCAAGAACGACTGCGACCTCCCTAATTAGGGCGGTTAAGTTCCTTCACTTATTTCACAACCGCTGGGCGTTCAAACATTGTTCTATCAATTTCATCAAAACTCTTAATTATAGATGAAACTCCGTCAATATTTTGATAAAACTCAACTGGCTCTAAAGACGCTATTGCAATAACTTTACCTATTCCAGCTGATTTTGCGGCGTTTATCCCTGCGATTGCATCTTCTACAACAATACAGTCTTTTGGGTTAAGTCCGATTTTATCCGCCGCTATCATAAATATATCAGGCGCAGGCTTCCCAGGAATTTTGCCGTTTGAATAAACAATTTTGTCAACATCAAACCATTTTGGCAAATCAAACTCTTTTATATAAAACTCTACATTATCCCATTCTGACATAGTCGCAATGGTTCTAGGAATATTGTTCTCTTTCAAAAAGTCCAAAAACTCAATTGCCCCAGGAGCTAGTTTGAAATTTTCTCTATCAATCAGACATTGCTTTCTATACAATGCCTCTTTTTCTTTTGCGTACTTTTCCACCATTTCTGGAGTTGGCTTTTTGCCTATTGCATACTCGATGATATCCTCGTTTGTATGCCCAAACATCTTTTCACGCATTTCTTCATCAGTAAATGCCGTACCTCTTAAAATCTTAGAAAAATCTCTCCAAGCGTCATAGTGCAACTTAGAGTCCCAATATAAAGTTCCATTAAAATCAAAAATAATACCCTTCATGAGTACCATTTTGGCGCAAAATTTGTTATAATACAAGAGGTTATTAGAAAAAAATTTTAGAAAGTACAAATGAAATTCAATCTTAATCTCGACAACATCAACTACATAAAAATTGTTTACAAGGATAAGCAAAACAACGCTTGTTGCACTAAGGCGGCAATTAAAAATATGAGCGAGCGAGAAATTTTTGCCTGCGCTAAATTTGAAGACGGCTTGTATCTTCAAACACCGCAAGATATTTCTTTGAGTTTTGTTTGTGACAATGGTCTTTACCGTACAACGACGACCCTAAAATACATTGAAAATCAAGCACCGTTCGTTTTCTTTTCAATAAAAACTCCTCTAGGTATTGAATATCAGCAAAACCGAGAATATTTTCGAGTTCGTATGGAAGAAGATGTTATTTTGAGCTTTGACAAACATTCAATTCCTTGCAAAGTTCATGATATCTCTGCGAACGGAGTACGCATTATTTTGCCTCAAAAAATCGATATTCCAAAAGAAGTTAACCTTGATATCCTTTTTCAACCTAAAGATATTAAGACGAAGGCAAAATTTGTGCGCACAGATAATGAAGACAACATGTTCAAAGCATCATTTGAGTTTGTCGAAATGTCTGGAGCTGATATGGACTTGATTTCTCAGAAGTGTATAAAGAAACAACTTGAGTATAAGAGGAGTGTTAAGGCGTAAGGCGTTGGAAGCCTGAAGGGAAAGAAAAGTGAATGATAAAAAGGGAATAAGGTAATAAGTGGTTTTAAATTTTCTGTTTTTTACTACGTTTTATTAACGTATTTTTATTAAAAATATTTCTAAAATCTCTTATTCCCTTATTACCTTATTCCCCTATTCCCTTTGAAATGTAAATTTTTGTAACAAAAAGGCAAATTTTGCTTAAAACATGTTTTACATGATATAGAAGGTAACTCTATATGGAGGTTTTTATGAATAACGTTTCTTTTTATGGTGGAGAATCAGCTGGAAGTATTGCATATCAAAATAAAATGGCAACTAAAGGAAGTGAATCCGCAGGAAGTATTGGAAAAATTGATGACGATCAAATCAGTGATGGCGTTACTCTTGTACAATCTCCAGAGCATGACACAGTGAACTTTAAAGGCAAAGAGCATAAAGAAGGCTCTTCATTTGGCAAAACCCTCTTAGGGCTTGCAATCACTGCTGGCGTAACAATTGGCGGACTAGCTTACGCACACAAAGCTAATTGGACATCTAAATTAAAAGATGGCAATATTAAAAAATATTTGTCAAAAGCAACAGAAACCTCTTACGATTGGTGCGCTAAGACCAAAGATTTTGGCGTTAAATATTATAACAAAGTGAAAGAATACTTTACTAAAAAATCTTAGGCATTACCTATTCTGAACCAATTTACAAACTTGTTGAACAAAGTGTTTTCTGGAATATCCTTTTCTTGAATTTCAGGCTCTTCTGTCTCGAATAAAATCTCATTCGGTTCATTTTCTTCCTTGCGTTCAAACATGTCATCTTCGGGCTGGTCTTTACGTTTTTTGTTCTGGCGCATATACATACCGCCACCGCCTAAACCGCCACCATCTTTGTAAGTTGCTTGGGCTTTGTTAATTGGGTTGACATTACTGTTAAAATCAAAAGACATAATTTTTAGTCCTGATTGTACGTTGCATGTACATTATAAACTATTTTTCAACTTTTTCTAGTGTTTTTATGCTAAAATCATTCTGTCGAGGTAGAGAATGAAAAAATTTTTAAGCATTTGCGTTTTATTATTGATGTCTGCATTAGCTTGCAATGCTAATGACATGAGATTTGTACAAGTCACTGATGTTCGTTATAACTCAAAAGAAAATAACGAAGCCTTCGCTAAAACTATACAAGATATTAACAAACAAAAAGATGTCAAATTTGTTGTCTTTACTGGCGACAACATAAATAAACCTGACAAAGAAGATTTAGCTGCGTTCTTAAAAGAAGCCAAAAAGCTTAACTGTCCTTTTTATATGGTGATTGGCGACAAGGACGTTAACAAACACAGAGAAATGAGCAAAAAGCAATATATCAAAGAAATTCAGCACCACATGCGCAAATACAAATTTGAACACCCAAATTATGTGTTTGAACGTGAAGGCATCGCTTTTATCGTTGTTGACGGCTCAAAAGACGTTATCCCTGGGACAAACGGATATTTTAAAGATGACGTTTTGCAATGGCTAGAAACTCAATTGAGCGAACATCGCAAGCAAAATGTAATTATCTTGCAACATTTCCCAATTGTTCCACCTGCTGAAAAAGAAACATATTACACTTATAAACCAGAAAATTATTTGAAGATTTTACATAACAACAGAAACGTTAAAGCCGTTATTTCCGGACATTTTGGCGTAAACAAAGAGCAAAATGTTGATGGAGTTGCGCACATTTCAACCTCGCCAATTCCTTGTTACAGAATAATTGACGTAATAGATTGCGACACTCCAAACCCTGTTATTTGGGCAGAATTAAAAGAAGTTAAGTAGTAATTCCTGTTTTTAATAGCAACATTAGTGTTTTAGCTGTAGCTAATGCAATATTTGTAAAACCATTATATTTTTTAGCTTTTGTTGATTTAATTTTATCAAAATCTAAATTTTCGCCATAATTGTATTTTTCAAGAAGTTCACCAAAGCCTTTTACGCCTTGAAGTTCTTTTGATGAATTGTAATAATCTCTTAGTGAATTTTTCTTTTCTGGCTTAAATTCTGGAGAAGAGGCAATATTATCGCATAACATACTTCTCAAATTAGCACTTTTGCCACTTTCTGTATGGTGAACAGAATGGTTACGGTGCCAATTAGATACAAAAGATTTTGGAAAACCTAATGTATAAAGAATTAGTTTATCTGCGTCGTGGGTCAAACTATCAATCGAATTTTTGCCAAACAACTCTTTTTCTACCATCGCAAATATAATTTTGTGATCATAAGTATGTTTGATATTCTTCACATAGTTTTTAGCATATTGCTTAACTTTGCCCGCAAAACCACGAAGACCAGTCGCACTCTTCTCTGCAACTGGTCTTCTAGTAAATATATCCACACTTTCACACGTTTTTTCTACAAACTGATATCCGTGAAAGTCACTGCCCTTAATCTTTGGAGGGTGGGCGAAATCTTTAAAATAATAAGGGTTAATATTACACTTTAATTCCATATCCTATTTTTGCACATAAAAAATAAAATGCAAGTGGTAAAAAAATTTTATGAAAGATTAATATATCTAAGAAATTCCTTCAAAAACCCTTTAAACCCCGTCTGCCATTTGTGCGAAATGCCGTGGTAATATTCTTCATAGTCTGCAACAATATTTTTAGGCAAATCTTTACCGCTCGAAAGTGTTTGCGCAATAAATTCCAAATAATCGTCCTGCTCTTCTCGATATTCAATGTCTTGGTAGCGAATATCCTCGTCGGCCTCGTAATGAACTAAAGCGTGATAAGCACACTCAATATCTTTGTCCTTTGTGTCAGGAAAAAGTAAAATTGCTTCTCTTACAGTTCTTTTCTGTGTTAAAACTGAATAAATTAACCTTCCAACGAATTTTCTATTGCTAAATTTATTATTGTCCATAATTTTAATAAGGGTTAACTATTTTGATATCAAAGTTTGGCGTTTTAGGACCAAAATCTGCGTCATATTTTAATTTTGGACCTTCTGATAAATCTACACTACCAACATTTGATTGTTTTTGAGGTTCAACGTATCTTGCAAAGCGTCTTTTTGCTTGAACCATAGTTGATTTTTGTTGTTTTAGGGTACAAGCAGAAAAAAACAAAGTCGAAAACATTGATAAAATTAAAACGTAGCAAATTTTCTTCATACAAAGTCCTCAATATATTTAATTATCACATATATTAAGGAGTTTTTTATCCTGCTAAAGAATGAATTTCTTTTTTGCAAAATATGGTCTAACCCCCCATGGCTACATGGTTTCGTCATGTAAATTTATATTAAACTTTATTGATTATAACTTTACATTTGCTTCTATTTAAAATAGTATGTTAGTATAGTGGTATAGTATAGAAAAAATAAAAGAGGAATAATTGTGGACAATTTAGGACCAGATATTTTCGGAAGAAAAGATATTGAAAACATTCAATCATCAGATAATATGACTCAACAACCAGCTCCTGGCATCAGCCCTGCTAAAATCAAAGTTATTGGTGTTGGCGGTGGCGGTGGAAACGCTGTTAACAGAATGATTAAGTCAGGTTTGACAGGTGTTGAATTTTGGTTGATGAATACTGACTTACAAGTTTTGCAATACTCAACTTGCAAAAACAAAATTCAATTAGGTGCTAAGTTGACAAACGGTCTTGGTGCTGGCGGTGAACCTCAAGTTGGTGAAAAGGCAGCTGAAGAAGCACAACAAGAAATCACAAGCGCAATTGAAGGCGCAGATATGGTATTCGTAACTGCTGGTATGGGCGGTGGTACTGGTACTGGTGCTGCTCCTGTGGTTGCAAAAATCGCTAAAGATTTGGGCATTTTGACAATCGGTGTTGTTACAAAACCTTTCTCTTTTGAAGGTAAGAGAAGACAAAATCAAGCACAACAAGGTCTTGAAAAATTAAGAGAATCAGTAGATGCTCTTATCGTTATTCCTAATGATAAATTGTTAGATGTTGTTGATAGACGTGTATCACTTCAAGAATCATTCATCGTTGTTGATGAAGTTCTTCTAAGAGGTGTTCAAGGTATTTCAGACATCATCACAATCCCAGGTTTGATTAACGTAGACTTTGCAGACGTTAAGAGTGTAATGGCTGCATCTGGTTCAGCACTTATGGGTATTGGTCGTGGTACTGGTGAAGGCAGAGCTATTGAAGCTGCTAAAATCGCTATCAATTCTCAACTTCTTGAAACTTCAATCAATGGTGCATCTGGTGTTATCGTTAACATCACA
Organism: uncultured Candidatus Melainabacteria bacterium; assembly: GCA_934757275.1. Taxonomy (GTDB): domain Bacteria; phylum Cyanobacteriota; class Vampirovibrionia; order Gastranaerophilales; family Gastranaerophilaceae; genus CAG-196. The sequence continues at coordinate 193,885 of CAKVLN010000004.1, forward strand.
GGTGGTCCTGATATGACATTACACGAAGTAACTGATGCAACAAACATTATTAACGATGCAGTTCTTGATGACGCTAGAGTTATCATTGGTGCAGTTGTTGATGATAACATTCAAGGCGAAATTCAAATCACAGTTATTGCAACTGGTTTTGAACTTAAATCACAAATGCCAATTGAAGAAAAAGTTGAAAACCGTTCAATCAGCGCAGCAGAATTTTTCTCAGGTGCATTCAATAATACACAACAGCCAAAAGCTCCTACAATGTCTAATTTCTCAGACATTCAAATTCCAGACTTTTTGCGTAAGTAGTTGTTGGTTTGATAAGTTAAATAAAAAAACGACCATTAAATGGTCGTTTTTTTTATGCTTAATTATAAGCAATGTAACATTTTCAAAAATTACTAGCAAAATATATATTTAGAGAGTTTAGTATAATTGTTGAAAGTATACAAGGAGATATTAATGAGAATACAAAAAATTGAAAACTCTAATATTATTAATAAAAATAATATGCAAACATTTAAAGGCTTTGCTAATGGCAGATATTATGATGATTGGATAATTAAAGAAGCAAAAGAAGCAATGAATAACCCAGATTGGAAGGATAAATTTATACAAAAGAAAAAGACAGTATCTGATTCTTTAAAAACTTGGCAAGATACACTTGATACAGGTGGTGAAAATGAAAATATGGCAACAAGAGTAATTTTAGGAATTTGTTCATTAGGAATTTCTGAAATAGGTTTTGGCGCATTGGGAATTTTAGAAGATAAAAATGAAAATAAGCGAATTGATGAAACTATAAATAAAATTCGTAATTGCATGGAAGATTTGTGGCGAGAAAAAAATAGTTAGGAAACAAAATGAAAGTTTTACCTGTAAATAATAATCTTAATTTTTATAGCAATGTAAAAGAAACTAACAACCAAACAGACAATAAAAGAACAAAAAAAGAAATGGTTAATTATGCGTCTATTATTGGTTTAATTGGTTTAAGCACATTGTTAATGTTGGATAGAACATCAGAAATAAGAATAAAAAAACTATTAGCTAAAAAAGAGCAAGATGTTAGAACTCATGCGGGTGATACGACTAAACTTGTATTCAGCAATCTAAAAAATAACAAATCAGTTATGTCATTAGACGAGATTTCTGGTCTAGACAACCTTAAAAAATTTGTAAACCAAATAGATATTTTGTCTAAAAACAAAGAAGTTTCCAAAGAACACAAAATTGAAAATTCTGTGTCTATTCTTTTATGGGGACTTCCTGGAACAGGAAAAACTACTGCTGCAAAAGGAATCGCTAAAAAACTAGATGCTGATTTTATTAGTTTAAACAAAGAACTTTTTGATTCAAGCTATGTTTCAGAAGGACCACGTCAACTAAGTTCATACTTAGAATCTATAAAAGAATATTCAAAAAATAATCCTAACAAAAAAATTGTAGTATTCATGGACGAAATTGACGGAACAATATCTATTGATAACGGAAGCAATACAAGACATTCAGAAGATTTAGTAAATGTAATGAAAAGATATCTTACAGATTTACAATCCGAATGTGACAATATAATTTTCATAGGAGCTACGAATAAAGACCCTAACGGATTAAAAAGTGATAATACTGCTATAAAATTAAATAATGCAATTTTGAGCCGCTTTAATTACCAGTTTGAAATTGGATTGCCAGACGAAAATGCAGTTTTTGACGCATGGTCAAAACTTACTAAAACTCTAAGTGGAAAAGAAAAATTTACGGAAAAACAAAATAAACTAATTTCTGAAACATTTAATAAACTTGGAATGTCATACAGAGATATAAAAAACATATCTGATAAATTAAATATTGAAGATGCAGTCGAATTTTGTAAAAAAGGCAGCTACAATTCTAAAACAAATTTAATTTATGCGCTTCAAAATGATGAAAAAATTGGCTACGACCATATAAAAAAAGCAAATATTGATACTGATTTAAAGAAAAAAATCATTAATAACTTAGAAAATAATATTTAAGAAGAAATATTAAAAAATATCGCCATGTTAAGATATGTTGCAAACAGTATCCACAAAAAATATGGGTACAAGATTTGTGCGGAAATTTTCGACACTTCATAAAATTTCTTTATTGTTAAATACACAAAAATATCTAAAAATACTAAAACCAAAAGTGCTAAGCCAACATTCTTCATCAAAAAGAAAATTGGCGACCAAACAATGTTCAAAAGCATTTGAACAATAAAATAAATATAACCGACAATCTTATTATGACGAGTTTTTGTCGTTGTATAAATAACCAACGACAAAAAAATCATCAAATACAGAACAAACCACACTGGAGCGAATAGCCAATTTGGCGGCATCAAGAAAGGTTTCGGAAGATTTGTGTACCAAATAGAATCATACATATTCTATTATATGCAATTCTCAATGAATTTTTCATTAACCTTTGTAAGTAACTGTTTCTTCTACTTTGTTACAACAAAGCTAATCCATTGGTCTTGAGAAATAGTGTCAATAATCTTCAAACCTTCTCTTTCAATAGCCTCCAAAACAACTGGTTTCTTTTCGTCCAAAATACCGCTCAAAGACATTATTGCATCATCTTTCATAATATTTTTCAAGTCACCCATGATTTCAGCCAAAACATTATGAAGAATATTTGCACAAACAAAATCAAATTTTTCAGTAATTTTATCAGCAGTATTTAATTCAAAGGTTACGGCAGGGCTACCCTCCCCTTGAGGGTAATCCGCAACATTTATTCCATTAATCTTTGCATTTTCTTTGCAAACATCAATCACGGTATCATCAATATCACAACCATAGGCTGATGCGGCACCAAATTTTATAGCGCAAATCGAAAGAATACCAGAGCCCGTTCCAATATCTGCAACCTTGTCACCTTTTTTCAAATACTTTTCAATTGCCTTCATGCAAAGTTGTGTAGTTTGGTGCGTTCCCGTTCCAAATGCACACCCAGGGTCAAGCGTGATAGTAATTTCACCCTCTTTTGGTTCATAAGTCAACCAACTAGGAACTACTGCAATTTTGTCAGTTACATGCGTTACTGTCCACTTTTCTTTCCATTTTTTTGACCAATCTTGGTTTTCTTTTTCATCAACAGTAATCTCCCAACTGCCCAATTCTTCGTCAGAAAAACCACGCTCTTTTAAAAGTTCACGTTCTGTTTTTAATAATTCAACTGGGTTGCAGTTCAAATCGGTCAAAAATACTCTTAAAGTACCTTTTGTAGTTGCCGTCATCACAAGGTCTTTATACGTTTCTTCTGCTAAAACAACGCCTTCACAATCAAAATTTGAAAAGCATATATCAGAAACAATTTCTTCGATTTCTGGATTAATTGAAATTCTTAATTCGTAATAATTATTCATATTTTTCCTTTATAAACTATTGAAGTATCTAAAAAACATGTTAAAATAAAAATACAGGCAAGGGTGACGCATACACCCAGACCTGCGCCCTTATTAAAGGACTAGGATTGAAAGAATTATTGCTAATAATAGCAATAATTCTTTTTCGTTGATTTCAACTATCATTCTAACCTCCTATCGTTGATAGTTAAAATGTTCGTCAAAATCTTTAGCCTGTATTTTCAAAGTTCTTGATATATTTTATCAAAAAATATTAAAATTATCAATGTATATTCTTATAAACACCTATTTGTTAAATTTTGTAACACTAACTCCTCATGAAGAGCAATTTTTTACAAGTTAAATGCTTTTTATATATAACGAGGATAAAATATGTGCTTTTGTAACACAACTAACATTGTAATAAACGGTGCAAGAATAAATTCTGGCTGCTGCGGTTTCCCATCATTCGGAATGATGATGCCGACAACTTTTTCCCCAGGGTGCTTTGGCTACGGCTTTAGCAATAGCGGTGGAAACATGTTTGAAATGGGAGCTGGCATTGGACTAGGCTACGCAGCTGGTATGGCACTAATTCCAGCATTACCTTCTGTTTTCAAAGGTGTTGGACAAGCCTGCAGTTGGGCATGGAATAAAGCCATCGTTCCAGCTGGTAAAGCACTCGGTCAAGCATGTAGTTGGGCGTGGAATAATGCTATTGTTCCAGCCGGTAAAGCAGTTTTTGAAGGTGTCAAATCGGCTGTTAACTGGGTCGGCAATGGCATAAAAAGTGCTTGGAATTGGATAACAGGAAAGAACAAATAATCAATTAAATTAGTGTAAACAAAGACGCCGAGCTTAAAAGCTCGGCGTCTTAGTTTATTCACAACATAACTCACAAAATTAATATCGTGCTAAATATTTATCAATTTCCCATTGAGAAACATAGGTTCTAAATGAATCCCACTCAATTTCTTTTGCAGTCATAAATTCATCGACAATATGCTCGCCGAGAGCAGTTTTGGCAATCAAGGATTTTTCCATATAAACCAAAGCTTCTTTCAAACTTCCTGGAAGAGATTCAATTCTCATTTTCTTTCTTTCTCTATCAGAAAGTTTGTAAATATTCGCTTCAACTGGTTTTGGTGGTTCGATTTTGTTTCTTACACCATCTAAACAAGCTGCCAAAATTGTTGCAAATGCTAGATAAGGGTTACAGCTTGGGTCTGGGGAACGAAGTTCAACACGAGTAGACATGCCACGTTTTGCAGGAACTCTTAACAAGGCACTTCTGTTTGCTAAAGACCACGCCATATAAACAGGAGCTTCATAACCTGGAACTAAACGTTTGTAGCTATTTACGGTTGGATTAAGAATTGCCGTAATGCTCTTGATGTGTTTCAAAAGTCCGCCAATTGCATATCTTGCAGTGTCTGACAATTGGTATTCAGCTTTTTCATCATAAAAAGCATTTTTGCCGTCTTTAAACAAAGATACGTTGCAGTGCATACCAGAGCCATTAATACCAAACACAGGCTTTGGCATAAATGTAGCGTGCAAGCCATATTGAGCAGCAACCGCTTTAACTGCAATTCTAAAGGTTGCAACATTGTCAGCAGTTGTCAAAATGTCTGAATATTTGAAATCTACTTCGTGTTGACCATCTGCAACCTCGTGGTGAGATGCCTCAATATCAAAGTCCATTTCTTGCAGAGTACTAACAATATCAGAACGAACTGCCTCGCCCAAATCATCTGGCCCTACATCATAATAACCAGCTCTGTCATGAGTTTTTGTAGTAATTTTGCCTTCATCATCTTTTTCAAATAAGAAAAATTCAGCCTCTGGGCCTACATTCATAGAGAAACCTAGTTTCTTAGCCTCTGCCATAAGTCTTTTTAAGTTACATCTAGGACAACCTTCAAAAGGAGTTCCATCAGCATTATGAATATCGCAGATTAATCTTGCAGAATTTTTGCCATCATGTTCTTGCCATGGCAAAATTTGGAAAGTGTTTTTATCCGGATAGAAAAACATATCAGAAGTTTCAATATTTCTGAAACCTTTAATTGATGAGCCATCAAGCATAATCTCATTATTAAGAACTCTATCAATGTGTTCAGATGGAACTGCCATATTCTTAACTTGACCATTTATGTCAACAAACTGTAATTTGATAAACTGAACATTATACTCAGTTATAAGTCTTTTAATGTCCGCATCTGTGTAGCTCACGCCACTTAATGGTTGGTGTTGAAAATCCATACGAATCCTCCATTCTTCTTAATAATTGTATACTCTACACTCAAATTTATGTTTTAACTTTATATTATTTTTTTAATTAGGTCAATAGTTTTGATATTAAGAATTTATAAAAATCTTAATTTTCTTCTTCACCGCTAATCACAACAATTTCTGGTATTGACCCAAATCTTATAGGAAGAATACTTGTGCCTAAACCATTTGTTACAAGCATTTTGTTGTTTGTTTCCTTAATTAAGCCTCGTACAAATCTGTTACCATATTTAGACGGAACAGTTAATGCGCCGATAAAAGGCAAATAAATTTGACCTCCGTGAAGATGTCCTGCCAAAATTAAATCAACTTTCTCGTGTACGTCATAATAAATATCTGGACTGTGAGAAAGCAGAATTGTTGGGCTTTCTACTCCAATCAACGCTAATTCTACGTCAGGAAAACCCGTTTGAATATCTTCTACACCAGCTATCGAAATTCCTTCAAACTTTGTATTAGAATTTTCAAGCACGGTTATTCCATTTTTCTGCAAAGTTTCTCTGACTAATTCTTTATTATACCAGCCATCATGGTTTCCCAAAACCGTAATAATTGGCACATTAATTCGCTTAAACTCTTTGACCTGTTCTTCAATAGGCAAAGTATTTTTGCCGTCATGACCTTTTATAAAATCACCACCAGACAAGACCAAATCTGGTTCAATCTCATTAATTGTGTTAACAATTTTTCTTAATCTAGCTATGTCATTTTTTGCAATATGAAAATCGCTTACAAAAACAATTTTCTTATCGCCAAACTCTTTAAAAGTATAATTCTTTACTATAAGTAGATTTGGCTCAATAAAAAACGACCAAACAAAAAGCAAAATAAAAACTATCAAAAAATATTTAATCATACAAACAGTTTAACATAATTTGTGCTAAAATATTACGCATAAAATAGGGGGAAATATGATTAACGAAAAATTACAAGAAGCATTTAATGAACAAATTAACAAAGAATTTTATTCAGAATATTTGTATCTAGCAATGAAGGTTTATTTTCAAGAATTAAATTTGCAAGGTTTTGTAAATTGGTTTGATGTTCAAGTTCAAGAAGAACACGCACACGCAATGGGTATGTTAAATTACCTAAACGAAAGAGGTGGTAAAATTGAACTTAGAACTATTGAAAAACCTGAACTAGAAGGCACTTGTCCACTTACAATGTTTGAACAAGTTTTAAGACACGAAGAATATGTAACTTCAAGAATTAATCACGTTATGGACGTTGCAGAAGAAGTTAAAGATAGAGCTGCAATGCACCTTTTGGATTGGTACATAAAAGAGCAAGTTGAAGAAGAAGCTAACGTTGGCGGAGTTTTAGCTACACTAAAACTTATTGGCGAGGATAAAAAAGCTTTGTTAATCCTTGATAAAGACTTGGCGACAAGAACATTTGTAGCACCTGTAATTGGATAAATTTATGGGTTCAGAACTTTTATTTCAATTTGACAAAAATTTCAACAAGACTATTATTGGCACTGACGAGGCTGGGCGTGGACCAGCCGCTGGCGGTGTGTTTGCTGCTGCCGTTTGTTTTGAAAAAGTCACAGAAGGTTTAATCAAAGATTTGGAGATTTTGAATGATTCCAAAAAACTTACTGCTAAAAAACGTAACTCGATTTATGACGTGATTAAAAACAATACGCTTAACGAAATTATTTGTGTCGAAGTTGAAGAGATTGAAAAAATCAATATTTTGAATGCATCACTCAAAGCTATGAATTTAGCTTGTTCACAAATTATTAAAACTCCTGATGTTATGATACTTGTAGACGGAAATAAATTGATTAAAAACTTTAATTATCCACAACAATTTGTGATAAAAGGTGACTCAAAATCTGCATCAATTGCTGCTGCTAGTATTTTAGCAAAAGTTACTCGTGATAGATACATGGAAAAATTGCACGAGGAATTTCCGATGTATAATTGGGCAAAAAATGCAGGTTATTTAACCAAAGAACATCTTGACGCAATAGACAAGCACGGATTGTGCAAATACCACAGACCTTCGTTTTTGAGAAAACATTTTGCAAAACAGTTGAGTTTGGTTTAAAACGGCGGGGTTAGAAAGTTAATGGTGCTACATTTCCAGCAAAGTATCATTGCAAAAAAATCGTAAGATTTTTGTGGCAATCCATTATTACTAAAAACGTATGGTGCAAATTTTTGCACCAATTATTAATTCATTTTAAAATCTTGTGCGTATTCTTGACGTTGGTTAACATATCCAGAACTCATTTGTTCATCAGATTCAGCACGTCTTCTTTCCATTTGCAACTGACCATTTTTTACAACTTCTTGAAGTTGACCTAAGTTTTGTTCAATACTTGCCAAAACTTGTTCTGCGTAAACAGTTGCACCGTCTTTAATTCTTGTTGCTTCATCAATTGCTTGATTTCTAACGCTATCAGCCTCTTCTAAAGCTTTACGTTTAATATCTTCACAATCAGTGATAACTTGTTCTTTAATTTTTTCTGCCTCTCTTTGAACAGCTCTCAACAAATCAGATTCACTAAGTAATCTGTTTGCCTCAGCTTGAGCATCAGAAATAACTTTTTCTGCACGTTGTTGTGCTTCATATTGAAGTTCGTCTTTACGTCTTAATAAAGCTCTTGCCTCTTTAATTTCATCAGGAAGTGCTGCATACAACTTATCCAAGATGTTTGTAACTGTATCTTTTTTAACAATAGAAACAGAGCCTAAAAGCGGTAATCCCTTATCCAACGCTTCTTCTAACTCGTTCATTAAACCATAAATAACATCTTGTTGTGTATTCATTTTCTACTCCGTTAAATTTGTATGATAGTTACCAAAATTGTACAACAAATAGATGATAAAAGTCAACGAGTAGAGAGTATTCATGAATTTTTTTCTAAATAAATAACATCTTTTTCTATCGTAACTAAAATTGTATCAATTGATTTATTCACTTCTTCTGCATTTGAAGAATACATTTGTGCGCTGAAAGGACATTTTCTTTTAAGTGCATCAAACAAATGATTATACGCAATAACAGAGCTTAATTTTTTACCCAAATCAGTTTTCATATTTTTTTTGTAAATCTCTGGTAAACTAGCTAATACGCAACACCAAACATCATCAATTTTGTTTTTTTTAATAAAATGTGAACCGAAAAAATTGAACTCTGCGTCATTGTTTACAATACGTTGTAATTTCTTTAAATATTTTTTAAATTCCATTAAATCTTCAGCCATAAAGTCATTATATACAAAATCTGAGAAAATAACAATATGTGTGATAGAATAAGATTATGGAAAAAATTATTATTTCACCTTCAATACTATCAGCAGATTTTGCAAAGCTTGGAGAAGAGGCAGAGGCAGTTAAGCAAGCTGGTGCAAAATGGCTACACATAGATGTTATGGACGGACATTTTGTACCTAATATAACAATTGGTGTGCCTGTTGTAAAATCATTAAGAAAAGCAACTGATTTAATTCTTGATACACATTTGATGATTGAAAACCCAGAAAAATACATTGAGGCATTTGCAAAAGCTGGGTCTGACATTCTAACTTTTCATTATGAAGCATGCAAAAATTCAGAACACGTTGAAAAAGTTATTAATCTCATTAAAAATTTTGGAGTAAAAGTTGGTTTATCAATAAAACCAAAAACTGAAGCAAAAGAAATTTTTCAATTCTTAAACAAAATAGATTTATTGCTAGTAATGACTGTCGAACCTGGGTTTGGCGGACAAGAATTTATGCACGATTGCGCAATGAAAATTCCTGCTATAAAAGAAAATGCGCCTGAAAATTTAATAATACAAGTTGATGGTGGTATAAACAATTTAACCTCAAAAATTTGTACTTCTCTTGGCGCAAATTCTCTCGTTGCAGGAAGTTATATTTACGGAAACAGCGATTATAAAAAAGCAATAGAAAGTTTATAACAATTGCAATAGTGCAAAATACACCATTACAACTTAGACCAAACCTTCTTTTAATGCTTTTACGGCGGCTTGAGTTCTATCATCAACCACCAATTTTTGGATAATATTACAAACATGCGCTTTTGCAGTATGTTCACTAATTGTCAAAGTTTTAGCTATTTGGCTATTAGATTGACCATCAACAACAAGTTTCAAAACTTCATATTCTCTTTGAGTTAAGTTCGAGTGATTTTCTTTAAAAGCACTTCTTGAAAGTTGGCGAGATGGAATTACACCACAATTTTTATCTCTAATAAATGGCACAACATGCGGATCTATCCACATTGCACCCTCTTTCACCATTTTTATAACACTCATAAGAAAATCAGTACTGATATCCTTGATTACATAAGCACTTGCACCAGCAACCAAAGAATTGTTTAACTCGTTTTCTGAAATATGAGAAGTTAGCATAATAACTTTTATATTGTTATTATATTCTAATATTTGTTTTGTAGCCTCTATGCCGGAAATATCAGGAAGTCCAATATCCATAAGCACAATATCAGGCTTAATTAAGCGAGCTTTTTCTATTGCCTCTTTACCATTTACAGCCTCGCCAATTATTTCGAGTTCTGGATAATCACAAAACAGTGATTTTATACCAATTCGCATTAATTTTTGGTCTTCAACAAGTAATATTTTTATTTGCATAAAACCTCACTTTCATAAGGAACATATTTTGCTCCAAATTAATATTAGAATGTTTTATGCGCAGAAGTAACTGCTAAATCTTTTACTAAACGCCCTATTTTAGGCTTGATTAAATTTAGAAATATTTTTTTAACGCTTCTTGTAAATCAATAATCTTCAAATGATTTTCGAGCATTGCCTGATTTCTACCCTCATAAGCCTTGTCATAATCATCATTTGCATCGATTGCAAGATTAAAATATTCAACTGCCTCATCAAGTTTTTCTTGCAAATAATAAGCCATTCCAATCAAGCTATACTCAACCTCTTTAGCGTCAGAATATTCTACCGCCTTTTTATAATACTCAATCGCCTTATCAAAATCACCTTCCGCCTGCTTGAAACAACCAAACCCTCTTAAAATAGTAGGATTAGTTTTATCCATCTGGTACGCTTGATTTAAAGCTTTATATCCGTTTTTTAAATCATATTTATCGTATTCACGTTTAGCTTGAGTAATAAGTTTAACAAGCTTAATTTTATTACTCATTCGTCTAAAAAAATCTGATATTTCATTGAGTTTTTGTTCTTCTTCCGACATTTCTTTTACTCAATTTAAACCGTGTGCATCTTTTCAAAAATACCTTTTTTCTGAACCCAAACTTCAACTTCGAGTTTATTACCTTCTTCAATCAAAACATTTTTTAGTTCTTTAAAATTCAAGTCTGCATGTTCAATATCACACAACATAAACATCACAAAATGACCTTGCATCAAAGTTTGTTTAATATCCTCAATATTAACTTTATATTTTGCTAAAACAGACGAAATTGATGATACTATACCAACTTTATCAGAACCTGAAACAGTAATAATTATTTTAAAATCGTCCATTAAAATCTCCTCCTATTATGATTATTATACAAAATTTTATTATTTTTGTAAATTTTAATACAAAAAAAGAAAGTCTTGCAATATGTGCAAGACTCAAAAATATACATTTACCCCAATAATTTTATACCATAGTTAAATAAATTTGTCAACTATTTTCTTAAACTCAATAAAATAGCGACTCTTGACTTATTAACTATTAGCTAATTTCTCTCTTACCAATGTTTCAACTTGATTTAAGATTTCTGGATTATTTGCTAAAAACTCTTTAGCTTTATCTCTACCTTGTCCTAATTTATCATCGTTAAAACTGAACCAAGAACCAGCTTTTTTCACAATATCCAAATCAACAGCCACATCAAGGATATTGCCGATTTTGCAAATACCTTTACCGAAGATAATATCAAACTCTGCAGTTCTGAAAGGAGGAGCAACTTTGTTTTTCAAAATTCTTACTCTTACATGATTACCGATATCCTCGCCATCACCTTTCAACCCTTCTACACGTTTGATTTCTAAACGAACTGATGCGTAATATTTAAGAGCATTACCACCAGTTGTTGTTTCTGGGTTTCCATACATAACACCAATTTTTTGTCTTAATTGGTTAATGAAAATAACTGTTGTATTAGTTTTACCGATAATACCAGTTAATTTTCTCAAAGCTTTTGACATCAATCTTGCTTGCAAGCCCATTTGCTGGTCTTCCATCGAACCTTCAATTTCAGCTTTTGGAACAAGTGCTGCAACTGAATCGACAACAATGATATCAACCGCACCAGAACGAACCAATTCTTCTGTAATATCCAAAGCTTGTTCACCTGTATCTGGTTGAGAAATCAAAAGTTCATCAACATTTACACCAAGATTTCTTGCATATTCTGGGTCAAGAGCGTGTTCAGCGTCTACGAAAGCAGCAATTCCACCTTTCTTTTGGCATTCAGCAACAATGTGTTGTGCCAAAGTAGTTTTACCAGAAGATTCTGGACCATAAACCTCAATAATACGTCCACGAGGAATACCACCAACACCAAGAGCAACGTCTAACGCTAACGCACCAGTAGGTATAGTTTCTACGCTTACAGCTGGCTTGTCGCCAAGCTTCATAATAGCACCTTTACCAAAATCTTTTTCAATTTTTTCTATCGCTAATTTTAGTGCTTTACTTCTTTCATCTGATACGTTTGTTTCTTCCGCTTTTGCCATGATTAAATCCTTTTCTTTGAAGTGAATAAGTGAACAGGTCAATAAGTTAATAAGTTCGTATTAAATATATTCAATGTTTAACTCAGTTTAATATTGACAATAACTAAAATGAACTTATTCACTCAGTCATCTATTCACTTATTGACTTCCATTATAATAAAATATTATCTTCTTCTTTTTTAATAAAGAAACCGCAAATCAAAGGTTTAAAGCTATTTAGAGCATTTTTAAGTTTGAAGTTTTCTTTATTCAATTCATTAACTTTGTTTTTCAAATTTTCGTTTTCAGTTTTGCATCTAACAAGTTCCAAAACAACATCGTCCATACCTTCTAATTTTTCGTCAATAATTTTGGTCATAGAAGTCGTAATATTGTTTTCCATTTTACTTAGGGTATCTAGTAGACCATTTACTACTACTTGTGAATCAGGTTTTGTCATAACGGGTAATGCCACTTTCTTTTTTTCATTCATTTCTGCAACAACTGAAGATTTTGCATTTCTTAGTTTTTTTACTTCATCTACTGAAAAATAGATTTGTCCTTTGTTGTCCTTTTTAGGACTTACAGAAGTTTTTTTACAAAGCTCAACTATTTCTTTATTATCGATATTTAATAATTTTCTAACGTCATTAGGTAAAAGTACTTTATTCGGATTAGCGTTCATCTTAAAAAATTCCCCTCTTTCTATACCCAATAGATATTCTAATCAATAAAAAATTTTATTTCCACTAATTGTAACAAAATTTAACTTATTTTTAATAATTATTTTCTTTATGTCAAATATTTTATAATAAATAGCTTTGAACGCACTTTGCGCCGTGAGCGTATATGCGTAAGCATACGATAGCGAACGTTAGAGTGCAGGCTTTGCCTGCTAGAAAAAACAACCGTAAGGTTGTAGGAAACAGAAGCGTGCTTTCTCTTTCTTTTGGTACTTTTGGGGTAAATAAAACCGACTTGTAGTCCCAATACCAGTTTGGAAGTGAAGTGAAAAATCTTTACCTCGCAACAAAAGAGAAAGAAAAGTACATTAAATAAACAAATTTTTTATTTAAAATGATTCTTACTTTTTTCTTTTTGTTGCGAAATAAAAAGAAAAAAGTAAGCAAAAAAGAAAAACTACGCTACTGTTTCCTACGCTCTTACGAGCGTAGATTGAATGGCTGATTAGCAGGCAAAGCCTTGAACTGTACCCTAAAAAGTGGACACACAAAAGTAGCGAGTGTGGTATAAAAAAGAAAGGGTACAGAAAATGGAAAA
>CAKVLN010000005.1 GCA_934757275.1 uncultured Candidatus Melainabacteria bacterium
GGTTACGTTACAAATTGGGGCGGTGCATTTGGCTTAACTGGCGCAAGCTACGGCACAGTAACCACAAGCACAACAATTACAACAGGTTCAAATACCTTATCAAATCGTCAAAATCACAACGTAACTTACGACGCTCAAGCTACAACCAAGATTTCACAAACAAGCGCAGGCTTAGGTACAATTACTGTATATTATGAAGGTCACACCTATAATGTAACAGTAAGCGGCGATAAGACTATTGGTGACGTGATGAACGAGTTAGCAGGTTACGGCATTTCCGGCTCACTCAAAGACGGTGTTTTGAAATTCCAAGGCACAGGCGACGGTTACGTAACAAATTGGGGCGGTGCGTTCGGCTTGACGGGTGCAAGCTACAGCACAGTAACCACAAGCACAACAATTACAACAGGTTCAAATACCTTATCAAATCGTCAAAATCACAACGTAACTTACGACGCTCAAGCTACAACCAAGATTTCACAAACAAGCGCAGGCTTAGGTACAATTACTGTATATTATGAAGGTCACACCTATAATGTAACAGTAAGCGGCGATAAGACTATTGGTGACGTGATGAACGAGTTAGCAGGTTACGGCATTTCCGGCTCACTCAAAGACGGTGTTTTGAAATTCCAAGGCACAGGCGACGGTTACGTAACAAATTGGGGCGGTGCATTTGGCTTAACTGGCGCAAGCTACGGCACAGTAACCACAAGCACTACGATTACAACAGGTTCAAACACCTTGTCAAACCGCCAAAACCACAACGTAACTTATGACGCTCAAGCTACAACAAAGATTTCACAAACAAGTGCAGGCAAAGGTACAATTACTGTAAATTATCAAGGTCATAACTATAATGTAACAGTAAGCGGTGATAAGACTATCGGTGATGTGATGAACGAGTTAGCCGGCTATGGTATTTCCGGCTCACTTAAAGATGGTGTCTTGAAATTCCAAGGCACAGGCGATGGTTACGTTACAAATTGGGGCGGTGCGTTCGGCTTGACCGGAAGCAGTTACAGCACTTCAACCGTTACAATACAAACTAACAAAACGTCTAATGATTTAACTTACACTTCTTCTAACGTAACGCTTACAAGTGATACAAAAATCTCTGCAATAAATGGTTACAGTGGCGGAAGTGGAAGTTTGATTATCCACAAGACTGACGGAACTTTTGTAACCATCAGTGTTGATGCAACCAAAACTCTTGGCGAATTTTTCACTCAGCTTTCTCAATACGGCTTAGTCGGAAGAGTTGACGATTCTGGCAAAGTTTCAATCGACGGTATTGGAAACGTATATATGCAACAGGTTTCTGGCGGAAGTAACATTTTAACTGCCTTGAAATTGAGCAATGTTAGAACGAACGTCAAAACGGTTACAGTCAACCGAACCTCTGATACTTTGCACCACACAATTACGGTTGCAGCCTCTGGCACAACTCAGTTGGGCAACTTGCAGCTTTCAAATGGCACAGGCATTAACTTTACAGGCAACAACGCAGCGTTAATCTTGCGCACAACTTCTGACGCTGGCAACAAGTTCGTAACACTAAACTTCTCAAAAACTCAAACAATTTATGACGTAATCAGTGCATTAGCAAATTACGGAATTGATGCTCGAATTGACTCTAACGGTAGATTCTCTATGACAAGTTCAACACTTACTGACTTCGAAATATCCGGAGCGTTAGGTACATTCTTGATGGGTACTTATAACAAAAAATACGGTACAGATACGACTTACAACACCTCAACAAATTTATTAGAAACAACTACCGTATTCATGAAAGATTCTGATGCGTTATCTACATTTGGTGTTACTGGCGGAAACATCATTATTAACCAAGAAGGTGTTAAATACACTGTTAACGTTGACATGACCCAAATTAGAACAGTTGGCGACTTTAGAAACTTGTTATCTCAATACGGCTTTAATTCTTATATTGACGACCATGGCAGACTTAACGTTGAAGGTATTGGTAACAGCACGTTAGAACAAATTGCTGGCGGCTCAAACATCTTAGACAAATTCGGCTTGCTTGATTGGACGCTGGGCGAAATTACCCAAAACAGTGACCACTTGACTGATACCGAGGTAATTACTCGTAGAATCTCAATGTCTGACAAGTTGAAAGATTTGACAAACTCTTCTGGCGTAAATCTAGGCATTACCGCTGGTCAAATCTACGTTTACCAAGACGGTACAAGAAGTACGTTGAATATCGACGTTAACGACACGCTAGAAACCTTGCAGGCAAAACTTGCTCAATACGGAATTACCGTGGGAATTTCTCAAAACGGTCAATTATATTTTGATGGTAACAATGATAGCTACTTGACTACAAACGGAATTTCAAGTTCTAGTGCGTCAAATATCTTGCAAAAATTCGGTATCTCTGGCACATGGTCTACAAGATACGATTCAACAAGCGAAAAACTAGATTACACAACAACTTCAAACAACGTTGTAACTGGTTCAACAAAACTTAAAGACTTGAATGGTGCAGACGGTAAGAATTTAGGTATTACAACCGGTGCCTTCTATGTTTATAATAGCGGTGTAAGAACTACAGAACAAATTGAAGAAGATATGACCGTTAATGATTTGATGGCAACATTAGCAAAATACGGTTTGGTTGCTGATATTGACGAAAACGGCTCAATTAGTGTTGGTGCATACAATAACACTTATTTAGCAACTTCTGCTTTATCTAGTGCAAATTCAAACATCGTTTCTACTTTGTTTGCTCAATGGGATTTCGTAAACATCTACAAATCTAACCATTTGGACATTCCAACAGACGAAATCCGTGCAATCACTCGTGACACAAAATTGAGCGACATCAACGAAGGTACTTACAAAGCTGGTTACATCACAGTTGTAAAAGATGGCGTAAAAACAAACATCTCACTTACTGCTGACGACACAGTCGGAACTTTGATGGACGAACTTGCGTTATACGGTTTTGAATCAGTAATCAATGACAAAGGTCAATTGATGATTAAAAACACTGGCGACAGTTTGTTACAAAATTACTCTGACGCATCAAAAGCTTCAAACGCTTTGACTTTGCTAGGCATTGATTTAAACAACTGGATTAATACAAATACTTACGAAAGTGGCACACTAGACGTTACAAAAACTTCAACAATCGACGCAAAAGCTACAAGAGATACTTTGTTGTCACAATTGGGTGTAACTACAGGCGAATACTACATTTACAACAACGGCGTAAAATATACTGCAATGATTTCTTCTGACGAAACTATAGGCTCCTTTATGGATACGTTGAAGAGTTTTGGTATAGAAACAAGTCTTGTTGAAAAAGACGGCGGCTCTGTATTGACGATTGTTGGTAAGGGCGATTCTTACTTGAAGAAATCAACAAGCACAACAAACTCTTCTAACGTAGTTGAACAATTGTTCAAAGAAGGCAAGACTGCAATGGAATACTCTGGATTAGAACAAACTTCTTCTATCCAAACTACTTTCACTGCTGCAACAGAAGACACTTTGGTAAGCTATTTTGACAAACCATGGAACGGCTCAAAATTGCAATCTGAAGGTGATTTGACGGTTGTAGTTAACGGTCAAAAGAATACAATCAAGATTACTGCAGACGATACGTTCGGTAGTTTGTTAGAAAAATTTAGAGCGTTAGGAATTGAAGCGACTATGTCTAACGGACAAATTATGTTGCAAAGCGGTTATGATACTTTGACAATTACACCAGATGGCACAACCTCTAATTTGTTAACTAATATTAAATTAGTTTACGATGACGATTTGGGCGGATATTCAGCAAGTAATGTTACCGTTAAATCAACTACAACAAATATTGAAGAAAAAACACTTTCTGTTGCTAATTATGCAAATAGCAATACTAAGTTGAGCGACTTAAATATTTCAGAAGGAACATTGACGATTTATCGTGATGGTATAAAAGCACAAATTAATATTGACGAAAATGATACCTTCACAACTTTGCAATCTAGAATTTCTGAAAAATTCAACAAAGACAACGACGTAATTGTAACTTTTGAAGACGGTTACTTGAAGATTTATTCTAAATCAGGCAAAAATATTGAAGTTGGTGCAACTTCTGATAGTAGTAACTTTGGCGCAATTACTGGTATTGCAAGCGATGGAACTGGTGTTGCAAAAAGTGCAAGAGAATTGTATTGCGTAATTGGTGATTCTAAAATTACTGCAAACGGTTTGTTTAGACGTGGCAATGTTAAAGCTGGTACGTTTACGGTTGGCGACGCAGTGTTCACAATTACAAATGATACAAAACTTTCGGATTTGATTTCTCAAATTAACTCTAGTGATACCGCAAATGCGACTGCTTTCTGGGATAACGTTGAAGGCAAATTGGTAATTAAATCAAGAACTACTGGTGCTGCTCTTGTGAACATTGAGGCTGGAACAAGCAACTTCACTGATATTATGGGCTTTACAACTTCTCAATGGAACGGTGACGGTAGCTTGAAAACTACTAGGATGAATATTGATACCCAAGAAATCGGTGATAATGCAAAAATCAAAATCAATGGTACAACTTATACTTCAACTTCTAATAATATTACAAGCGATGTTACTAGAATTAAAGGCTTGACGATTAATCTTAAAGGACTTACTAAAGATTCGTCTGTAACCTTGAAGGTTGAACGTGATAAGGAAACTTTGGCAAACGCCGTTTCTAGCGTTGTGGATTCTTATAACGAATTGATGAAGAACGTTGACGAAGCAATTGCTTCTGATGGCGATTTGAAAAACGAATCAACACTTAAACTTATCAGAAATCAGTTGAGAAACTTGATGACAAGCTCTGACGCTGGAACTACAGTGTTCAGAAACTTAGATTCAATTGGTATTGGAGCAAGCTCTGCAAGCGGTAGCAATATTTCAACGGCTAATAGCGCAATTATAAGCTTGACTTTTGACAAAGATAAGTTCTTGAAGGCTTATGAAGCTGATCAAGACGCAGTTAAAGAACTTATTATTGGTGGTGCAAATAATAAAGGTGTCTTCACTAAGGTGGAAGACTTGGTTGAATCAACGTTGAAATCAGTTTCTGGTTATTTTGCTTCAACAGAAACGTCATATACTAATAAAATTAGAGATTTAGACAAAAAGATTACTAAGGCGAATAAAGAAGTTGATAGATATAAGGCTAGATTGGAAGCTAAGTTCCAATCAATGGATATGTTGATTGCACAAATGCAACAACAATATAGCTCATTCTTGAAAACATAGATTTGTCTTTGTTGCGTTGGCGTGGCTTTGCAATGATTTTTTTATAAAGTTATAAGTTGTAAAAGAGAAAGGGCGAAAGCTGCGCTTTCGCCCAAATTGCCCGTGAGAGGCAAAAGAATTTTTTTTAGAAAAGCTTGAGTTCGTTATATCTCATTAACAAATCTCGCTTATTCCCTCTCCTTTCAGGAGAGGGCTAGGGTGAGGTCTTAACGTAACGTTAAATCAACAAATCTCGGGTCATTCTGAGTGCGATTAGCACGAAGAATCCAGCCTTTTATAAACCATGTCCATTTGGTAATTTGTTGGACAGGTATGCCCAACCGACAAAGCTATTTAATCTAAAGCTACTAACACCCTCTCCCCTACCCCTACCCATGTCAAATTGCAAAAAAAAAGCCTCTGTCGGGAGAGAGGCGAGGGGAATTTATTAAGTTAATAGGTATACACTTCACTTGTTTTTACTACACACATTATGTTTTTAGAGTTAGATTAAATCATTTATCCGAGACCAAACTTAGGTGCGCTTTCTCGAGCTTCTTCACTAGCAAGTTGTTTAACTGATTGAAGTTCTGCACGTTTCATTGACAACCTTTGTTCTATATCGTTCATTTCTAATTGAATTTCTTTTTCTTTTTCGTTCAATACTTGAATTTCTTGTTCTTTCAATGCCTTCATTGATTCTTCTTTGAACTTAGAAAATGCGCTCATTTCCATTTGATATTGAGCTAATGCATTACCAGTCCAAGGAACCATTCCACCCATTTTCATTGATTGTAAGTTTTGCATTGCACTCATTGAACTTGCTTGGTTAGAGAACTGAGCAAACATTGTTGCTCTTGGTAAAAGTTCTGCAGACATGCCAGCAACATTTGCCATTGTTATTGTGGAAGAACCACCCAACATACCTGCATACTTTTGATAGTTTGAAAGTCTGTTACGGGTTTCCATTGCCTGTCTTTCAAGAGCATTTATTTCGCGTGTTAATCTCTGGACTTGCCAGAATGCCATTAACATAGTAAACCTACCTAACTTTTTTCTAACCTTTTAACCTTACATTTATATAAAGTATTTTTCTTTTCAAAAATTGCCTTTTTTCTTTTATTTTGTTAAGATTTGTAAAGATGAACTTAAAGGAGGCTTATATGATTAAAGATAGATTAGAGCATGCCACTACTTATTACGGTATTTCAGAAAGACTAAAACAAGGTTTTGAATGGCTTAAAAACAACGATATGGTGAATATGCCAGATGGTAAACACATAATAGCAGGTGAGGAATTATTTGCCAATGTTCAAAGCTACGACACAAAAGACAATGCACCTTTTGAAGGTCATAGAAAGTACATAGACATTCAATATATGATTAAAGGTACTGAAAAAGTTGGTTTAACGGATTATGCGAATTGTGCAACGACTGAAAAATACAATGAAGAAAAAGATATCGAATTTTTGAAAGCAAATGTTGCACCACATTATCAAATTCTTGAGGAAGGTGACTTTTTGGTATTTTTTCCGCAAGATGCGCACCAACCAGCTTTAGATAACGAAGAAAAAATGTTTGTAAAAAAAGTAATTGTTAAAGTTGCAATATAAGTTTTTTTAATAAATAACGAGGGGCGGTTGAGAACAAGTTCTCAACCGCCTTTAGAAAGGAGTTTTTATTAAAGAAGGAATTTTATGCTGCAAAAATATTGATAGCATTTTTGTCTATTTGATATTCATATAATTCATTTTGATAAGGATTTTTCTCTGAAGCTTCATTGTTAGTGTTTGCAATGTTCCACAATTCGCCAAAAACTGGAGCTTTTTTTGCGTCCTTTTTAGCATGATTTTTTAAATATTTAATAGTTTCTTTTAAAGACTCGTTAATACTAATTTGTGTAGCTGCCTTTAAAACATTAAGTTGAGGGTTGGTGTATTGTTCTCTTAAAAGTCTGTCACCTTCAAATAAAGTTTTTTCGACGATTTTTTGTGTTGCTTCTGGGGTAGCACCACTATTTGTTAAAATATTTTTTGCGGTTCTTTTTAAGATTTCTCTGTTTTCCAATTGACAAGAGTAATCCATTGATACATTAAGTCCCATATCCCTGTCCTTTTTGTTTTCCCTTTGTAATATATATATCGGCACAATTTTTAAAAACTTTAGGTTTTTGAAGGAATTTGTTACAAATCTTTACATTCGTATTTTAAAGTGTTAAGTTTTGTAACAATCTCGACAAGTTGTGAAATTGACTACTTTTTCAATACTTTATATATATAACAGATGTAAGAAACCAAGAGGTACAGAGTATGTCAAGAATTAATTGTCACAGCGCATTTAAACATTACGAAATGTTCCACTCAACAGGTGGCGACGTAATAAACATTGGCAGCAACAATACTACAATCTTCAACATGGGAACTGGCTTTGGCGGCGGTTTCTGGGGCGGTGTCGGCTACGGTTTAGGCAACGCTTTCGGAAGTGTTTTTAGCGGAATGTTTGGCGGCGGCTTTGGCAATATGGGTGGCTTTGGTAACTTCGGTGGTTTTGGCATGAGCCCATTCGGTTTTGGCAACATCTTTGGTGGTGCTAGCGGAATTAGTTCTGGCAAATCAAGCGGCAGTGAAGAAGGCAAAGGTAAAGTTAAAGACGGCGTTGGTAGCAAAAACGTTGATTATGCAAAATTGAATAAATTATTTAAGAGAAAAAATGATTTAGCAGAAGCAAAAGAACCAAAATTAGCAGACTTGAAACAATTGGAGTCTGATATTGACAAATTGGCAAAAGACCTAGACGGTAATGACGATGGAAATGATAATGATTACATCAAACAATTAAGAAGAGGTCTTGATGACAAAATAAAAGAGGCTGAGGCAAGAGAAGCTGGCAAGGCTAAAAATGACGGCAAAGCTGGTGATGCTGGTAAGTCAAACAAAACAGGTGCTAGCGACGGTGCAAACAATGCAGCTAAACCTGATTCAAAAGTAAAACCTAGTGATGGTAGCTTTGATGATAAATTAAAAGCTGCTGGTGATGATAAAGATAAATTGTTAGCCTTGATTAATGACCCATCTTTAACACCAGAAGAAAAAGCAAAAGCTAAAGCAAAATACGCAGCAACATTTGGTTTCACAAATTATGACGGCAAAGCAGAAATTAACAAAGACAATATGAAACTTGTAAGAGATACAGGTCTAGGTGACAAAGCTGATATAACAACTTATGTTGAAGTAAAACAAGCTAAAGGTAGTCACCCAACTGAAATTACAATGAGAACTAAATATTCAAAAACTAATGTAACTTACAAGTATGTTGGAATCGTTGATGGTGAATATATCTACGAAAGCCTAGCTGGTAATAAACAACAATATGCATTACAAAAGAATCGCAATGGTTATGCATTAGTTGAATATGAATATCATAATGGTTACGATAAACCAGATGTTAAATAATAAATAAAAGCTCCTTTTGGAGCTTTTTATTTTATAAAAACATATTTTTCATCAAATCTATTAACTTCTTCTTGTTTAGTTTCAAGAGGAAGTTTTTTTAGAAATTCCCCAAGATTGCACATTATAGGATTAGAAATAAACAAATTTCCTTTGACATTAAGAATTTCGTTTTTAGTCAAGAGCTTTGTTACTGCTTCTTCGCTGGCAAACATTGGGACTCCTTTGTGTGTTGGTTTTTATACAGAGAGTTTAACATTAAATAATACGCTTTTCAAGTGTTTGGTAAAATTTAAACAACTGTTCTTGTTGGAAAGGTGATTGCTCGTATGGTTTATAAGGGATTGTCACAAAAATCTTGCGATTTTTTCGCAATGACGCCCAGTTAGGCGTTTTCACGCCCAGTCATTACGAGGAGCGAGAGTGACGAAGTAATCTATAGTTATAATTTTTATGCAAAATTTACGCCAACCTCTCTATGGGAGAGTGTTTTATTAACTTTAGTGTCGGTTGGGCATACCTGCCCAACAATAACACCTAGTCTTTAAACTTAGAAAACACTTCTAAAAAATATTTAATAGAGCGGTCATGTTTCATTTCTGCACTTTTGGGAAAAAAGCACCCAGGAATTTGTCCTGCTTCTCTATGGTGTTTAACGCATTCACAACACATTCCTCTGTTTTTGCACTTTGTAGCAGAGCAGGTGCATTCCAATAAATTTTCTTCTCTTTGGCATTCCATAATATACTTCCTTTATCTTATATATAATCATACCAAAAATTTATTAAATATTGTAGACTGATTTGCAAATTTTAAGTATACTAAAAGTGGAGATATTTATGATTAAAAAAATAATTCTTACGATTTTATTGCTTAGTCAAATTGCAGTTTATGCAAGTTTTAATGATGTTTTGATTTCTAATGTAACTTACGATTGGATAAACAAAACCGAAGTAGAAAGAGAGGCAATAATTCAAGAGGTTAAAGACATAATTTTTGAACAGCCAGTTGAAAAGCAAAAAGATTTTCGTTCTCAATTTAAAGATAAATTAAAAGACAAAAACTATCTAGAAAACTATATGGCAGCGTCTGCTGGGTATAAAGAGTATAAAGGTAATAATATTTCAGCTTTTTATTTCAAAAAAATGAAAAGTCTTTATATGTACGCACTACAAGACAAGAAAGATGTTTCAAAAGCTTACTATTACGACGCTTTAGGACACCTAAAATATGTTGATATAATTAATGGCGAGTACCCAGATTTTCCTTATTATTCAATTCAGTACAGAATTTCTGGCACTCCAGTAAGCGCAATATACTTTGCGTCAAAAGATTGCCAATATTTGTTTACTCCAAAAGGTGAGTTTGAAGGCGTTTGGTATAAACACAATTTGTATAATAAAAGAGCAGAAGTTGTTTTGAGAAGAACGACTTATTAGAGAAAACTATGCAAAAAATAGAAGAAAAAATTGCGCAAATTTTGATAGAAAAAAAGTTAACAATTGCAACGACGGAATCTTGCACGGGCGGTTTGTTAAGTTCAAAATTAACCGACGTTAGCGGAAGTTCAGCTTTTGTGCATTTGAATTTTGTGACTTATGCAAACGAGGCGAAACACAAAATTTTGGGCGTTAGTAACGAAACCTTAGAAAATTTTGGCGCAGTGAGTGAGGAATGCTCTTTTGAAATGGCTCAAGGTTTGAGAAAAGTTACTGGTGCAGATGTTTGCGTTTCTACTACTGGAATTGCAGGCCCAACTGGCGGAACTCCTGAAAAACCTGTTGGCTTAATGTATTCAACAATTTTTACTCCGAATAAGACCGAAACTTTTAAAGTTTTGTTGCCTTCAAATATTGAGCGAGTGCAGATGAAAGAGAAATTCGCAGAAGCCGTTTTAGAAAAAGTTTACACCTTTTTGCTTTTTGTATAGAATTATATTATGGGGTTGAGTACAAAATATCTCGTTTTTTTAAGCGTATTTGTAATGCTTTTATGTCCGACTGTGCAATCATCAGAATTTGATTACAACAAGTACAGAGGAAATACTGAGTTGCAAAATGACTTTTCTTCTTATATGACCACCCTTCAAAACAAAATTCAACGCAATTGGAATCCGCCAGATTTTGTTGAAGATGGTGATGCAACTGTTATGTTTAAGGTTACAAGATGGGGAAAAATTGTAAGCGTAGATATGGTGAAAAGCTCTAATAATACGCTTTTTGATGAATCAGCAATGGAGGCTTTGAGAAAGTCAGAACCTTTTGACAAATTCCCTGCAAATACGACAAAAGAGGCTTTGACGATTAAATATAATTTTCATACTTCAATTGTTAAAACAGATACTATGCGTGAATACGTGGACAATGCTGATAAGTATTATAACGTAAACAATGAACAAGCTTTGAAATATATAAATTTGGCAATAGACGAGGTTCAAGGCGACATAGAGTCGTATTTTTTGTATGAAAAAAGGTGTAAAATAAAACAGGCTTTGGGTGATACAAAAGGTGCAAATGATGATTTTGCTGAGGCAAAACGACTTAAAGCGAAGTATGATTTGAAGAGAATTAATACTTGTAAACTTATTGCAGAGATGGAACACACTCCGTTTTCTTATTTTTATTTGGCGCACGCTTATGAAATTGCTGGCGATTATGAAAACGCACTTGTTGCAATTGATAAGGCGATTGAATTGACGGAGCTTAATAACCAATACAAAAGATATCGTTCTGAATTGCAACAAAAACAAGGACATTAATAATATTTTTCATATTAGCAAATTTTATTTTTACAAGGTTTAGAATTATTGACTAACAAAAACTAGGAAATATAATGCAAATCACTAATATCCAAAATATAAATTTTAACGCACATCATAAAAACGTTACGAAACCAATTTTACCTCCGAATACAATTACTATAAGAAATTTTCACGAGGTTGATGAAACTTTGATGCGTGGCGCAAAACCAAATCAAGAGCAGTTGCAAGAACTTAAAAATAATGGCGTTAAAACTATTATAAGTTTTTGCACAAATTTTAACCCGCAAACTCAAAAATATGGTGGTTTGCCAGAAGAGGCTCAATGGGCAAACAAACTTGGTATGAATTTCCATTGGCTGCCTATGCATTCAACTAATAATCCTACAATTAGCGATGTAAATAAATTCTTTCAAATAACTGATGACGCTAGAAATAAAGGCGAGAAAGTCTTTATCCATTGTAGACACGGTGCAGATAGAACAGGTGTTTATTCAGCATTGTATAGAGTAAGAAACCAAAACGTTAAACTCTCTGATGTAATTCGAGAACTTATGGCTTATGGACATGACGCTAACCACAACCCAAATATAATACCGTTCATCATTGATTTTAAGGAAAGCTTGAACCCGCTAAACAAAATTATGAATGCTGGAAAAGATATCGTACAATCTTTGTTAAAAAAAGGAATATAATTATGCAGAAGGTAAGTTTTAAAGCAGCTGATTATTCGCAACTTTATAAAGACATGGAAAAAATTAAAGTTGTTAGAGAAGAAAAAATTATTCCAAAAGAAAAAATCACAGAGAAAATCTCTGACAAAATCGCTGAAAATGTTCAAAAAAAAGCTGAAAAGGTGAAAGATGTTTTTGTTAAAAAAGACGTATCAAAAGCAAGACCTAGAAGACCATTAGACGCACCAATTTCTTACTTGAGTGCATTTATTGCTGCATCACTTACAATAGCGGCAGTTCTTGGCGTTAAGACTTTAAAATTCAATTATGACCATCGAGAAGAAAGCAAAATGCTAAAAGAAAAGAAAGAGGCTCTTGATTCTAAAATAAACGATTTGATGATTAAATCGTACAATAAAGAGATAAGTTATGAAGAAGCTCAAAAACAAATAAAGAAAGCCGAGCAAGAATATAAACAAGAAGAAAATAAAATTATAAATAAAGTAAATAATGATTTTAAATCAGAGTGGTAAAACCATGAATATAACAAATTTTCCATATCAACCAAAAATACAAACAAATAACCCAGCTTTTCAAGGTATTTCTATACCAAGGCTTTTTGCTGTGCCAAAAACGACAGTGACACTTTCAACTCCTGCACAATTAAATAAAGAAGCCATGGAATGGTTGAAGGATAGACTACAAAACACTCCTCAAGAATCTCTCCAAAAGGCTTATAATTCTTGCTTGAATGCTGATAATAATATTTCAGAGCAGGCAATAAATCTTTTCAAGAAGTATATTCCAGAACAAAAGTCTTTTTTAGGAAAGATGTTTAACATTTCTGAACCGAAACGAAATCTTTATCAAAAATTTGGCTTAGACTTTTTGTCTATTATGTTTGAAGGCTCAAAGAACGACGATAAGAACCATACAGCTGAGAACTTGAACTTTCTAGAGGTTGTTTTGGATAAGTATGACCCACTTTATAGTCCCACATTATGGCTTGATATGATAGTTAAGTCTAAGGTAAAAGATGGTAATGTTATAAAGGGTGCAAGCAAACTTTTTGATAAGTTGTATGACAAGAATCGTGGTTGTAGTGATGACCATGAATATATACGGGTGATTAGGGAATTAAAACACGATAAAACAGAGTTAGAACAAAATTTTATCGTAAAAAACGTTCTTAGAGGTTTTGGAGGTAAACATTTCGAAGATCTTCTTAAAATTATTGAAGATGCTAAAGGAAAAGATTTTGAGAAAATTTTAAAAGCTGCTGATGAAGATTTAGAACACCATGAGGCACATAATGTTAGAAGAGCGGTGTATCACTCTTCAATCAATGACTTTAATGCTCGACCTTATAAAATAGAAGCTAACTATGAAAACTATATAGCAATGCGTCCTTATATTGATGACGATGGTGCTGTTCTTGTGGCAAAGGATAAGTACGATAAATTTTCACCTGATGTTTGTGAACTAGTTAGAACACTTTGGGATAAAATGAGCATACAGAAAAGTTTTAACTTTATTGATTTGGTAAAAAATAAAGATGGTACTTTTAATATAGAAGCTGCAAAATATTTAAAAATGGTAGTTAAGGAATCTTCAGATGCTACTGATTTTAACGATATAACTTTCTGTTTATCTTTTCTTAAAAACAAAAATGGACACCTGCAATATAACCATGCAAATGCTTTAACTAAAGCATGGAACAGATTCCGTTTAGATGTAACTTCTTATAAAGCTAAAGATTTATTCCCAGATGTAATTCGTGGTGCAAAAGATAAAGACGGCAATTATATACCAGAAATTCTTAATGAGTTGCCTGCACTTTTTGATAGTGGTTGCAGTCTTGTAACTCCAAATATTTTAAAAATAAGCAAATTTAATGATAAATTTAACAAAGCCAATTTTGATAAAGCCGTAAATATTTTGAAAAATGTTGGTAAATCTGAACGAAAAGAATTGTCAGAATTCCTTTTAAAGTGCTTAGATGAAAATAACAACCTTGACACTTCTAAAACAAAGATTTTTGAAGACGTTAAAAAATGTGGTATCGATAATAATATTATAAAAATTGCTACTGCTTTGCAAAACCCTGACAAACAATTCTCTCCAAAAGGGTTAGATTTTGTTAAAGAATTAAGAAAAGGTAGCTCTTCTGATATAGAAGATGATATGGCAGACATTCTGTATGCTTGTCGTGATAAATCGGGTTTCCTAAATGACAATACGATGCACGTTGCAAAAATGTTGCATTCTATGAACTCTGATTTAAGAACTTCAAAATTGGTGAAATTTGTTCTTAACCACAACAAGGAAGTAAGTACTGACAGAGTACAAGTTGTAACCGAAATTCTAAAATCAACAAAGCAAGGCAAACTTCGCTCTGTGGACGATTTAGAAACGATTTTGAAGTATTCAACTGATAGGAACAATGTTCTAGATTTAGAGGTGCTAAAGCGTTTGACTGAACTATCTGCAAAAGGTGAAAGACTATTGTATTTAGAAGATGCAATTCCTGCTTATAGAAAACTCTACAAATACGAACATGTAACCTCTTTGAGCCAACTTAATTTGAGCCAAAAAAGAACTTTGATGCAAGCTTTGAGAACTTATAAGAACCAGATAACTTCATCTGCTTTCTTGAAACTTATGAAATCAAAAATCTTGCCTACAAACGATTCAGAATATTGTTCAAAAATGGGTAGATTATCTCACTCAATCGGTATTAATACTCATAGACTTCCTAGAATAACGAAGGGAAACTATTACAAAGCAATGGATAATTTGGCAGATAGAAAACAAGGCTTTGTACATTTAGATTTCAATAAAGCTACGCCAGTATTAAAACTAACTTATTCTTTGAACGATTTTAAACAAGATGTTTGGAAAATAGTTAAAGATGCACATTATAGCGATAGAACAAAAGCACTAGATTACTTTGGTTTTGAACTAAAAAACTCTGGTGGTGATATTATTCTTACAGGCTATCCAAACGCTGACAAACCAGACGGTAAACTTGCTAGTATCAAGGATAAAGATATCCAACGATTGATTTCAAAACTAACTCCGCTTGTTATCAAATTCACTCAATCTAACGCTGTCTCTATACAAGATCACCCAAATGTAGCTAAAAACATTACTGAGATTGTAAAAGCGTTCCCAGAGTTTTTGACAACAATTGGTAAGAAACAACACGGCACTCACGATTTTACGCTTGATGTTCACACTCTAAAGGTTCTTCAAGAAGTGTTCAAAAATTCAGAGTACGAAAAATTGTCAGACGCCTCTAAAAAGCATATTCAAATTGCGGCACTTTTGCACGATATAACAAAAGCAGAAGGACACGCAGATTTTGACCACCCAAGAAACAGTGGTTTTGATGCGTATTATTTGTTAGACAAACTAGGTTTTAGTGAAAAAGAAAAATTAAAGATTTATCACATAATAAGAAACCATGATTGGCTTGCTAAGTATGATTTCTCTGATGAAAAATCTAAGAAAATTGCTTTCAATCTAAGAGAAGGTAACGCTTTCAAATTATGTTCAATGTTAACAGAGGCTGATTTGAAGGGTGTTCAAAAGAATAACAGATTTTATGACAAGCACGCTGCTAAGTTAGAAAAAGCTAAACATACACTTAAACGCTATGTTTACGACCTACAATCAACAAGCATTCACTTACCGCAAACAACAATTCCTAAGGCTAGTGAATTGAATAAAAACTCACAATTTGTAACAACTATCAATTCTGATGGTATAAAGAATACAGTTCTTTGGTTGAATGGTTGCCACGACTTAGAAAAAGCAGGTTTCAGCAGTTGTAAAAGTGTGCGAGATTTCAACGTTTTAGTACATGGTCTTGATAGTAAAAACGCAGCCTCTATGTTCCAAGCTCTAGGCTTAATCGATTCAAACGCACTATTAAGTACTTCTTATGTTATTTATTCAAAAGGTAACTATAAAGCTTTCCGTAATGAAGGTTTTGTACTTGATGTACCAGATGCGAATACTCACGTTGCCTTCTGGCGAGATTTTGGTTCTGGCTACAGAAAGACCGTAAAAGACTTGTTGGACACATATTTGTTCTGCAACAGCAATAAGAGAAATTATATTCCAGATTACCTAAAACAACATTTAAGAATGAACGACAAAGAGTATATTGCTTTGCAGCACAAGATTGAAGATATGCCATTAGAGAAAATCGAAAAAATAGCTCCAAAAGTTGCTAAAACCTACAGAGATTTATATCAGGATATGGAAATCGGTAAAAGAAGTTTTGGAAGAAACTACAATGAAATACTTGTAACAAACCCAAAAATTCAAGGAATTTTCTGCTACAATAAAAAGCCAGAAAATATTTCATCATATTTGAGAAAATACGCAGAAAGAAACGATATTCCAATTGTTGTATTCGGATAATTTGACTAATCTCGTGCTATAATTATTCTTATGAAAGACTATTTAATAGATACACACGCACATATAGATATGCTTCCTTTAGGCGAAACTCTTAAACTTATGCAAGAGTATGGCGTTAAAAAGGCTATTATTCCTTCTGTTGAAGTGGGAACGATGGACAAGGTGCTAGAGATTGCGAATGATAACGAGAATATTTATGCAATGCTCGGAATTTTTCCATCAGAAGCCAAAACTTATACAGACGAAATCGAAGAAAAAATCAGAGCCAACGCAGATAAAATCGTTGCTATTGGTGAAATCGGTTTGGACTACTATTGGGAGAAGTCTTTTGTGGAACTCCAAAAGGAGGTATTCGCTAAACAAATTCGCTTAGCAAACGAACTAAACTTGCCAATTGCAGTTCATGATAGAGAAGCGCACAAGGATACTTTTGACATAATAAAAACCGAAAACAAAACTTCTGACGTATTATTTCATTGTTTTTCTGGAAGTGTAGAATTTATGCGAGAATGCGTAAAAGAAGGCTGGTACATAGCTCTAGGCGGTGTTGTAACCTTTAAAAACGCAGTAAAAATGAAAGACGTAGCAAAAGAAGTTCCTCTAGACAAACTTGTTCTAGAAACAGATTCGCCATACCTAACTCCTGTACCTTTTAGAGGAAAAACAAATTACCCTGCTTATGTTAAATATGTAGCAGAAGAGGTGGCGAACCTTAGAAACATGCCAGTAGAAGAGTTAATCGGCATAACAACAGAGAATGCAGAAAGGTTGTTTAAGATTTGAAAAAAGAACGTTTAGACAAATTACTTGTTGATTTAGGTTATTTTGAAAACAAAAGCAAAGCTTCTGCATCAATTCTTGCAGGCAATGTTATGATTGGAACAGAGGTAGTTACAAAGGCTGGTTTTCAAGTCGACCCATCAAAAGAGTATGATTTTAAAGTTAAATCAATGCCTTACGTTTCTCGAGGCGGGTTTAAGCTAAAAAAAGCGTTAGAAACCTTCAACGTGGTTGTAAAAGATAGAATTTGTTTTGATGCAGGTGCGTCTACAGGAGGGTTTACAGACTGTTTGTTGCAAAACGGTGCAAAATTTGTTTATGCAGTTGATGTTGGGTATGGACAACTAGACTGGAAAATTAGAAGTTCTGAACAGGTAAAAACAATTGAAAAAACAAACTTGAAGATTTGCTCTAAAGAAGATATTTATGCAGAAAATGAACCTATGGCAGATTTGTTGGTTTCAGACTTGTCGTTTATCTCTTTAACGAAGGTTTTACCTAATCTTAAAACACTTCTCAAGCCGAACTGGCATGAGATGATTTGTTTGATAAAACCGCAATTTGAGGCAGGACGAGAGCTTGTTGAAAAAGGCGGAGTTGTTAAAGATAAAAAGACGCATGAACTAGTTATAACAAACGTTTTAGCGTGTATTAAAGACTTAGGCTATATAATAAAAGGACTAACTTATTCCTCAATAAAAGGTCCTGCTGGCAATATTGAGTATTTAGTTTGGCTTGCAACTGATGGTGAAGAAGTTGAAATTGACATTCCAGAGATTGTAAATTCTGCGCACGAAAATCTCTAGACTACTTCCAGCTTACATATTTTGATAATCTTTCGTTCCATTCATTCGCCCAGCTTTTGAAATTACCTAGCGCATTTTCAGAGGTATTAACCTTGCAAGGATTGTTGTAATATAGCTTTGGTGCTTTTTTAGATTTATTTTTTATAACGCCATAAAACCCGTCAGCATTATTGTAGTCAAGGATAATGTCTGCATAATTCATCTTATGCAAATTTTGGTGACGAATATAAAGCTTAATCACGTTATACTTGTTGATTAAATCTTGTCTGTTTGGGGCTAAAGTGCTTTTTAAATTATCACCGCTAATTAGCCTTCCAAAAGTCGGTTGTTGATTTGAAATACTGTTGATTTGCATTATACACACTTCCTAGTCATATTTTAACTCTAAAAGTTTTTTATGCAATATCAAAAAAGTGCGTCTAATTAGACGCACTTTTTGTATATTATTCAAATAAATCATATAACCTTTGTCGAATTTCTTTTTCTGACATTTCTTGAGTGATTTTGTTTAAATCAAGTGTCATTTGGTAATATTCTGCCGAGAGAGCTTTTTCGCCTAACGCTTGATACGCTCTACCCAAGTTGAAATAAGCCAATGTATAATTTGGGTTGATGTCTATTGCATTTTTAAAGTATTCAACAGACTCTTTAGGATCGCCAATTCCGTCAAGGTAAACAACACCCAAATTGTTTTGAGCAATTTCAAAGTTTGGGTTAAGTTCAATTGATTTGTGGAAAGCTACGATGGACTCTTCTAGATAATCTTTTTCCCAAAGTGCCAAACCTGTTTTTGCGTAAGTCAAATAATTTTCTGGCTCAACTGCAATTGCGTCGCAATAAGTCTTTATTGCTCTGTCCAAATCGTTTTGCGCCATGTACAAATCGCCCAATGAAAGTTGAATATCAACATTGTTAGGATCTAGTACAATACCTGCATTAAAGGTAGCTTCTGCTGCTTCAAAATTGTTTTTGATTTCAGCATAAATAGCACCAAGTGCGTGACATACGATTGAAGTCCATTCTGCATCAGGATTAAGTTTGATAGCAAGTTGGTAGTATTCAATCGCATCGTCGTACAGCTCTGCTTTTATATAAGCATAAGCTAGTGAGTTGTTGTAGTATGGATTTTCAGGGTTCAATTCTTGTGCTAACTTGAAGGCGGTAACCGCATGAACTTTGTCAGATTTGTTCAAGTATAAATGACCAAGTTCGTAATAGATTTTGTCTAAATCTATACCAAATTCAAGTAGCGAGTTGTAATAATCGATTGTGATATCTGTATTTTCAGGGTAATAAGTTTGGTTAATTGTTGCAAGTTTGATTAAAACCTCTCTATCATTTGGGTTAAGTTCGTAAGCTTTTTTGTAGCATTCTAAGCTTGCATCAATGTCGTTGCATTCAAGCGATAAATCGCCCATTTTTTGGTAAAAAAGATTTCCTTGTGAAGTTTTTTCTAAGCCTTTTGAATACGCTTCAAGAGCAGATGGGAAAAGCTTCATTTTTTCAAAAGTTTCACCTAAAGTTTTGTATGAAAAAATTGAAAAGTCGTTTGCTAAAAATTTGCAAAACATTTTTAAAGAGGGACAGTCCCACATAATCATCATACTTCCTGATAAAAAGTAATACAAAAACTTCATGACGTCTTTAACAGACGATTTGTTGTTTTTAAGGCGAGAGAAAAGAACTTTTGACAAGAATAATCTAGGACGAGCAGAATTTACACCAGCATTTTCTACGGCTAGGTGAAATTCTTTTTCTGCCTCATCGAAATTGCCATTAAGACATTGGAAATACCCAGAATAAATGTGTGCATTAACGTTGTTTGGTTCTAAGCTGATAGCAGTTTTACATTGTTCAAGTGCGCCTTCAACAGAAATTTGACCTTTGATTAGAAGTAAACTTGCTAATCTATAATAAGATTCAGATAAAGACGGGTTAGCTTTGATAGCGTCAATATAGCATTCAATAGCTTTTTCTAAGTCTGCATCTTGTTGTTTAATTAAGAATTTTTCATGTGCTTCTCGAGCTTCTTTTAATATAATGCCAGCATCATTTGCTAATGTAAAAACTGGGGTATTTGTCATATTTTCTCCAAACCAAATTATCTATATTTATAATTTCGGCTAAGATTTTTTTTTCTTTAGTTATTTTTTAATTAAATCATCTATATGGGGTAAATCTAAACAAAAAATTTTATTTCATGTATTTGAGCATGACTTGTGTGTTTACACTTTCGCTTGAAAAGCTTTTAGGCAGAGGCAAATAAGGTGCGCCAGACTTAACAGCATTTAAAACTGCACTATTTGCGTTTTTGTTGGTAGATTTTACAATAAACGGTTCTGTGATTTCACCATTCTTTTTTACTCTAAATTGTACAGTTACCTCATAATCTTCATTTGCTTTATAAGGCGTCCAATTGTTGTGAACCGCATTTGGCAAGTATTCAAAGTATTGGTTTAAGGTGGCAATTTCTTTACTCTGCGCTTGTGAAGGTTGTTGAGCGTTTTCAGCAAACGCTGGAAGCGCAATTAGTGTTAGCAACAATATAAAAATCTTTTTCATAAATTTTACAACCCTCCTAAAATACGAATTATCTGACATAAACTCTAGGTAATCGCACTTTTAATCTGCAAGTCAGTTCATAATTGATAGTATGTAATATTTCTGCCCAATTATCAAGAGTTAACTCCTCTTCGTCAAGCAAAGTTATTACATCGCCGACCTGAGCGTCAACGTCACCTAAATCGAACATCATTTGATCCATTGTGATGTTGCCAATTTGTCGAATTTTTTGTCCATTAATTTTTCCGCAAATTTTGTTAGACAAACCTCTTGAAACTCCGTCAGCGTAACCAATTGGAATTGTTGCAACTCTTGTTGGCTCATAAGCTACAAACTTGTGAGAATAACTTACGCCTTCACCTTCTTTAACCTCGTGGATATTGGTAATTCTACCTTTTAAGCCCATGATTTGCTTAACTTTTGGTTTGTAATTAATCTTTTGTGGTAAATCTGGATACAAGCCGTATAAAGAAATTCCAACTCTTACCATGTTTGATTTTATATCGTAAGCAAAGGTTGCTGCAGTATTCTGGATATGTAGCAGCAAGCTAGTTGTGTCGATATTATCTATTACACTGTGCCAGCGAGCAATTTGCTTTTCTGTTTCAGAAATTTCTTCTGCTGATGCTAAGTGTGTGAAAACGCCTTCAAAATTCAAATAATCAGCCTGTTGAACTTGTTTTATGTATTCAACGCCGTTTTCTGAGCGGACACCAATTCTATTCATGCCAGTATCAATTTTTACATGAACTTTTGGTCTTATGCCTGTTCTTTCGTATACTTCTTTGCAGGCTTTTAGGTGGTCTTGGTTAAAAATAGAAAACGCAATATCATTTTGTGCTGCTGATTCAATCGCCCAAAGAGGAATTGCTCCTACTACCAAAATCGGGCATTTGATTTTTACGGCACGCAAATCTAAACCTTCGTCAACAGAAGAAACGCCAAGCGCATCAACTCCAGAAGCTAACATTGTTTGAGCAATCATAGACGCTCCATGCCCGTATGCATCAGCTTTTACGATTGCTAAAAATTTTTTCTCTTTTGGAATACCCTTTTTTATTTCTATAATGTTTTGAGCCAAAGACTCCAAGTTGATTTCAACCCAAGCGTCTTTGTGAATATTTACATTTGATTGTCTAACGTTTTTCATGCCAATATTTCCATTTGTAGGTTGGGCATACTTGCCCAACATTAACTTTTAAATCATTTCTCCGTTTAAGTACCAAGTTCTAGCTTTTGTGATTTTTACATTAACAAATTCGCCTGTAATATCTTTGTCATAAGGTATGTGAACGATTTTGTTGTTACGAGTTCTACCAGTGATAACGTTTTTACCTCTTTCTGACTCGCTTTCAAACTTCTCAATAAGAACTTCCATTTCTCGTCCAACATACTTTTGGTTAGATTTTAGGCAGCATTCTCTGTTGTGTTCGTTTAATCTAGCAAGACGCTCTGTTTTTACGTCTTCTGGTACATATAAATCAACCCATTTCGCTGCAACGGTTCTTTCTCTAGGAGAATAAGCCGCAGTGTTAGAGTAATCTAATTCCAATTCTGTCATTGCATTCAAGGTGTTTTGGAATTGCTCTTCTGTTTCTCCTGGGAAACCTGCGATAAAGTCGCTTGTGATTGTAACGTCTGGAATGCGAGTTCTGAGATTGTCGCAAATCTTTTTATATGTAGCGTAATCGTATCTTCTGTTCATCTTTTTAAGCACATAATCATCGCCTGATTGCATTGGAATATGGAAATATTCACAAACTTTGTCAAGCTCGATTACTGTGTCAATAAGCTCTTCTGTAATATCAGTCGGGTATGAAGTTACAAATCTAATTCTAAAATTACCCTCCAAAGCGTTTACTTGTCTTAAAAGCCAAGATAAGTTTTGGTGAGGTTCTAAGTCTTTACCGTAAGAATCTACGTTTTGACCAAGAAGAGTGATTTCCTTAAAGCCTTCTGATAATGCTTTTTTAGCCTCGTTCAAAATCAATTCAGGCTTTCTAGAACGTTCACGACCTCTTGTATAAGGAACTATGCAGTAAGTGCAAAAATTGTTGCAGCCTTCCATAATAGGAATCCATGCATTGATACTCTTTACACGATTAATTTGAATCTCACTTTCTTCAAAAGGTTTTTCTTCTGTAGAAACAATTCTTTCGCCAGCTTCAATTCGTTTTACAAGGTTAGGAAGTTCATAAAGTCTTTGTGTGCCTAATACTAAATCAACATAAGGCGCACGTCTAAACAAATCTTTGCCCGCTTGTTGTGCTACACAACCTGCAAAAACAATCTTTAAATCAGGCTTATTTTTCTTCCATTTTCCCCAAACGCCGATTGCGCTATAAGCTTTGTCTTCTGAAAGTTGTCTGATGGAACAGGTGTTAATGATTAACATATCAGCTTCTTTTGGCTCAAGTGTTTGTGTGTAACCACAATGCTCCAACATGCCAAACATACGCTCGGCATCTGATTTATTCATTTGACAACCTAAAGTTTCTATATATACCTTTTTCATTTGATACTCCTCTTTATTCCATTGTACAACAAACGAAATATAGAAAAAGGTGCAATTATTGCACCTTTTTCTATACTATTTTCTATATATTTTAATCTAACTTTTAAATGTCAAATCTGGGTGACGAGCAGCAAGTGTTTCATCAACTTTTTTAATTGGTGTTGTTTGAGGTGATTTTAACACTTCGTCTGGGTTCTCTTCAATTTCTTTTGCAATCTTTAGCATCGTTTCAACAAAATCATCTAACACCTGTTTTGATTCAGATTCTGTCGGCTCAATCATAATTGCCTCGTGTACGATTAGTGGGAAATAAACCGTTGGTGGGTGACAATTTGAGTCCATTAATCTTTTAGCAATGCCTAGAGTTGAAACTCCTTGTTGATGTTGTTTTTCGCCAGAAAGCACAAACTCGTGCATACAAGGCTCATCATAAGGTAGGTCATAAGTTCCTTTTAATTTTTCCTTCAAGTAATTAGCATTCAAAACGGCGTCAGCACTAGCCAATCTTAAATTGTTACCCATCATCAAAATGTATGCGTAAGCTCTTACTAGAACTCCGAAGTTGCCATAAAAACTTCTAACTTTTCCGATTGAGTGCTTGATATCGTAGTTTCTAGTGTACTTGCCATCAGTGTATTCAACTACTGGTGTTGGCAAAAATTCTTTTAACTTTTCTACTACTCCAACAGGACCTGCTCCTGGACCTCCACCGCCGTGTGGTGTTGCAAAGGTCTTGTGTAGGTTCAGATGCACAACGTCAAAACCCATTAGAGCTGGGTTTGTCCAACCCATAATTGCATTAAAGTTTGCTCCGTCATAATAAAGTAAAGAGCCATTTTCGTGCATAAGTTTTGAAATCTCTAAAACATTTTCTTCAAAAATACCTAATGTATTAGGGTTTGTCATCATTATTGCTGCAACATCTGCGTCCAATAACTCTTTCAAGTTCTCAATATCAACTTGTCCTTTTGAATTTGATTTAACCTGAACAATGTCAAAACCGCACATTTTAGCACTAGCAGGGTTTGTGCCGTGAGCAGAATCAGGAACAAGAACTTTTTTTCTGTAAAGTTCGCCTTTTACTTCAAAGTATTTTTTTATAATCATCATGCCAGTAAGCTCACCATGCGCTCCAGCCGCAGGTTGAAGAGTTAGTGCGTCCATGCCAGTGATTTTTTTGAGTGCTTCTTGCAATTTGTACATCAATTCTAACGCACCTTGAGAGTCCTCATCACTTTGAAGTGGGTGAAGATTAGTAAAACCTTCAAGCGTAGCCAAAAATTCGTTAACCTTTGGGTTGTACTTCATAGTACAAGAGCCAAGGGGATAGAAACCTTTTTCTATGCAGAAATTGCGGTCACTAAGTTCTTTGTAATGACGCATAACTTCAAGTTCACTTAGTTGTGGTAGCCCAATATTACCTTCTCTGAGCATTTCTTTTGGAAGATAATCTCCTAAAGTCGCATTGCTGCCAAAACCGATACCTTCTACCCCATTAGATTTTTCAAAAATTGTTTTCATGATGCATTTCTTCCTGTTTTAATAATTCTTTCTTGATTTTTTCTAAAGCATTTTGAATGATTCTAGAAATTCTCGATTGAGAAATGTTAAACTCAACTGAAATATCTTTAAGTTTTTTATCGTAAAAATACTTAGCTTCAATCAAATCTTGTTCTCTTTGTGAAAGTTTTTTCATGACTTCGCAAATCCTAGCTTTAAGTTCAACAATTTCGGCTTTTTCTTCAGGGGTTCTATGATTATCTTTTATAATTGTAGGATTTTCAGCATCAGCCATTTCATCAATAGAAAGAATTGTCTTGTATACTGCATCTTTAATTTTTTCTTGTTCGGAGGTTTCTTGATTCTTCATGACATACCACTTGTATCGACGGCGCATTTCGTTTCTGATAGCCCATTTTATTGCTTTTGCAAGGTATGCAGTGTTATATAATTCTTTATTCTTAGAATTTGTAATCAAGTAATAAACCGTGTAATTAGAAAGACTTATAACTTCAGAAAGCTCAATTAGACCAAGGTTTGAGAACTTTTTGTACTCAACTTTGGAAATTGTTTCGACTAAATCTTTGTATTGCGAAAGATTAGCACGCTCTTCTCTATTTTTATTAATTGATTCTAAATCT
Source organism: uncultured Candidatus Melainabacteria bacterium (assembly GCA_934757275.1). Lineage (GTDB taxonomy): Bacteria > Cyanobacteriota > Vampirovibrionia > Gastranaerophilales > Gastranaerophilaceae > CAG-196. The sequence goes on from CAKVLN010000005.1 coordinate 25,364, forward strand.
TTCATACTTTATATGATATCAGAAAATTATATGTAAATGCAAGAGAGTCTTATTTTCTTAATGTTTTTCTAATTGAAAAATGTCGCACCAAAATTTTTAATTTTGGTGCGACAAGAATGTTATTTTATGAATTGCGCTTTAATGTAAGATTTTTGTGGCAATCTGTAATACCTACTGTTTTGCAGGACTTACATTAATAAATGGAACTGAACCACCTAACATATATTGAGGCATTTTACCGTCCCATTTTTGAACAGCTTCATATTGAACTAAAGATTTGTTTTGGCTAAGAGCTTTTGCTCTGATTGCCATAGATTTAGCCTCTGCTTCAGCAGCAATAACTTTTTGCTTAGCCTCTTCTTGAACTTGAACTGTTTTATTTTTTGCTTTAAGAGCTTCTTGTTCTGCTGTAACTTTACTTTCAATAGCTCTTTCAAAAACGTCAGAATAATTGATTTCGGTCATTTGGAAATCTGTAACGTTTATATAATTGTCATTTAATTGATTATGTAATTTGAAAAGAATGTCGCCAGTTGCCTTTTCTCTGTTTGCGATTAGGTCTTGTGCGTTCCATTTACCGATAATATCTTTGATTGTACCTTCAACAACTGGAGTTAAGATTGTGCTTACATAGTCAGTACCAACTTCTTGAAAAAGCTTGTTAACTTTATCAGGCTGAACATTGTAGTTGATTACATACGTGATTCTAGCCTGTTGAATGTCTTTTGTATAAACGGAGGTGGTTAATGTATTCTTTTGAGTCTTTACGTCCATTGTTCGAAATTTTTGTACGAATGGAAAGATTAAATGTAATCCTTCTCCATAGCTTTCAGGTTCGACTTCGCCTAATCTAATTTTGATACCACGTTCCCCAGGACCTACCATAACGAAGGGGTTACACATTACTAAAAAGCAAACCAGCAAACACAATACAAGAACTGGCATTCCAAAAAACTTTTTGTCCATTCTTTTTTCCTTTCTTAAATCTGACGTATTAATTATTTCAAGGCAACTAGAGCAAGTGTTACATAAAGTGTTGCAACTACGAAAACGAAACTACCAAAGATTATGAGCATTTGTTTGCCATATTTTTGGTATAGATTTTCGCCAGTAATGTAGCAACAAGTAATAATACACAAATTTACTAAAATCACTAATGATAATAGTAACATCAAAACTCTAATGACCATTACGCCTCTCTTTCTTTTATGATTATAAAAGAAATTTTAATTCTTGATATCATATATTTGGAGTGTTTTATGGTAATATTATTCTATGAAAAGAGTTTGCATATTTGCTCATTATGATAGAGATGATATCGTTGATGATTATGTAATATATTATCTAAAAGCTTTGCAAAAGATTTGTGCAACAATAATTTTTGTATCTGATTGTAATTTATTGAAGGAAGAAATAAAAAAAATAGAAGCAATAACAGATTTTGTTATTGCAAAAAAACATGGAGAATATGATTTCGGTTCTTATAAAAGAGGTTTTTTGTATGCGAAAGAATTGGGGTTAGAAATTGATGAATTATTATTAGCTAATGATTCTTGTTATGGTCCATTTTTTTCTTTAAAGCCAATTTTTGACGAAATGTCAAAAAAGAAATGTGATTTTTGGGGGTTAACGTCAAATGTTTATGGAATAAGAAAAAAGAACGATAATTTTCAAGTTTGTTATAAACCTCATATACAGTCTTATTTTTTAGTATTAAAAGCCAATACTTTAAGTACATTTGAGAAATTTGTGCAGAAAGTAAAAAAGGAAAGCACTAAAGAGGAAATTGTTATAAATTATGAAATAGGCTTGAGTTTGACTTTAAAAAAAGCAGGTTTTAAAAGTGATTTTTATTTTAAGTGTTATAGCAATACATATAATCCAGTTGATTATAAGTGGGATAAATTAATTGTAAAATATAAATTTCCTTTTTTAAAAACGAGTATTCCAAAATATGGTCTTGTACCGTTTGGGATACAAAAGGAAATTGAAAATATTATACCAAATAGTTATCCTTTTATTTTTATAGAAAATCAAATAAAAAGATTGGGTGGTCATTATGAATGTAAATATAAGACAATGAATTTGCAAGAAAAATTTTTATTAATGTTAAGTTTAAATTGTCCGATGATAGTTTATTTCATATTTAATTTTATCTTAAATTTTATAGATAAAAAGATAGTATGTTCTTTTTCTCGTTTTTTAAGATTTCTACGTAACAATTTCTGATGAACATTTTTTATATATAAATTCAATGATTTCTGAAGTGCATTTTCTCCAACTAAATTTCTTCGCTCGAATTAGTCCTTTTTCTACACAAAGTTCTCTGAAAAAAGTGTCATAATACATTTTTTCATACGCTTTGATTAACTCTTCATCGCTATTTGGGTCAATCTGTATTCCTGCAGAACCAATAACCTCAGGTAAAGAGGAAATATTTGAGGTTATTACAGGGCAACCACATTGCATTGCCTCAAGTACAGGTAGACCAAAACCTTCATATAATGATGGATAAATGAACATCAATGCGTTAGAATACAAGCTAGGTAAATCTTCGTCTTTAACATAGCCTAATACTTCGATTTTAGACTGGTCAAATTCACCAATCGTATTTGTTAATTCTTTTTTGAATTTTTCCCAAACTCCACCTGCTAAAACAAGTTTAAGGTCATTGATTTTATTTTTTTCGATAAATCTGAAAAAGTTTTTAATTGCAAAAATCAAGTTTTTTCTCTTGCCTAATGTGCAAAGTGAAAAAATGTATTTTGAAGAGTTAGACTTATTAGCTGGAGGACAAAAGTTTTCATTTGCACCCAAAAGTGTTGTTTTGATGTGTGTTTCATCTAAATTAAAATATTTTAAAACATCTTTTCTTGTACATTCAGAATTTGTAACGTAAAAATCGTTTTTGTTAATTGTGTTATAAATTCGATAGCACCAAAGTCTTTTATTAGTAGGAACTTTACCCATTTCTAAAATTGGAATGATGTCATGTATCATTCTAAAACGCTTGAGGTGTTTTGCATTTAGAATTTCGTCAGATGGAGCCGAAAATGGGCTAAAATATACGCTAAACTCTTTTAATTGTTCAATATTTTTTTTATTTTGTCTGTAAAAAATATTTTCGTAGTATCTTGAAAGGCTTAGTGCGCCATATTTTAATTTTGTACGCCACGTTTTTTGATGTGGGAAGGAAATTTTTTCTGCTAAGTAATTCAACTTCGCAAACGCCAAATTTATCTTAGAATTTTCTTTTAAAAGTTCTATTCCTTGAAACTCTTCCACTTTTTCAATAACTTCTTTTAGAAAATAATATCTTTTGAAGTTGCAAACAAAAACGATTTCTATATCATTCCGTTTTTTCAATTCTCTAAACAGATTTAATGCAACAAAAAATACACCAGCTCTATGTCCGGATTCTTCTAAAAAATAAGACAATTCTGTTGCATCAAATAAAATTTTCATTTGCGAAGTCCTTTTGATAATTTTACAAGGCGATTTTTTATTTTTCTAAAAATAAGAAAAACTGAGTACACCCAATTTAAAGGAAAAGCGTGCATATCTTCTGCTATTTTTTTGTAAATATCTCTATCTCTGCCAGAAACAGACAAATATTCTGCAAACGGATATTTTGAAAAATAGTAATCTCTGTTTTTTTCTAAATTAAAATCTTGAGTTTTTGAGGTTACAGACCCAAAATGGAAGAAACAAACGGTGTTTGCTACAAAAATTCCATACCCTTCAAGCACGGCTCTATACTTTAAATCATTGTCTTCAAAAAAAGCAGGGAAATAATTTTCATCAAAACTTCCGATTTTATCTAAAACTTTACGCTTAGTAATTGCACAAGAAAAAACGCATTCGTCAAAGTTTTTTTCATATTCTTTTTTATAATTAAATTTATTTTTAAAATATTTTATGTAAGTTTTTTCATTTGTATTGTCAAAATGCGGATTGATGTGTCGAGGTCCGACAAAACCTGCATTTTCTTGCTGGAATACTTTTTCGCATTCTTCAAACCAATCTGGAAATAGCAATATATCATTGTTTAAAAAGCCAATGTATTCACCTTCCGCTAGTTCCAATCCTTGGTTGTTACCTTTAGAAAAACCTACATTCTCTTCATTGAAAATTAGTTTAACACCATCTAAACTCTGCAAATACTCTCTTGTTCCATCTGTAGAACCATTATCAACAATAATTAGTTCAAAGTCCTTTGTGTATTTATACAAGCTTTCTATATATTTTTTTGTATATTTAAGTTTGTTATAAGTAAGTGTAATTACGCTCAATTTCATAGGACTATTTTACCTTAAACTTATTTTTAGGTAAAATAAAAAAATGAAGATTTCAATAATAATGGCGAGTTATAATTACGCTGATATAATCAACGAGGCAATAGAAAGTGTAATTAATCAAACTTATACTGATTGGGAATTGATTATCGTAGATGATGGCTCAAAAGATGATTCTGTTGAGGTTATCAAAAAATATTTAACCGATACAAGAATAAAATTGTTTGTGAATGAAGAAAATTTAGGTTTATCAAAAACAGTTCAAAAAGGTGTTGAACTTGCTAGTTCAGAGTGGATAACATTTCTAGAGAGTGATGATAAATTCTTTCCTAATGCTCTAGAAGAAAAAGTCAAAGCTATTTCAACTGGCGCAGATGTTATTTTTACTGGCTTAGAATTGTTTGGAGAAGAAAAAAGTATACAATTTTTTCAACAATATTTTGATGAAATTGGCAAAAAGTACATTGATTATTCAACTTCTGGCTTTGTCGAAAATTTCACAAAAATTTTACCTATGATAAATCCTATTCCAACCTTTTCGGTTGTAATGCTAAAAAAGGAATTGTTAAGGAAGTGCAAATTTACACCTTTTTGTAAGTCCTCTCTTGATTACTATTTGTGGGCGCAACTTTCCTCTTTTTGCAAGTTTTACTATATATCAGAGAAATTAACTTATTGGAGGTTGCATAAAGATAGTTATATAAATAGAGAGAAATATAATTGGTTCCAAAAATACTTATTTATCGTAATTATTTATGCACAGACTATAAAAAACAAAAATTTTCTTTTAAGGTGTTTGCTAATTCTAAACTACATGCGAGCAAGACTTATATATTTGAAATTGGATAAATCTTCAATAAAACTTAATTTAGCAAATAATCGCTTTATTTTTGAGAAGAAATTTAATCAATAAGTTTTGGAAGAACATTTTGTTCATATAATTTTAGTAATTCTTCGAGTTGTTTATCGTTTTGTCCTTTTGAATTAATCTTGTATAAAGAGGGTTTTGTTTTGAAAATTTGTCTTAAAAAATCTGTGCAGTACAAGCCAGAAATGTGGTTTTTAACAACTCGAATTCTTCTATTATGTACCAAAGCCATTATCCAAAACCAAATATCATCGGCGTAAGGCGATTTTTTTAAGAAAATATCTTCTCTTAAAACCTCTTTTGAAAAACAATTAGGAGGATAAAGCACGCCACCAACTCCTGTTAGAAAATTGTCAAATCTTGCACTTTCTTCTACAACGTGTTTCGTCCAAGTTTCATACGGCATAATTTTTTTATCACAAATTCTGATTCTATGTGCTCTATGCACATTTATATCACTCGGGTTTGCAATGAAGGAGTAATAAAGCTTTGCAAGCCAATCTTTTGGATAATAGATGTCGTCATCAGCTGTAACGATTATTGAATTTGAGTATTCTTTGAAGGCATACATGGCTTTTGTGTATGAGCCAATATCTCTTACAAAACGTATTTCCAAACCATTTTTTATAAACCTTGTAATATTATATGGCAAATCATTTAAGCATAATTTGTCACTAAGCCACAATATCAATTTATCTGGTTTTACAGTTTGGTTTAACAACGAATAGATAGAAACTTCTAAATCGTCAAAACGCTCTTCGTAAGAGGTTAAAGAAACAATAATTGGAATATCACGCTTAGTTTCGTTAACGCCTTTGTACAAACCTAAATTATCAGCCATGTATCTAATGTATGGTGTTATAACAAACCTAAGATGAAATTTGCAATTTAAAAGTTCTTTTAACATTTTGCGTTTACTTGATTGCTCCCCGTAAATTTGTTATGACACAAAAATAGTTTGTTCTCTATCAGGACCTACACTAATAATTCCGATAGGTGCGCCAATCAAATCTTCTACTTTTGCAATATATTTTTTTGCATTTTCTGGCAAATCTTCATATTTTCTGATTTCGCTTAATGGGGTTTTCCAACCTGGCATTGTTTCATAAATTGGCTCTAAGTATTTGTGAATAAATACATCTGTTGGATATGAAGTATAAACCTTGTCATTTCTGCAATCTTTGTATGCGGTACAAATTTTTATTTCGTCAAAACTATCAAAAACATCAATTTTTGTTAGGGCAACTTTTGTAATACCGCCAACAAGCACGGCATATTTCATTATAACTGAATCAAACCAGCCACATCTTCTTGGACGTCCGGTTGTAACGCCAAATTCATGCCCGATATCTTGTATTCTTTTTCCTGTTTCGTCAGTAAGTTCACTAACAAAAGGACCTTCACCAACTCTTGTTACATAAGCTTTTGTTACACCAACAACTTCATCAATCATTGATGGACCATAACCGCTACCAGTACAAGCTCCGCCACCTATAGGGTTAGAACTTGTAACGAAGGGGTATGTGCCATAATCTATATCTAGCATAACACCTTGTGCGCCTTCATATAGAACAGTCTTATCTTTGTATCTATTAAGCATGTCTTGCCAATCAAACGCAACAAATGGTCTAAATAGTTCTGCATAAGTTTCGCAAAGTGACATGATACAATCTTTTGTATATTCTTCTAAACCGTAAACATTTTTTAGCATTTTGTTTTTTATAGGAAGTATCATGTCAAGTTTTTCGCTCAAAGCTTCGTAAGAATATAAATCTTGAATTTTCAAGCCGATTCTTGCCATTTTATCTGTGTAAGTAGGTCCGATACCTTTTTTAGTTGTACCGATTTTGCCTTTTCCAGCAGTGGCTTCGCTGTAACCATCAATCTCTATATGATATGGCATTGTAATTGACGCCAAAGGTGAAATTCTAAGGTTTTTAAAATTAACGCCTTCTGCTTTCAACTCGTCCATTTCTTTTTTGAAAGATTCTGGGTGAATAACTGTGCCTGCGCCAATAAAACAAACTGTTTTATCGTACAAAATTCCAGAAGGAATAAGGTGGAATTTGTAAGTTTTGCCGTTAGTTACAACTGTGTGACCAGCGTTGCAACCACCTTGATATCTAATAATTAAATCAGCTTTTTGAGCAAGCAAATCTGTGATTTTTGCTTTGCCTTCATCTCCCCATTGAGCACCAATTACAACTGTGTTATTCATTTTTATTTCTCCAGCTTTCAAAAAATAAATCATTCTGAAAAACAAACGCTTGCTTTATCAAAAAATGATAAAGCGAACCCTTCTTTGCAGAATGATTTATATAAAATACTAACCATTGTTTTGAGCTTGTCTAGCTTTTGCTTGTTTTGCTTGAACATCTAGCATAGAATTGTGCGCCATCATGTAAACAGAACAAATTTTATAGTTCTTTAAATACCATGCGCAATTTTCTTGCATACAAACAATCTCCACTTGTGAGCCAACGCTCATAAGTGGGCATAAAGGTATTGATTTTTCTTGATCACGAGGTGCCATTTCTATCTCCTATATTAATTAGCCATTTTTAATAAATTACAATTTTCAGAACGTTTGCGTTCTTGGTCTTTGTAAATCTTTGTTCTGTTAATTACTTCATCAAAGTCGATTTTGTGTGCGTCAAAATCAGGACCATCTACGCAAGCAAACTTAGTTTCGCCACCAACTGTAACTCTGCAAGCACCACACATGCCAGTACCATCGACCATAATTGGGTTCATGCTAGCTTCTGTGTAAATACCTTTGTCACGAGTCATGTTCGCAACTGCACGCATCATTGGCATTGGGCCAACTGCAATTGCGTAATCAACTTTTTCTTGATTCATAATTCTTTCAAGGACTTGTGTAACAAACCCTTTTTCGCCAAGAGTACCATCATCAGTGGTGATGAACAATTCTGTGCAAGCATCTTTCATTTTATCTTGCCAGAAAATTAAATCTTTGTTTCTTGCACCCATTATCATGTAAACTTTATTACCAGCTTCTTTAAAGGCTTTTGCAATTAAGTAGCAAGGAGCTGCACCATAACCGCCAGCAAGACAAACAACCGTACCATAATTTTTTATATGAGTAGGTTGTCCTAGAGGTCCTACAATATCAACTAACTCATCACCGACTTCTAATGTTGCAAGTTTTTTTGTAGAGTAGCCAACTGCCATAAATACAAGAGTTAATGCTCCTGTTTCTTTGTTAACGTCAGCGATAGTAAGCGGAACACGTTCACCATCTTCTTCTGCTCTAAATATAATGAATTGACCAGCCTTTGCATTTCTAACAACATAAGGCGCATCAACTGTTATTTCGTATTGATTTGGGCAAAGCTCTTTTTTTGATAATATTTTGTAACCCATCGTTCAAGCTCCTCTTTACATTGTTATCATATCACAAATATCCTGTATGCTCAATATGTAAATTTTACTTTGTGCTAAAATATAGCTATGGACTTATTTACGCAACTAGAAGAACTTAATAAACAGACGCCTTTGGCGGAGCTTTTAAGACCTAAAACCTTAGACGAATTTCTAGGTCAATCAAATGTAGTTGCGCCAAATTCTCCATTATTAAATTTATTAAAAACTCAAAGGTTGTTTTCACTTATACTTTGGGGTACTCCTGGGTGTGGAAAAACAACTCTTGCCAGGTTAATTGCGACAAAGGTTAATGCACAATTTATTGAATTATCAGCGGTAACTTCAGGTATTAAGGAAATTAAAGTAACTGTAGAACAGGCACGCCAAGCTTTGAGAGCTGGGCAAAAAACGATTTTGTTTATAGATGAAATTCATCGTTATTCTAAAACTCAACAAGATGCATTGCTGCCGCATGTCGAGAATGGCACAGTTTTTTTAATAGGTTCTACAACGGAAAACCCTTCGTTTCAAGTTGTTCCAGCTTTGCTTTCAAGAGTTCAAGTTATTTGCTTGAACCCAATTAATGATGTTAGTATGGCAAAGATTGTTAATCGTGGGTTTGAATATTTAGAAAAACATTACCAGCCAATACAGTTTGATGAAGAGGTTACAAAGTTTATTGTAAATAATGCAAGAGGAGATGCAAGATGTGCCTTGAATCTTGTTGAAAATTCTTATTTTGCAAGTAATTTTTCTAATGATACAAGAATGTTGAGTGTTGAAATTTTAGAGAGCATAACTCAAAAACGCAATACAAGATATTCTACTCAAGAGCATTATGATTGCGCCTCAGCGTTTCAGAAAAGTTTAAGAGGTTCTAATCCAGACGCTGCAATTTATTATTTAGCGAAAATGATTGAGGCAGGTGAAGACCCACGCTTTATTGCAAGAAGATTAATTGTTTGCGCTGCAGAAGATGTCGGTTTAGCAGACCCAAACGCTATGAACATTGCAGTAAACGCATATAGAGCGGTTGAAATAATCGGCTTGCCAGAAGGCCGAATACCTCTAGCTAATGCAGTTGCTTATGTTGCAAAAGCTCCAAAATCTAATAAAGTTTGTATGGCAATAGATAAGGCTCTTTTGGATATAGAATCTGGAAAAGATTTTCCGCCTCCAATGCATTTAAGAGATGCGCATTATAAAGATGCGAAGAAATATGGGTTTGGCGAAGGTTATATTTATACGCATGCAGCACCAGATATTGAACAACAATTCATGCCAGACGAACTCGTTGGGGTTAAATATTTGGAGGAATAAAGTAGATTTTAGTAAAAAAAGGGGCTTAAAACTTTGTTTTAAGCCCCTTTTTTTAATGCTTTTAATTAACTAATTACTTAGCAATTTTCTTGATAGCAAGAACAAGTCTAGATTTCTTTCTTGCAGCAGTATTTTTGTGCAAAATACCTTTTGAAACTGCTTTATCGCATAATTGATAAACTTTAGAAATAGCAGTGTTCAAAGCTTCTTTATCTTCACCAGTTGCTAAAGCTAATGCTTTTTTAACTGCTGTTTTGATAGATGTTTTGAATGCTACGTTTCTAACTCTGTTTGCTTCTGCAATTAGAACTCTTTTCTTTGCTGACTTAATGTTTGCCATTTTGTTTTTTCCTTTCACTTTTGGCTTTTTGTTACAGTTAATGACTCCATAACAATCAGCCTATCACTTGAGGATAGTGAGTATCTTTATTTTAATAACAAAAAAATCGTTTGTAAAGGCTAATATTAAGTTTTTATAACAACATTACGCCTTTTTGATTTCAGTTAGAGTTGGGTCAAGCAAGCGTCTGCCAATGTTATCAAAGTTAATTGAAAATAATGTTTTGTTTCCGTACTTAATCATTTTTTCAACTACGCCAGAACCGTATTTTGCGTGAGTTACAGTGTCACCTTGTTGTATAGGGTCGCTCATAACTAAGTCCTCTTGTGGAATTTCGGCATCATAAACAGGAACGATTGGTGTAGAAGAATTGCGAGTTTGCAATATTTCTTGCTCCTCATCTGCCTTTTTATTAGCCTCATCACTCACTTCTTCTAATACAGGCGGAGCGTCGTTTATTTCTTCTAAAATTCCGTCGTTATCTTCTGATAATTCCTCTAAGGTAGAATCATCTTGAAGTTCTTCTAGCACGCCCTCTTCATCACTATTAAGCTCGTCAATGAAATCTAAATCTGAATCAGAAATATCATCATCTTTTCTTGTTGTAAACACTTTGTCTACATCTTTAACAACTTGTTCATCAACATTCTCGTCAAGCTCTTTTTCTTCCTCTAAATCAACAATAATGTCGTTATCGTCAATGTCATCTGGAGCGAGTTCAACAATTTCTTCTAAATCGTTGTCAAAATTTGCGTCATCAGAAATCGGTAGCACACTAATTTCATTGGTATCAAAGTCTGGCAATTCCTCTTGCGGACTATTATTTTCGTCCAGTTCAAGATTGTTTTCTTCTTCCAAAGAATCGTCTAAATCTAAATCAATGTCTGCATCAAGTTCTATTGAATTTTCTTCTTCATTTTGAACGATTTTTTCTTCACCATCTAGCTCTGTTAGAGTTTCTGGTGTGTCCTCAATTTCAGTCAGTTCTTCTAAACCAGTTTCTGTATCAAGTCCTATTTCAGAAATTTGTTCGTCATTATCTAATGTTAATTCAGAAAATTCTTCAAGTTCTAAGTCGTTAGTCGTTTCAATTTCTTGTGGAACATAATCTTGAATTTCTTCGTTTTGGTGAACCTCTGTAGAGTATTCTGTCAACTCGTTTTCTTCAATTATTGCAGGCTCTTCTAAGTCTTCTTCACTCAATTCGGTGATTTCTGGCTCAAGTTCTTGAAGATTTTCTTCTGGAAGTTCTTCTACGATTTCTGGAGTTACAATCTCTACGTTTTCGTCATTACCTTCCTCTTTATTAACTTCTTCTTCAACTTCGTCATCAAACATATTTTCGGTCGGTGGAATAACCAAACCTTCTGTAGCCTTTGATATAACGTCGTTTGACTTCTCTTCAATGTTTGCTAAAATCTCTTCCTTAGAAATTTGCGGCTCAACAATTGCATCTTCTGGCTGTTCTTCTTCAAGCTCTTCGTTTTCTAGTTCAGCCTCTTCTTCAATAATCAAATTGTCTTCTAGGAGAGGAGTTCCTTCTGCTTCAGAAGTTACAACATTGCTCTCTTCTTCATGTTCTTCATTGGCATCGTTTGTGACTTTACTTGCCAAATCTTCGTGAACGATATTTTCTAAAATTGTTTCGTCTTCTTGTGGTATTTCAATAACGTCATTAATAACTTTTAGTTGAGATACAAGAGGAATGTAGTTTGTAGCCTCACCTGCAATTAAATATGTAGCATTTGGCATTGTTTTTAAGAAGGTATTGTAAATGCTAAATATCTCATTATTTGCAATTGAAGGCACGATTACAAAGTTGTCGAAAACATTTTTTATGTCATTCAAATACTTAAATTTAGAATGAGTTATAAATGTCGTTGAAACTTCGCTAGACAAAATGTCTTTGATGTTCTTTTTGCTAATAGTGTTAGAAACTTCTAACAAAACTTGTTCTTTATCTGACAAAGTTTCGTAGATAAAAGATAAGTATCTATTTTGAAAAGCACTATCAAGCTTAGATATGTCAATAATTGTGCATTTTGAATTTAAGAAGTGTTTTAAAGCGTCGACTTCTTTTTTATTTTTTGCAAAATAACCAAGTTTGTCGAATTTCGCTAATTTGTTTTTTAGCACTAAAAGCTTGAAGATATGTGACTTATCAACCATATCATCAACAATTGTTTTTAGAATTTCAAACGGTACAAACGGCACTGTTTGAGAATATTCTGACAAATCTTTAAAGATATCAACTATCATAGATTTACTGTCAGCAGTTGCGTCATTCAAACAATCTTGATACATAAAAGCAAGCGATGCCGTATCAAGCGGTAACTTGAAATCAACGCCAGCAACAACTTTTTTTGCATTAATTATGCCGAGCGTATCAATGATAACGATATTTTTAGATAGGTTGTTAAACTGTTTTACTAAGTTTCTTACAAAAATGTTGTTAGCCTCTTTATCATCAACGCTAATCAACATTTTTTTATTAAACGCAGATTCATCTATTGTGATATTTAAGTCTGAACCTTGAGTTTTTCCAATTACGATTGGAGAATTAGCCTCAATAGAATTGCTCAAAATATCGAAAGTAAATTCTCTTATTTCAGAATCTTTAGAAGGTAGAGTTTTGTCATAGCTTTGTAAAGAGCCATCATACAAAAACAAAATCTTAGCGTATCCGATTGAATTTTCACCAGAACGCTTTAGTTGGATAACTTGTGCTATATAGCTTTTTTCTAAGCCGTCTATTTGGATAAATGAAGATAGATAAATGCTTTTATCAGCTTCAAATTTTAAAAACCCATCTCTTACTTCTAAAATTCTCATATTGAAATACTACCATGAACATGCGTTTTTAATGCTATTTTTGTAACAAATTGTTAATTAATAGTAAGATTTCAGTGACAATCCAGATAATATAGCTTAAAGCAGTTCTAAAAACTTACCTCCTTTTTACAAATTGCAATTTTTGTGATTTAATTGTTGTATGAGAGAATTTGATTTAACTAATAAGATTAGAGCCTGTTTTAAAAGAAACGAGGACACGCCAAGGGTTGCACTTACCCTTAATTTTTCAATCACTGATGCAGAAAAAAACGCAGGTGAATACACAATTATGAACCGCCTTCTTATGAAGGGAACAAAGAAATACACGTCAGAAGAACTTTCTTCAATTTTAGACGAAAATGCTATTGAACTAAGTTCAGAAATGAAATCAGATTATTTAAGATTTAGATTTGTTTGTTTGAACGAAGACTTTGAGCTTGCGCTTTCTATTTTGAAGGAAATTATTCTAAATACTACTTTTCAAGAGTTTGAAAAAGAAAGACAAATGCTAAAGGGTGAACTTTTGGCAGAATTAGATTCTGCAAAAATTAAAGTTTCTGATTTGTTCACAAAAACTATTTACAAAAATCATTTTTACGGAAATAGCTATACAAAAATTCTAGAAGAAATTGATAACGTAAAACAAGAAGATGTGATTAATTCATATAAACATATCTTAAATAACAGTAAAAAAACATTAGCTTTAGTAGGTGATGTTGATGATAAACTTGTTGAAAAATATTTGGGCGAACTTCCTGTTTCAGTCGAAGTTGACTCAAATATCGAAGTTCCTACACCATTAACTCAAAAATATAGTGAAATTTTAAAGCCAGATGCTAACCAAGCTCAAATTTTGCAAGGTTGGAGAGTTCCAACAATTGGTGATAAAGATTATCCAGCGATAATGCTTTTGAATGTGATTTTAGGTGCGAGCGGCTTATCTTCAAGATTGTTCTTAGAATTGAGAGAGAAAAAAGGTTTGGCATATACTGTTAGAACTGCTTATGAAACTCATAAAAAGTCAGCCGTGTTCAGTATTTATATTGGAACAGAACCTTCTAATATTCAAACTTCTATAGACGGCTTTAAGGAAGAAATTGAAAAAATCAAAAACATTCCAGTTGGTGAAGAAGAGTTGCATAATGCAAAAAATAACTTGATTGGAAAGCAGCAATTTATAAGCGAAACTAACGCTCAACAGGCTAATATGATGGCTTATTATTCAATTATGGGCAAACCGTTTGAATACCAAAAAGAAGTTATTGAAAAACTTAGAGCAGTTACAAGTGAACAATTGCAAGAATGTGCAAACAAATATTTCACTGATGATTATGTATTGTCAGTTTTGAAGCCATAAGGAATTAAAAATGGTTAAGACTGCACAGGGCAATTCGATTAGTTTGTATAAGAACGAGAAACATAATTCTGTTCTTGTTTTGGCGTGCATGCATGGTGACGAGCCTCAAGGGGAATACTTGATTAAGGAGTATTTAAACTTTAAACCTAATACTAAACTAATGTTTGTACCGTGTGTTAACCCAGATGGTGTTGCGTCAAAAACAAGAGTCAATTCAAATGGCGTCGACATAAATCGAAATTTCCCAACAAAGAACTGGGAACTAACAGAGAAAAATGAGTTTTTCGGTGGTGAAAAGCCAATGAGTGAAATCGAAACAAAGTTTTTAGTTGATGTAATTGAACAAAACAAGCCAAACTTGATTTTGACTTTGCATGCACCTTTCAAGGTTGTTAATTATGATGGTGACGCTCAAGAGGTTGCAAAAAAAGTTTCAGAGATTATAGGTTATCCAGTCGAGGCGTCAATTGGGTATCCAACTCCAGGGAGTTTTGGGACATGGGCTGGAATAGAAAATAAAATTCCTACAATAACTTTGGAATTAGATGAAGAAATTGATGTTAAAGAATTAAGAGAGCCAATGTTTAAAATTTTTGAAATGTTGGAAAAGTATTAAAAAGGTAGTTTGGGCTTTCTAGCACAACAATTTAGGTAATAAAGATGGAAGAAATAAAAAAGATTGTAGAAGAATGTGAATTAAAACATGTTGCGATAATTATGGACGGCAATAGACGCTGGGCGAAAGAGAAAAATTTCCCATCAGCTTTTGGGCATAAAAAAGGCGTTGATTCTCTAAAAGCGACAATGCGTGCGTGTGATGATTTTGGAATAAAATACCTTACAGTTTACGCTTTTTCAACAGAAAACTGGAATAGAAAACCGGAAGAAGTTAATTTTCTAATGGACTTATTGGGACAAACGTTGAAAAACGAACTTAAAGAAATGCATGAGAACAATGTTGTAATTTCGTTTATTGGTGATACAACAAAACTAAGTCCAAAATTGCAAGAAATTCTAAAACATTCTGTAGAAACTACAAAAAATAATACTGGTGTAAATTTACAAATTGCTTTCAATTACGGCTCTCGAGATGAAATTGTGCATGCGGTGCGTGAAATTATTGCCTCTGGTGAAACAGAAAATATAACAGAGGAAACAATTTCAAAACATTTGTATACTGCAAATATTCCAGACCCAGATTTGTTAATCAGAACTGGCGGCGAAATGAGAGTTTCAAATTATCTTTTGTGGCAAATTGCTTATTCTGAATTTATTGTGCTTTCAAAATATTGGCCAGAATTTGATAAACAAACCTTGGCTGATTGCGTAATTGAATATAAACGCAGAAATCGCCGATTTGGCGCATAATTGCAATGTATTACAATCGATAGGCTTTTGTAGTACAATAATTTTATTATGCTAGTTAGAAATTTTTATATAAAAGACATTTTGAATATTGCCTTTCCTATTATGCTTGGCAATTTAGGGTTTATTTTAATCGGAGTTGGCGACGTAATTGTTGCAGGCAGACACTCGACTGAAACATTAGCTTCAGTAAGTATTGCAACTGCGATTATAAATTGCATTGTTATGATTGGTATTGGCATTTTGAGCAGTCTTTCTGCGATTTTGTCGAATTATAGAGGCGAAGGAAAGAATGCTGAAAAATACTTTTACCCAGCTCTAAAATTTACAGTAATTGCGTCAATTATAATTTCGCTTGCGGTAATGGCGTTTATACCAGTGATTGATTATCTCGGCTTTGAACCTCATTTGGCGTCGCTGGTGAAAGATTATTTCTGGATAACTTCGTTTTCTATATTTGGCGCATATTTGCATTGCATGTCAAAAGAGTATTTGCAAGCTTTTGAAATCGTTGTGTTTCCAAATATTTTGACAGTCCTTTGTATATTCGTAAACTTGTTTTTGAATATAATTTTTGCCTTTGGTTATGGTCCAATTCCAGAATTGGGTACAAAAGGGCTGGCTCTTTCGACTTTGGTTACGAGATATATTATGGGCGTTGTTCTTTTCTTGTATTGTTATAAGAAAACGAAAATTCAGCACTTCAATGATAAGAACTTCTACAAAGACTTGTTGAAGGTTGGAACTCCTTCATCTTTGGCAGTGGTAATTGAATTTATTGGGTTTAATGCTACGACGGTTATTTTGGGGCGTATTTCCGGAATTTATGCAGCAGCTCAAAATATCGTGTGTACACTAACAACAGTATCGTTTATGATACCATTTGCGATATCAAATGCAACTGCGGTAAAGGTTGGGTTTGCAAATGGTGCGAAGTACTATAAATCACTAAAAACTTATGCGTTTACAGGAATTGCAATGGCAGTAGCGTTTATGAGCTGTTCTGCTATTGTTGTTGGAACTTTCCCAGAATTTTTGGTAAGTTTGTTTACGAAAGATCAAGAGCTTATAAACGTTTGTATTCCTATTGTTTTCGCTCTTTGTTTTTTCCAAATTTTTGACGGCTTGCAGGTTGCTTTGGCAGGTATTTTTAGAGGCTTGAAACAAACTGGTATTGTAATGATTTCCAATTTTATTGGCTATTGGCTTGTTTCAATTCCATTAGGCTGCTTTTTAGCTTTCAAGCTTAAATTAGACTTGCTTGGCTTTTGGTACGGTTTAGTTTGTGCAGCAATCGTTTTATGTTCTATAATGTTTACAACGATGTTGATTAAATTCAAAAAAATGAAATAGTAGGAATTTTTTATGCCACATTTTTTTATCAATTCTAATTCTAAAACTGAAAATAAAATTGTTGTTTCAGATGCTGATAATTACAGACATATTGCCCGTTCTTTGCGAGCAAGAGTAGGCGAAAATCTTTTGTTAATTGACGAAAATCAAATTCAGTATGAAACTAAAATCAAGGAAATAAATTCTAAAGAAATAATTTGCGAAGTGGAAAAATCGTATCCTTCAAAGCGTGATTTGGAATTTGATTTGTATTTGGCACAATCACCATTAAGAAGTGACGCCCAATTAACTGTAATGGAGAAGGCAACAGAACTTGGTGTGCGTGGGGTTTATCCAGTTTTTACAGAGAATTGTGCTTTGAAGGTTAATAAACAAGAAAAATGGCAAAAGGTTATGAATGAGGCTTCTAAACAATGTGAAAGAGCAAAGATTCCGACTTGTTATGAGCCGATAACTTTTGATGAATTGTTAGCAAAACCTTTCGATAAAGTGATTGTATTAGCAGAACGCTCGACTGAAAAGAGCTTGAAACAGTATTTGTCAGAAACCCCAACGAAGAAGGGCGAAAAAATCTTAGCTATAATTGGGCCAGAAGGTGGTTTTTCACAGAAGGAATTTGATTATTTTAAAAGCAAAAATTTACCGCTAATTAGTTTAGGTGACTTGATATTAAAAGCAGAAACTGCAGTTATTGTTACTCTTGGAGATATCGTTTATGAATATCAAAGATGATTTTATTTTAAAAGATATTAATGAAGGCTATCTTGTTGGTGGCTCTATAAGAGATTTTTTTACTAAAAAATGCGAGTTCTGCGATAGAGATATCAGTATAAAAGGGGCAGAAAATTTTGCTAGAAAACTAGCAAATAAATTTGGTGCAACCTTTATTGAACTAGATAATGAGAACAAAATTTATAGAATTGTATTGAAGGATAAAAATAATTTTCTTGATATATCAGAAATGCAAGGAAATTCGATAGAAGATGACCTTAAACGCCGTGATTTTACGATTAATGCGATTGCTTACGATTTAAGTAATGAAAAATTTATTGATGTAACCGGCGGACTTAATGACTTGAAAAATAAAGTTCTTAGACATATTGATGACAAGAATTTTGAAGAAGACCCATTAAGAGTGTTGAGGGCTTTTAGATTTTATTCAATGACAGGTTTTGAGATGACAGAGGAACTTGTTAAGGCTCTTAAAAAATATATGCCATTGGCTTTAGTTCCTGCAAAAGAACGAATTAACTATGAGATTATGAAACTTTTTGGTGGTGATTATGCTTCAAGCGCTTTGCTAAAGATGGACGAATTAGGCTTATTGGAAAAAATCATTCCGCAGGTTAAAGAGATGAAAAACGTTCCGCCAAATACGCACCATCACTTAGATTTGTTTCATCACGTTATTGAAACTGTGCGACAAATCGAGATTATTTATGCAGGATTGTCTGGGTTTGAAAAAGAACACATGGACGCTGTTGATTTCGGTGGCTTTCCGAGAATTAATCATTTAAAACTCGCTGGCTTTTTGCATGATATTGGAAAATATTCGACTTGGACGATTGAAGAATCTGGTCGCCATAGATTTATAAAACATGATGATGTTGGCTCAAAGATGGTTGTGCCGTTGCTTAGAGATTTGAAGTTTTCTAAAAAACAGATAGAATATGTTTCTTGTATGATAAAAAATCATATTTACCCATCTAATGTAATTGTCGCACCAATCTTAAATGAAAAGGTTATGATGCGCTATGTTCGTAAAATGGGCGAGAATGTTGTTGATAATATAATTTTAGCGAAGGCTGATAGACTTTCTGCTAGAGGTGTCGATATTACAGAAGAGGTGATTAATTCTAATATTAATGGCTTGAATAAACTTTTGGAATTTTATTTAAGCAAAAAAGATAGCTTAACACCTTTGCCAAAACTTTTAGACGGACGTGAAATAATGACACTTTTGAATATCAAACCCTCACCTAAACTCGGTGAAATTATATCGGCTCTAAACGAGGCTCAATTAAATGGCGATGTCACTACACCAGAAGACGCAAAAAACTTTGTGATGAATTTAGATTTATAGAATAGTTAGTTTGTCATTTTGCACTTTACAAAAATTTAGCAAAAAGTTATTGATGCGTCAAACGACAGCACCCTACATTTCTCTAAACCACATCTCAGCAATTATTGCGCCTTCATGCTATAATTGGTTCAAGGAGATGGAAATGGACGATTTTAAGCATTATACGGTTATGTTAAACGAAGCAGTTGATGCACTTGAATGTCAAGATGGCAAAATATATGTTGATTGCACGCTTGGCGGTGGAGGGCATAGTGAGCTTATTCTAAAAAGAATTTCACCAAATGGCAGACTGATTTCTTTTGACATAGATGACGAGGCAATTCACCACGCCACAGAGCGTCTTAAAGAGTACGAAAATTTAACAATCGTAAAATCTTCTTACACAAACATTAAGCAAGAATTAAAAAAACTCGGCATTGAAAAAATTACAGGCGGTGTAATTCTTGATTTGGGAGCTTCATACCACCAATTAACAAAAAGAGAGCGTGGTTTTTCCTTTTCAAAAGATGCACCGCTTGACATGCGTTTCAACATGGACGCAGATTTTTCTGCCTACGACGTAGTCAATAAATATTCCGAAAACGACTTAATCAAGATTTTTAGCGAATATGGCGAAGAAAGATTTTCAAAAAGAATTGCCAAAGCAATCGTTGAAACTCGCAAAACAAAACCGATAGAAACTACAAAGGAACTTGCAGACCTTATCGTCAAGTCAACACCGCACATTAACTCTCGCATACACCCAGCTACAAGGGTGTTTCAGGCTATCAGGATTGAAGTTAACAATGAGTTAAAAAATGTTAACATAGTCTTGCATGATATATTAGATTTGTTAGATAATGGAGCTATAATTTCAGTGATAAGTTTTCATTCTTTAGAAGATAGAATCGTAAAACAAATCTTCAAGTTTGAAAGTCAAAAGTGCAGATGCAACGAAATGATTTGCAAATGCGAACCGCCAAAAATCGAGTTAGTCAACAGAAAACCGATAATGGCAACTGAGCAGGAGATTTTGGAAAATCCACCATCACGAAGTGCAAAACTAAGAGTGGTTCGAGCCATTCGATGATGGCAATTTGGGAGTAGAGGAGTATAAACTTTGGTTTCGGCTATAAAAATCAACAACAAATCAAACAAAGGTCTAGATAGCTTTATAAAAAAACTTTCAAAAGAAACTACAAGAGAATATGGGATTGAACAACAAGAAGAAAAATCTTTTGTAGATAAATCTATTCAAAAATTAGCTGTTAATAGTATAATAGAAGGGTACTTTCCAAAGGAGAATTTCGTAAGAGATATGGCAATAAAAAGAGTTAACAAAACTTTGTGCGTTATATTAAGCCTACTAATAGGAATAGTAGTTGTAAGCTATTATTTTGTTATATCTTGCGAAATGAAGTTAAATGATTTGAGCAGACAAACTGTTATCCTAAATAACGACAACGAAGAATTACAAAACAAGCTAGACAGTCTAAAGTCCTTCAACAATGTTGACAAGACTTTGCAACAAAACAACATGTTACAAAGAGCTGGGCAAGTTATTGAAACTCAAGAAGTTACAGTTGATCCAACTGTTGCATCAAAACGCACTTCTAGCAAAAAGATTTTCAACTACGCAATAGGTTTTTAGATGTTTAAACTTGTCTGCGGAGCTGGTAACGAAGATTGCGAAAGCGTAAAAAGATTGGTCTATATTTACGCTAAAGCTGGTTGTCGTTTTTTTGATTTATCCGCAAGAAAAGAAATCTTAGAAAGCGCAAAAGAAGCCTTGAAACTTGCACATGTTGATGATGCAATGCTTTGTGTAAGTGTCGGAATAAAAGGCGACCCCCATATAACCAAAGCAAAAATTGACAATAACAAATGTATAAAGTGTGCCAACTGCGTTAGAAATTGCCCTAATGATGCAATTTATTCTTCAATAATAGTAGATGAAAAAAAATGTATTGGTTGTGCAAGTTGTGCAAAAAAATGTCCGACTGGCGCAATTTCAATGCTTGATAAAGATGTAAACGTCAAAGAAATTTTGCCATACATGGTTAAAAATGGGGTAGAAGTATTAGAACTCCATATAATGGGACATGACAAAAAGGATTTAGCTTCAAAATGGCAAGTAATAAATGAATGTAATCCAAAATTTGCCTCAATCTGCATTGATAGAGAGAATTTTGGCAACAAAGAGGCTTTATTTAGAATACAAGAAATGATTGCTAATAGAAAGCCCTACACTACAATCATTCAAGCTGATGGAATACCTATGAGCGGTGCCGATGATACATATAAAACAACCTTACAAGCAATCGCAATGGCAGAAATAATTCAGAATGCAAACTTGCCTGTACATATAATGATATCTGGCGGAACAAATTCTAAAACAGCAGAGCTTGCAAAGTTATGCAACATAAGCTACTGGGGCATTGCAATAGGTTCTTGGGCTAGAAAAATTGTTAAGCAAGAAATCACTGCGAATGACTTTTGGCAAAATGAAAATCTTCAAGAGCTTGCAATAAGAAAAGCAAGCGAACTAATCAAATCAGCCTTATAAATATCAAATGCACACCTTAAAAAAAGTCTAATTACAATTTCTTTTGCAGCTTAATTCTATTTATGGCAGTCATAAAATCTTCTTTTGATATGAAAATTTTCTTCAAGTCTTCAAAAGAGAACTTTTTAGCGTCCATTTTTTCATTCATGCCTAATCTGTCTAGAGCGTTAAAGTATGCATCAGAAATTGTTTCTGCAACATCAGAGCCATTAAATTCACCTTCGTGCATTTGTTTAGCAATTTCTTCTATCGAAACCTCGTTCTCGATTGGTTGGTTCTTTGCATGGATATTAAAGATTTGTTTTATACCCTCTAAATTAGGCATCGGAACTTCCAAATGAAGTCCAAAACGTCCAGACGCTAGCATTGCTTTATCAATTAAGTTCTTCATATTTGTAGCTGCAACAATAAAAGCAGGAGCTTTACTTTTTTCCAAATCGCTCATACTTCCTAAGAATTGGTTAACCATAGCATCGTCAAAACGTGCATTAGAGGAGCCATCTCTAGTTTTTGAAATTGAGTCAAATTCATCTATAAAAGTAATAGATGGCGCATTTGCAATTGCTTTTTTGAACATATCTCTTATATTACTTTCAGTCGCACCAACTTGAGCATTTTTAAATTCGTTGGCATTGTATTCGTAATATTGAGCCGCACATTCATTCGCTAACGCCTTTCCGAGCATTGTTTTACCGCAGCGTGGAGGTCCATAGAGTAAAATGCCCTTATTCAATCTAATATTTTGATAAACTTGAGGATAATTTATTGGGCGCACTACATATTTTTTCAACTTTTCAATCACGTTATCCAGACCACCGATTTTGTCAAAGGTTAGCTTGCCATCGTCTTTTTCGACTTTTTTAGGTTGCGTCAAAGAAGAAATCGTTCTTTTGTTAAAGCTTTTAATATCCTCAATATTTGTAAATTCTAAATACCTACTTGCTGGAGTTGGGTTATATCTATATGGTGGAAGGAACACAAATTTCTTTTTATTTGCATCTAAGATCGATTCACCAGTTTCCAAAACCATTCCATTTTGTAATTCTTTTACATCTCCAGAACGAAGAGAATTATCTTGACTATATCGGTCTTTTTCTTTTTTAACTGTCATGTGACTGAACAAGCTTTTCCCAAGCCCTAAAGCATAATACTTCTCACCTTTTTTGAAAATCGCAAAATCAGAATCTAATTCGTCACGCTCCTGCAAATCACCTTTTGCCACCTTTAAAACATATTTTTTCATAATTGGTGTATCAATTTTATCTGCATTCATAGCTAGCAAAACATCAGAAGCCTCTGGGTTAGAAGTCACAACTAGGACAGAATTGTCGTCCAAAGCTTGCATTCCATAACTAAAACGTTCAGTTAGGTTTGGATTACTACCAAAAAGCCCCTTAAAATTTGTCTGTGTTTTATTTGTTTTCACCTTTTGCAAATATGCATTATTAATTGCACCAACTCTCATACTATTTATATTCCTCGATTTCCCAGAAAATTGTATTAGGCTATACTTGAAGTATAGCCTAATACACTGCTATTTTGAAATTATAGATAACTTTTGACCTTCTTCAACTGTTTCAGATTTTTGATAAGGCTTTGAAACAAAATTGTATTGAGGGTTAAAGTAAGTTTTATGTTGTTTTCCTTTGAACGCTACTTTTTTAAGGTGTCTTAAAATCATTACGCCATTTTTTGAAGTCAAACCGTCCATAACAATTTTTCCGCCACCTTCTTTAACGATATTACCAAATTCGTTGACTACATATTTTGCTTTGTCACGAGCATTAGCATTCATAAATACCGTTCCTACAGGAAGTGCAATTGCTGAACCTAAAACAATGCTATCCATTTCTGATTTAGGCTGAATTGGAACATATCTGTTATCTGGATTAATTGACTCAATATTATTTTCTGCAAAGAATTTCTTTCTATCTGCTTCGTTATTTATGCCATATTTTTTGAAATAATCAACTCGACTGTCATGTTCAATTTCACCAGCATTCATCAAAGTAACTGTAATATCACCATTAGCACTTTGCATCATATAAGCAAGTTTTGCCAAATCTTTTGTCAATTCTCTTTTTTCTTTTACTAGAATATCTTTTTCAGCTTTGCTAGGATTTGCATCTAATTCTTTATAAATTTCCGCCAATCTTTCTTGAACTTTTTCTCTTGTTCTACCATGAGCTTGAACATCTAAAGCGTAAGGAGTTCCATCGTTCAAAGCGTGTAATTCTGGGTTACTTCTTGCAGAAAGAGCACCATTCATCGCCGTTTTAACACTATTTCTATATCCGCCTATTAAATTATCTTCTTCTAATTCAGACCAAGGTAGCGCATTACGGTTTTGAAGATAAACGTTCTTAGCTTTTTCTTCATAACCCGTCATACCAAATTCGTCACCACCATACATAGTAGGGTTGCCGAACAAACCGCCCAAAGATTCCATAATCATAGAAGCTTTCGCTACTGCAGGTTCAGTTGCTGATTTATAAACTGTATCAACAATTTGTTCTTTATTAGCAATTTCTTTTCCTGTATTAAATTCAGCTTGCTTAATAGCCATTGAGATTGCAGTTTTGAAATCTCTGGCTGCGTAAGCATTTTTTCTCATACTGATTTTTGTATCTTCATATTTTGGAAGTTCTGTTGTTGCATTTTTAACAGTTTCTCTATTATATTTTTCTGCAAAATCTTTCATGCCAGCCAATATAGCCTTCTTATCGTTAACATTTTTGCCAGTAGCTAAATAAGAGTCTTTTAACAATCTCGCTAACTGAACGGTATACAAACTATATCCGCTAAAATCACCTTTATCACCTAAGATTTCAACACCTGCTTTAAAATTTTCATTGCTAGTTTTATCATCTAATGAAGTCCAATCAAAATCACCATGAACTAAGTATTTATCAAAATTCATTTGATTAGCATTTTTTACAACATCTGCAAGCAAATTCTTGCGTTCGGTTTCAGTCAAATTTAAACCATGATTTCCCGCCATATTTAAGATTGTTGCAAAAGCATTATCCAAACTAGAAAGTTCTTTTATATTAACCGTTTGGTAATTTATATTTTGACCTTCGCCCAAATAATTTCCATTAGCTAAATCTACGAGAGCTTGATTGATATTTTTAATATCGTCATCTGTTGCAACACCCTTCAAATCTTCATTTACAATTTGAGAAAGAAGTTTACTCATAGCAACAGCTCTTGTACTAACAGTTCTCATATAGTCTTTGTTATCAACATTTAATCTAAATTCAATAGGCATTTCTTCAATAGATTTTGCACCAGATAGAATTTGCATTGAATCAAGTGCGTGTTGACGTTTATTATCAACATTATGGAACAAGCCCATATCCAAAGCCAAACAATGTATCATTCTTGGTTTATCATGGTTACCCATAAATGTATACAAGTTTCTTAAATAATCAATATTTCTAGTTTCTAACAACAAATCAAATCTATTCTTCAAGCTATCATGATTTTGTGAATAACCTTGACCTCTTTCAAATTCTTTAGAAAAATGAGTTAATAAATCAGTATAGAAATATGAATATCCTGCCTCAGAGGTTATACCTGTTTCGTTGAAGAATTTCACCATTGCATCTGGTTCACCATTAAATTTTCCCCCGATATCAGTATTACCACCGTTCGGCCATACTTTAGAACCTGTAGTATCCTGCATCAATTGAGGAACATCTGTGATTTCTGCAACGATATATGAATTAGGGTTATTTTCTTTAACACCTTGAACAAATTTGCCCCAGAATTGAATTACGTCATTCCATGTATCATCAAAGTCGTTATCTTCATTTCTGATTGCGTCCATATCCATAACGTCTTTTGCAGCATCTAATCTCCAATCAAGGCCTAAACCTGCTCTATCAACAATAGCTTCTGCCAATCTAAAGCTTGAAGTATCAGTACCAGCAATTTGTTTAGAAATTGAATCTGCTACATAATTAACGTCAGCATCTGATAATTTTTTCAAGCCATGTTCAAATTTCTTTTCTAATTGACTTGCTTCATCTTCTGGAGAATGTGCATTAATTCCAAGAGCTTTAAGTGTTGTACCTTCTTTTAAAGCCTCATAGTCATAAGTGATTTGGTTATCACCCATAAGTTTTGTTTTAAGATTATCACCAGCCAAAGCCTTTAACATAGCGTATTTTGTAATTTCTTTACCAACTAAGTCCATCACATATTCGCCATATTCAGTATAATCGCCATTTTTATCTAGCAATTTTTCGTTTGAAGTAGCATCAACTTTGTTAATAATCTTATCTGCAAAATCTTTGATTTCGTTTTGGAATAAAGCGTTTACCTTGTTATATGTATGAGCATACTCTTTAACCAGATGAGGATTGTTTTGTTTCATTAAATCAAATCTTGAAACACCTATCGTATCATCTGTTGTCGCTCTATTAGAAAAATAAGAAGTTGATAAAACGCCAACTGTATTTTCGCCAAACTCTAAAGCATCAAGTGGTAATTTCATCAAAGCTTTAACCGTAACATCATCTTTTGGCAAAATACCTTTAGGTGAAAGCATATATTGACCATTCAAGATGTTATTCAAACCTTCGTTTGTAATACCTGCTTCTTTTGGAAGTTTTTCTTCTTCTATTAGTTTCTTGATACCTTCAACAGTCTTTGCTCCACCTATAGTTTGAGCAGTATACATTGTTTGAGCATCTTTTACATTGCTTGTCCAATATTTACCAGCTTGAATTGCCATGTCTTGAACTTCCTTAGAACCACGTTCAATCAATTCTCTTTCGTGAGCACGCATATCAAGGTCTGGAATTGCTTGCAATAATTTTTCATCATAGCCAGAGATATGATAATTCATCTTAACCATATCTGTGTTTGCGTCCCAAGTAACAAAACCACCTTCTGTTTTCTTGTCAATCTTAAAATTAGAAAACTCGCAAGCCATAATTGTACCGTCAGGACTATCAAGTCTTAAATTTTTACCTTGATTTTTGTTCAAATCGTTAATTACATCAATTCTTGCTTGATATTCTTTTGGATCGATTTGGAAAACATAGTTAATCAAAGTATCATCGTGACTATTGATATCAAGCTCTTTGCCAGAAGTTAGATTATCATAATTCTTAATTACTTTATCTAATTTTGCAACTTGACCTTCTGTAACTTGAGAGGCATCATACAATTGAACTAAAGTTTCTTTATCAGGGTTATAGTTTGGGTTAGCAACCTTTTTGTATGTACCATTTGCTTGTAATTCATAATTATATGGAGCATTCACAACTCTGTGTCTTAAATTTTCTTTATTTTGAGGAACAATACCTAAGCCTAAGTTGTTATCCTTTAAACCATTCATTCTAAACCAATGGAAGCTTTGTGGGTTCTTATCAGCCCATCTCAAAGCATATTGGAAGTGAATACCTTCCAAGCCTTCAGAAGTAAAAGTTCCATCATAAACGTATTTCATACCATTTTTATACAAATCTTTCATGAAAGAATTGAAATTTTCAGTATTACCCATTTTTGATGCTATTTGCATGTTGTTTTTATTCCAGTAGCTATGTGCTGAAACGTCATCACCATTCGCAATCGGAGTTGAGAACAAAATTTTATAGCCTTGCTGTTTCAAATAAGGAATTCCTTTTTGTAAACCAGCAATACTACCATCATAGCTATTAGAAAAGGTCTTAATTACGCCTTCCATTTTCTTTTGGTAATCTTTATCAACATAAATTTCGCCAGTGTTTGACTCATTAAAACCTCTGTACATAGCTCCTGGCATGAAAGAATCTGGCATTGCTAAATATGCAGCACCTTGAACAGTTGGTGTTGTGCCTTTGCGAGAAACTAAAGAATGGGTGTAATTTTTTACTGAATCATCTCTAAAATCAGATATTTCATAAGAATACTCTTGTCCATTTGGACCTTTTATAGAATTTCCTTTTGCATCTTTTAAAGAAGTATTTGCCTTATCTTGATGAAGTCTGAAACCATAACCATCATTGATTTGTTTCATCTTTGCGCCAGTATCTGCGCCTTCCCAAATAACTTTACCAGTGTTTTTATCTTTACGTACTATTTTGTACGCAAATGGAGCATCTTTATCTAAATCAGTAATGTCTTGAAGATTAACCTTTACACCTTCAGGTTTTAAATTAATCTTAGCAATAGGTTCATCTGATAGTTTGTAATTATACTTGCTATCTGGAACGGCTCTATAAATATGAACTTCACAAGTTTCTTTATCACTATCATAAGGATAGTTAAACTTCATAATTGATTCGCCAACATCATTTTTTACATGTTGGTATCCCTTAAAACCAATTTTAGATATCCCGTTAATCTTACTTATAAACACTGTTGAGTACTCCTTCATTTATATAAAGAGTGCAAAATATTTTTTTTTGCTTAATTTTCGGCATGTAAAGGAAAATTTTTACAAAAATTAATATTGTATAAAATACACACTAACCTACGTTTTCACCTCACCAACATATAACAAAAATAATGCACAAGCAAGCTTAAACTACGCTAAATAATCCAATATTGCACCGCCAATTTCTTCATTTGGGTCAAACCCACAATTTTGAGGCGGATTAATTGAATTTCTTATAAGCATTGCACACAAAGGTCCAAAAGCGTCAGGAACTTTGATTTTGCGATAAATTCCTGCCAAATACGTTTGAATATTAGGCGAATTAGTCTGATTATATTTTGACAAAATCGGATAAAGCTCTGCAACCTCTTTATTCCCTTCATCAAGCATCAAATTAAGCAAATACAAGTCCTCCAAAACCTCGTCATCAGATTTTGGCTTTTCTAAAGAAGATTTTATCTCAGTTAAACTCTTTCTGTCCTTTATATCAAAAGTACAGTAGTTTCTATATTGATTTGGATACGATACACTCATACCTAAAAGTTTACACTAAAAAATATATAATACAAAGCTCCAATAGCAAGAGCTGGAACATAAGGTAAATAATTTCTATTTTCTTCTTGTTTAATATTTTTCAGAATTGATAAAGCAAGCAGTGCGCCGACTACAATTAATGTAGCCAAAGCCCAGTAACTTTGTGACAACAACTTGAACACCATTATTGCAAGAACAAATAATACGGAAAGAATGCAAGTTTTCTTGTTATCGTTTTTGTACTGATTATACAAGAACATTGGCACAATAAAAATCATTGAGGCAATCAGAGCGCACGCCAAAACGAACAAAATATCTTTCCCTACAATTGCACCAATAGCAGCCGCAACATAAGTATCAGCCTCCCCCATTGCTCTTTCGCCAGCAACTAAATATCCACTTCTTGCAATCAATTCTAAAATAATCGCACCGACAACAAGTCCTATTAGAGAAGATACAAGAGCTTCCACTCCGCCTGTCACAAAATTATAGATAACACCAGAAATCGCCATTGCTATTGCTATATTGCAATCAACAAGCTTAGCCTTCAAATCTGTTGCAGTCATTATTATAAAGCAAGACAACCAGAATAAAACGAATACAGTCTTAATATCAATTCCAAATTTGACAAAACTTATTCCAAACAGTAACATTGTAAGCAATTCCACGAGGGGATACTGAATACTGATTTTTTCTTTGCAGAAATAGCATTTACCACCTAGCAAAATATAAGAAAGAACTGGTATATTATGCCAAAAGTATAATTTATGATTACATTTCGGGCATTTAGAAGCTGGAAAAACAATGCTTTCATTACTCAAAGAACGCAGAATAACTACGTTAAAGAAACTTCCCAAGCATAAACCAACTACACAAACCCAAAATAATATATAGTGAAACAAGTCCATTTTATTCCTCTACTTAATTGTCTGCAATCATCTTATATAACATACTAAAAGCTTTTTTCATTTTTCTTGATACACGCATCTGAGTCATATTAAGTTTTTCTGCAATATCTTTTTGGCTCATATCGTCATAATAATACATTTTTACAAGCTCTTTATACTCATCAGGCAATTTTTCTATTACATCTTTTAGAACAATTTTATCATCTTCGTTTTCACGAGCCTCTTTATAGTCATCACTTGCAGAAAGCACTTCTTCATAACTTAGGCTATCAGCGTCTGAAAAAATATCTTCTAGTGACATTGTTGATTTTCTTCTATCAACTTGCATAGCGTCTTTTACTGCATTAGTAGTAACCTTCAAAGCTTCTGCAACATCATCATTAGTCAAATCATTAAGTTGCTCATAGGTTAGAGAATTTGTAAACATATTAATACGATATGACAATTCTTGAATATGCCGTGGAACTCTTATTGTGTTCAATTTGTCACGCAAAAAGTGTTTCATTTCACCAATGATTAAATAACCTGCATAGATTTTGAAATTGTCATTAACCTCGGCAGAATAACTGTCAATCGCTTTAAGTAAGCCAATTGCACCTGCTTGCACCATATCATCAATAGGGTCGTAAGAACGTCTTGCGATTGTTCTTGCAATTCGTTTAATAATTGGGAGCATGCGTGTAACGATAAGAGCCTTAATTTTTGCTCTCTCATACTTCTCAGAGGAAGCTTTATAAGCTTCCAACCAGCTCGCAACTAATTCGTAAGTCTGACTTTCACTCTTATCTTTTGGCATAGTAACTTAATAATAGCATGAGCAAAAATAACGTTCAATGCCAGTTATTTTGTTGTATAATTAATTAGTATTAAGGAGGAGTTATGACAAAAGATATTGATTGGGCAAACTTAGGTTTTGGATATATGAAAACCGATTACCGTTTTGTTGCAAACTTTAAAGACGGTAAATGGGACGAAGGCACAATTACTACAGATGAAAACATTGTTATGAATGAATGCGCATGCGTTTTGCAATATGCACAAACTTGTTTTGAAGGCATGAAAGCATATAGAACTGCTGATGGCAAGGTTGTATGCTTTAGACCTGATTTGAACGCAAAGAGAATGGCTGATACCTGTAAAAGACTAGAAATGCCAGTATTCCCAGAAGAAAAATTTGTAGAAGCAGTTGTAGAAGTAGTTAAGAAGAACATTGATTACGTTCCTCCTTTCGGCTCTGGCGCAGCATTATACATTAGACCTTATATGTTTGGCATCAACCCTGTTATGGGTGTTAAACCTGCTACTGAATACCAATTCAGAATATTTGTTTCACCAGTTGGTCCATACTTTAAAGGGGGTGCAAAACCTATTACATTAAGAGTTCCAGATTTCGATAGAGCTGCTCCACACGGTACTGGTCACGTTAAGGCTGGTTTAAACTATGCAATGAGCCTTCACGCAATCGTTGACGCTCACAATCAAGGCTACAACGAAAACATGTACTTAGATTCAGCAACTAGAACTAAGGTTGAAGAAACTGGCGGTGCTAACATTATTTTCGTAACTAAAGATAACGAAGTTGTTACACCAAAATCAAGTACAATCTTGCCTTCAATCACTAGACGTTCATTGATGTATGTTGCAGAACACTATTTAGGCTTAAAAGCAGAAGAAAGAGAAATTCCATTCACAGAGGTTAAAGATTTTAAAGAATGTGCGCTTTGCGGTACTGCTGCGGTGCTTTCACCTGTTGGTAAAATTGTTGACCACGGAAAAGAAATCTTGCTACCTTCTGGCATGGAAAAGATGGGCGAAATTACTCAAAAACTTTACGATACCTTAACTGGTATTCAAATGGGTAAAATCGAAGCTCCAGAAGGCTGGATTAAAGTTATTCAAGAATAAATTGTTTAATAAAGCATAAAAAAGTGGTAGAGAAAAATATCTACCACTTTTTTATTTAGAATTTATTATTGATTAGTTTCATTTTGTCCTGTCTTTGAAAAAGTATCCATCAATCTTGTATATTCTCTAACTGTAATCACAGATCCATCTTCACTTTCAAAAGCTGTCGCCATTTTAAAAGCTTTATCAAACAAATCGCTCATACGCATTTTATATATTTGATTGTTAATTGATTTATCCGTATAAACAGATGTATCATTATCAGCATGAATATTTTTTTGAACTTCTGTATAAAATTCTTCTGGTTCTAAAATATCAGGCTCTTTTTCTGTTGACATTTTTGCAATAGCATTATAAACCGCTGCAGTTTCATCTGTGCTTACAACCTTGTTGACTTTACCATCTAAACCTCTATATTGAATAAAGTCTTTACCAATTAATGGCAAATTTGGTTTAGTAACATCAATACTATCTGTTGGTTTTAGAGTTTGCACAGTAACCTCTTGAGCGCTTACCTTACCTTTTTTAAAAGTAGTATCTCCAAAATATGCTGCAGCTAATGTCCCTACACCAGCAGCAGTAACAAACCCATATTTTGCAATTTTGTTAACATTCATAAAATTCCCCTTTATACTCTTATGTACACTCTTTATAAAACCCGTAAAAATATTTTTTGCTAGTCAGCTTTAAATTCTTTTTTAGCTTCGCCTAAATTGTAAGTGTTATAGATGTTTGAATACAATTTAGCTGCAGCAGATGCATTGCTTTTTTGTGTATAAGCTAACACCGCATCAAAACCTTTTTTATTTATTGTACCATCAACATTCGCAGGATTAGGTTTATCTGATTTACTTAACATGTCAGCCGCTAAAATACTTGAACCATATTCGGCAATGTCTACATTTCCATCTTTATTTAAGTCTAAAGCTTCTGATGTAAAATTATCATCAGGTGCAAATCTACTATCTAATTCTTTTACAGATAATTCTTCATTTCCACCCATTTCCTCATAAGCGGCACCTAAAACTGCTTTTGTATTAACAGGACCTTGTGGCATATATCTGTATTCATATTGCAAAGGAGGCAAAGCACTTAAATACTCGTCATTTTCTTTCAAGAACTTATTTAATTTGTCTTCATTATTCTTTGTAGCATCAGGGTTTAAGCCAAAGTCCAAAATTGGCGCAGTGGTCATTTTATCCTCAATAAGAGGTTTTTCTAAATAAGTATAATAATTTTCTACGGCATTTCTACCATATCTAACAGATGGGGCAGCAACTTTGTTATCATACTTACCCTTAGAACCATCAATTTTTACTACACCATTATTAACTTCAAACATAAATGACCTCCACACTATACTAATATAAAAACATCAACATACAAAAAATTGCGTTTTGTTTACAAAAGTTAATAATCAAAAGAAAAAAGACAGTCTAGTTTCTCCAATATTAATATTACTTCACTAAGCTATCGACGATTTCTCTGAATGCGCCGTTTCCGCCATGCGAAGTTGTTACTTGAATACCTTCAATCGCTTTAATTTGTTCTACTGCATCTGGAACTGTTATTGCATATTTTGCAAATTTCAAGCTCTCTAAATCATTAATATCATCACCAACATACACAAATTCCTCAGGTTTCAAT
Source organism: uncultured Candidatus Melainabacteria bacterium (assembly GCA_934757275.1). Classification (GTDB taxonomy): domain Bacteria; phylum Cyanobacteriota; class Vampirovibrionia; order Gastranaerophilales; family Gastranaerophilaceae; genus CAG-196. Next base: position 58,470 of record CAKVLN010000005.1, read on the forward strand.
TGATATCTTTCAACAATCGATTTGATAATATCAATTTTTATCCTAATATCTTGATGAACTTCTTCTATATTAAATTTTTTTGCCAAAATCTCAATTGCTGAATTTTTTTCACCAGAAACAATTCCAATATGATATCCCTTCTTTCTTAAAATTGAAAAAGCCATGACATCTTTGAAATTCAATTTTCTTGTCATCTCTCCATGAGAATCTATATAAACACAATTATCAGTTACAATACCATCAAAATCTGTTATTACAAATTTTATAGTTTCTGGTAAATTTATCGTCATTACTTAACCCTTCTAAGCTTCTCTATAATTGGAAGTTCTCTATCATAAACCACTTTTACTCCGTTACCCATAAGGCTTGGTACTTGTCTAATATCTCTTACCATGTGGTAAAGTCCTGCCATTTCTAAACTGGCAGCCTGATCAGAACCCCAATTTGTTCTATCAACTGTTATATGACGCTCTACAGAATTTGCACCCAATGAAACTGCTAAAACAGAAGGCATAATTCCACGTTCATGACCAGAATAGCCAATTGGGCAAGAAAACTCCTTCTTAAATGTTTCAATAACACGCAAGTTCATTTCTTCTGCGTTTGAAGGATAAGTCGATGTACAATGATAAATAATTAAATCTTCTTCGCCTAAAACTGATACTGCATGTAGAATTTCTTCCATAGTACTCATGCCAGTAGAAAGTAAAATTGGTTTACCTTTAGCTTTTGTATGTCTTAACAAGTTATCGTCAGTAAGAGAGGCTGAGGCAATTTTATAACACGGAATATCAAATTTTTCCATAAAATCAACTGAAGCTTCGTCCCAACAAGAGGCAAACCACAAAATGCCTTTTTCTTTACAGTATTTGTCAATTTCTCTATATTCAGCCTCACCAAATTCTAAGCCTCTTTTTAAGTCGCCATTGGTGTTGCCGAAAACGCTTTTTCTTTCTTTTGCAAGTTCCTCTTTAGTATAAACTACATCAACAGTTCTTTTTTGAAATTTTACGGCATCGCAACCCGTTGCTACTGCTATATCAATCATTTTTTTAGCTAACGCAACTGAGCCATTATGATTTATCCCAATTTCTGCTATCACAAAACAAGGATAACCGTCACCGACCATTCTACCCGCTATTTTCACACACTTAGACATTAGTACTCCTTATCAAAATTAACCTAAATATTTCTTATACAACGCAAATTCTTCAGGATCAACTTTGTGTTCATTGTCAACTTCATTAGAAACTTGTTTTTCGTGTTCTGATACAGTTTGAAATAATTTATCTATAATACCATCAGAATTTTCTTCTTCTACATAAATATCAGAGATTTCAAATTTATCACTTTCATCTTTCGTTTCAGGTTGCGTATCGCCTACTGGAGTTTCCTCTTTAGCTTTTTTACTTACAACCTTAGTAAACCCAGGAAACTCAATTTTAGGGATTTCAATTTTTGGGATTCTTATATTCGGAATCTCAATTTTTGAGTATTCGCCTTCTTCAAAATCTTTTGGTGGAAAAGAGCCTAAATCTTTTATCAAATGAATAGAGTTTGTTGATGCGCCAATAAGCATTCTTTTGCCGTCAAGCTCGACAACATGTAAAGACTTGTTATTTCCTAATGGAGTTGTTGATATTACTGACACTTGAGAATTAGCATTCTCGCCCATTTGTTTTTTCAAAGTTGTCAAACCTAGTTTATTAAGCTTTGCATAGATTATTCCAGTTGCATAAATCAAAAGCACAACAAATACTAGAGAAAATACAATTGAAATAAGGCTTGGTTCTTGCCCGATAGACTGTGTTGTTAACGTATTTGCAGCATCATTTGTTGTAACAGATGACGCTTGCGCCGCATTTGCAAGAGGTTCTGGCAAATCTGGCAAAATATCGAATTTATCTGCTGCGTAAACTGAAATTGCAGACAGAGAACAAAATACTCCCAATATTAGTTTATAAATCTTATTCATGAATAAATTAATTTTTAAGGCTTTAACTCTCTTTCAACAAATCAACTTTTGTCAACTTGTCAAAATTCCCCTTCCACCTTATACTCCTTTTCTGGTATAATTGTATCATAAAATATTAAAATAGGACAAGTTAAGCATGCTAATGGAAGTGTTGAGTCATTATTTTACAGAGAACGGAGCAATATTTATACATATTCTAAACCTGTTCGTTTTAGGTATGTTGCTATTTTTGTTCTTTTTTGCAAGACAAGCTGGCAAAAAATGGTCAAAAATTAACGATTACTTAGGTGTTATTACCAAAACTGTAAACTCTGTTCGATATGGCGATTTATCAAAAAAAGTTGAGAGAATGGAATTGCCTAGTACTGAACCGCTGGCTGAAAGTATCAACAGAATGATTGAAACTCTTTATGACCGTGAAAAAATGATTACAGAGTATCAAACAGAGCTTCATCGTCAAAACAAATTCTTAGAAGCCGTTATCAATTCCCTTTCAGACGGTTTAGTTGTAATCGATGGCGAGCATAAGATTTTGAGAGCCACTGCAAAAATTAGCGAATGGTTAAATGTTGCTGGCAGAGATTTGCTTGGCGAAGATTTGTTAGAATACATACAAATTGCAAAAAACAAGAACGTTGAAAAACTTAACGAAGACGATATATTTATAAAAACTGACATGGCGTCAAATTTTGTCGCAAGCTCTATGGAATTAAAATTGGAAGATAAAAAGAGAAGATTTATCGTAATTATTAAAAACGTTACAAATCAAAGAGAATTGGAAAGTTTAAAAGAAGATTTTGTCGCAACTCTTACGCATGATTTGAAAGTCCCAATTATTGCCGAAACAAACATGCTGGAGCTATTTTTGAACAAAAATTTTGGACCAATTTCTGAAAAACAAGAATTTGCACTAAAAAATATGCAATCTTCAAATAAAGAACTATTAGATTTAGTTCAGATTGTATTAGAAACCTACAAGGTTAAAGATGCCTCAATTAAGCTATATAAAGAAAACATCAAACTAAAACCATTTATTACAGAAATTCTTGAAGAAATGCGACCTATTGCTGATAAAACGCATAATCCGCTAAATTTTGATACAAACCGTGATATTTGTGTTTTTGCGGATAAAATGCAATTAAAAAGAGTTATCAAAAACCTTATCCAAAATGCTATCTCTTATGGTGAATTTGCATCACCAGTAAACATTTCGATAGGTGAAATTCCGAAATTCATTGTTATCAAGGTTAAAGATTTTGGAGCTGGAATTTCTAAAGAGGACATTGATAAAATTTTCAACAAATATTTTTCTGCTGCAAAAAAATTCAGAAAAATTGGTACGGGACTAGGTTTATATTTAGCTCTACAAATTGTTAAGTCACACGGTGGGGAGCTTACAGTGGAAAGCGAAGAAGGCGAGTACACAGAATTTACAATAAAACTTCCTGCAGTTATTAACACAAACTTACATTATGGTGAATAATATGATTTTATACGACACAAAATTTTTACAACTAAAAAGCACACCTTCTAAATCTGGCAAAGAATGGGTTTATGCACATAGACCAAACGCTAAAGATGTGGTCGTTATTCTACCAATAATAAACAACGAAAAAATTCTTTTTCTTAAAGAAGAACGTCCGCCGCTAGTTGCAGAAGGCATTGCAAAATATTCAATTGCATTACCTGCGGGATTAGTTGGTGATGAAAGGATTGGCGAAACGGTTGAAGACGCAATTAAAGCAGAATTGCTAGAAGAGGCGGGATTAGTTGCAGACAGAATTGAAATTAAATCAAGAAAAGTTGCAAGCTCTCCAGGGTGCGTTTCTGAAACTGTAACTCTTGCTATCGCTTATATAAACGAATATAATGTAGTTTCAGAGCCTGTAAGTGATGGTGGCGTGATTGTTGACAGAATTTTAGTGGACAAAAAAGATGTTTACAAATGGTTTAGAGAGTTAGAAGCTGATGGCATAGCGTTAACCGCATCAACACTGGCTTGTCTATTTTACTTAAATGAGGAGAAAGAATAATGATATCAAAAGGTATAAGAGGTGCAATCACGATTGATGAAAATAGCCCTGAAGCTATTGGTGGTGCGACTATCAAGTTACTAAAAGAGATGATGAGCAAAAATAAAATTGAAACGGATATGATTTCACACGTTATTTTTACACTCACAAACGACTTGAATGCAGATTTTCCTGCTAAATATGCAAGAGTTAATTTAAAATGGAAAGATGTTCCTATGATGTGTTTCCACGAACTTGATGTTCCAAACGCATTAGCAAAATGTTTGAGAGTATTGATAGTAGTAAATTGTGGCGACACCTTTGTACCAGAATTTGTATATCTTGATGGAGCAGAAGTTTTAAGGAAATGAAGAACATTTTAATTGTAGATGATGTAAAAGGCTGGCGAGATTTTAATAAAAACGTTATGCTTGAATTGTTTGGAGCGGACATAAACGTTGATACCGCTGAAAGTGCTACTCAAGCGTATGATTTTTTATTGCAAAATAAACCTTATGATATAATCTTAACGGACCTGCAAATGGAAGAAACTTACGCACCAAAGTATGCAGGAGAATGGCTAGTTGAACAAATAAAGAGTTTCAACATATATAGTTGTACTAAAATCGTTATGATTTCAGCAAGTTATAACATTCGTCACATAGCAGACAACCTTGAAGTCGAATGTATACCTAAATCTACAGCGCTAAAGTGTTTGTCAGCATATAAAGAATTATTGTGTTAAACAAAAAGAGGGAAAATTTATGATTCAATATTTTTTAGGTTCATATATTGTAACAATAATGGGTGTGTTTGGTGCGTATTTGTGGGGTGAACACGTTCATAACGGTACGGGCTTAACTTGTGTCTTTATTGCGCTGGTGCTTGCAATTCTTGAAATAAGTTTGTCATTTGACAACGCAGTTGTTAACGCTATGAAACTAGAAAAAATGTCACCAAAATGGCGTCATAGATTTATTACTTGGGGCATATTAATCGCCGTTTTTGGCATGCGCTTTCTATTCCCACTTTTAGTTGTTGCAATTTTTGCGAAATTAAATATACTAGCGGTTCTTAATATGGCATTAAATGATGTACAGGAATATGCACATTATTTAGAACTTACGCACGCTCCAATTGTTGCTTTTGGTGGAGCATTTTTGCTTATGCTATTTATGGACTATTTCACAGAAAAAAACAAAGAAGTGCATTGGATTAAGCCACTAGAAGACAAATTGCAAAAACTTTCTAAAATCAGAGGTATTTGCACATTAGTAACTTTAGTTGTTTTAGGTTTGTTGATGCTTAAACTTCCTGAAAATATTAGACAAAGTGTTTTTACCTCAGGAATTTCTGGCATCATCACTTACCTAATTATAGATGGTGTTGCTGAATGGCTTGAAAAAAGACAAGAAGAACGAGCAAAATTATGTGCAGATACGATTAAATGTTCTGGTTTAGTTGGTTTTCTTTATTTAGAATTAATTGACGCCTCATTTTCTCTAGATGGGGTTTTGGGAGCATTTGCGCTAAGTCAAGATATTTTAATTATTACAATCGGTTTATTTATTGGTGCTATGTTTGTCCGCTCTTTAACAATTATGCTTGTAGAAAAGAAAACACTAGACCAGTTCTTGTATCTAGAGCATGGCGCACATTGGGCAATCGGCACACTTGCAATACTAATGTTTGTATCTACTTTCCACGAAGTTCCAGAAGTCATAACTGGACTTTTAGGCTTGGTATTCATAGTATCTGCTCTAATTTCTTCTATAATCCACAACAAAAAGGTAGAAAAAGAAAATGCTTAAAAATTCAAATTTATACTGTGTTGGCGGATATATTAGAGATGAAATACTTGGTATCAAGAATTTTGATATCGACTATTGCTATCAAGGGAATGCAATTGAATTTGCACGAAAAAACTTCAATGTAATAAAAGAAAACCCAGCGTTTGGCACAGTTAAAGTTCTAACAAGCGATAATCAAGAGATTGATATTGCCTCAACTAGAGAGGAACGCTATCCGAGAAAGGGGCATTTGCCAGAAGTTTTTAACATCGGCTGCTCACTTGAAGACGATTTGAAACGACGAGATTTTACAATCAACACACTTGCAAGATGCACAAATAATTCTGAAAAAATTGTTGATATTTTTGATGGACAAGGTGATATTAAAGCTAAGAAATTAAGAATTTTGCACGACAATAGTTTTATTGATGACCCTTCAAGAATTATTCGGGGCTTGAAATTCTCTGTACGATTTGATTTTGAACTAGAAGATAAAACTCAAGCTTTGCAAGAAAGGTATCTTGAAAACATCAATTATGACGTTAGTTACCACAGACTAAAAAAAGAATTAGTCGAAACTTTTAGCCTTAATAAACAAGCTGCCTACGAAAAATTTATAGAGCAGAAAATTTACAAGCTTTTAGGTAAAGACGAAAGTGCGCCAGACATTAGAATTTCAATTGAAAAGCTAATAAACGAAACGCCTTGCAAACACGTTTGGCTAGTTTATTTAGGTTTATTCGATTTATCAAATTTTGAACTAACTAGACAAGAAAAAAGAATCATTGAATGGTCAAAACGTTTACGAACAGAAAAACCTACAAACAATACTCCTGTTGAAAGTTTACTACTTAACAAATTGTATTTTTCTGCTATCTAGTGTATCATAGAATAGATGAGGGAGATGAGAATAAATGGAGTCATTATTTAACATAGAATTTGTTATAAGATTAATTATTGCACTTGCTTTAGGCTTTGCGCTGGGTTTAGAAAGAGAATTAACAAACAAGTATGCAGGTTTAAGAACACATATTTTAGTAACATTAGGTGCTTGCATTTTTACAATAATTTCAATTTACGGTTTTCCAACCTTTGCAACAGGCGATAATGTAATCTTAACTCAAGCCACCGGTATCAGAGATACCTCTCGTGTAGCGGCGCAAATAGTTACCGGTATTGGTTTTATCGGTGCTGGTACAGTATTAAGAAATGGTCCAATGGTGTTTGGTTTAACTACTGCCGCAACCTTGTGGATAGCTGCAAGTATTGGTATGGCTTGTGGTGCCGGCATGTATGGAATTGCCATTTTCGCAACCGTTTTGAGCGTTGCAGTTTTAACCTTAATCAGAATTTTTGAAAAACAATTCTTGCCATCAAGCTCTAAACAGTCTAAAAGATGTCGATTAATAATTTATTGCGCAGGCGAAGATGTGAAGAAAATTCATGATTACTTATCTTCAAAAGTTGAGGGTGTTTTTGATTTCACTTCTAAAAAGTTAGCTGAAAATCCTGCAAAATCTAAAATTTCTTCAACTTTTGAAATAAGCCACAAAAAAGTTATAAAAGAGCTATATGACAAATTGAATATTCTAGCAGACTTAGATTCTATAACATTACAGGAATTGAATGATTAAAAAAAATCGAAAAAAGAACAATAAATTCAAAAAAACAAAACAACAAATCATATTAGAATATGTAAGAACGGTTTCTGTTTCATTTTTAGTTGCACTATTTGCCACAATTTTACTATCATTTCATGCCAGAAATGAGATGATAAAAAATATTTACACTAACGCAGAAGAGCAACAAACTATTGATGAAACTATTGCAAAACAGATTGTTACTCAATCAGATTTAACAAGAGATTTAAGAAGTAAAAAATATTCAGTTTGTATGCAGGTGGGTAAACTCTACGAAACTGCGCACGACTATTATAACGCCCAAATTGCTTACGAGTTTGCAGTAGAAAAAGCTCCTGACAAGAATTATTCTGCATATTACAAGTTAACCTCTGCACTCATTGCTCAAGATAAAATTGGTGAGGCAAAAGATATAATTATTTCTGTTATAGATTTTCAAAATAAAAGCTTGATAAAATTTAAGTCTAGAGCATTTATTGAAATGGGCGATAAATACTATTCCCAAGGCAAATTTTTGAGTTCTGCGAAGAGTTACGAACAAGCAAAATATTATTACGACAAGTTTGCCAAGAAAGATAAAGCGGTTGATGAGTCTATAAAAAATAGAATTGTAAACGCTTATATTGAAACGGCTAACATCATGGTTAAGAGTGGTCATAATTCTGACGCAGTGAGATTTTTGAAGAAAGCTGAGAACTATGCACCTAAAAATTTTGAAATTAAGTACAAACTTGCAATAATTTATTCTGATTTAGACCCTATAAAATCAGTTAATTATTTTGAAAACTTATTAGAAGAACAACCTCAAAATATCGACTACGGAGTCTACACAAAAGCTTTAATGAAGGCATCTACAATAGCAGAATTAGAAGGTGACAAAACAAAAGCTAAATATTACAGATACAAAATTCACTCTGTTGATATCTTTGTTGATAGAAAAGTTATTTATAAAAACGATATTGATATATTAATGGATTCATTCAAAATAAAAAAAATTCTATTCCAATACAAATTAAAAGCTCGTTACAAAATCAAAAACAACTCATCTACTAATATTAAAAATTTATCAGCAGATTTCGTCCTAAGAAAAGGTGACAAGGTTCGTGATTATTCAACTAAGAATTTTGCCAATAAAGAAAGAGTCCTAAAAGCAAATGGCGGAGAAACTCAAGGTATAGCCATAAGTCTTGGCAAAAACATTTTCACAAAACGTGAGCTAAACGAATATGTCATTGATGTTTATATATACAAAGACGAAAAGTACAAAACGCTTATTGTTTCGACACCTGTGAATGCTCTTTACTCATTCAAATAAAGAGTTTCACCCCATTTGTAAAGCTTATCACCTGCAATAAATAACTCTTTATTTACTGCGTTTGCATCAATACGTTCATCACTGCTCATTATACTAAAATCTAAATAAGTATCATTACAACAATTGTTCTTTTTTGCAATACTGTCTAAAATCTCGTCAATAGTTGGTTCTTTGGCGTCTTCTTTTTTGCTCAATTCTTCTTTTAAGTTCGTAATTTCATCTAACAAAGATTGTACAGTAGATGTGTCAACCTCAATATCGTTCAAATTTGTTTCAGGTACAACATTGTCGTAAAAATCAGCCAAACAATCTTGAATCTCTTCTTCCTGCCCTGTTGTTAATTCTTCTTGCTCAACATCATTTTTTGGATTTTCTTCAAGTTCTTCACCATTTTCAACAAGAATTTCTTGAGTATCAGCCACTTCTGCTTGTTCGGCTTGGCTTAAAGCTTCTTGTTCGTTTTCTTCGATATCAAAAGAAGAGTTATTAGAATTTGTTTCATCATTTTGTGTTTCAGATGCAATACTAATATCTTGTTCCACCTCATCATTAAAAGCTACTGGAGTTTGAGCAGTAGTTGAAGATTGAGTTGGTTCAAAGTTTTCCTCCTTGCAATATTGTTGCTTTTCACTTATTTGAGAGCCATCATTGTTTTCATTAGCTTTGATAGCATTTTCAATTGATTCATTAAAATCTTGTATATTTTCTTGGTTAAAAGAAGATTGTTCATTATATTGTTGAGTTTCAAATTTTTCTAGCTCATTTGGCTTTTCAACATTATTTGTTAATGGTAAATTTTTGACTGCTTCTGTTAAAGCTTGAGCCAAAACCCTTCCATCAACTCTTATTTTATCCTCTTTGTCATCAACTTCATCTGTTGTTGGGGTTCCAGCGGTTTCTGCGATTTCTTGCACTTCTGCAACTTCTGTATTTTCTTCAACCTCTTCTATAGGTGCTAAGATTTCTTCATCTTCTGCGTTTTCCTCGCCTGCTAAAACTTCGTCATCTTGTTGCTCTTCAATTTGAGCAGTTTCAATGTTTTCTGTAGTTACGGCATTTTTAACTACATCTGCTGAAATCTTATCAGACACAAGATTTTCACCCTCATTTAGCACATCATTTTCAATCGCTGTGGCATCAAAATTTTCATCAGTATAAATAGTTAATTTTCTATCAACTAATTCAGGAACACCAGCATTTAGTCTAAAATTAAGATTTGCTCTACCTTCAAATTCTTTATTTGAAAACTCTATATCAACAGTATTGTTATCAGGAAAATAAAAATTATTAATAGCAACGGCACTATCGAGTTCATTAATAGAATTAACCAATTTGGCAAACTCTTGCATTACAAAAGGTGCTATATTACAAATAGCTCTAAAATTAGCGTTAATAACAACGTTATCACCTAGCCACTCGCCATTTATTGTAATTCCTTTTAATTTTCTCATAATCATTCCTTACTCATACTACATTTTATATATCGGCATTTTTTTGAAAAACTTTAATGTTTTTAGAAAGAATTTTACAATTTGTTACATACTTTTTATTGTATAATTTGAATATGGCAGTATATTTTTTCTACGGTGATGAAGACTATAATATTGAATTAGAGCTTGAAAAAATGAGTTCTAAGCTTAATCCTGACTTCAAATCAATGAATTTTCAAGTTTTGGATAATCCAGCCTACTCCTCACTAATTACTGCTCTTAGAACACCTCCCATGATGTTTGGTGACATGCTAATAATAATCAATAGCGAAGATTATTTTCTTTCAAACAAAAACTTTTTTGACGATGCGGAGTTGGCTGATATTGAAGATGCGCTAAAAAACAATCCAGAGGGGTTGAACATAGTATTTGTAGTAAAATTGCCTAGAGATGAAAATAAAAAACTAGATTCTAGACGCAAATTATACAAGATATTGTCAAAATTCAACTCAAGAGAGTTTCCTACCTATAAAACATACAAAACTGCAGAAATTGCAGGCTGGATAAAAAATCATGCAAGGTCAAAAGACATTGTGCTTAAAGATGACGCCATAATGCTTTTAATTGAGCAAATCGGAAACAATTTACGTGAATTTAACACTGAATTAGATAAGCTAAAACTTATAGCTTATCCGGAAAAAACTGTTACAAAAAAAATGGTTGAAGATATTTGTATCTCAAATCAAGATTTGTTTAATTTCACAGAACTCATAATGCGTGGCGAAAAAGACAAGGCTCTTTTAGAGTTCAAAAAATTGTTAGATAAAAAGCACCCGCTTGAGCTTTTATCTGCAATTCAAACTATGATTAGAAAGTGGATACTTCTAAAATCAAAGTCTTCAACTTGCTCACCTGCAGAATTATCAAAAATGACAGGTCAACACGAGTTTGTAGTCAAGCAAACTCTACAAAAGCTAAAAAATACTAAGCTAGGCGATTTAGTTAAGCTTAAAGAGAATTTATTTGAGGTGGAATACAAGATTAAATCGGCAGAAGCTTTAGACATGGTATCGGAGGTTGAGTGTGCTATTATCAGATAAATACCCCTTTTTAACAAATTATTTTACACAAGCACTATCAGCTAATAATAGAGCATTACCTCAAAGTATTTTATTTTACGGAAGTGATTTTGAGGCACAATACACCTTAGCGACAGAAATTGCTCGATTGTTGAACTGCAAAAACGATAAAGCTGATGATTGCGAATGTCTGAATTGCAAATGGGTTAGAGAAAACTCGCACCCTGCAATTTTGACTATTTCCAGATTAGACAACAAGCCTGATGACGACGAATCTAAAACTGTTATTTCGATAAAACAATCGCAAATGATTAAAGAAAGCTTGATGTCAGCGTCTGAATTTCATCGTGTGTATATTTTCTGCGATAGAGATGAGGAAGGCAATATTTCTGGACTAAATGCGTTAAACTTTCAAGCTGAAACCGCAAACTCTTTGCTTAAAATCATTGAAGAGCCTCAACCCGGGGTTACGTTTATATTTTTGACCAGATATATTGATGATGTTTTATCTACGATAATTTCTCGCTCACAATGCTTTTTTGTACCATCAAAAAAGAACGTAAATTATGATTATTCAGTAATAGATGGTGTATTTACGGACTATTTGAGTTTTGAAAGAAAAGATGTCTTTGATATTTCACAAAAATTGCAAGATATGGTCAAAGAAACCCCAATACAAAATCTTTTAGATGGAATGCAGAATTATATGCTCCAACTATTAAAATCTAATCCAAAAGAAACAGAATTAATTAAGCACATTGAATTTGTCGAAGAGGCAAAAAAGCAAGCTAAGCTTGGCATGCGACCAATTAACATTTTTGACGATTTGTGTTTAAAATTAATTAAATAATTGTATATAAATTTAAGTATATGCCCAACTATTATCAAGCTTCGCAAGGTGGAGCAATTGTACCTAGCAAATAAGCATTTACAAAGATACAATAAACATATACAAAATATCCGATAACACCTACAAGTGCAAACTTTATGAGATAAATCGGGTTCGTAAAATCGAACATTTGTATTTGAAAGATTGCTACTAAAAAAGTAAATAAATATGATGGCAAAGCATTAAAAATTGCGTACAAAATACAATTTATAAGATATTTGCCAGAATAATTACCCGCAACAAAGACTGCTTTTCTAAAATTTAAAACCGCAAACACAGAATCTTGTTTAGCATAATTCCAAAGTAAAGCTGGAGCTAAAAAGGCATAAATCAGAGTTGCACCTAATATGCCCGCAGAATAACTTTGCATCTCTAACATGCTTGAGCCTAAAACCATTGCACCTGCGATACCTAAAGAAGAAGAAATAGTAATAACCGCAAACAAAGGCCAGCACATAATTATGTTGGCTACAACAGACGCAAAACCACGCCAGATAAACTTCTTAGTCTTAATATCTGGCAAAGTAATTTTGTAAACCTCTTTCATTTTGCCATTATAAACACTTGCACCAGTCAAATCCCATTCTCTTGAAATTATTTGAGAAGTTAGTTCCCAGAAATAACCTTGCACGCACAAAAACGGAGCTACAAATAGAAATGCTGCTAAAACAACCAAAACCGTTGTTACCAAAGGTGTCAAGCCTTTATAAAATAAAACAAAGGCTGATAAGCAAATTGCAGGAACTAAGAATTTGAACATTATTAAAAATAAATACTTAAAATGTTCTTTATAGTTTTCAATCTCAAATATCCAGCTAAACGGTTTAAACATGAATTTTCTTTCTTTTTTTTAGGTAATACTCTTATGCCCTCATTCCCTTGAATTTACCTTGCTAACGAAATACTAGTTACACCAACATTTCTTGCGCAATCCATCAATTTAACAACAGCACCATGGTCAGCATTATCATCAACCTGAATTAAAAGTCCATCAGGAAAATCTTTGACATGTTCAGATACAGTTGATTCTAGATTTGCAACCGCAATTTCTTGTCCATCGAAAAGGTACTTATTATCATCAGTTACACTAAAATTCATTATTTTAGAATCTTTTGCAATCTGTTCTTGATTTACAACCTCTGGAACGGCTAAATTCAAGCCTTGTTGATCTAATAGTGGTGCAATTACCATCATTATGATTAAAAGTACTAAGAAAATATCTGTTAGTGGTGTAATATTTATTTCATTAAAACTATCACGCATTATTCGCTCCAATTCTCATACTGATTATCAGTAGGCAAAGGTGTTGTTGCTTCATTCATTACATTATTAGATGTATAATTTGAAGTTCCTTCTTCTAGCTTTTCTTGTTCTTTTTTGTTCAAAGGTTCACCTGCAACAATAAGTTTTTTATAATGAGCATCTTGAGCTGCGTCCATAATATCCATAATTATAGAGCTTTTAGCTTTTTCATCAGCCTTAACCACAACCTCTGGATTTTCATTATCACCTTTTGCATTCTCTAAATCAGCCGTTAACATACCAATAGACGAACGTTTTGAATCAACATATATCGTACCGTCTTTTGTAACAGAAACCGTTATTTTGCCTTGCTCAATAGAAGTTCCACTGTTTACTTCTGGCACGTTAATTGAATTATCAACTGATTGAAACGTTGGTGCAACCACCATCATAATAATCAACAGTACCAAGAAAATATCCGTAAGCGGTGTAATATTGATTTCTGTAAATAATGCTTTTTTACCTGATTTTATAGCCATACTAACTCTTTCTCCCTCGCCTTGAGGAGAGGGCTGGGGTGAGGTGTCAACCATCTCCCAATTTTGCAAATAAACTACAATGCCACGCTAGATTGTGACTTTAATTGATTTTCTTCCTCTGAATCTACAAAGCTCAAGAATAACAATTTGATTAATTGGAAATCGTCTTCAAATCTTCTTACAGTAGATTGGAAAGTGTTGTAGCAAACAACCGCAATAATTGCAACGCCCAAACCAAATGCAGTAGCAATCAATGCAGAACCAATACCCATTGCAACTGCTGCTGATTGATTACCTTGAGATGCCAAATCTTGGAAAGTGTACAAAATTCTAACAACTGTACCGAACAAACCTAAGAAAGGTGCAACACCACCGATTGTACCTAAAATTGTCAATCTGTGTTCAAGTTTTCTTGTAGCTAAAGCTGCTGCGATATCAAAAGAACGAGAAAAACCTTTCTTTTGTTCTGATAAAATTCTAACACCTTCTTCGGTAACTTCACCAATAATACCGCCGTATTGAACTGCTAGGTTTTGTGCGCCCATTAAGTTATTCTTAGTCAATTCCTTTTGTAATTTTGGAATAAATTCGATAACGTTTCTTTTGTTAGCGTTGTAAAAAGCAGCTCTATCAATAGCAACTGCTACTGTCAAAATTGCACAAACAAGAATTGGCAACAATACTGGCCAGTCTAATTGAATTGAATGTAATAATAGTTCCATTTTTATATCCTCTTTTACTCTATTTTACTTTTTTTGTTTTATTGTTCGGCAAGAATGCCCGACCTACTTTTTTCTTAATTCCCTCTCCTCGGGAGAGGGTTAGGGTTAGGGTTTTACCCTTTTCCCTTAATATCTTGATGCATTGAATACGTTATAGTCAAATGTAAACTGAATATCAATGCTTTGTCCTTTAAAATCTGCTGGCAATGGTCTAAACGGAGCTGTTAATTCTACCGCTTTTAAAGCCGCTTGGTCAGCCGATGGCATGCCAGAAGATTTGTGGATTCTACAAGACAGTAATCTACCATCTTTTGCTATCTTGAACAATAGAACTACACGCTTGCTTTCATTACCTTTTGGAGGATCCCAATTAAGTTTAATTCTACGTTGTAATTCTCTCATATATGGACCAAAATCTGGTTCTCTTAGGGCATCAATACCAGGAGCACCTCCGCCACCACCTGGGTTGCCATAGTTACCTGAACCTCCGCCAGAGCCTGTACCTCTTGCAAGTTGTCCACTTCCACCGCCTGCAGAAGGTGATAGAGATGGTCTTGGAGCATAAGCACTACCTCTTGAACCTGTGCCTGCACTTCCACCAGATTTAGCACCAGAAGAAGCACCTGTACCACCTACTGGACCAGTAGAAAGAGTTTTACCTACTGGAGCACCTTTTGGAGCGGCTACTGTAAATGGTGAAGACGGTTTAGCAACTGGAGTTGGAGCAGAAACAGGTCTTGCACTTGGTCTAGCTGTTGGTGGTGCTGGTTTTGCAGTTGAAGGCTTATTAACAGAAGTTTGTTGCTTGCTTGGAGCTTGCGTTTTAGTTTGTTGTTTATTTGGCTGCGTTTTATGTTTAGCAGCCTGTTTTTGAGCTTGTTGTTGCTGCTTTTTAATAATTTTGTTTGCGCTTTGCGCAGCAGCAGATGGTTTTGAAGCCTTTTTAGGAGCTGGCGATGGCATAGAAACCTTACGTTTAGGGTCATTTATACCACCACTTCTAGAATTTATATCCGCACGATTTTTTGTTTTAGGATTTCTAGGCGTTGCCTCCTTATCCACTAAAACAAATTCTATGTCCTTTTTTAACTGTGCTTCTGGCTTTTTGAAGAGGCTTAAATTAATACCCATCAAAGCTAGAGCCAGTGTTATTAACCAAATTAACAGAACAACGGCAGGGTGTAAAGCAGTAGAAATTGCCAACGATTTTTTGAATGGAATAACCTCTGGTTTACTCGTCACAATAGATGGCAATGTATATGGCTCTACATTTTTTTCCTCGTCCTCGTCTAGTATAAAACTTCTTTTGCTAATAATTGACACTTTACTTTTCTCTCTAATATTACCCTTTTAGAATAATTAGTTTTAAGATAAATTAAATTAACCTACCTACTAATTTTCATAACTATAACTTGAAGCAGATGTCGTAATCGGTTGAGTTAACAACAAATCTACTGTCGCATTTGCAGGAATTTCTACATCATTACCCTTATCAAAAACTGATTTTGCAAGTCCGCCACCAGCACCAACTGCAGTACCTAAAGCCGCACCTTTACCAACGCTACCGCCAGTTAAAGCACCAAATACCAAACCAGATAGTGCACCAGTAGCAGCACCTACACCCATATCTTTTGCATAATCTTTTGTAACATCAAGCTTTGTACCACCTATTAGCACACCAGAAGAATCGTCAGTCTTAATTACTGCGGATATAGGTATTTGTGTACCATAAGGTGTATATATTTGAGTAAATCTTACACAAAGTTTACCGTTCATGCTGCCTCTTTTTGCTTTAGAAGCTTCAATTACAGTCCCGTAAATTGTACTTCCTGCAGGCGCAATAAGCTTGTTATTATAATAAAAATCAGAACCCAGTAGCATGCTTACGCTTTGCCCAGCACTAGTGTTTGCTGATGATAATGGGGTTGTCAAAGTCGCTGGTACCGATGTTCCAGCAGGAACCATTACAACATTGCCCTTCAAAGGTTGATTGGAAGAATATTGCATTGGTTGTTGATAATATTGACCACTGTAAGTAGGTTGCGGTTGGGCTTGTTGATACGAGAAATTTGACGCAGCAAATGCAGTGTTAAAAGAACACAAGGATACCAACATTAATGATGAAATTAATTTTTTATTCATAATTATAAACCCTCCCTAATAATATTTTATTATCAATCGTGATTTTGTCAATTTATTACAGTATGTGTCATGTGAATTGGAGCAACTAACACTACTATTAAATCAGCTCCAGATGAAATTGTAACATGCTCGCCCATCTTTCGTTCTGCACCAGGAACGCATTGCAAAGTCCCCATTGCTCTAAACATCGCCCATCTCTGGTAATGCGGCATTCTAATATATTTTGCAGGCGGAGTTAAACCACCACCGATTGTATTGTTGTTTGCAGTATATATATAAGCTTTTACTGGAATTTCATATCCATCAGTCAGATACATTTTGTTAACAAAAACCTTCATCGCAGCATTTGTGCCAATTATAGGCTCGTTTTTCTTTTCAATATAACCTTTAAGGGTTGTACCTTCTGGAATAATATTTTTGTTATACAAATAAATATCCGAAGTTGTTACAAATTTTACAGAATCACCTTCTTCGCAATAAGCAGTTGAAAATTCTTGCAAAGAAATCACTGGAATATGCGTTCCTTCTGGAATATCATACTCATCATAATCTCTTAGGTTAACCTCTGCTGCTAACACAGAACTAAACAAGCATGTAAAAATTATTGCAATTAGTTTCTTCATATAAGTATTATAACACGACTTTTGATAAAACGAACGAAGACTGTACGCTAGTAATATTAGGAAGTTAGGAAAAGTATTTGGGTGGCAAAATATTTCTTCAAAAAAAGTACTTGCAAAAAAAAAATCAGCAAGGTATATTATAAATGTGGTCAGCGAGCTGGTCACAGTGACAAAAGAATATGGGAGCGTAGCTCAGTCTGGTTAGAGCGCATGCCTGTCACGCATGAGGTCGCGAGTTCGAGCCTCGTCGTTCCCGCCATTATAAGAGGGTTTTAGACACCCTCTTTTTAATGCAATAAAAAACGTTCCAAAAACATTCCATTTTGGTATTTGTTTAGGCTAGTTAATAATAAAAAAGTTGCCTACATTGAGGCAACTTGGGCAGGTTATTTTAGTGTTTTTTAGGTTGCAAAAACTCTATTAAGCTCTTGTTTTACAAAATCAGAAGTATTATCAATGTCGATATAAATATCTTCTGTAATTGAAGCTCTTCCATGACGGAGCAGTTTTTGTATTATTTTAGTTGGTACTCCTTTCTTATGAAGTATAGTTGCACAAGAACCACGCAATTCATGAAATTTCATGAAGTTACGTTTACCAAATGCTACTTTTAATGCTCTTTGAAATCTTTGTTTAATAAAATCAACAGCAATTAAAGGTTTACCATACTTTGTAAAACATAAATCTTCTAGCACCCCTCTATTTATCAAAGAAGTCCTATATTCCTTTAATTCCTCAATCAATACTGTAGGAACAGCAATTTTTGACCTAGAAGTTTCCGTTTTTAATCTATCTGTAATTAAGATATCCTCTTCAGACAAATTAGGATTTTCTTCTAAGATTTTGAACAAGTTTTTCTTTGTTATCCTTTGAATTTGACGTTGAATATCAATCGTTTTAGCCTCAAAATCGATATCACTCCATTTTAGGCCTAATACTTCTCCTTGACGCATTCCGGCATAGAAGCTACAAGCAATAATTGGTGCAGTGTAGTCATTAAACAGCATCTTAGCAACTTCAATTAAAAGTGCACCTTGTTCCATATTTATACGGACATTTTCACGATTTTTCCTTTCCTTTTTAATATTAATTGCAGACAAAATATTAAAAGGATTGGGCTGAATCGTAATATCGTTTTTTAATGCACAATTCCAAATTGCCTTAGCCTTTTTCAAAGTATTATTGTAAGAATATACGGGCATTATCTTCTTTGCTTCAATTGCCCAGTTTTGAACAACTTGTTTGGTGATATCAACAACTTTCTTATCAGAAAAGAATTGAAGATAGTTCCTATATAATCCTTCTCCGGAAGTTATTGTATTCATTGAAAAGTTGTTTGCTTCGGCATATGTTACATAGGCTTTATATAGAGAATCAAATGTTATTTCGGTATTTTTTATACTCAGTGCAAGTTTTTTCTCATCTCTTAAATTAAGCAACTCTCTTCTTGCTTTTTCTGCTTTAGATTGGGTATCAAAATTCTCATATCTGCGTCGTTTATGATTTTCATCATAGATAGTAAAACCATACTTAACTTTACCTGATTTTCTTGTTACTTGATAAAGTCCTTTAATTTTAGTATTGTTTTTAATTGAAACACCTTTTTTGAGTTTTATATTTTCAGTTTCCAAATCTTTAATAAGCTTTTCTTTCTTGCTTAACTCTTGTTGCTGTTTGGTTAATTGTATAATCAATGCGTTTATTTGTTCTTGGTTATCCATACACTCCCTAATCTGTAGTAAAATTTGTATTGATTAATTCTGTAATATACTTTTTTAAGAAGATTGACTTTTGTCCATATTTAAAATGAGGCAGATTATTTCGTTGGAAAAAGCTATAAAAAGTGTTATAACATAATCCTGATAATTTACAGCAATCTTTTAAGTTAATTTTTTCACCATAAACTAACTCTTCATCTGAATATGATAATTTAGACCAATCTCCGGCTTTGTGAGATAGAATATACTCTGAGAGATCTTTCATATCAAAAATAGGCTTTTTAACTAAACATATGTGTCGTAATTTATCTTCTCTAAATCGATAATAAAATGTTCCATAGCATAAACCAGTGTATTTACTAGCTTGTTTTAAGTTTACTTTTCCCTTTATATCAGACTCTGTATCTAACTCAACAGAATCAGAAATTCCTAATAATTTTTTGTTCAAAGCATCGTATTTATAATCTGAAATTTTTCTTATAGCTTGTAATTTAATAGCCATTTTACTAAAATTGGTATCTTCCATAATTCTCCTATCCTTTTGTTTTTGAGTGGGGAAGATTTTCTCCTCCCCATATTCACTAATCAACTTTTAATATAAGCATTTTCTGCAATTTGCAAAATAATCTATTTTATCTAACAAATTCTTAAAATAACCTGGCAGGTCCATGTCCAAGGGCAATGGAGCATGCTGTAGATATCCTAACGCAGATAGCTCAAATAGCGCAACATCCAGCTCTTCAAAACTAAATTCATAATTCTCTTCAAAAAACTTATAACATTCTGATTCGATAAATACACTGTCTGGGCAAGCTTGACGCCATTGGATATACAGATCAGCAGTTATTTTAGGTAATTTATCTTCTTCCATTTTGTTTAGGAGCTCATTTAGCTCATCACGAGTTTTCGGTATGTCATACTTGAATCTGTACTGATTTGCATTTTGAAGTGCTAATTTAATAATTCTATCAACAGACTCATTGTCTTTGTATTTTCGAATGTTAGAATATGTAGCATTATCAATATCATAGACAATTTCAGTTTTCTTATCACTGCAATAATCATTTTCATCTTCATTCCCAACTGGGACTTCCAATACATTGATCAAAAGATCAAAAGTGAATACATCACCCATTTCAATTTCTTCTAGCCTGTATTGATCTCTTTCAGATATTTTGCTAGATGCAAATTCGAAAGTATTAATATAGTCTAAAATCTTACTAATGCTTTTACCATTGAATTTTAATCCTTCTAACTGATTTTTATTAAAGTCATTAACAGTTACAGCCGGAGTAATGTGAATATGTTGAAGGTCAGTCCCTTCTACAAAACCACTCTTCCAACCGCATATTCCTATCATTTTGTCTTCAATAACACCAATAATTTTACTCATTTTTCCTCCTTTTTCTTTTTTATCTAATATTTTTAAAGCTTTAATAGCATTTCTTTTGGTAGCTGAAAAGCTACGATTGTCTGCCGTTTGGCAATAATTTATCAAACCTATTATCTTTCTCAGTTCTTTTTTGCTCATTTCTTCTAATGTTTTCTCCCTCAATAAAGAAACGACTTTATAACCTACACTATCCGGCACACTGATTTTTCCACCTTGAGTCAGATAAAAGCCTGTAATCATCGCTTTTTTGTAACTAAAGAATTTCGTTTTTTCAGGTTTGATTTCAAGTTTATGTTTCTTCAAAACATATTTAATAAACTTAATTGCATCTCCGGAAATTCCGTGTTTAGCTGAAAGAGTAATATCATCCACATACAAGGTAAACGCTATATTTCTTTTACTCATGTATTCTGCAATTTCATCAAATAAATCCTTATGGGCTAAAAAAGCTAAAACACTACTTGTGGGAGCTCCCGTTGGGATATGTCCTTTATATGTGCACATTTGCACCAACATATCCAGAGCTTCTCCTGAGATATTAAGTTTGTTTTTAAAAAATTTCCGAACATAACAAGTTTTTGAGTTTGTAAAGAAACTTGAAATATCTGTTGTAACGAATGCATGTTGTCCAGTGTGAGCCTGTGCATTAATGTAGTTATTCCCACCCAACCAACATTTGTTGTATTCAGGGCAATCGAATGTATCGAACAATATTTCTTTCAAATTTTTTAGTAGGAGTTTTAAAATTGCATTAGGTTCTTCAATTAATCGTTTCTTTGTTTTTCCTTGCACATAATAACTTCTATATCCTTTTTGACTTGCTTCGATTAAGCCTTTCACAGGAAAATCTAAAATTTCAGCAAGTTCCGTTAGAGTTGAAATTCCGAATAAATTGAGTTGTTTTTCGTTTTCCTTTCTTGTATCTGCTTGTGTCATCATATCCCTTTCATTATTAAAAAGAGGGCAGGTGCGGGTAGATGGGACTCCCGCACTTGATTACAACCCGATTGCCCTCGATTGGGGCCGGACGGAGCCTAAGCGACGTCCGGTTAAAGAAAAAGAAAAAAGAATGGTCCTAGTATATCTTAGTATAGTATTAAGGAAACTAAGATTAAGTTATCTTTTTCTACGGAGATATGAAGTATGATTTTCTTGGTTTAGCTGGTCGTCTTGAGCCAGTTAGGACGAGCTAGGCAAGTTCATTGAGGCCATTAAGCCAATCAAGTAAATCAATTTCAATTCACCGATTTTATCAGTCCCTTTTATAAGTTGCAATCATTATTTTGTTTTTACTTTATAATTTCCTTTCTTTTTATTTCGGGAATTTCTACATCAATCCCAATTACTCTTAGGTATTTTGCGTATAGCTTTTTTCTTTTTTTACTTAGCAAATTGTTGTCTTTTTCTTTCTGTTTCATCTTTCGTGTCCTTTCTTTTTTAATATTATTTCTTCTAGCTTTATTCTGAAATTTTGCACAAAACTACCTAAGACCTATATCATTAGTCTGATTTGGCCTGTTTTATATTTTATAGTTCCGGCGGTTCTTTATGTTCTTATTCTGAATCAAACATGGTTAAAACTCAATAGAATTAGGGCACTTAAGGTTTTTGCTAAATTTAAACTTTAGACAAAAAAATGTATATGTAAAAATTCTTCTACTTTTAGAAAATGTGACTATTACTGTGTTTTAAGCAAGCATATGAAGATATATATATAAAAGAGGTGGGGCATATATACTCTACGCAAAAACTAGATATTACAATGTAGTTTGTTTTGATTAATTTATACTATATTTGTTAAATTTTATTAAATCTTATTAAGTTTGTCTTTTTTAATATCAGTTTTTAAGCTCTTCAGAAGTGCTAAAGCTTTTTTCGGCAAGCTCTTTTATTTGTTCAATCTTCTTTTTATTTGTAATTAGAGATTCATATTGTTTCAAATACGATACAACTACATTTTTTCTCTTCTTTCTTAAATCAGCTAGGTTTTTAGCATTAGTAAAATCAATTGAAGATATTCGTTTATTAAAATCAACCTTTTCAATACTATTAGTCTTCATCAAGTTATCTAGTTCGTATAATAATTTGTGGCAATTAGTACATTTAATTTTCTCATTTCTAGTTTCTTTGTTTGGAGCGCACCAGTGACATTGAGTAGGTTTAAATGTAACAATTTTAATAATTCTTTCATGGCTAGTTTTAAATGTATTATAAGAATTGTTGAAAAATTTTATCGTTCCATTTTCATCGATTTTGGCAAAACTTGTTATTCTTTTGCCGATATTAAGCTTTAATCCCGTGCTATCATCAATAATGTATGGATCACGCTCTTTATTTACTAAGTTGTATACAGTTCTTTTGGTTTTAACTTTGTCAAACTCATCAGCTTTTTTATCGAAGATTACCTCATACTTATATATTCTCTTTTGCTCACTAGTATTAACTAGATTTTCATAAGCTTCATCTAATACAATCTGTTTTGTTATTTCTTGTTGCCGTGCTTGCTCTTGTAGTTGCTCTTTTTCTTGTGTTTCTACTACTACATTAGCATCTCCTTCTATTGGTTCTTTTTTTTCTTGTTTATTTTCACAATAGTCATTCAATTGGTAATTATACTCTTTCCCATCACCCATAGAAATAGCATAATAAAACCCATTTTTCATAAAATTATCAATTATCATTTGTATAATATCGGATTTTTGTGCAGAGGATAACGGTTTTGCTTTGAAAATAGGACTTATATCAACATTGCAAATCTTGCGGATTTCCTTAATTACATTGGCATCTTCTGTTCCATTTGAAAAATCTTGAGGAAAATAGTAGCTTTCATAACAAGCGGCAATGCAGTTTATGTGAGTAATAATGTATTGACGTAAATAATTTTTTGCTTGAAATTCATCAGTGTCGGAAATATCATCAGTATAAAAATCAAACATTAACAGCCTTAAGAGATTTTCCTTCCATGAGATACTGCAATCCAAGAAAAAACAATCTGCCACCACAATCTCTTGAACTAAATGAATTAAGTATATAAGCAAATCTTTAATCGTTTCATCTTTAGCATATTGAATTAGCAAAAAAACGCCTCTTGGCAAAAATAAACCAGATAATTCATTTATATTCTTTACAGTATCAAAAGATTTTTTCATATTCGTATCCTATCTAATATCACTAAATCTATCAATATATTGGCTAAAGTATTTTTAGTTAAGTACAAACTAACAGCAGGTTTGTTTAAATATAACTAATCGGGATTGCACTAACATCTTCAGTCAGTGGAATATCAGATTCTCTCATACAGATTAATCCGCCATAACCTTGATTATCCAATACATTAAAATGTTTTAGCATTGATTTATTAGGATTTGAGGTTAATTTTATCTCAATAGGATGAAGTTTCCCATCACGTTCAATAAGCAAATCAATTTCTTTTTGTTGAGTATCTCTATACCAATATATCAAAGGTCTTTCACCATTGTGTCTATAACTTTTTAGAATTTCTGATACTACAAATGTTTCAAAAAAGGCTCCATTCATAGCACCTTTTTCTATAACTTCAGGACTAGACCAACCTGTTAAATATGAGCATAAGCCTGTATCAAGAAAATATATTTTAGGCATTTTGGTCATTCTTTTTGTTATATTACGATAATAAGGTTCTAAAAGATACACAATATTAGACGATACTAAAACTGATAACCAAGTTTTTGCAGTTGGTTCTGATATATCTACGGCATTTGCTAATTCTGAATATTTTAAAACTTGTCCTGTTCTTGCTGCAACAACACGAATAAAATTCAAAAACTTCATTTCATTTGATATTGAAGATAAATCTCTGATATCTCGTTCAATATACGTTCTTATATAGGCACTATAAAAAGCATTTCTGTCTTGAAATTCATCTTGATTGTTTAACGCCGGAAAAGAACCGTTGTATATAATTTTAAAAATATCAGATGTTGAATAATTTTTATGATTTTCTCTTCTTTCTTCAATGTATTCTAGAGCTGGGAAGAATGGCTTATTATTAGGAATTTGAGATAATTCTGCTAATGATAAGCCCATTAAATCAAGAATTCCAACCCTACCGGCGAGAGATTCTGATACATTTTTCATTAAATGAAACTGTTGAGAACCCGTTAACCAATATTGCCCTTTTTTATCAGACTTATCAACAATTAGTTTTATATAAGACAAAAGATTTGGAGCATATTGTATTTCGTCAATAATCAATGGAGCTTTGTGAGTTTCTAAAAACAACTTCGGCTCATTAATTGCAAGTTCTCTTTCGGATAAATCATCTAAAGATACATAATTTCTGTTTTTATCACAATGTTTTAATAAAGTGCTTTTTCCAACCTGTCTTGCACCAGTTACTAAAACCACTTTAAACTGCTTTGATAAATTTTTAATTACATCTTCTGAAGTTCTTTTTATATACATATTTGCACCCAATTCGTGATAAATCTAAAATGTAATTTTATTTTAATCACTTTTTCTCCAAAAGTCAATATGCAAGCCAACTTTTTGGGCATTAAAAACTTAAGTTAAAGAATGATTTTTGCAAAATGCAAAACGCATTTTACAAAACTAAAATTATTTCGATTTTGTAAAATAGAATTCCTAGGCGTTTATTTTAATTGTTCTTATACTTTTTAGCTAGTTTATAAAAAGAAGTCGGCTTCAAATTTAACTGTTTCATTGCTTCTCTAGCTGTGATAGCCCCAGATTTCCAGACTTTGTAAACATTATCCCAATTCTCTGGGTACTCAATGGGAGGTTTGCCAAGTCGCTTACCTTTTTCTTTGGCTAGTTTGATACCCTCTGCTTGTCTTTGTTTTATAAATGCACGTTCTTGTTCGGCGACATAACTTAAGAGTTGCAAAACAATATCTGAAATTACCTCACCAATTAAACCTTCTGTTCTTGTAGTGTCTAAAACAGGCATATCAAGGACTTTGATATTAGCTTTTATTTCTCTTGTAATCTCACGCCATTCTTCACAAATCTGCTTGTAATTACGCCCTAATCGGTCTATCGATTTGATTATAAGAATGTCACCCTCTCTCAATTGTACTTTTAATGCTTGATACTGAGGTCGGTCAAAATTTTTACCGGAACATTTATCCACAAAAATATCTCGTTCGTTAATTCCAAGATCTAACATTGCTTCTAATTGTCTATCTTCTTTTTGATCTGTTGAAGATACCCTACAATAACCAAATGTTTTAGAATTGATGTTCGCCATATTCATCTCCCTGCTTGAGTTTTAGCATCTACAGTCTAACGCGCCATTCGTAAAAGTCAAGATTTTGGGTGAACATTCGTAAAGTGTAAGTTGGAAGATTTACGAACAGAATTTTGGGCAGAAATAGGGTGTTCATTTAAGTTTACTCATACGAACACAAAACATTCAATATAGATTGTCATTAAGTTAACAAAACTAAAACATTACTTTTGGTTCAAAACACTTACAACAATCTGCTTCATTATATCCATTTCTTCTGGTTTGCTTTCTGCTATTAGAAGTGTTAAGGCAAAAAGGGTACCATTGTCAATAATTGGGGTATTGTTTTTATAAAGCATATTATTTTTATTTAGGAAATACAAAAAGCAACTTGCAGCAATTCTTTTGTTTCCATCAGAGAATGAATGGTTTTTAGTTATCAAATACAATAACATTGCGGCTTTTTCTTCAAGTGTTGGATAGCAATCATTGCCTCCAAAAGTTTGATAAACTTGATTTATAGAGCTATCAAAACTATCATCTTTGGGATTAGCAAAAACATCAGAAGAAAATTCTGATTTCATTTTGTTTATTACAGTTAGATATTCTTCTTTTGGAATAATGATTGCATCCTTTTGAGTAACCCCTTTGGTATCAAGTGTTTTATGGTCAAAATTATCCAAAAGGTCCAATCCTTGTGCAAAATTGTCTAAAATATTTGCAACATCTTGTGCCTCGTCAACAGTTGAAACTTGGTTTTGAATACTTCTTGTTAAAAGGCTAACTGTTGATTGCAATGCTTGAATTTTATGCTGTTGCGTTTTTAGTAAATTTTCGTTGACTACATACCCTTTGGTAATATAATTTCTTAATGTATTTGTTGCCCAAATTCTGAACTGTGTTGCTCGTGAGGAATTAACTCTATAACCGACAGAGATTATTGCATCTAAATTATAGAATTGTGTTGTAGTCTTCTGTGTTTTTTCTTTTATTGCACCGTGTTTTGTGGTTGTTTCCAAAATGGAAATAACCACTTCTTCTTTAAGTTCGCCCTCACTAAATATGTTTTTTAAATGTTTACTTATAGCAGGTGTTTTCACTCCGAACAATTCTGCCATTTGTTTTTGTGTAAGCCAAATTGTATCATTATCAAGTTTTGTATCAAGTGAAACTGTACCATCTTCACTTGTATAAATTACTATTTCACCTTTTTGCATGTCTTCGTCCATATGTCGATTATATCCTAAAATTATTAGATATTAAACCAAACTAGCTAATTCTCAAAAATTGTTAATGAATTTTTTAATTAAAATATACAGACAAGATTTGAGGTATCAAATGAATGATAAAGTTATTTCATTAGAAATCAAGTTAGAAGAAAAACGACATGAAATAGAGTTGCAGAAAATTGAATACGTCAAACTTGTTGAAGAAATCCAAAATCAGAAAAGACTTGACGATTTATATAAACAGAAAAAGGCTTTGCTACTTGATACTTTTACTTAACATATATATCACTGTGCAAGTATCATGAAATGGCATCAGGAGAGGTTTACTAGGGAGGCTCTCCTGTTTTTTATTCTAAATATATTTCCTGTGAAAATACATCATTTAAATGTTATAAGGCTAGGTTTCATAAGTATAATTAATTTATTATGGCAGAAAAATCAAAAATTGAGTGGACAGAATCAACTTGGAATCCAATTACTGGTTGTACAAAAATTAGTGAAGGTTGTCAACATTGTTATGCAGAAAGAATGACAAGGCGATTACATGCAATGGGGCAACCCAAATATAAAAACTGTTTTAAGGTTACAATGCATGAGGAATGTTTAGAAGAACCATTAAAATGGAAAAGACCTCAAACAATTTTTGTTTGTTCAATGAGTGATTTGTTTCATAAAGATGTGCCCGATGACTTTATTATAAAAGTTTTTAACACTATGAACCGTGCATCTTGGCATACTTTTCAGGTTTTAACAAAACGTGCAGAAAGATTAGAAGAATTAGCCCCGAAATTAAATTGGACTAAAAATATTTGGCTTGGAGTTACTGTGGAATCTGAAGAACAAAAACAAAGAATCCCATATTTAGTTAATACACCTGCACATATTAAATATTTATCAATAGAACCAATGATTACAGAAATTAAAGATCTATCTTTAAATAATATTAATTGGGTAATTGTTGGTGGTGAAAGTGGTCCTGGTGCAAGGCCGATAAAAGAAGACTGGGTTACTGAAATTAGAGATAACTGCATAGAAAACAATGTACCATTCTTTTTTAAACAATGGGGTGGCGTGAATAAAAAGATTGCAGGTTGTACTCTGCAAGGTCGGATGTGGAAAGAGTTGCCTGTTTAAAATAAGGTTGTTTGAATTGGTTGCATATGAGGTTCTTTAAAAAATTTAACAGTATCCCCAAAATCAACAGTTCTTGTACTTGTTTTTTTATGCTCTATAACTAAGTATTCTTCTTGCATAGAGACAATTGCTTTTTTAATATGACGTTGTAAAAAAGTTGATGAATCTATATATTTATCTACGATTTCGTCATACAATACAGATTTTCCTTGATATTCTGCCCAGATTAATAATTTTAATTGTTCAATTTTGTCTTGAGTTTGATCCCATAATGCTAATTGTTCTGGGT
Organism: uncultured Candidatus Melainabacteria bacterium; assembly: GCA_934757275.1. Lineage (GTDB taxonomy): Bacteria > Cyanobacteriota > Vampirovibrionia > Gastranaerophilales > Gastranaerophilaceae > CAG-196. Next base: position 86,858 of record CAKVLN010000005.1, read on the forward strand.
TTGGTTGGTTTGGTCCAAGAAATTCAACTTTACCAAAATTAATTTTAGCAAAAGCATCTTTCATTATAGAGCATCCTTCCCTATTATTCGTTGCATGAAATAAATAATAGTATGTTCTTTTATCATTAGGGAAAGACATTCTATATTGATAGACATATTTTGCACAATTTTTTAATTGTAGACGATATAAATCTCTAAGTGCAGTTTCTTTTAAGTCACCATTTAAAGATTTAAATTGCAGCCAATTTTCTGTTCCAAATAACTTTGTTATAATTTCTTCTGAATTTTTATAGCCAGTAAAACGGCGCGTAAAATTATACATGAAATTAAAGAAAACTTCAGTCTTTGGAATTTTCATTATTCGTTCAATAGTTGAAAAATGAGCATTAATACCAAATGGATCAATCATAAAAAAGGTAGGTTTTGGATTCTTTTCCAAAAAATCTAAAAATTTCCCAATATTATCTTCAAATTCTCCAATTGTATAAACGATGTTATTTGTTGGAAGCCCAGAATTAACAAAAACTTTTTTAAGATTTTCAATGTTTTCTTTATACTTGTCGTTAAAATAAAAAGAACTTCGACTCGCTTGTTTTGCGTTAAGAAATTGTTGTTTTGCTATAATTGGAGAACCAAAACATAATTCTTTTTCATTTGAATCATAATATGCACCACAACCACTAAATCCATCATAATAATTTATATCATTTGCAGAACCTAATTTGATAGCCCAAACGCGTAAATATTCTTCTAAAACTTTATGTTTTACCATTGTTTGTGCTTCGTATGGCCACATATAAAAATCAAAATCGTCATATGTGTATTTTTCTATTTTGACTCTTTTATTTGATTTTGATTTTTTGAAATTAACATGTAGCTTGCTTGGATCTAACACTTATAAAACTCCTTTATTGTCTTTTTTGTAATCAAAAGCTGCTCTTATAATATTCCAGTATTTGGGTAAACTATCTTTTAAATATCCATTCTTTAAAGCTATAGTATCAAATAATTCAACTAATTTTCTATCATTCGATAATACATAGTCATCATATTCAGCAATTCTTTTAATTATCTGTTTTATGCTTGGACGGTTAATATTAAATTGATAAACCCCTACGAGTGGGTTATTGACTTCAACATTATTAATTAATGAAGATTTTTTAGGGGCTGATTCAGCAGCTTTAATGTGGTGATTTTTTTTATAATTGTAAATTGCTCTACAAATAGACCAATAACGTGGTAATTCAAAATTCTTGTAGCCATTCCTTAAAGCTATTTGATCGAAGAAATAACAAAATTGTCTATCATTATCCATTAAACTAGGATTAAATGCAGCAAGTTTCTCTACAATTTGCCTTGTTGTAGGCTTTGTTTTAAACAAATTATCAAATAATTGATTGCTAATATTATTCATTTGACGATTATAGCATAATATCTGATAAGCATTACTTTTGTAAATATTTTCTTAATTTTTCTAGGTTATAGATACAACATTAGTAACAGCGTTCTGAATTTTCTCATGTTTATTTCGTAATTGTAGTTCATAAGAGTTCGTATTGTTCCATATTCCTGTTTTTCATAGATTTTATGATAAGCTTCAACTTCTCTTAGCCATGCAAGTTCACTTTGTATTAATTGCTTGAAGTCTTCTTGTGGAATTTTTGCTCTTACAGCTTGATATGTTTCATTTAACAATTTATCAACTGCGTCATAATGCCTTTGAGCAAAATAGTTTACTTCCTGAGTCGTTTCACCATCGTTGTTTGCATATTCTTGTTCAATGTTTAAATATTCCTGATAGTAAGGATTTTTGTGATTAATATTATTTTTCACCTTCTCAAACAGAGCATCCAGTTCCACTCGGTCTTCTTCAAATTCATGTCCTTGTGGAACAAGTAACACGTCATTGCGTTTGATTAACGCAAAATACTCTGCCTGTAATTCATCAATCTTGGTTAATACTTGACTCGGCGTTGATAAATCATAGTTTACTGGTTTTGATAAGTTTCCACCAAACAGGTAAAACAATCCACTACCAATAAATAAAACTAAAAATAATACAGAAAATATAAGTCCTAAGTTCTTTAAAATTTTAGCTTTCTTTACTTGCATAGTGTTATTAGTACTCAAAGAGTATCCACAATTGGTACAAAACTTTTGATAATCATTAATTTCTTTTCCACAGTTTGGACAATACATTTTATCAATCCTCATTTTTAATAATTTATAGCTTTTATCATACCGACAATGTCTTCTATTGTCTTATCTTCATCACAAATAGCAATTGTTATATCTTTAATACTAGAAAGCAACATATAATCTCTTCTCCATAGTTTATCCTTCAATGCATTGAGTTCTTCGCTCGTTGTTTGACTTCCAATAGTTTTATTGTCAGTTGCATACTCGCATAAACCTAAGAAAAATAAAGTTTTATGCATTTCAATCTCAGTTGCAGCATCTCTACATTTACTTAAGTAAAATTCAAAACCTTCTAAAACTTCCTGTTTTGCTCTATATCTTAAACTTCCATCAGGAGCATACATTTTAGTTCTATACCAAAGATTGTATTTTTTATACCTTATTGCGATTTTAAGTGCATAGAGTTGAGATTTCGTTAGATTAGTAGTATTTGGCAGATTCCTAATATCTTCACAAGCCTTCACTCTATCAGCTACTGGCAGATCCGTATTTAAGGCTTTAATTAAAAGTTGAACATAATTTTCATTTTTATCAACAACTATTGGTGGTGTTAGCCTTGGTATTCCATTTTTAGGATTATAATTGCTTGGAGAGTAACCATAAGCCCCAGTGCCAGAACTTAATCTTCTATCATTAGAATTGGAATTGGTAGTTTCCATTGCATTTATAGGCTGCGATACAAACAAAAACATATATAAAATCAATATACACAACAATATTTTCTTCATACTTATACCTCTTAACTTAATTAAATTCCATCATATAAACCATTATGCAAATGCATTGAATATGGATTGAACCGTTTTATGGTGACTATTTCGTGAGCGGTTATGTCGACATCAGACATAAAAGATTCTTTACTTAATTCTTTTAAATTTTTTGCATTCCCAGCAGCATATACGGGATGTTCATTTTCTACACTATTTTGTATAATTTGTTCATATCTACTGTTTGAAAACGTTTCTACAATCCCAACTTTTCCATTTTTACTTTGTAATATTGCAACGACACCACCATTAGTCATTGTATAATACTCAATAGCATAATAAACACTATCATTGTGAATATTTACACTATCTGCATCTATAAGAACTTGATTAATTCCTTCTTTACAAGCTTTTGTATCAGAACCGGAATATTGAGGTCCACAAACTTCAATCCAATTTGTTGAATAAAATGCTTGTGCTGCCTGAACAAATAAAAATACTAAAAATGTTACAATACAAAATCTTTTAAAATAAATCATTTTCCACCTCCTCATCATAAGTTTTTGTCTTTATTGGGTATTTATTCATAACGGTTTTAGATTGTTGACGATCTACACATAAAGAAAATGGATGTTGCCCTGCATGCTTAGACCAAGCCGTGGCAGGATCTTTTTCAATATGCACTTTTCTATATCTGTCAATAAGACCTAAGCCCGAACCATTACTATTAAAAACTCTTGCGTATATATTCTTTTCACTATATGGTAAATTTGAAATCACCACTAGACCTAAATTTTTACGTTCTTCTTCAGCATCTCGATTATTAAAATACTGATTGTTCCAGTAAGTTTCCCTAAAATATTCGATATAAGGTTTTTCAATTCTAGTAGCTCTACGGTAGTTACAATCTACGTACCAAAAAGAACCACTACAGCCGTCAGGATTTTTTATATTATCAAAACTCATATCATTATATAGGTCTTGTGTTAATATTACTAACTCATCAGGAGTTGGCATGTTTTTTACTCCACCACATACATATGCTGTAGATGCAAATAAATCTTCTGATTCTTTACAGGAAGCAATTCCAAGTTTATTTTTATTTGTCTTACAATCTTCATAACTCATTCCTTTGACAAAAAATGGATGTCCAAAACAAATACCTTTGACTTTAAATAAGCATTTTCTTGGGTTGAAATCAACAGGGATAGCTTCTCCATCAATATTTGTAAAAGCCCAAGCATAAGCAATTTCTTTTGCTGCGTTATCTTGTGCAATTAATTCTCTTTGTTTAAGCCAATGTTGTTTCTCTTGTTCTCTTAGTTGCTTGTCCTCAACTAAGAAATAAGGATAACTAGCTTTTACATTTGCTGTACTTAGAATTTCTTTTACCCTGACAAATTCTTTTAGGTTATTAACATTTTCTATTTTGTAATTAAATACCAAAGGTTGTCCTACAAAAATTTTAGCATCTTCATATACAATATCTAAGTTTTTATTTTCACTTTCAGAAACGATTTCTAAATTTCCTGTTATATCTTCATGCTCATCAATATAATTAAGTTGCCATTGCTCAATAATTGTTCCATTATGTTGCATTGTTACTTTTGCTTGTTTATTTGGCTCATCATATTTAACTGTCATAATAACTTCGCTATTCGGATAAAAGCTTAAAGTTCTTTCTAATGGCGAAATATCTTGTTGATATTGTTTATATTTAATTCCAGCAAAAATAAAAATTAAAATTCCAATAATTGCACATATCACAACAATTACTTGTTTTAGAATTCTGTTATTATTATCTTCGTGGAAATCAATAGGCTCATTAGCTTCGTTATCCTGATTAAAATCATTTGGAGTTAGTTTTCTTCCACAATTTTTACAGAAGTTTTGGTTGTCGTATATTTCATTTCCACAGTTTGGACAATTCATATTTCTTTCCTTTTCATTATTTTATTTGTGTAATTTGCATATCTATACCAGAGTTAAGAATATCTACTAGTTCATCGATATCAAAATTATCAGAAAGACCGGATATGGATATCTGAACTTTTCCATTTTTTATTGGCTCTCTTACAATTGGAGAAAGAACTAATTTATCTCCCCAGAATATTGCAAGTTGTTTATTGACAACTTCTTTAGTTAGGTTATACAGAAGTTTTGCACCTTCTCTTGTAAATGTTATTTCAATAACGTCATCTGAGTCTTTAATATGTTTTGCACTTTTTATAAATTTTTCATTAAGTCCAGTACTTATCCAATCAGTATCTGTCGCATTTGGTTTCTTAAATTGAAACTGTGGCTCAGATAAATATTCTACAATTTCTTTGGCTTCAAGTCTGTTATCAGAGTTTAAAATAATTGCGTCATGCATAAATGTTTTAGTAATCACAACATCAGATGAAGTCCCGTTATAATATTTAGATGCTAACTTTGTTTGTATTGCATCTTGTTTCCCGATTAGATTTTTGTTTAAACTTTTTACTATAATGACTTGTTCATTGTTGGAATGTGCATTTAAAGCTTTTTGAATTGTAACAGTCTTGTTTATATATAAATAGCTGCAAATTATTAGTAATATTACGACTAAAGATACAATACCAATAGTTAGAACTCTTTTCCAGTTATAAAATATATATCGTAACCATCCTTCAACAAAATTCGGCGTAAGTCTATAACCACAATTCCGGCAAAATTTTTGATTGGATAGTATTTCATTCCCACAGTTTTTACAGTACATGTATAATAATCCTTTCTTATTTTAATTTAAAAGCACAATTACTACAGAACTTAGATTTCAACGAGATTTTTGCATTACATTTGGGACATTTTCTACTTTCAAAGTTCAGAATGTAAATAATACATAATAAAACCAATACAACTAATATTTCATACAGTCCAATAATGAGATTGAAGTTTTGGTAATAGCTAAAATGACCAGAAAGTCCAGGTAGGTAATGTATTGGAAAGATTCCATATAAAAAATTCCAATGGAAAACTGTTTTAGAATAATATTTTGCTAGGTTATATATTAAAATGACAAAAATAACACCATTCACAATGCTTTTAATAGGAAAATTTTTAGCTTCTACTTTAAATAATAATTTTGGAAGTGTTGGATTAAGTCTTAACCAAATAAGTGTAACAAAAGGCAATAGTACAAATTGATTAACTACATCCATACAGTTACAATAATCAGGGGGTGCCACCTTGGAAATTACGAAGTATTCGATATAGCTAAATAATGCCGCAAACACAAATAGATTAAATACAACCATTAACACTATAAAGAACTTGTTATTAGTATATTTGTCACGCATAGATAACAGTTTTTTGATTTTGTTTAAAGCTATATTATATTTATCAATTTGTGAAGTTCCACAAATTTCACAGAAATTTTGATTATCTTCAATTTTGTGACCACATTTTGAACAATACATTTCTTCCCTTTCTTATGAACTAAAAAATGCCAGTAATAAAAATATGACAACAGTTATTAACGTGTATATTACAGCATTTATAAAATCTCTTTTTTCTTTTGCTGAATCAAAAATTTTTTCTGATATAAGTACATAACAACCACATTTAGTACAAAACTTCTGATTATCTTTAATTTTATTTCCGCAACTTGGACAATTCATTATTTATCCTTTCTTGTTAATCATTTCTTGTGTTTCGATGATTCTCTTTTCTATACGATTGAATTTGAAAAGACTCCAAATTGTAATAACTAAAAATAATCCACCTAATACCGTGATTGTAACCATAAACATTATTGCTAAATCAACAACATGAGAGTCAGTATTTGATGCAATATAGTAAATTTGCTGCATAATTGAATTTGCATTATCAATATTAGATATAGAATATTTTGGAGTTAGGGAATTAGAAAATAATTGTCCTATTAAAAATCCTGTTATGACAGAATAGACGATAAAAAGAATAATCTCAATTAAACTCGGATACATAAATGGTGAATTCCAATTATTAGTAGTGTTATTTGTTTGTATTGATTTAAGTCTTGAACCACATTCTTGGCAAAAGATATCATCTCTATTATTTTCAGTTCCGCATTTTTGACATACAATTTTTTCTTCCATAATATTTTCCTTCCTAATATGAGTTTATTAATGGCTTACAGATGCTTAAAGTCTAATTGTCTTTATCTTTCCTTTCATAGAAAATAATTCTGCCAAGTCTCTTTACTTCTTTTTCTAAATCCTTAATTTTGGATAACTGAACTTCATGGTAAATAAGAAAAATCCAAAATATCACAATTAAAAAATATGCGATACCTAAAATTAACATTGCAATTTGTACTTCCATTAAATAATAAGGATCTCCTTCAGTCGCATTTTCTTTTGGATTAAATATAAAATTATATGCAAAAGGAGCCAAATATAATGGACCGATTACAAACAATGCAAATTTCAAAACAGCGAAAAAAGAGCTTCCTCCGTCACCTTCATCATCAACTAGATTGAATGATTGTGATTTTGTGGTTGTTTGTTTTTTGTCTTGTTCCTTAATTTCATAACCGCAATTTTCACAAAATTTAGTATCGTCTTGTAAATCAATTTGAGTGCCACATTGGGGACAATAAAATGTTTTGTTCGCCATTAATAATCTCCTTTTATTTTTGTAATAGAAGTTTGTTCTATTTTTATAGAACACATTTACTTACATTGACCACCTTTTAACTAAATCGTTTTACAATATCTATATAATGTAAGACGATTTTTAAAGCTCAATGAAATCAATAGTTTTAGGCATATAAATCTAAGTAAAATGAACAATCCTTTACATTTTTTAATCATTATTTAATTTAATTTTATTTGTGGTACCATAGTCATAAGTTAGATTTCGGCTAAAATGCTTTACAATTTATAGAAAATGTAAGACGATTAAAATGTAAAGGGAACCCCAGTATATCAAGGATTAGAGGATGAAGTTACTGTATGAATAATCAATTTCATCTTGTTCTATTCCAATATATCTAAGAGTAACTGTCGGGGTTGAATGATTAAAGATTTTCTGTAAAAGCACAACATCCTTGAACTTCTGGTAATGGTGATAACCAAAAGTTTTTCTCATAGAATGTGTGCCAATTTTCTCTTGTAAACCAGCTTTTTTACAAGCATTTCTTATTAAATAATATGCAGTAACTCTATCTAATCTCCGCCCCCAGTGAGATAAAAATAGTGGTTCTTTCCCATTTCTACCTTTAATAAACTCTTTTAACATCGGTTGTAACTTTGAATTAATCGGAAACTTTTTAAACTTTCCTGTTTTTTGTTCAGTTATTTGTATGTGTGTTTTGTTTCTAACGTTTTCGACATTTAACCTCAATATATCTGAAATCCTTAATCCACAATTTGTTCCGATAGTAAATAAAAGTAATTCTCGCTGGCCCATTTCTGCTAACACTTTTTCAACTTTTACAATATCTTCCTTATTCCTTATAGGTTCTACTGTTGCCATATCTTCTCCTTTTTTTCTACTGTTCCCCTTTGTTTTAATTAAAAAATACATTTGAAGTACAAATGTATAGGGATAAAGAAACTAGAAAAATTGCGTCGCTTTGTAACAAAACCTCCTCATAGGCCCTGACAAATTTCCCAGATGCGTTAATCTGTAGATGCAATAGAGGTAATTTGTTATGAATAATTTTGAAAAATGTTTGTTATTGGACTACTTGGACAAGCTTTGCTGTCAGATTGATTACAATTCCTACAATTTCGACAGTTTCTTTGATTCTTTCTTGGAAAAATTCAGGGTTAAAAAAAGTAATTTTAACTTTGATTCCGATGGTTGTTTGGAAATTGAAACAATCAAAGAAAAGAAAGCTTTCGTAAAAGATTTGAAAGTTGTAATCAAGAAACTTAAAGCAGAGATTAAACCGATTCAAACTCCTGTTGAAAAACGTCTTTGCTTGATTCAGAAAATCTTTAACATGAACGACAAGGAAATGGCAATTTTTACTTACGCTCTTGTTAAAGAATTGAACAAGGTTTTTACACAATTTGACAGTTGCTTGTATGGTTACGGGATAGATAATTTTTGTAGATTTTATCTTGGAATCAGATACGGAGAAAAAGACAGATTACTGGACAGTCTCTATTTCAAAAATCTAATCCCTAAACGAAATAATGTTTCTATAAATTCAAATATGCTAAAAATCTTTGATTCTCCAAATTGCAATACGGTTGAAAAAATAACCGCTACACTTTTAGGAGAACCCGAAAAATCTACTCTTACATTAAACGATTTTTCGCATATAAAGGACAGACAGGAAAAAGTTTTAAAAATTCTTAAATCTGCCGTTAAAACCAATGCTAAAGGTGTGAATATACTTCTACATGGACACGTTGGAACAGGCAAAAGTGAGTTTTCAAGACTTATTGCTAATGTTTCAAATGTTCCATTGTATGCAGTTAAAACAGAGGATTCTTATGGTGAAGAAGCTAAAAGAACCGAGAGATTGGCAGATTTGTATTCTAAACAACAAATTCTATCAAGAATCGGTAATGCTTGTATTCTTTTCGATGAAGCGGAAGATGTCTTAAATCGTGGATTTGGTTCTGATGGTACAGCATCAAAAGGTTACTTGAATAAGATTATTGAAACAACTCCTGTTCCTGTAATTTGGACTACAAATAATATTTATGACGTTGATCCGGCATTTTTGAGAAGAATGACTTACTGTATTGAGTTTGAAAAACTTTCCGAAGATTCAAGATTGAATATTTGGAACAGAGTGCTAAAAAAGAACGAATTATCTGTTTCTAAAGAAAAAGTTGAAGAGTTAAACAAGAATTATGATATTCCACCAGCCCTAATCAATAATGCTGTAAAAACAACCAAAATGATTAACGGTTCGGTTGACGATTTTGAAGAACTTATTGAAAATGTTGCAAAAGTTGTGGATAAGAAAAAGATTGTAAAACAAGAGCCGAAGAAAAGTATGGGGGACTATAATGTTGATTTAATCAATGCTAGTATGGATATTAATGCTCTAACGGAAAAGATTAAATCTTCAAACAAACTCAACTTTTCAATGTGTCTTTATGGAGAACCCGGAACGTCAAAAAGCTCTTATGCAAGATACTTAGCAGAACAACTTGGAATAGAAGTTTTGCTAAAACGTGCAAGTGATTTAATTTCTCCGTATGTTGGAGAAACCGAACAAAATATTGCAGCAGCATTCAGCGAAGCAAAGTCTAAAAAAGCTATGCTAATTTTTGACGAAGCTGATACGTTTTTACAAGATAGAAACAATGCTGTGAGAAGTTGGGAGGTTGCTCAAGTCAATGAAATGCTAACTCAAATGGAAGCTGCTGAATATCCGTTCATTTGCACAACAAATTTACTTGATACCTTAGATGAAGCAAGTTTAAGACGATTTACTTTTAAGATTAGGTTTGACTTTTTAACTCACAAACAAGCAAATATTGCTATGGACTACTTTTTCGGAATTAAAAATTCTAACTTGCAACTAAAAGGATTAACTTCCGGTGATTTTACAACAGTTAAAAAGAAAGTAGATTTCTTGGGTACCACAGATATTGACGAAATAACTAAAATGCTTTTAGAAGAAGTTAAGGTTAAAAAATCGTCTGAACTCAAAAACACAATCGGATTTTAAAGCCCACCCACATTCCACCACCTCTATTGCAACGTGGAGTGTGGTGCTGGGTGTGGTGTTTTTTGGGGCAAGGTTCCAAACTATTTTTTCAACCATTAAAAACAAGTACGTTTTTACATTTCTGACCAAAATAATTTTCTGGTAGTTTTCTTTGAAATATGAACTTATTTCCACTGCTAATCTTTAAAAACAAACTATTTCAAAATAGAACTGCGGTATTTTCTTCTCAACTTTTGATAATAAAAAATTACCGGAGGGAAAACTGGGCTAACGGAATTAGAAGAAAAAATAATGTTGTTACTGTAAATTTTACACTAGAAACGGATATTTACATTGGCTATTTCATAAAATATACCATGCAAGGGCGGCCGCCGGTGTCGTAATTTATTTGTTCTATAACTTCATTATTTTTTGTTAAATAGTGCATGTATTTTCGAACCGTAACTTTTGAAATATCCAAAAATGCGGCAATCTGTTCTGATGTATGTCCGCTGTTTGTATCTTCTCTTAAGTATTCTCTGATTTTGTCTAATGTTTTTTCTTGAATACCTTTTGGAAGTTCAAAATTATTATTCGCAAAATGTTCGCTATTCATAATTTCATCAATTTTTTTCTGATCCAGAACGCAAACATTATTTTTTTGAACTCTACACTCAACGAATTTGTCCAGTGCTTGTTGAAATCGTTCTTGTACAAAAGGTTTGACAAGGTAATCAATGACCCCAAAGTTTAAAACCGTATCAAGGGTATTTTTATCATTTGATGCCGTAACCATAATGACATCGGTATTAATTTCTGCCGTTCTGATTTTTTTTAGCAAAGATAAACCATCTAACACTGGCATATAAACATCAAGGATAGCCAAATCCACTTGATTTTCTGATAAATATTTGAACGCATCATTCCCGTTCCTGAAAGATTGCACAACAGAAAAACGGGAATCTTGTTCAACATAATGAGTATTTATCATTGCAACCATAGGGTCATCTTCTACGATTAAAACCTTATACATTTATTACCTCTTATTCATAATATTCAGGAGCTAATTTCATTGTTTGGAAAAATTCCCAATCGTGAGCAGGAAAGACTTTTGCATCATATTTTTTAGCCAAACGTCTTACTTTTTCGATTGATTTCATGAAACTTACACTATCATACATAAAACCACTCATTTTTGCAGGTGGTCCAAAAATTTCTGATGTATAAACGCAATCTTGAGGAAGAATTACTGTTTGTCCTTCAAGATGAACAACAAGCCCTAAGAGATTTGGAGTATGACCGGCAAGACAAACTACTTCAACACCTTTTGCAAGTTCAAAATCTTCATCAACTAAATGATATTGTTTAACGGGTGCTTCCAAATCTCCTTTGATATATCCGCCATGAGTTTCTCTATCAGGATTCATGTGAACTTTTGCAAGCCCGTATTTGTAATCTTCCCCAGGAACATAAACATCAGCGTGAGGGAATAAATTAATATTACCTGCGTGGTCTAAGTGCATGTGAGAAAGTACAACGGTTTTAATATCTTCCGGTTTAACACCGCAAAGTTTAAGTTGATTTTCCAATCTTTCTTCTTCTTTTTGATAAAGCGGATAAATTTCTTGCATAGTTTTTGGCCAATAACCGTTCATGGCTTCAGGGTTTGAACCTGTGTCATATAAAATATAACCATCATCTGTTTCAATCAAATAAGCCATTACAGGCAGTTTAATCCATTCGTTTTGCACATGCGGATTAGAACGAGTTCCAAGTGTTGCACAAGCAACAACGGTATTTTTATCGGTTTCTAAATACCCTGTATTTAGTGCATAGAGTTTCATCATTTCCCTTCTTTCTTAAATTTAACGGTAAATTTTGTTTTAACTTCATGTTCTGACGTAACCGAAATTTTACCGTTATAAGTTTCAATCAATGATTTAACAACAAAAAGTCCCGTTCCTCTAGAATTACTTTTTGTCGAAAACCCGTCTTTGAATATCTTTTTCAAATTAGATTTTTGTATTCCGTTGCCATTATCGCTTACGACAATTTTAATTTCTTTTGGCGTTGATAAAATAGATACATATATTTTTTTATTGAGAATATTTGTTGAATTTAGTGAATCCATCGCATTTTCGATTAAATTTCCAAGCACTGTTATAAATACATCTGACGGAATTCTTGTATCGTTTTCTTCCAGTGAACTTGATGAATCCAGTGCAAAATGAATACCAAGTTCTGATGCTCTAGCAAATTTCCCAATTAAAAGTGCGGCAATCGATGGAATTTTAATTTGCTTTATAATGGTGCTTATTATTTCTTTTTGTACCATGCTTACATTCATAATGTAGTCGACAGCTTCATCGTATCTTTTCATTTGAATTAAGCCTAATATTACGTGCAATTTATTCACAAAATCGTGGTTGTTTGCTCTCATAGATTCAACGAGGTGTTTAACACCTGTCAAATTTTCTGCAAGTTTTACGACCTCAGTTCTGTTCCTAAAAACAGCAAATGCACCAACGATTTCTCCGTTATCATAAATTGGCATTCTATCAGAAATTACATAATCATTTTTTAATGATTTCATTTGCACATTGAATTCTTTTTTGCCTGTTGTTAAAAGTTCTCCTAGTTTTGATGCCGGATAAATTTCATTCAGGTCTTTGCCGACAGGTTCTTTTTCTGTTATGTGCAGCATTGGAATTGCTGATTTGTTTATAAATATAACTTTTTTGTTTTTATCAATTGCTAAGATGCCTTCCTCTAGTGCCATAAGGATATCTTCACGCAATTTAAACATTTCAAGTAATTTATTTTCGTCCATAGTTTTATTTTACCTTGAAATCATCATTTTGCTATTAAATATTAGGAAATTTATACGCATCTTCAATATCCACAGGCATCTCCTTGTATTCACAAGTATTTATTGCCTTATCAAGATAATCATACAATTCTTGTTTAAATTTTGGATGTGCACAATTTTCGATAATTGTTTTAGCTCTTTCAATAGGGTCTAAACCTCTCAAATCCGCAACACCTTGTTCCGTAATTAGCGCATGGATTTCGTGAATTGTATGGTCAACATGGCTTACAAGTGGCACGATACAAGAAATTTCACCATTTTTTGCGGTAGATTTTGTGATAAATATTGATAATCCTGCATTTTCACAATAATCACCGGAGCCGCCGACACCATTCATCAAGCGGCATCCGTTGATATATGAAGAATTAGTATTTCCGTAAATATCTGCCTCAATAACCGTGTTAATTGCAATTATACCAAGTCTTCTGATAACTTCAGGGTGGTTACTTATTTCTTGCGGTCTTAAAACTATTTTGTCTTTATATTTTTCAAAGTTTTTAAAGAATTCATCAATCTTATCCCAAGAAATAGTTAAAGATGTACCGGATGCACATTTAACTTTGCCTGCTTCAATAAGATCAAAGATTGAATTTTGCAAAACTTCTGAATAAACTGTCAAGTCTTTAAAATCAGAATCTTTTAAACATTCCAAAACAGCATTAGATACGCTACCAACACCTGCCTGAATTGGAGGAAGCGGGTTGCATAATCTTTTATGTTCAACTTCACTTTTCAAAAAGTTGACTAAATTTTTCGCCATTGCATCAAATTCAGCATCAGATGGTACAACCTTTCTACCATTATCAGGAATTGTACTGTGAACAACTGCAACAACTTTATCAAAATCACATTTTATGTAAGGTGTACCTATTCTATCATCAACTTTGGTAATCGGAATAGGTTTTGTATATGGTGGATTTTCAGGAGAATAAACATCATGAACCCCTTCTAAAGATGCAGGAACATAAGTGTTTACCTCGATTATAATTTTGTCTGCACACTCGGCGTAAATATTGGACGTTCCGACTGATGTTGTTGGGATAATGTTTCCGTTTTCATCAATTGCAGTAGCTTCAATTATTGCAACATCAACATGGTTTAAGAAATTTCTTTTTACCCATACAGGCATCAAACCAAGAGGAACATCGTGATAACCAACTTTTCCTTCATTGATTGCATTTCTCAAATCTTTATTTGTTTGATAAGGAATACGTTTTTTCAAAGCACCTTTTCTTGCAAGTTCACCATCAAATTCATCCCCAAGTGAAGCACCCGAATAAACGGTTAAATCTAACTTTTCACCTTTATCTGCACGTTTTGCAAGTTCTCCTGCGATAACTTTTGGGTACCCTGCAATAGTAAAACCACTAACCCCAAGTGTCATATTCGGTTTTACAAATTTTGCGGCGTCTTCCGGTTCCATAACTTTAGTTAAATATCTTTTATCTCTAATCCTTTTTTCAAATTCTTTGTCCACAGTCTTTACCTCACTTACTCTTTCATTTACCAATAATTTATCATATTGATAAAATTTGTATGTACTAACGAAATTAAAAAAAGAGTTTGAAAAGTAAAGAAAGTTTTAAATAACGCAAAAAAATTTTTATACTTACAAAAGAATGTACAAAATTGAATTACAAAACTAACATATTGATATAGGTTGAAATTGTAAGAAAGGAAATATAGAAATGGAAAACGAAATTAGTGCAGAAGAATTGATTAATTCTTTAGTTGAAAAAGCACATAAAGCTCAACAAGAATTTGAATCATTCTCGCAAGAGCAAACTGATGCAATTGTTAAAGAGATTGGTAAAGTTGTTTATGATAGAGCAGAAGAACTAGCCAAAATGACAGTTGATGAAACCAAAATGGGTGTTTATGAAGATAAAGTTGCTAAATGTCATGGTAAATCAAAATGTATCTGGAATAGCTTAAAAGGTAAAAAATCAGTAGGGATTATTGAAGAAAATAAAGAAACAGGCATAATAAAAGTTGCAAAAGCTAAAGGTGTAATAGGAGCAGTTACTCCGGTTACAAACCCTGTTGTAACTCCAATGTGTAATATCATGTTTGCAATAAAAGGTCAAAACGCAATTATTATTGCTCCACACCCAAGAGCTGAACATGTAAATAAATATGTTGTAGATTTATTCAGAGAAATTTTGAAAAAACACAACGCTCCTGTTGATTTAATTCAAACAATTGAAAAATCTTCAATTGATGCAACAAATGAATTAATGAAAAAAGTTGATGTAGTTGTAGCAACAGGCGGTGGCGGTATGGTTAAAGCTGCTTATTCATCAGGTCACCCTGCATTAGGTGTTGGTCCTGGTAACGTTCAAGTTATTATGGATAGAGGAATTGACTACGAAGATGCCGTTAAGAAAATTATCATCGGCAGAACTTTTGATAATGGTATCATTTGTTCAGGTGAACAAGCCGTATTCATTCCAAAAGAAGATTTTAACAAAGTTCTTGATTTATTCAGAAAAAACGGTGTATTTGTTGTTGAAGATGAAGCATCTATCAAGAAATTTGCTGATACAATCTTCCCTGAAAACGGTCCAATCAATAGAAAAATCGTTGGTCAATCAGTTCAAACAATTGCAAAACTTGCTGATGTTGATGTTCCAGAAGGTACAAGAATGATTTTAATTAAAGCAAGAGCAATCGGCAAAGACAATGGTGAACCTCTATGTCGTGAAAAAATGTGCCCTGTAATGATTACAGCTCCTTATGATACATTTGAAGATGCTGTTAAATTAGCTCAATCAGATTTGGAATACGAAGGAAAAGGTCATACAGCGTCAATTCACTCAAACGATATGGAACACGTACGTTATGCAGGTGAACATTTGACAGTAAGTCGTTTGATTGTCAACCAACCATCTTCAACAGGTGCAGGCGGAAGCTTGTATAATGGCTTTGCTCCAACTACAACATTAGGTTGCGGTTCTTGGGGAAACAACAGTATTTCAGAAAACCTGAACTATACTCACTTAATCAATGTTTCTCAAATCGGACTTTATAATAAGGATAAAAAAGTTCCGACAGATGCAGAAATTTGGGCTTAAATTTGTTGTTATAATAAATTCCGGATTGCATAATGTAGTCCGGAATTCTCCTAAAAGAAAGGATTTTTAATCATGAAACAGTTAATATTAAAACCAGAATTGCATAAATTCCAAACTTGCAAAGAATTTGCAAAAGAATTTGAATTGGGGGAAGATGATTTAATTCTTACAAATGAATATATTTTTAATCCATATTTCAAAGAATTAAATTTGCCTGTAAAAACAATTTTCCAAGAAAAATTCGGAGCAGGTGAACCTACAGATATTATGGTTGATGCAATTATCAGCGAAGCATCAAAATATACTTTCAAAAGAATAATTGCAATCGGCGGTGGTACAATCATTGATATAGCAAAAGTTTTGGCAGTAACAAACGGAGAATCTGTCGATAAATTATACGACAAAAAAAATGAATTAAAGAAACATTATGAACTAATTATTATCCCTACAACTTGTGGTACAGGCAGTGAAGTTACAAATATTTCAATCATCAACAGAACAAGATTGGGCGTAAAAATGGGATTAACATCTCCTGAAATGTTTGCAGAAAAAGCAGTTTTGATTCCTGAGCTTTTGAAATCATTACCGTTTAAAGTTTTTGCAACAAGTTCAATTGATGCATTGGTTCACTCTGTTGAATCAAGCTTGTCTCCAAAAGCAACCGATTATTCAAAATTGTTTGGTTATAAAGCAATTGAAATGATTATCACAAGTTATCAAAGACTTGTTAAAGAAGGAAAAGAAATTTTACCTGACTTGATGGATACATTCTTGACTGCAAGTAACTTCGCAGGTATAGCTTTTGAAACAGCTGGTTGTGCTGCAGTTCACGCATTGAGCTATCCTTTGGGCGCAAAATACCACGTTCCGCATGGTGAAAGTAATTATGCAGTATTTACTGGCGTTTTGAAAAATTATATGGAAATTAAACAAGATGGTGAAATCGCAAAAATGAACGAATTTTTAGCAAAACTTCTTCATTGCGATGTTAAAGTTGTATATGATGAACTTGAAAACTTGCTAAATTCTGTATTGCAAAAGAAACCATTGCATGAATACGGCGTAACAGAGAAAGATACCGAAGAATTTGCCGACAGTGTAATGAAAACACAAGGTCGTTTGATGGCAAATAATTTTGTTGTATTAGATTACGATAGAGTATTGAAAATTTATAAGGAGTTGCTATGAGCTTATTAGAAGCAGGTATGATGGCAAGCTTTGGATTAAGTTGGCCAATCGCAGCATACAAAACTTATAAATGTAAATGCGTACACGGCAAAAGTCTTACTTTTTCATACTTAATTTTGTTTGGCTACATTTGTGGAATTTTGAACAAACTTTTGCATAATAACGACTATGTAATTTGGATATATTACGCAAACGCGGCATTTTTGCTAATCGATATGTTTTTATATTACAGATACAAAAATAATCCAGTACCCAAAACTGCCGAACTTCCAATAGAAATAAACGAAGAAGTGGAAATTGATTAACAAAAAACAGCATACTTCTAGTATGCTGTTTTTTGTTGCACTAAATATTTACTATACTGATATTCGCTGAGAGGCCGCTGACGCGTGTTTGCAGGTGCGTTTAAGTATATTCATAACTTTCTTCTACAATTAGAATGCCAATCCCCTTGAAACTCGCGTGAACAGTGACAAAACAAGATTATCTTTGTGGTACTTGAAAACTCGCAGAAATTAAAATTTAAACTCCGCGATTCTTGTAATAGAAATGCCGCAAAATTACAAGTGCTTTATGAAAGTTTGCATATCCTCGTAACTAATTCCACTCTATATTTTAAATGCTACTTCCATTTTATCAATCTCTGATTTTGATAAACCAAATTGTTTTGCAACTGTTTTCCAGTTTTTAATTTTATTTTTCATGTCTAAAATTATAGTTTTAGCATTTTCTATGCTTATTTCAAAATATTCACAAACTTCTAATGCCAAGTCTAAGGATTGAGAGTTGTCGGTTTCTGTAATATATGTACTCAATACATTTTTGTTATCACAACTTGGATTTACATCATATAACGGTGAAAGTTTCCAACCTGCTTCGTTCACATACAAAAAACCATGATTTCTTAAATGATCGTCAGTATTTGATATAAGAATTGAAAACACTATTCTTTTCCATAATTCTTTCAAATCTTCTTTGGGTGTTGCTCCATTTTGTCTTATTGCATCTGCTATATCTAAATAACTATGTGTTTGAGAATCATTATCAATTGCATTTAACATACTCATTGCTGATAAAAACGGAATTCTTGTATTTCCATTTCTGTCAAATCGCTTTAAAACAATTACGTTCTTTTTTTCTACTTTATGCAACGACCACTCTTGAACATTTAATCCACATTTTTTGGCAAGAGTGAGAGCAACAGCTTCCCATAAAACATTATTAGTGTAATCATCCTTTTTAGGAAATTTAGCTATGCAAAGATTTCCATCTTTATCAATAACACTAGCTTTAGGTCTTGCTCCTCCTAATGAAGAACCTGGAGCTAATAATAGTTGCAAATCGCTATTTCTTTCTTCAAAATCTACAACTTTTTCAGTTGCAGCAAGTAGTTTTGTCAAATTAACTAACGGAGGAATTGATTTTAAATTTCCGGGAAATAAAAAATCATTATTATCTTCCGTTCTAAAACGCAATGCTCCTTGTCTTGCATAATCATTCACATATAAAAGATAGTCTATTTCATTAAGAGTTCTTGGGCTTCTATTTTCATCTTTTGCAATTTGAGCTTCATATCTCCTCATAAGAATTCTCCCCCAAGTGTCTGGAGCAGAATCGCCGAAAGAACCAAACAAAGGAGTTTGTCTTGGGTTTACTTGTTTCCCCGCACCCAAAAATAAAGCAGGTTCTAAAGAAAATGCTTTTGGATTTTTTAGCCAATCTTTTGAATATTCAAAATCAGAAGTTTCCCTTCCTCTATTGAAATGTGACCATAGAGTTCCTACAAAATAATTTTCATTACTTAATGATATGTAAACTAGAATTTTCTTATCAGACATTACTTTTTCTCTTCTCTTGTATAATAAACACGTTTAGGGAGATTTTCTTTATCGTACATTTTACCAACAACATCATTGTCCGGTTCTGCAAGATTATAAACATTATCAATCAAGCCTAATACAAACATTACTTTTGTATAAATACCAATAGATACACCGGCATCTCCTTTCTCAACTTTTGTTAATGTAACGTGAGTAATTCCGGCACGTTCTTCAACTAGAGCCATTGTAAGTCGTCTTTTAATTCTTGCTTCTTTTAAATCTGAACCAAGTTTTTGTAATGCTTTATTTACAGGTATTGGTAATTTTGTTTGCTTTTTCATAATTAAGATATACTATAATATACATTATGTAACACTAAATATAGTATAATATATTTTATTCTCCGATTCAAGTGTATTTATATTTTTATTAAATAAAGATAAAAACATTCCAAAAATAGTTCCATCAACTCTTCAATAGTCAAATTTTTAAAAAGTAGGGTTTCGGGGAAAGCATTGTATATATTGACTTTTAAAGATTTGCCTTATGCCTAAAATAAACTCCAAAAGCCTCTTTTACAGCTGTCACGCATGAGGTCGCGAGTTCGAGCCTCGTCGTTCCCGCCATTTTAAGAGGGTTTAAGACCCTCTTTTTTAATGCAAAAAAAATTTTTAGCATAATTTAAAAGAATTTCATCGGCCCCAGAATTATCATGCGAATTGTAAATAAATATTAAAACCCACTTGTTTGATAGTTGCTCTTAGGTTGTATATTTTATAATAAGAAAGCTTTATAAAATGGAGATACAAAAAATGACAAAAGACGTAATTTATGGACAGGTGCTGGGCAAATTGGCATGGCGATTGCTCGCCGTATTGGATATGGCAAAAAAATCATTGTTGGTGATAAGAACATAAAAAATGCTAAAGAAATTGCGAGAATAATGACCAACGCAGGGTTTGGCATTGAGCCTGTTGAAGGCGATATTTCCAGTCGTACTTCTATATTGAATATGATTACAATAGGGCAAAAATATGGTGTAATCCCAACCTTAATTAATTCAGCAGGTGTATCTCCTAGTCAGGCTTCAATTGAAATTATACTTAAAGTAGATTTGTATGGAACGGCGGTATTATTGGAAGAAGTTGGCAAGGTAATAAAATCTGGCGGACGTGGAATTACAATATCTTCTCAAAGCGGATACAGAATGCCAGCACTTACTCCAGAAGAAGATGAGCAATTGGCTTGTACTCCAACAGAAGAACTATTAGATTTAGAAATTTTAAACCCTAAAATATAAAAGACACGCTTCACACTTACCAAATGGCAAAAAGATGCAACGTAAAAAGAGTTATGGCAGAAGCAGTAAAATGGGGGAAACGTGGTGCAAGATTAAATTCTATATCTCCAAGGATTATTGTAACTCCTCTAGCAATTGACGAATTTAATGGAATTAGAGGCGATTTTTATAAAAATATGTTTGCAAAATGTCCTGCTGGCAGACCTGGAACTGCTGACGAAGTTGCGAATATTGCAGAGCTTTTATTAACTGAAAAAGCCGATTTTGTTTCAGGTTCTGATTTTTTAATTGATGGCGGAGCAACTGCAGCTTATTTTTATGGGGAATTAAAACCAAAAGAAGATAAATAAGCATACGTAATTTGGACAGTGTTAGACACTATCGGAACCTTCTTCATCGGCATAATCTTTTTCAACGATGCAGCTAGTTTGCTAAGATTTTTAGGAATGCTTTTAATTTTATCTGGAGTTATTATTTTAAAACTTGCGCATTAGTAGTTTTATTTGTCGTGTTGAATGAAAAAATGTCCAACACGACCTGCAAACTGTAACCTCGCTAACAAATGGGTTTTAGAGAAATGTAGAGTGCTGCCGTTGACGCACCAATAACTTTTAGGTTTAATGGACATGGTTAATAAAAGGCTGGATTCTTCGAGCTAATCGCATCCAGAATGTCCCGAGATTTGTTTGTTTGACGTTTTGCATGAAGATTTTTCAACATAACTTACAATTTGATAAAAATGTGTCTAATAAATTAAAAGAGCAGGTGTAGAGTTATTTTCACAAGACAAATTGCCGTAAAATTTTGTAACGAATTTTTCGTCTTTTTACTATACATGTTGACAAATGTTGAATAATTTTATATATTATCCCATGTAGAGTTATAAAGGAGTTGTATGAAAAAATTAGTTATTCTGCTTGGGGCTTTATTCTTACTTAGCACTCAAGCCTTTGCGATTTCAGATCCATTATTTGTAGAAACAAATGTAACTATGAATAATTATTGGGAAAAAACAAACAAAGTGAACCAAAAAGTTATGCTTGTAGCTCAAAAGCTATACACCTCAAATAAAATTAACAAGCGTACACCTATCGCAATAAAAAGAAGTCCAAACACAATTAATGCCATGACAAATGGTTACACAAGACAAATCACAATATATACAGGCTTGTTGTCTTGTATTGACAATGATGATGAACTAGCTTACATTCTTGCACACGAAATTGCACACGATATGGATTTTTATGGTGGATATTTAAAATACATTGCAATGAATGCAAATTCTAAAAAATATGAATTAAAAGCCGACACCGTTGCAATTGATTTGATGGTAGCAGCAGGCTATAATCCAATCGCTGCAATCACAATGGGAAACAAAATTTTTGCAGAACCAATTTTTGATTGGGGCTTTACATACACCCACCCAAAAGGAAGTAAACGACTTTTGACAATGTACAAGTATATTGTGATTAAATACCCACAATACCTAAATAGCCCAATGACACAAAATGTTTATTACAAGAATTTTGAACAAGCGTTGAGCAAAGAAATTAAGGGTATTAATCAAGAATACAATAAGCGCAAGCTTAAACAAGAAAGAGCAGCTTTGTAATGCTAAAACCCGTTAATTTCGCTCTATTTGCAATTTTATTTTTGAGTTCTGTGTTGGGCTGTTACGCTCAAGACAGGCTCTTTCTTGTTACACCTGCACAAACAATTTCTACCTGCAAGAAAAATTCTTTGCAAGAAGGCGATTATGTAAAATTTAGGGTTGTAGATGGAAAATGTGTAATTCCTAATGACAAAATTATAGAAGGGGTCGTAAGAGAACTTGAGGAAAATGGTTTTTGCGGCAAACAGGCACAAGCGATTATTCAAGATTTCAAATGCGAGAATTACAAAATAGTTGGTGAAATTTATTTACAAGGTAGCGTGCATAAAACGGCAAATGAATTTGCAAATGGATTATCTTCCGATTTCACAGTATTGTTTCGTGGCGGTGAAATCAACCTTAAACCAAACGAAAAAGAATTTATATTATATGTGAGAGAATAAATATGCTAAAAAAATTTATATTATTAATGTTATTAATTATAGGAGGTTCTGCCTTCGCATCTGAGCAAATTCCTATTAGGATTGTGCCAGCTGAAAAAATTTCAACAGTTCACGACGAAATACAATTAGGCGATAACATCATGTTTAAAACAACGAATGATGTTTATAGCAATAGCAAATTGATTTTTGCAAAAGACACACCTGTATATGGCATTGTAAGCCAACTAGAAGATAACGGCTGGGCAAATGATAACGCAGAAATTCAATTAGAAACGTTTAAATTAAGAAACACAAAAAAAGAAATTGTAACAATACATTCTAACGTTAAGATAGATGGCTTTGAGTTACTGAAAACAAAAGCAAACAGATTTGCACAATTTTTTAATTATATAGGTGTTATTTTTAGGGGCAAAGAAATTGATATCAGATACCCTGAAGAAATGCCAACATTTACAATTTGGTATTAAATTTGTTGAAAAATTTGCTCGACGAAAAACAACCAATTATCAGATACAAAAAGGCGCACTAGCGAAGCTAGTGCGCCTTTTGATATATTCTTATAATTTTTATTCTGTCAAAGTTGTTTGTTCGCCTTCTGTTGTTTCTACTGGACAACCATCTGATGAAGTATCATTTGATGAATTATCAGTATTTACAATCTTATTAACTGAAACAACCGTATCATTATCTGTCAAGTTTTGTGCTCTTACACCTGTTGCAGGACGACCTTGGCAAGAAATATCACCAGCTTTAATTCTAGTTACAATACCATTTGCAGTAACCATCATAATTTCGTCTTTTTCTTCTACAATCGTCAATGCTACAAGTCTTGACATATTTGACTTAAATTTAGTTGCAATCAAACCGATACCACCACGGTTTTGAGAACGGAATTCTGAAAGTTTTGTACGCTTTCCAAAGCCATCAGACGTTACAACCAAAAGGTCTGCATCATAGTTTCTTGGAACGATATCGCAACCAATAATAGTATCAGCACTTCTCAATTTCATTGAATTAACGCCTCTTGCACTTCTACCTAACGGACGTAAATCCTCGATAGGGAAACGAATTGCCATACCGCAAGATGTACCAATTATGATTTCATCATTTGGATTAGCAAGTTTAACCCAATTCAACTTATCGCCTTCCTCTAATGAGATTGCTATAATACCACTTCTTCTAATATTTACAAAGTTGTCTAGTTCAATTCTCTTGATATAACCTTTTTGTGTCAACATAATCAAGTTCAAATCATGAGAGAAATTGCTTACAGGAACAACAGCAGTAATTCTTTCACCTTGTTCAATTGGAAGAACATTCACTATAGGAAGTCCCTTAGATTGTCTGCCACCTTCTGGGAAGTCATAAACATTCAAGCTATAAACAATACCCTTAGAAGAGAAGAACAATACTTTGTCGTGCATCATTGCAGTAAAGAAGTGTTGAATATCATCGTCTTCCTTAGTCTTAATACCAGCTTTACCACGAGTAGCACGGTTTTGGCGTTCAAAAGTATCTAAAGAAATTCTTTTCAAATAACCTTGATGAGTGATAAACACTGCCATTGGAGTATTTGGTGTCAAATCTTCAATAGTAACTTCGCCTTGTTCTGGAACAATTTGAGTCTTTCTATCATCGCCATATTTTTCTCTATCTTCAAGAAGTTCTGTCTTAATGATGTCCAAAACTTTTTGTCTATCAGCAAGAATGCCTTCGTACTCTTGAATTTTCTTCAACAATTCGTCATATTCGTTTTTAATCTTGTCTTGTTCTAAGCCTGTCAATCTTCTTAATTGCATTTCCAAAATTGCATTTGCCTGGTCGATATCCAAACCAAATCTGCTCATCAAACCTACACGAGCATCTTCTGTTGTTTTTGATTTTTTAATAAGTTCAATAACTTCGTCTAAAGAACCTAACGCAATCAACAAACCTGCCAAAATGTGAGCTCTGATTTTTGCCTTTTTCAAGAAGTAAATAGTTCTTCTTGTAACAATTTCAACTCTGTGTTCAACAAACTCATTAAGCACTTCATACAAGTTCAACAAGCGTGGTTGTTTACCACACAATGTAACCATGTTTACCCCGAAAGTGGTTGCAAGTTGAGTAAATTTGAACAAATTATTCTTAACAACTTCTGGCTTAGCGTCACGTTTAAGTTCAATAACGATACGCATACCTTCTCTATCTGATTCATCTCTTAAATCAGAAATACCAGTAATTCTTTGTTCTTTTACCAAATCAGCAATTTTTTCAATCAATTGCGCTTTGTTTACTTGATAAGGGATTTCTGTAACAATAATCGCTGTTCTTGTTTGACGTCCGCCGCCACCAGGAATTTCTTCAATCGTTGCAACCGCAGACATTTTAATAGAACCACGTCCTGTTTCATAAGCTTGCTTAATATCGTTTAAGCCAACAATTGTCGCCGCAGTAGGGAAATCTGGTCCTTTAATGTGTTCCATCAAACCTGCAATAGTAATTTGTGGGTTATCGATTAAAGCAATTGTACCATCTACAACTTCTCTCAAATTGTGTGGAGGAATATTTGTAGCCATACCAACTGCAATACCTGAAACACCGTTTAATAATAACATTGGCAATCTAACCGGCAAAACAGAAGGTTCTTCTAACGAACCGTCGAAGTTCGGAACAAAATCAACAGTTTCACAATCAATATCAGCAAGCATTGATTGAGTAATTTTGTGCATACGAGCCTCTGTATAACGCATTGCAGCTGCGCTATCACCATCGACAGAACCGAAGTTACCATGACCATCAACAACTAGATATCTTGTATTGAAGTCTTGTGCCAAACGAACAAGAGCTTCGTATACAGAGCTATCACCGTGTGGGTGGTATTTACCAAGAACTTCACCAACGATACGAGCACATTTCTTAAATGGCTTATCTGGAGTCATTCCCAATTCGTTCATTGCATACAAAATACGTCTATGAACTGGCTTTAAACCATCTCTAACATCAGGAAGCGCACGTCCAACAATTACACTCATCGCATAATCAATATAGCACTTCTTCATTTCTTCTCTAATATTAACTGGAACGATTTTACCGTCCGAAAACATATTTTGTTGAGCCAAAATCCTTCTCCTCTATCCATTTCCCCAAAGCGGAATTATTAAATTAACAAGCTCATAGAGCCTGATATATCCCTCTTATACTATATATAGTATCACAAAAAAGGTTTGTGTAAAGTAAAGTTTTGCATGCCAATGCAAGATGTATTTAAAAAGTATATACGCCTTAAATCTAGTGTTTATACAGTTTTAAGGTTTGTAACAAGTTCATTAAAAAAAGGCAATTTTGAAAAACGAAAATACTTTATATAAATGTAAGCAAGATAAAGAAAATAAGGAAAACAAATTTTAAAGCTGAAAGTCAAAACGTTAGACAGTAAGCTTGATACAAGATTTCTTTTTATACTCTCTCTTAATATCCTCGTGTTTATTTAATGTTTGCCATAAATCATTTGGCAAACTTTTCTTTTGTTTATAGGGGTTTCAAGCAATTGTAGCGTACTAAAAATTAATTTCCGTTTGCATTATTTGCGACACTCGTTTATTATTAAATATGGACTTTTAAATCTTAACTTTACTAAAAAGAGGAAATTTCTATTTTGCTCTTACACTCCTTTTCCTACACTTGACAAACAGAAGAAAATAATAAATAATAAGCATGTAGGGAGAACCCTAAGAAAGCGCAATTTCCTTAGAGTTCTACTTCACCCCTACAAGAACAGTAAAATAATTTTAAGGGCTGCAATAATCGCAAGGATTGCAGCTTTTATTATTTTTTTGTTCATGGCTTACCTCCTTTCCAACCATTTTCTTCACTATTCGTGTGTTGGAGGTTAGTAAGTCGTAGGGCGTTTACCTACTGCAGAAAGTCACTGCCGACAATCCGCATACCCATCATATTATAATTTTCAATGTTTGTCTATATTTTATTCTTCTATACCTAACGCTGAATTTGCCCTATACTTTTTGAATCTAACCACGTTATTTTGTCATCAACATTGTTAACTACATCTGCAAATTGTTCTTAATGATACAGATTAGTTATTTTTTGTTTGTTCAAACCTGTTGCGGCAGATAATATCCAAGCGCAACTTTATTGTAACGCTTCCAAAAGTTCCTTGCCGTTTTTACGCATTCTTAGTTTTACGTTTTTGTTTATTTTTTAGTAACAGAATTATCAAGATTGCGCTTAGAGAAAGCAATGCCATTAGCGTGAAGATGTCAAAAAATGCACCCAATCTTGCTTGTGCTAGCAATTGTTTATAAAGCAAACCATTCGCTTTTTTAGAAGCTACCACTGATGGATAATACATCATCATTTTATGCTTAAACGCATTAAATTTCATCAAAAATAAAGGATTATGCGGAGCAAGATTTGCCACATAATAATTTTGATAAACCTGTGACACTCTTGCAATAAACGTTGAAGATGCAGAGGTTGAAACTGCAGTCAAAATATTCTTAAACAAGGCGTGTAACGATGCTGCATCAGCATTTTTACTCGCAGGTAAAGTCTGAAATGACAAAGCCGTGATTGGAACAAACGCAATTGGTACACCAATACAAAGCAAAATATTTGGTAAAACAATACTTTCCATAGAAGAATTCGGGTTCATTTGCGTCAACATCAACAAAGCACAAGCCATTACTATAAAACCAATAGATGAAAGAAGTTTTTGATTAACATATTTAGAAACTTCACCAACAACAATTAAGCCTATTAAACAAACAACTGCTCTCGGAAACATTGTTAAACCTGACATTGAAGGGCTATATCCAATAAGGCTTTGCACAAACATTGGTACTAAAAGCAAAGTAGAGTACAAAATAACATTTATAAAGGAGCTTGCAAGTGTGCCAAACAAAAAATTTCTATCCTTAAAAACACGAATATCAATTACGGGGTATTTATATTCCAACTCCCAAACATAAAAGAATACAAAAGAGAAAATACAAACACCGGTTGTCCAACATATCCAAGTTTCGTCAAACCAGTTATACTGTTGACCTTTATCCAATACAACTTGCATACACCCCATAGCTATAACAATCGAAGTATAACCAACAATATCAAATTTTTTATTGTATTTTTGTTTAGCAGGAACTTCATCTGCAACAAAGAATTTTATCAAAATCAGTGATAACAAGCATAGCGGAATATTAATTATAAATATCCACTGCCACGAATAATTATCGGTCAAATAACCTCCAACAAATGGACCCGCTAAAGGTGAAAACATCGCAGCAACCCCAAACAGAGCCATTGCAACTCCTCTTTGTTCTGGAGGAAAAACTTCTAGCAAAACAGCTTGACAAAGCGGTAAAATAGCACCACTTCCTATACCTTGCACAATTCTTGCCAAAATTAATGCCTGCAGATTTGGAGCTAAAATACAAAGTAAACAACCAAGCGCAAAGATTATAATACTATAATAGAAAAGCAATTTTTTACCAATTAATCGTACCAAATAGCCAGTTACAGGCAGCATAAGACCACCAGATATAATATAACAAGTAATTACAGTGTTTGCCTCATATTGAGTTGCACCGTAAAAACCTGCAATATGCGGTTGGCTTACGTTTGTACCAGAAGAAGCTGCTAACGCTAGAAACGACGGCAACAAAACGGCAATAGCGACTATAAATGGATTAATTGCTTTCTTTTCCATCTTTAATTCTTACCTTTGGAACTACTGACATTCCTGGAACAATATTATAATGAGAAATATCTTCGTCAAAAACAATTTTTACAGGAACTCTTTGTACAATTTTAACGTAACTACCTACGGCATTTTCAGGCGGGAATAAGCTTGATTTTGCACCTGTTGCACGCTGAAGACTATCTACATGCGCTTTAAATCTTTTGTTTGGATAAGTATCAACTTTTACCTTAACTGGTTGTCCTGCGTGCATGTGAGTAATTTGCATTTCCTTAAAGTTTGCAACTACCCAAACTTGTTCTGGAACAATGTTCATAAGTGGTTGACCAATGTTGACATAGTTACCTTTTTCAACGCTACGAGCGGCAACCATACCGTCTTGAGGAGCATAAATTTTTGTATATTTCAAATTCAATTCTGCTTGTTCAACCTCAGCTTCCAATTTTTCAATAGTTGCTTCATCAGCTTTAGCCTTAGCTTTGCCAGATTCCAAAGCATGTCTTGCTGCGTCTGCTTGTTCTAAAGCAGAGTTGTAATCTGCCTTAGCCACATCTAGAGCGGTCTTAGCTCTTTCATAAGCTTGTTTTGAAACAATTCCATCTTTATATAAATCTTTGTAACGTGCAAAATCTTTTTCTGCAAACTCTAATTTTGATTCTGCAGAAGAAATATCTTCAAAAGATTTGTTTACTTTAGATGCACTCTCATCAACTTTTTTAGTCGACATGCTAAAAGCTGCCTTAGCTTCTTCTAATTTTGCTTTTGCCTGATTTAGAGCAACCTCAAAGTCTTTTGGGTCTAATTCCACCAACAAAGTCCCAGCTTTAACGTTTTGGTTATCATCTACCAAAAGACTTACAACTGGAGCTGCGACACGGGGTGCTACAGACACCAACCTGCCTTCAACAAACGCATCATCAGTTGATTGGTAGAAGGTTGCATGAATTGCAGCTGATATACCTAAAATAACAAGAATTGATGCAGTTATACTTGGCACAATTACACGTTTCTTTTTATATTCTGGACGTCTTTTTTTAAGGCGTTTTTTTGCTTCTTTTATAAATTCTGGTGGGTTTTTATCTTCATGTTGTTTCTTTGCCATAATTATCACCTAAATTAATGTCTTACCTTTTATATTATCTTCAATTTTATCTAATGTCGTCAAAAAGGTATCAATTTCCTCTTGCGAAAGTCCAACTATAGACTCTTCCCAAATGTTTAACACTACAGGAAGTGTACTTTCACAAACCTCAAGCCCTTTATCTGTAATGTATAATTTCTTTACTTGACGACCTTCTGCATCAAGACTAGAGGTTAAATATCCCTTTTCCTCTAAAATAGAACAAATTCTAGTCATGTTTGGACGATCTTTGTAAGTTATATCACCTAATTGTCTTAAATACATTCCATTATTTTCTTTCAAAGCATATAGCACAGTAAACTGTTCTGGTCTTATATCATGCTTTGTTTTTTTAAATGTTTGTACCGCAAAAAGCTTTGATAAAAGTCCAGCTCTTGAAAGTCTTAATCCAATTTTTTGTTTTAATAAAATATCTTGTTTCATGAAATTCCTTTGTGTTATCATAATAACACAAGAAAGAAAAGTGTAAATATTACAATTTATTTCTTCTAATCTCTTTTTTGACAAACTAGCATTACTAGCGTAGTGCTTTGCAATTAATCAATTGTAAAATTTTATTAAATCGCTAACAAAAAATATATTCACAATGTTTAACAACATATATGACATCATTTAATAAGGAAATAAAAAATGCTTGACAATATCCGAATTAACACTGTATATGCAAATCCAGTTTCATTTAAAAGTAAATCCAAAGTAGTTCAAAAGCTTATTGAGAATCCAAAGACTTCAACAACTTTATTAAGCGGAGTTGCAACACTGTCTACAAGTTTGAGCATGGGATTAAACAAAAAGAAACTTTCCGACAATTTGAATATAAACGAAGTAAAAAAAGATTTAGAAACAGGTTTTTCTATAAGTCAATTAGCAAAAAAATATAATATGTCACCTACAAGTATACGCAATTATCTTAAAGAAAATAATTTATCTACCAAAGATGGCGAAATTTTAAAAACAATAACTAAAGAGGATTTAGAAAAATTAGTTCAAGAAGGCAAAAGTTCTAAAGAAATCGCGCAAATATATGGTTTGAAAAACGCAGGAACTTTGACTCCTTTGTTTAAGATTTTTAATTTAGAAACTGCAACCGCAAAAAAAGTTGAAAATATTTCTAAAGAAGAACTTCTGAGTTACAAAAAGAGTGGCTTAAAGGATTCGGAAATCGCAGATAAGTTCAATGTCTCAGAAAAATATATTAATAAGCATCGTAATTCATTTGGTATTGCTACGGTTGATGAAGAAAAAGAATATCCAATTGATGAAATTCGGAATATGGTGGAAAAAGAAGGACTTTTGCCAAAAGATGTTGCACAAAAACTAAACATTCCGTTAAAGAAAGTAGCTGAAATCGTTGGAGGAGCAACTCCTGAGCTTATTTACAGACACAAAAAAGAAGAGCTTATAAAATTTGTAAAATTATTAGATGAAAAGGATTTTCAAGAGAAAGATGTATGGTTAGAACAACAGGAAAGGGGAATGCGTGGCTCATTTAGGCTTACCAAAGAAAATTTTGAGCTATCAAAACTAATCCTAGAAAACGAAAATTTGAGAAAGAAGAGTGAAAATTGGGAATTGGTTTTTGAGAGAATTGCAAGAAAATCAAGAAAAAAACCTTCTGTTTATGAAGATACTACTACATTTTTGAAAATGGTATTACAAGATGATAAACTCAATATCCTAAAAGACCCTAAAAATAATTTAGGTATAATTTTGAACCAATGTGAATTAGACTCTAAAGAGGTTCTTGATGTTTATAAAAAAATTATTTCTGATGATAATTTAGCAGAGGCTGTAAAATTAGCACAAGGTGGTTTTAAAAGGCTAAAATATACTTATTACAATGCATCAGATTTAATAAATAAAATAAACAATTATAAAGATTTAATAGGCCAAAAACCATTAAATTTTTCTATTATGCCTGACAATATTTATAACAGAGCTATATTGGAAGATTTAGGAAAAGATTAGAAAGTTATCAATCGGGGGGGGGGGATTTTAATAGGCACTCTTACTTCGCAATTTCTTGTTTTAATAAAATATCTTGTTTCATGAAATTCCTTTGTGTTATCATAATAACACAAGAAGGATAAGTGTAAATATGACATTTAAAAAATTAATAATATTTTTATTTCTTTTCATGTCGCTACCAGTTAGCGCAAAGCAAAGTATTGACAGATTTAGTTACATCAACTTAGATTGGTGGAAAAACTATAATGATGACATTTTAATTGAGCATTTACAAACTCTATATAACAACAACCACGATTTGAAGATTGCTGAATTAAAAACAAAACAATCAGAAGAAAACGTTAGATTAGTTGGAGCAAATCAACTTCCACAAGTTGGTTTTGATGGAACTTTTTCAAGAGTAATGAGCGGGCCCCAAACTGAGTTTGGAAACATTATAATTCCAGAATATTCACAAAACGAGCTGTTCATGCCACTTAATGCATCTTACGAAATTGATATTTGGGGACAAAATTACTTAAACAGGAAAAGTGCAAAAAAACAAAAAGAAATTGCCGAACAGCAAGAAAGAGCCACATATATATACATGACATCAGTTTTTGCATCTAATTATTACAACTTAATAAAGACTGATGAATTAGAAAAAACGCTCAAAGATATTATTGCACTCCAAACTGACGTTGTAAAAATGACAGAGAAGAAATACAACGTTGGTTTAGCTCCAATCAACGAGCTTTTGAATGAAAAACAAATTCTTGTAAGATTTGAACAAGATTTAAACAAGGTTAGCGAAAATAAAAAAGTTTTGAACAACGAATTGGTTACACTACTTGCACTAAAAACAGACAAAGAAATTGAACACTCAAGCTTTGACAAGGTTTCTTGTCCAAATGCGCCAGACGCTTTATCAACAACGATTATTCAATACAGACCAGATTTAATAAGTTCCGAAAGTTATGTTAAGAAAACTGGTATAGACGTAAAAGTTGCAAGAAGAGAATTTCTTCCAAAATTCTTCCTTTATGGAACGCTTGGTTTCAACGCTTACCGTTGGGATAGAATGTTCGCACCAGAAACTTTTCTTGGAAATATAGGCATTGCTCCATCATGGGATATATTTACTGGCGGAGCTAAACTTGCAAGATATAGAATTAACAAGTACGAATACAAAAAAGCTATCGAAAAATACGAGAAAACCGTTTTAACTTCTATTCAAGAGGTTAATGATGCGATGGTTTCAGTTAAGACCACAAAAGCGAATTTACTAAAAGCCGACGAAGCATATTCTATAGAAACAGAAAAACATAATCTGGCAGAAAAGCAATTCACTATTGGCGATTCTTCAAAGCTAGATGAGATGAGGTCTAATGTAAGTTTACTAATTGTTAGACAACATGAAATTTCATCAAAAATAGATAATGTTATTTCAACAATTTCTCTATACAACGCAGTTGGTGGAATTGACTATACTAAGTCTGAGAATTTGTAAAGTTTTGTAAAGATTCCATAAGTTTGTGAAATTACGTTCTAAAGAATAACTTTATATATACATAAAGTATATACACGAAGATTAAACAGAAAGGACATAATTATGACAAATGGAGCACAAGGAGTTCATCACAGTTCTGGAGCGACATCAATTTATGCAAAAGCTCAAGAACGAAAAGATGTTGATGCTTCTGCAGTTTACCAGCACGAATTAAAAACAGGTAATGCTTTTGATTTTGCAAAGAAACACCCTGAATTTCAAGCTGGGTTGACTGGTGGCGCATCAATTTGGTAATTAGACTTCAATTATTTTTTAAGCGGAATTTTGCCTTGCAAAATTCCGCTTATTTTTTGCTAAAATAATAGCATGTAGGAGGGCAAAAAGTGGAAGAATATAAAAAAATGTTGGCTGGGGAAGACTACAACCCAATGACACCATATTTAATAAGTTTAAGAGATAGAACCAGAGGGCTTGTAAGCGATTTTAATCAAGAAAAAGATGAGAAAAAAAGATTAGAAATTCTTAAATCTGTAGTTGGCAAAATGGGCGAAGGTTGTTATATCACACCTAACATATTTTTTGATTACGGCTGTAACACAGAGCTAGGAGAAAGAGTTTACTTTAACGCTAATTGTGTAATTCTTGATTGTGCCAAAGTTTCGATTGGTGATGACACCTTTATTGGACCTAACACACAATTTTACACTCCAATTCACCCGCTAGATTTTAAAACAAGAAATTCCTTTATTGAAAGTGCAAAACCAATTACTGTAGGAAAGAATTGTTGGCTAGGCGGTTCTGTTGTGATACTACCAGGAGTAACAATTGGTGATGGTTGCGTTATCGGAGCTGGTGCAGTGGTTACAAAGGATATTCCAGAAAATTCTTTAGCTGTAGGAAATCCTGCGAGAGTAATTAGAACGATTGAGCAGAAGTAAAGACCTCTCTTGTGATAAGGAAATTGACGCAATCCATCTGTTACCCACCCGCATTCGTAACTTTCGCAAGGCTCAAGAACGACTGCGACCTCCCTAACCAAGGAGGTTTAGATGTTCTTTGCTTGTTGGGCGATTACATTGCTTAACAATATTAATAAATCATTAACAACATTTATCAGAATTACAAAACATGTTATAATCACATTAAGGAGAAGATTAGAGAAGGAGGTTTTATGGCTAACCCTATATTAAACGAAAAATTCACTGAACAAGAAAGAGTGCTTGATGGCGCACCAATGACAGTTAATGGTACAATTCAAATAACTGCTTTTCTTGGGTTATTAGTAGTTGCAAGTGCAGCTTTTACTTGGACTAGAATGACCGCTGGCTACACTGATTTAGCTATGATGTTAACGGCTGGTGGTGTTATTGTAGCGTTTATCGCTGCCTTAATTGTATCTTTCACAAGAAATAAATATTTAGTACCAGTATATGCAGTAGCAGAAGGTCTTGGACTTGGCGGAATTTCTGCAACCTTTGAAGCCTCATATCCTGGAATTGTTTCTCAAGCAGTTGCTGGCACATTTGCAGCTTTGTTTTCTATGTTGATATTATACAGAGCAAACATAATCAGATGCACAGACAAGTTTAGAAGTGTAATATTTATTGCAACACTTTCTATTGCTGGTATTTATTTAATAAATCTTATCGGTAGCTTTTTCCACATGCAAGTTCCCTTGCTTAACTCTTCCTCTTCAATGGGTCTTGCAGTTAGTGCCGTAATTTGTGTAATTGCCGCATTAAATCTTATCATTGATTTTGACTTCATTGAAAGAGGCGCACAAAACTTCTTACCAAAAGACTATGAATGGTTTGGAGCTTTCGGTCTAATGGTAACACTTGTTTGGTTATACTTAGAAATTTTAAGATTATTAGCTAAACTACAAGATAGAAGATAAAAAATCAAAGATTTTGCCCCTCCAACTTAATGGAGGGGAGTTTTTAAGGATATGACATGCAAAATTTAGTTTCGTTTTTAGTTGGAGCATTATCAGCAGCATTAATCACGACAATAGTATTTATTAAAAAACAAAGCTCTGAAAAAGAAGAGTTGATTAAGTTGCGTGCAAAAAGTGAAAACAACGAAAATTTGCAAGAACTCATCAAAAACGATTTTGTTAAATTAGCAAATGAAGTCATTAAACAAGAGCAAGAAGATTTAAGGAAACAAAATCGAGAAGCCCTTGAAGAAAAACTTTTACCACTAAAAAATGAACTAGGTGAATTTAAAACCAAAGTAGAACGATTCAACCTCTCTGGAGTTGAAAACACGACAAAAATCATTGAACAAATTTTAAACCTAGAAAAAAATAGCAACACAATTGCGCAAGAGGCAAAAAATTTAACAGAGGCACTTACAAAAAATCAAAACATAAAAGGTGCTTACGGAGAGAATTTGTTGGACACAGTTTTGCAGTCTTGCGGTATGAAAGAAGGGGTACATTATACGAAGCAACATGTAACCACTTCTGAAAACCTCCATGATGAAATGACACACACAATAAGACCAGATGTCGTAATTAATTTGCCTGACAATAGGCACATAATAGTAGATTCAAAAGTGACTTTAACTAGTTTTCTGGCATGCGCTGAAAATAAAGACAAGATTAAAGATTTTAAAGCCGAGGTAAAAAAGAGAATTATTGATTTATCCAACAAAAACTATCAGAGTGCAGAAGATTTGTGGCAACCTGATTTTGTGTTAATGTACATGCCAATAGAAACTTCACTCCAGTTGCTTTACGAAGATTTTGACTTAATTAACTTTGCCTACAAGTCTAAAGTGATTATTGTTGGAACGGCGTCTTTGCTTGCAACAATAAGACTTGTAAATCAATTATTTGCACAACAAAAACAATGTGAATGTGTTGACCAAATTGTAAATGCTGGAACGAATTTATTTGAAACTTTTGTACAATTCTGCGAAGATTTAGTAGATGTTCAAAAAAGATTTGATGAGGTTAATAAAAAACTAAACACTACGATAAACAGATTTAAACGTAGAAATAACAACAAGCCTAGCCTTTTTTCACAAGTGGAAGAATTAAAAAATTATGGTATAAATACAACAAAAGAAATTCCTGCAAAATTGTTGGAAGGTGAATTAGAAGAGGAAATTCAAAATGACGAAAATTCTTGTAGTTGATGATGATAATGCGATAAATGAACTTATAAAAATAAATTTGGAACTTCAAGGGTATGAAGTAATACAAGCGTTCAATGGAATCGAAGGTTTTGCTCTAGCAAAACAAGAAGAGCCAGCTCTAATCATTCTAGACGTTATGATGCCAGAGGTTGATGGTTTCACTGTTGCTCAACGAATCAGACAATGTCCAGAAATCGCTGAAACACCGATTATCATGCTAACTGCATTATCGCAGCTTGATGATAAGGTTAACGGTTTCAATATTGGTGTTGATGATTATTTGACCAAACCTTTTGAAACAGAAGAATTGATTGTAAGAGTGCGTGCGCTATTAAAACGCACCAAACAAATTCCTAAATCGTCTGCAGTGAGAGAACTTTTGACTTACAAAGAAGTTACACTTCTTCCAGAAACTTATAGCGTACAAATTAATGACAAAATTCAAAAACTTACACCAATTGAATTTGACATCTTTAATCTTCTTTTCCAAAATCACGGCAACATGGTGTCTGGAGCTAGGTTGCTTAAAGAAATTTGGGGGTATGAGCCAGATGATAATGTTGAAACAATTAGGGTACATATTAGGCATCTAAGAAGCAAAATTGACAAAATTTCTGGCGATAAAAAATACATTGAAACAATTTATGGCGGTGGATATAAATTAAATATTTAAGTTTTGTAACAATTTATCTAAAACTTGCAATTATAGATTTTGTAAATACTTTATATATATAAGGAGCTAAAACTTCTTAGTTTGGAGAAATAAATGCAAGAAATTAGAAACAATTTTACGATTCCAAAAGAACTGACGCAATATTACAATACTAGAAATGATGCATTAGAAGAAGAGTGTAATTTTTCTTCTAACGTAAAAACAGAGCGTGATGACACGGGTAAACTTCTTGCTTTAAGAATTTATTCGCCTGATAACGATTTGCTTAAAAGTTTGCACTACGAGGGTTCAAAAATAGCAGAGGTAAATTATTACAGGCAAAATTTATTATATTCCAGCAACAGTTATAGCAACGATTTATTAATCAAAAAAACTATTTACAGAAAGGACGGTTCTGCCGCCTATTCAATAGATTACGAGTACAATAAAGATAATCGAATATTAAGAATGTGCAAAAAAACGCCGCATAGAGAATTGTTAGTCGGTTATCGTTATGATTCTTTTGGCAGAATTATCGAGAAAAACATAAGTTTGAATGGCAAACAAACAACGAAACAAGAATATCGATATGATGTTCTTGATAGAGTTGTAGAATATAAAGACAGTAATCAAAAGATAGTAGTTGATAAAATTTCGCAAAAAAATGAGTTGATATCTTACACAATAACTGATAAAATAGATAATGTTATTAGTGTAGAAAATCATTTTGCGGACTGTGGTTACATTTGTACAACTTTAGTTGTTAACGGGCATACTACAACAGTAAATGATGCAAGTTATGTGGACAATATTATGTTGAAAAAGCCTTATACAACAGAAGACGATTTAGATATAATTATTTCTAGTTTATTTACAAGTATGGATACCTCAACCTCAAGAACGGATTACTCTGATGTATTATCTTCCAATGCAATGGGGCTTATTGATAGAAGTATTGAGATAAGGACATTACCAATATCATTGAGAAAAAGAGCTTTGTATAACACTCTCGTAAAAGGTGCTTAACATTTTACAAAACTAAAATCATATAGTATAATAGTCTTGTTATATTATAGATTTTAGGAGGTTTTTATGAAGGAAGAATTTACAACTAATGCAAGACGTTGGTACGACAAAGACCCTGTATTATCATCAGCCATGAAAACCTTGGAAGAATCTGACGATGAAACTCAAATCAAAGTTGCACTTAATCTAATCAAGATTATTACAGAACACCATTTGTCTAATACAGAATATGAATCAGTTGAAGATATAGTTTCTTCGACCGAAGATATGATGGACGAATCTAAGCATGGCAGATGGTATGATTTAGATGGAACTCTTAGAACTGCAATCAGCCTTTTACAAAATTGCCCTGATTCAACTCGTAGCATTATTGCAAAAGAAATGGCTAAAAACGTTATCG
The DNA here is from genome assembly GCA_934757275.1 of uncultured Candidatus Melainabacteria bacterium. Lineage (GTDB taxonomy): Bacteria > Cyanobacteriota > Vampirovibrionia > Gastranaerophilales > Gastranaerophilaceae > CAG-196. The sequence continues at coordinate 125,212 of CAKVLN010000005.1, forward strand.
ACATTATTAAAAAAGAAGAAGATGTTGATGATGTGGAATTAGATATTCCAGAGGAATAGAAACTAAGTTATAGATTAACAAAAGTCGGGTTCAACAATCATCATTGAACCCGACTTTTTTCAAAACTAATCTACGTCAATCGGACTTCTTTGTATTAAATTAATAGCCTCTCTTGCTGTAAATACCAAATCTTCTGGAATATTTGATATTGTACAGAATTGTCTTAGAACATCAATTACACGTTTAAAGCATCTTACAATATCACCTTCGCCCATATCAACTTGGTCAACAATATCGTCCCATTCAGAACCGTTAACCCACATTTCAATTAGCGGTGAATAATAGCCGTTTATATACATTGGGTCTTCAACATCGTTGTGTTTTTGTTTCTTATCTAAATCACGTCTGATGTCTTTAATTTTATTCAATCGTTTTCTAACAGTTGGTGACAACGGTAATTGTGAGTACAAATCAGCTCTCATATCTTCTGTTGTAATTGCACAAACAACGCTTGCAAGCTCTGCTGGTGTCAAATTATCAAGCACACCAGAGAAAATTATTTGAGCTAAGAACAATTCGTTTTCAGAACGAATTTGAGAAACTGTAACCCCACGTTCTGTTGGATAATTGTCCACAATATAGCCATAATCAATCAAAACGGCTCTATGTGACAAGAATTTATTCCAGAAAATATCTTTTTGTTTTTCAATCTCTTTGTCCAAATTCTTTTGTTTAGCAACATATCTATTCAACAAATCTAACGATTTCATATGTTTTTTGAACAATTTGCAAGTATCGCATTGGTATGAATGCATTTTCTCAAGCATAATTTTGTTTTGGCGACCAAATTCTTGAGCCTCTTCTGTCAAAGGACGATTTTTCTTCTTTTCTTGCTTTTGAATTGTTTTAAATACACGTCGATTTTGTACATAGATATCACGTATTTTGTTATATTCTAGCAAATCTTGATTAGTTCTTTTAAAGCAACAAACAAAAGAATTGCATTCATTAATTTTTGCATCTATTTCATCATGCAATAGCAACAGAGGTTCAATTCTTGAACTGGAAGAAAAATAGCCAAAACTCTTTAACACCAATTCCTTAGCTTCTTCTAAAGTAAATCTTTGAAGCAAATTCAATACCATTGAATAGCTTGGCGAGAACTTACTTTCTAGAGGATTAGCGTCGCTCAAAACAAGTTCTGCAACTTCTTCTGGAGTTTGGAAAGGTGAGCCCACAATCGTAACATAACCAATTTCGTCCATACCACGACGACCGGCACGACCAGACATCTGCAAAAATTCACTCGGAGTCAAAATTCTATGACCACTATCTGTTCGTTTGCTGATTGAGCTAATAACCGTAGAACGAGCTGGCATGTTAATTCCAGCTGCCAAAGTTTCTGTTGCAAAAACCACTTTTATCAAACCTTTTTGGAAAAGTTTTTCCACCAACATTTTCCACCCAGGAAGAAGTCCAGCATGGTGCGATGCAACGCCCTGCAACAAGTATTCAATATGTTTATTTTTATAAAGATAAGGGTTTTCTGCGATATAATCGTCTATTATTTGGCGAATTTCCTCTTGCTCTTTCGGTGTTACCAAACAAAGAGAGGCGCAGCTTTCCATTTGTTCATCGCATCTCTTTCGAGAGAAAGTAAAATAGATTGCAGGCAGCATATCTTTTTCTTGCAAATTTCTTACAACATCTTTTACGACATTTCTCTTTTGAACCGCCTTACCACGCTTAAATTCTTTTTTCTCTGGTTTAATTTTTTTATTCAACGCACCACTTGGAGTTAATAATGGCAACAAATTGTTTGGCTGCGAAGAATCAAAATAAAAAAATCTTAAAGGTACTGGTCTAAAATCTGTATTAATTAACTCGGTTTTTGAATGAACAGTATTTATCCAATCGGTTAATTTATCAGCATTTGCAACTGTTGCAGACAAAGCTATAATCTGAACATTAGTCGGACAATAAATAATACTTTCTTCCCAAACCGTACCACGTTGCTCATCGTTCATATAATGAACTTCGTCCAAAATTACATAGCGAACATCTTTCAAGTTGTCTGTTACAGAGCCGAAATTAGTACCATAAAGCATGTTTCTGAAAACTTCCGTCGTCATTACAACTATTTGCGCTCCACGATTGATAGAAGAATCGCCTGTTAAAAGCCCAACTTTATCAGCACCATATTTTTCAGAAAAATCATTATACTTCTGGTTAGAAAGAGCTTTCAAAGGTGTTGTATAAAAAACTTTATGCCCTTGCTCTAATGCACAATGGATTGCATGCTGAGCTATAACAGTCTTACCAGCACCAGTTGGAGCACAAACTACAACACTTTTTCCCTCTGATATACATTTGCATGCCTCTTTTTGGAAATCATCTAACTCAAAGGGAAACTCGTACATAAAAACACCTCATTCAACTATTCTAACCTTATTGTAACATACATTCGGTGCTTTGTGAATGAATATAAGCAAAAAAAAAGAAGACTGCTTTAAACAATCTTCTTTTTTTTAATCAATTTTTTGTTTAACTAAGCGATTTCTGCTCTTGTTTTGTTTGTATTCTCTGTAGAATGGTTTTGTGGAAGATGAATTAATTCTGCAGTATTATCGATTTCATCTTGCTTTTCCACCATTTCTTTTGTTACTACAAACTTAGTAATGTCATGTTTTGTTGGAATATCGTACATAACATCAAGCATAAGTTCTTCAACAATTGAACGCAACGCTCTTGCACCAGTTTTACGCTTAATCGCTTTTTTCGCAATCAAATCAATAGCTTCTGGTTCAAATTCCAAATCAACTCCGTCCATTTCCATCAAGCACTTGTATTGTTTTAGAACCGCATTCTTAGGCTCTGTCAAAATCATCTTCAACGTTTTTTCGTCTAATGCATCAAGCACTGCATAAACTGGAATACGACCAATAAATTCTGGGATTAAACCGAATTTTAACAAATCTTCTGGTTGCAATTTTTTAAGAATTTTTGCTGCAGCTTGTTCTTTTTCAGCTTGTGTTGGAGCAGATTTACCAAAACCAATTGATGTACCGTCTTTTACACGGTGTTCAATAATTTTGTCCAAATCAACAAACGCACCACCAACAATAAACAAGATATTGCTTGTATCAATTTGAATCATTTCTTGTTGAGGGTGTTTTCTACCACCTTGAGGAGGAACATTTGACAAAGTACCTTCAATAAGTTTCAACAAAGCTTGTTGAACGCCTTCACCAGAAACATCTCTTGTAATTGAAGTGTTTTCTGATTTTCTAGCAATCTTATCGATTTCGTCAATATAAATAATACCCTTTTCAGCTTTCTTTGCATCATAATCAGCATTTTGATACAATCTCAAAAGAATATTTTCAACGTCATCACCTACATAACCAGCTTCTGTCAAAGTTGTAGCATCTGCAACCGCAAATGGAACATCAAGCATCTTAGCCAAAGTTTGCGCTAACAAGGTTTTACCACTACCTGTTGGTCCAACCAACAAAATGTTAGATTTTTGAATTTCAACACCATCTGTATCGCTTTTTTGGTTATGTTTCAAACGTTTATAGTGGTTATAAACAGCAACAGAAAGCACCTTCTTCGCATCATCTTGTCCAACAATATGTTGATCCAAGTATTCTTTGATTTCATGTGGTTTCGGAATTGGCTTATCATCAACCTCTTCGGTTTTCTTTTCAGCCTTTTCGCTTGTTTTTTCTTTCTGTTCAAAAAATTCTTCATCTAAAATTTCATTACACAACTCAACGCATTCATCACAAATAAACACATCTGGGCCTGCAATTAATTTTTTTACTTGATCCTGCGTTTTACCGCAAAATGAACATTTTAACCTATCATTAGATGACATAATTTCTCCTGTTTGTTGACTGTTTGGGTTTAAGATTTGTTGGGCAAGTATGCCCAACCTACCTTCTTCTATAAATTCTCTACGGGTAAAGATCTCACCTTAACCCTTTCCTGTAAGGAGAGGGAATGAACTCCTTTATTACATAGCGTCTTTTGTAATAACTTTATCAATCATGCCATATTCAAGAGCTTCTTGAGGAGTCATGATATAGTCACGGTCTGTATCTTTTTCAATTTTCTTGATTGATTGACCAGTATTAGATGCCATGATTTCATTCAAAGTCTTTTTAATTCTCAAGATTTCTTGCGCTTGAATTTCGATATCAGTTGCTTGACCTTGAGCACCACCTAAAGGTTGGTGAATAAGTACTCTTGAATGAGGAAGAGCCATTCTCTTACCTTTTGCACCTGAACATAATAGGAAAGCTCCCATTGATGCAGCTTGACCTAAACAAATTGTTTGAACATCAGCTCTAATGTGTTGCATAGTATCATAAATTGCTAAACCAGCAGTTACGCTACCACCAGGGGAATTGATATATAACATAATATCCTTTTCTGGGTTTTCACTATCCAATAAAAGAAGTTGTGCAACGATAAGGTTAGCAACCATATCATCAACTGGTGTTCCTAAAAAGATAATTCTTTCTCTTAACAATCTTGAGAAGATATCAAAAGAACGTTCACCTCTGCTTGATTGTTCAATTACAACAGGTACAAAACTCATTTCTTATTTTCCTTTCTTATTATGTATAAAAGTGACAATATTATTATACATTATATAAATTATTTCACAAATAATTATTTCGTATGAAATATTTTAAATTGGGTCATTAATATTCTAACACGAATATAAAAAAAGCTCCAAGTTAATTGGAGCTTTAAATTTACTGTGTTTTTCTAAATAAAGGTGTATCTCTGTTTTGCAAACATACGCCAAATTGACAACTTGAATTGTAATTAAAATTACTTTCTGTTGGAGCAAAACTGCCTGATTCATTCCTTATGTCACTTCTATCCAAAGGGGTCAATCTTGCTTCTGGCGAACCAGAAAATTCCGTAATATTGCTATTAGGGTTATAAATTGGTGACACTTTTTCTCTAAAATCTGGAAGAGAACAAACTGTTTCATTTTCTTCTATTGAGCATGTTGCAAAACTCGGTAAACACAAACTGACGATTAGAAGAGATGTTATTATAAAAAGTTTTTTCATACTACCTCCTTTGTATATTTATAATAAGTTAGATTTCGTCAATAACATTATCCACACTGGCTAGTCGGAATTGTGAATAAATATTTCTCAACTTTTTGATGTATGGCAATATTTTTTGTATAATGATATTATTAAATGGGATTTGGAGGAGATATTTGTGTACGCATATAAGCAACAAACTAGGACTAATCGCAATTTACATGTAGTTCAAGGGCATAAGTCTGTTCATAGACAAGTTAAGAAAAAGAAGGTTAATCCAGTTCTAGAATTAATTAGAATGTCTGTTGTCTTCTCTTTTCTTGCAGTTTTTATGTACTTTGTTTTCCCAACTGCTTACAATAGATTAGTTAAGCAAGTGTTCATGCCAAATACTTTGCCAATCAATACAAAAGCTAACGTAAACATGGCTCAAGCAAAGTTCCAGAAACAATCTGCAGTTGATTTGTATGCAATAGCTAATCCTATTACTAATTATTTAAGCAACGACATGTTCAACAACCGTTTGCTTTTAACACCAACAATTGAAAAAACTCATAGCGAAATTACGACCATGTACCATACAACTGAAATGGCTGGTTTAAAATCACAATTAACAAGCTTAATGGCGCAATATCCAATGATTAAGCCATCAATTTATGTTTGGGAATACGAAAAAGGTCAATACGTTGATATAAACGGCGACAATCTATATTCAGCAGCTAGCATAATTAAATTGCCTGTTTTGGTTCGTCTTTTCAAATCTATAGAAGCAAATCAAATGACAATTTATGATGAAATGTTGCTTACTGACTATTATCAATCATCAGGTTCTGGTAATCTTCAATATGCGCAAACTGGTAGAAAATATTCGCTTGACAGTCTTGCAAAAACCATGATTCAAGATTCTGATAATACTTCTACAAACATGATTATGGCAAAATTGGGTGGCATGGACGATATTAACATAGGTTTGAGAGATTGGGGAATTTCTAGAACTTACGTTAGAACATGGCTTCCTGATTTGAAAGGAACAAATAAAACAACGGCAAAAGACATGGCTAAAATTCTTTACAATCTTGATAATCCAGGATTTTTGAATGTTAATTCAAGAGAATTTATCATTGATTATATGAGCCATGTTAAGAATAACAGGCTTATTGCAGCAGGTTTAGGCGATGGAGCAATGTTTATTCACAAAACTGGTGACATTGGAACAATGCTTGGCGATGCTGGAATAGTTTACGCACCAAATGGCAAAAAATACATCGTTGTAATACTTGCAAATCGCCCTCATAATGCACCACAAGGAAAAGATTTTATTGTAAAAGCATCAAGCCTCATATATAAGGCTATCGTCGGATAAATATTGTTAATAAATGTAACAATTTCTAAAGAATTTGCGTCATTATGCGCAAATTTTTTTTTGTTAGATTTTTTAATAGTATGATAGAGTTAACAGTCAACATAAGAAGGAATTGTCTTTTATGAAGAACTTAAAAAGGAAATTATCCGCACTAGCAATGACAACATTGTTTGCTTCTATGCAAGTTTCTTTCGCAGTAATCGATACAGGATTAGGCGGAGGTAATGGCGGTGCAGTCATCAATAATACAACTGGTGGTTTCGTTAACGGCGTTGCAGGAAATGGTTCATACGATTTGAACTTTGATGGCAACTCTCACGTTAATTGGGATTCTTTAAACGTAAATAAAAATGAAAGCCTAAACTTTAATGCAGTTGGCGGCGCAAAAGATTTAACAATTCTAAACACCGTAAATACCGGCATGTCTACAATTTATGGTCAAATTAACGCTAATAGCGGTATTGGGAAATTGATTATCTCCAACCCAAACGGTGTGTTATTTGATGGCGCAAAATTTACAACAGCAGGCGATTTACAATTAACAACAAAAGACTTATCAAATGTTAAAGTAGAAGACTTAGGAAAATTAAATATTGATAACGCTAAGTTCACAAAACTTTATGATAACAATGGTAAATTAATTTCAATAAAAATTGACAACAACTCTGAATTTAAAGTTGGCGGTGATTACAGTATTGTAGCGGCTGGTATCAATGCTGCAAATTCAGCAATTAGTGCTAAAACTATTAAATTAGTTACTGCAAACGGTCAAGATTACTTGGCATTAAACGCTACTGCACCGACAAAAGCACAAGATGTTACAAGACTTCGAGCAATGAACATTAATGGTGATTTGTATATTACAAACGAAATGGGCGGTTTGTCTATTGAAAATGGTGGAAACATTAATGGTAACGTTAAAGTTGTAACACAAGGCAACGTAAATCTTAACAAGGTAGACAACAATAATAAACTTGTAGTAAATGGCAATATGGACATTAAAGGAAATGGAGCAAGAATGTTCCTAAGAAATGCCAAGGTTGATGGTAATTTAAACATGATTAATGGCGGCGGTTTCTTAGATGTAGGAAATGTTCACGTTACAAAAGATGCTAGTTTAAAAACTCTTAATGCATCACAAAACATAGACCAAAACTGTACTGATTATGTTAAACATTTTACACACATTATTGGAGAAACAAAAGTTGATGGTAACTTAAAAGTTGATTCAGTAAACAACGTTCACATCGGTGGTTATGATTACGACGCAAAAAAACTTGCTGATGGTAAATTGACAGTTGGCGGGAACTTAGATGTTCACGCAACTGATGGTCACATCACAACTACAATTGATACAAGCGCAAATAAAATTTCATACAAATCAGATAACTACAATATTTTAACTGATGGTAAAGCAACACTTTCAGCAAAAGAATATGAATTTTCTGCTAACGGTTACATAGGTGGTTTAAACCCGACTAAGAACTACACAGTTGATGATGTAATTGTAAACGTTATGGAAAATTACAAACACATCAATGATTCATCTAATCCTGCTAATGTAAACATTGCTGGTGGAAATATTACAAAAATTGATACCCCAACAAATGCTTATATTGCATCAAAAGGTGACGTTAAACTAACAGGTGCTAACGCAAAGAACGTTAACATTACCGCTCCTGGTAAGTACATAGAAATTACAGGTCCAGATGTACACGCAGACAATATTATTGTTGGCAAAGAAACTGACAAGTTGAAAGTTGATTTCCCATCAAGAGATTACACTTTGAAATATACTAACATTCGTGACGCTAAAGAAGTTACAGTTGGTAAAACAGAAGAAATTACTTATGAATTAACAAATGGCGAAAATGGTTACAACACTCGTGACCCAAGACCAGAAAATACTACATACTTAGTTGGTCCAGATAAACCAAATCCAGACCCTAAGCCTGATCCAAAGCCAGATCCAGATCCGAAACCAACTCCTGATCCAGATCCTAATATCCCTGATGATAATGAAAACATCAAGGTTCTAAGAAGCTTTGAAAGACCAGACGCAGTAGATGCTGCTCAACCATACACTCCAGTAGCTTATGCAGCAGATCTGGACGATGATGAAGTTGACACAGGTGTTCGTAAGAACGTAGATGGCTCTGTGACAGTAGTTAGAGCGTTCCCGATGATTAACTAATCGCTAGTAAAAGATTTTTAAACTGGAAATATGAAAAAGCCCGCTTATGCGGGCTTTTTCATTGAGGAAGTTCATTGAAGAAGTTTTTGTTGGGCAAGTATGCCCAACCGACAAACTTAGCAACAAAAGAGAAAGAAAAGTACATAAAAAATCTTTTATTACAAAATAGTTCTTACTTTTTTCTTTTTGTTGCGAAATAAAAAGAAAAAAGTAAGCAAAAAAGAAGAACTACGCCACTGTTTCCTACGCTCTTACGAGCGTTTGTTTAAATGGTTGAATTAGCAGGCAGAGCCTGCACTCTTACGTTCGCTATCGTATGCTTAGCATACACGCTCACGGCGTGAAATGCGTCAATTGAGCGACTTTAGTGCCCTCCCCTTTTATCCATTTTACATGGGGAGGGTGCCGAAGGTGGGAGAGGGTTTTATAAATATTTACATAAGGCGAACGACTTTGCGTCACGAGCGTGTGGCGTAAACTGTACCCTAACTAGTGAGGTTTTGAGAAATGTAGGGTGCTGTCGTTTAACGCACCATTAACTTCTCACCCTTTTCGCTGTTCACATTTTAACATTTGTAAATTTTTGTTAAATCAAGGCAATTTTTAAAAATTAAAATACTTTATTATATTACGAGTATATATTATTAGGAGTATATTATGAAAGATCTAAAAAGAAAATTTTCAGCATTAGCTCTTACAGCATTATTCGCATCTATGCAAATTTCATACGCAGCCATTGATACAGGTTTAGGCGCAGGAAATGGCGGTGCAGTAATTAATAATACAACTGGCGGTTTTGTTAACGGTGTTGCAGGAAATGGTTCATACGACTTGAACTTCAACGGCAACTCTCACGTTAATTGGGATTCTTTGAACGTAAACAAAAACGAAAGTTTGAACTTCAACGCAGTTGGCGGTGCAAAAGATTTAACAATTTTGAACACTGTTAACAAAGGAATGTCTAACATTTACGGTCAAATTAGCGCAAACGAAGGCATTGGCAAATTGATTATTTCAAACCCAAACGGCGTTTTGTTTGATGGTGCTAAATTCACAACTGCTGGCGATGCAATGATTACAACTCAACCAATGACTGCAACATTTATCGATGGCACAATGAAAGTTTCTAACGTTGCAACAACAACTCCAGTTGGCGTTGTTACAATTCAAGATTCAAACTTCAATGTTGGCGGCGAGTTTAACATTCTAGCTCCATCAATCAACATGGTTCGTGGCACAGTTCAAACTAAAGATGGTTTGAAACTTATTACTGAAAACGGTCAAGATTACCTTTCTACAGGTAATGAAGTTTCTAAAAAAGGCGTTAGACTTGAAGCAGTTAACATTGATGGTAATGTTTATGTAGTAGCTGACAAAGGCGTTGTTAAAACTGTTGGTGGCGGCGAAATCAAAGGTAACTTGAATGTAAAATCTGATGATAGCGTTGCTTTAAACTATGTTGACAATGGCAAAGTTCTTCACGTTACTGGCGATGTTGATGTTGAAGGCAACGGCGTTTTGATGTATGCAAGAAACACTAAAGTTGATGGCAATTTGAATATGACAAACGGCGGTGGTTTCCTTGAAGTTGGCAATGTTCACGTTGGTAAAGATATGAACATCACAACTGTTGCTAAATCTGAAAACCCACAAGGTTACAAACACTTTGTTCACGTTGTAGGCAACAATAAAGTTGGTGGCAACGCAACAATTAATTCTAAAGACAACCTTCACATTGGTAACTATAAGATTGAAGAAGGCAAACTTCTCGATGGCAGCTTGACAGTTGGTGGCGATTTAACAGCACACGCTCAAGACGGTCACGTTATGGTTACAATCGACACTTCCGCTAACAAAATTTCATTAAAATCAGATAATTTGAATGTACTTTCTGATGGCAAAGCTACATTATCTGCAAATGAATATGAATTTTCTGCGAATGGTTACATCGGTGGTTTAAGCGGAACTGAAAACAACACAGTTGATGAAGTTGTAATTGCAGTTATGGAAAATTACAAACACATTCCAAACTCATTAAAAACTCCTTCTAATATGAATATTGCTGGTGGTAACATCACTAAGATTGATACTCCATCAGTTGCTTACATCGCATCAAAAGGTGACGTTAAATTGACAGGTGCTAATGCAAAAGATGTACACATCACAGCTCCTGGTAAATACATCGAAATCACTGGTGACGGTGTTCACGCAGACAACATCATTGTTGGCAAAGAAACTGACAAGTTGAAAGTTGATTTCCCTTCAAGAGATTACACTTTGAAATATACTAACATTCGTGACGCAAAAGAAGTTACAGTTGGTAAAACAGAAGAAATTACTTATGAATTAACAAATGGCGAAAATGGTTACAACACTCGTGACCCAAGACCAGAAGATACAACTTATTTGGTTGGTCCTGACAAACCAGTTGTTCCTACTCCGGATCCAGACCCAACTCCTGATCCTAAGCCGGATCCAGATCCAATTCCAACACCGGACCCAGATCCAGATCCAATCCCAACACCAGATCCAGATAAACCAATTATCAATCCAGAAGACAACGATAACGTAAAAGTTCTTAAAGGATTTGAAAGACCAGATGCAGTAGATGCTGCTCAACCATACACTCCAGTAGCTTATGCAGCAGATTTGGACGATGACGAAGTTGACACAGGTGTTCGTAAAAACGTTGACGGATCAGTAACAGTAGTAAGAGCATTCGTTATGGATTAATTAAACCAGATGTAAGATGATATAAAAGGCGAACCTTCTAGAAGGTTCGCCTTTTTATTATTATATCAAGTTGTTACAAACTGTTACATTTCATGTTTACACAAAAGGCATGTTGAGTGTACAATTATATAAGGAGGCTTTATAAATTTGAGTAAAGGCTACGAAAATTTTAATAACTCAGAAACATCTTTCAGAAAATCCACACTTATCCAAGAACGCATTGGGCTTGTTTCTACCCACATGTACAAACAGTTCTTGGACTATCAGCATGCAACTTTGAACACGGCTGAAATTTTTGTGGAAATGATTGATAATTTGAAAGCTATAGCCGATTCACTTAAACAATCATTTGCTGCTCGAGGAATTACTACTGAAAATATCTATGTAGATTATGACAAGGATAAGACAGTTGTTGTGATTAATATTCTTTGGCACACAATAAGCCTTACTACAAGATGCAATTATGAACCTCAAGCTTTGTTTAGAGAAAGTGCTCCACCAATGTTTTCTGGTCGTATTATGGCAATAAACGGCAACTACAATGAGTTAATGGAAGGTATAACCTCTAGAAATCAGATGATGGAAGTTTTATTAGACAAAGAAGTTGCGTCTTTATTTGTTCCTGCCGACAAAACTCAAAATTCTATATTTAAGATTAGACACTTGTCAAACAGAGAATTTTTCTTAAACAATACAGATGCCTCAAGAGAATTCGTATTAAAGGTGGTTGAAACAATTTGTGGCGGCGGTTTGTACCACGAAGAAGGTTCAAGAAAAAGTTTTAATATTTAGTTAAATTTTACTTAACAATCTATTGATTATTGGTTGTTTTTGTGTTTACTTATAATTAGGCAGGCATATCCTCTAAACGCCTGTTTTGTATAAGCGGCTAGGAGCCAATCTATCAAGTTAAGATGCTCCACTTATATTAAAACTAAAAGAAGGAAAATGAAATGTTAAAAATCAGATTGAAAAGATTGGGTGCTAAGAAAGCTCCTACATACAGAGTTATCGTTATCAACTCTACAACAAAACGTGAAGGTAGACCAGTTGAAGAATTAGGTTACTACAATCCAAAAACAAAAGAAATGAAATTAAACAAAGTTTCTGCTGAAGCATGGGTTAAGAAAGGTGCACAACCAACTGATACAGTTAAATACTTAATGGCTAACTGCAACGAAGATGGCACTTTGAACTACAAGAAATCAGAAGTAGTTAAACTTTCTAAGAAAGCTCAAGCTAAGAAGGCTGAAGAAGAAGCTAGAAAAGCTGAAGAAGCAGCCGCAGCAGCTCAAGCAGAAGAAGCTCCTGTTGAAGCTTAATAGATTTGATAAAAGCTCTCTTCTCTAAGAGAGCTTTTTTAATAACTTTTGTAAAGATTTATGAAAAAGATGGCAATTTTATTTTTTGCCGAGTTTTAAACAATGTGTATCAGATAATAGAAGGTATAAAATCATGATGATTAGTCCGATTAATTTTAGAGCTAGTGCAGGCAATGTAGAGTTGACTAAACCTGTTGAAACAGAAGCTCCAAAGACAGAAACAGTTACAACTCCAATTGAAAATGCAGCATCGTTCAAAGGTGCAAATGCTCTAGCGGCATATAATAAAGCTTTTCTAGCAGTAGACACTGAAACAAAAGAAGCAACAAATGCTCCAGCGTTCAAAGGTGAAGAAGTAGCAACAGAAGAAGCTCCTAAGGCACCTGCATTTAAGGGCGAAGAAATTGAAACAGAAGAAACTCCAAAAGCTCCTGCGTTCAAAGGCGAAGAAGTAGCAACAGAAGAAGCTCCTAAGGCACCTGCATTTAAGGGCGAAGAAATTGAAACAGAAGAAACTCCAAAAGCTCCTGCGTTCAAAGGTGAAGAAGTTGAAACAGAAGAAGCTCCTAAGGCACCTGCATTTAAGGGCGAAGAAATTGAAACAGAAGAAACTCCTAAAGCACCTGCATTTAAAGGTGAAGAAGTTGAGGCAGAAGAAACTGCAGAAGAAGTTCCAACTGACGCAATAGAAGAAGATGCTACTGAAACAGAAAAAACAGAAGCTTAGTTTTATAAAAATGTTTAAGAAAAAAGGGATTGGTTATTATAACCAATCCCTTTTTATATGAGGAAATTTGGAGTTAATTAAATGCTTTTCCTAGTCCACCGATAGCCAAGACTAGCGTATTTGAAGTAGATTTGAGATAGTAACTAAAAACGGTGATAAATAACCAATGAACATAGAATGCGTGCCCAGAGTTTTTGACTAAATGGACATGGTTAATAAAAGGCTGGATTCTTCGTGCTAATCGCACTCAGAACGACCCATGATTTGTTTGTTGGGTGTTTTGAACAGACCTCACCCTAGCCCTGTCTTGAATTATTCGGGCGAGCATAATATTTCAGTGACCTCAAAGCCAAAATGGCCTTTACTGGTCAATTTCCACATTATTTGCTCTTATGGGCTAACGCCCTACCGAAAATTCGCTTTCCCTCGGATAGGGAACTAAAGTTGTTCAGTTAACGCAGGTTACGCCCTCCTTAGGGGGAGAGTTCAAGTGCCGAAGGCGGGAGAGGGTGTTATAAACTATTTTCATTTTAATCAATACCCACCCGCATTCGTAACTTTCGCAAAGCTCAAGAACGACTGCGACCTCCCTAACTAGGTAGGTCGAGAAATTTTCTATCAAATCTACGTAAACAAAAAAGGTCGAGTGGAACACTCGACCTTTTTCAACAAATAATGTCAAACTACTTGATTTCAACAGTAGCGCCAGCAGCTTCAAGTTGTTTCTTGATAGCTTCAGCTTCATCTTTCTTAACGCCTTCTTTAACAGCCTTAGGAGCGCCATCAACTAAATCTTTAGCTTCTTTCAAGCCAAGACCAGTGATACCTCTAACTTCTTTAAGAACAGCGATTTTCTTATCAGCTGGAACAGAAGCTAAGATTACGTTTACTTCAGCATCAGCATCATCAGCAGGTGCAGCAGCGGCAGCAGGAGCAGCAACAGCAACAGGTGCAGCAGCAGATACGCCGAATTTTTCTTCCATAGCTTTTACTAATTCAGCAGCTTCTAATAAAGTTAATTTTTCGATAGATTCTAAAATTGCTTCAATACTCATTTTGTTTCTCCTTTTATTCTATTTGAGTTGTTATACGTTTTAAATTTTTTAGGTAAATATTACCTTGTACTGCCTAAGCAGATTTTTGATCTCTAACAGCTGCAACAGCTCTAACAAGAGATGACATAACAGCGTTGACAGAGTTTGCGATACCAGATGCTGGTGAGTTGATGCAACCAAGCATTTTTGCATAAAGTTCTTCTCTTGATGGAAGATTTGCAAGTGCTTTTGCTTCTTCTGCAGACATTAATTGTCCGTCCATTGCAGCTGCAATGATTTCACCTTTTTTAGTATCTTTGATGAATTTTGATAAAGCCTTAGCGGGTGCTACCTGATCTGTAAAACCAAATGCAATAGCGATTGGTCCTTTTAAAGTTTCAGCTAACACTTCGTAAGGAGTGCCCTTGATAGCGATTTTTGCAAGAGTATTTTTAGTAACCATGTAGTCGCCACCATCTTTTTGGATAGCACGTCTAAGGTTAGTAATTTCTTCTACGCTTAAACCCTTGTATTCGGTAACAATAGCAACTTGTGCTTTATCAACTTTTTCTTTGATAAGAGCTACCTTATCATTTTTGAAAGCTTTTGTTGACATTTTTTGCTCCTTTTTATATTATTTTCGGATTATTCCGTTCGACCTGTTAAACTAAAAAGATTTCGCAATCTTTTTTTTAATCGCAAAATCCAATACAAATCTTTAAATAAATGCTATTTATGTTGTTTTAGGATAATCTAGGCTAGCCTTTTGTGTTTAAATCCTAACGTTGGATACTAACTGTCTGCGATTACTTTCAATTTATACCATGCTCAAAAAACCATGTCAACTCCATTATAAAGTTTTATTAAGTATTTTTTTTAGATTAGGCAATTTTATTTTTCTTTTATACTTTATATATATAAGGTTAAATTGTAGGAATTTTACATGCCACTAATTACAAATTATAATGTACCAATTTTTCGTGGAACAGATATTGTTAATAAAAAGCAAGTATCGCTCCCAAATTCTGATGAAAAAATAAAACCAATTAATAATTTACAAACAGATGTAGTAGAAATTTCTGGCAAAAGTAAAAGTAATGCAAAGAGCAAACTCTCTAAAACAGAAAAAATTGCTTTAGGTGTGGGTGGTGTATTAACGGGTGTTGTTGCTTTTGCAGTAGCATTTAAGAAACATCAGGTTAATAAGCTTTCTAAGCTTTATAAAGAAAAAATGCAATTTGTAAATCTTCCAGAAAAAATAGATTTTAAAGAGGCTAAAACTCTAGAAGAAGGTATAAAATTTGCTAAAGAAGTGTTGAAAATTGGTGAGGTCGACAATAATTTTACTCTTGATGCGATTAATTATGCTAACAAAGGACTTGTAGATGTAAGCAACGCTAATAAGGGACATTTGTTCATGCCAAAGAAAATTGGTTGCAAAACCCTTGATAATGCAATGGCTTATGTGATAAATGATATAAATTCGCCAAATTTTGGACAATTAGTTGTTAATAAGAAGTTCTTCAAAGATGCTGATTTGAATAATGAAATCAACAAATGGCTAGGCGCAAGTAAACCTAAAAACACTTCAAAAGCATCGCCAAATTCATCTCCAAAACCTGCTAAAAAGACTGAATTTAGACCAGAATGTAGATTAGATGATAGAATTAAAGGTCTGCTTAAAAAATTCCAAACGGATCAAAATAGTTTAACAATTTCTGAAAAAAGAGATTTGTATTACACATTATGTAATGCTGGTAATGTTCAAACTTCAGTTTTGTCTTTAGCTCCATTATCATCATTAAAAAATAATTTAAAAACATTTGAAAATAATGGAATTAAAGTAGATGTTGATAGTTTTGCTAAATTGTCTACTAAAGAACAAAGTAAAAAATTAAATGAGTATTTCTTAGAAATTCAGAATAAAGGCATAAAGTTAGTTTTAAAAATTCCTTATTTAAAACCAGAAAAGACTATTTATCATGAGATGGGGCATTTACAAGATTTTGCCAAAAATTTAAAGAATATGGACATAAAACAATTTGAGTTTCCAAGTTGGAAAGAATTTTTGAATAGTTCAAAAAATGTTGATATTCGTCATGTGGATAATCGTTGGGGAGGTTTGACCTATAAAGGTTATAAAGGAAAATTTGAAAATGAACCAGAAAAATTCAAGAAACAATATCCAGATTTGTATGAATTTTTAACTAATCAAGATTATCAACAAAGTGCTGGAAAAGTTTCAAGCTATGCGCAAACAAGTATCGGTGAATTTATTGCTGAAACTTATGCAAAAATGGTGCGTGGTGAAAAAATTCCAGATGATGTCATGACTTTATATAATAAATACAATGGTCCTAAATTGGGCTAATAATTGTTTTGTTTAATAAAAGGTGCTTGAGTATCTTTAGTGTCGTTCTTTATGAGAGGGTATTATGAATATTAGGTAGCAAGGAACATGCCCTTTACTTTTATTGTTTATAATAAATCGCCAACCTAGCTAATAGCATGAGAATAAATATTGGAGTTTAATACAAGTATATTAAATCTTTTTCATACTTCCAGCTATTCTTAATTCCATAGAGCCATTTTGGCTCTTTTTTTTAGAAAAATAATTTTGCATGTTAATTGCTACATGTAAAATCAGGTCATGTTACATGTAATATTTTCTAAATGATTTTATAAAATAAGAAAATTTAAAATTTCTAAAAATCTTATAACCCAATAGAATTAGGCTTTTAATTAAAAATATTAAGTTTTGTAAATGGTTGTAAAATAAACACTTGATTTTAAAATTTTTTCAGATTACAATGAAGGAACGCGGTGAACGAAACAAAGCGAAAGCAAAGTTCAAGTAACTGCTAAAGAAAGTGATTTACACTTTGTCCTTTTATAGGGATAAGCCGAAATAAGATATAGCACTTTGAAAACTCAAATAAATTTCTTTTGAAAACAAAATTTACGAAAGTAAATCAAATGTAAAGAAATGTAAATAGCAAAAAACAAACTGGTTGACAAAAGAAATTGATGAGTTAAGATAGGAAATGTTCGGAGAGGAAACCTCCGGTGCAGACAAAGCGCAAGGCGTAATTCGAGGAATTGAGTAATCGAAAGGTCAGCACAGATTAAAACCTTTTTACTTATATAAATAGCATCAAAAAAGTAAGAAAATTTTAAATAGATTTGAAGGCGAAAGCCAAATAATTGAACCTTGAAAACAGAATAGCTGAAGACGAATAAACTTGTTAATTCGCAAAGAATGATGGACAACAAAAAAT
>CAKVLN010000006.1 GCA_934757275.1 uncultured Candidatus Melainabacteria bacterium
ACAAAATGACTCCGATTGAGTATAGAAATTTTTTACTTGCGAGTTAAATGTCCACTTTTTGGGGGACAGTTCATCGCAGTCGTGCTTGAGCCTAGCGAAAGCTACGAATGCGGGTGGGTATTAATAAAACAATTTAAAGCCTAGCCGCAACTAGCCTCTAAAAAACTCTATCCACCTAATCAAATCAGATATCTCATAAGGCTTAGGCAAATACAAATCAGCCCCAGCGTCTAAAATTGCAGTCTTATTATGCACCGTTGTTGTCACAATAATCTTCGTATTTACAAAATTTTGCCTCGTCTTAATCTCTCTACAAAATTCCAGCCCCGACAAATCGTCATTACTATCAATAATCAAAATCGCAGGTTGTTCAGAATTATTCATATCAAGCGTATCAGTAACATCATAACCTTGCAACTCTAAAGTCGTACGTAAAAGCAACGCCAACGCCTCATCTGGCTCTTTGATAAATACAAAATTATTAACCTTAGGCTCAACAACTGAATTTTCGCCAGCCAATTTAATTCTATCAATCGCATAATTTGAACCGCTAGGAATTTTTGCAATCTTCTTTATAGAAAACAATCTCTGCACAAGAGTTTCAACCGTTTCAATTTGCTCGTAATTATCAATTATTCCGCCAATCAAAAGTGACACAAAATTAGCCCTCATGCCAGCCATTCTGTCACCTTTAAGGAGCATATATCCACGTTTTGCGTCCTGCGCTGAATAAAACTTTGGCGCAACTGTATCAAAAGCAAATGTCAGAAAAATTGCCATTTTTTCTGCCGTATACGGACTTGTAATAATTACAAAATTTTCTTCGTCAAATTGTCCAAAAAAATCATTGTTATCAAGCGTCGATTTCACAATCGCTATAAGAGTTTGAATCAATTTATCGCCAGCAACATCTGTATACACACTTTTGTAGTTCTTTAAGTTTTCTAAGCCTAAAAGCAATACTGCTGATTTGTTGTCACTATTCAAAAGTCTTTTCAAATTCTTTTCAACAAACCTCTTGTTTGGAAGCAGAGTTTTTGAATCTAAATTTGATTCAATATCACGCCTCAAATGCGCCTTAATTCTCATTTTGAACTCATCTATATTAACAGGTTCGCTCAAAAAGTCGTCAGCACCGCTTTCTAAAACCTCAATCCTATCTGCGGTATCGGCAGATTTTGAAAGCGCAATAATAACTGGACGAGTGTTGTAAGTTAAAGCCCTTATTTTATCGCACAACATAGCGAGTTTTTCTTCTAAACTATCTGAAATTATGATAATATCTGGCTCTGCAAATTGGATATAATGAAGTGCATCTTTGAGATTGCGTTGAATTGTCGCCGTCGTTTCAGCGTCTTCTATACTCTTTTTATATTTTACAGAAAGCTCTTTTCTTTTATCTATAATCAAGACATTTGAGAGCATTTAAGCACCTCCTCTTGATTGTAGACAGGAAAATCAACTTCAAACGTAGTACCTTTACCAAATTCGCTTGTAAACGAGATTTTGCCGCCCATTTTATCAACAAGTTCTTTGGTTATATAAAGTCCTAGTCCATTGCCTTGAGTTTTACTTGTCAAATGATTTTCGAGCCTTGAGAATTTTTGAAAGACCTTGCCAAAATCTTCTTCCTTAATTCCTACGCCAAAATCTTTTACTTTAATCTTTATAACATCATTTTGGACTTCTGTAGAAACAATAACCTTGTTTTCACCCTCAGAATACTTACCAGCATTGTCAAGTAGATTGGTCATAATTTGTTGGAACTTATCTTCATCAATATATGCAATTGGGTTTTCTGCGCTCAATTTTGTTTCATACTTATGTTGCTTGTGTTGCTCTGAAACGACTGGCAAAACCTTTTTTATACAAGCATTTATATCAACTTGTTTTAAAACTTGATTACCAGCATTCATTTTTGAAACAGAAAGTATGTTTTCAACAAGGTGTATCAAGCGATTTGATTGTTCTTCGATTATCCCAACAAACTTCTTTTTGTCCTCATCTTTAATCTTATCCCAAGAATTTAAAAGTGTTTGCGAAAACCCTCTTATACTTGTAAGAGGTGTGCGCATCTCATGTGAAACTGTTGCTATAAACTCATCTTGAATTGTCATTTTTGAATAAGTGAAAGAGTGAATAAGTGAATAGGTGAATAAGTTCATTTTAGATATTTTTAATAATAAATGCGTTTTTATTTAATTATATTTAATACGAACTTATTCACCTATTCACTTATTCACCTATTCACTCCCTTTATTATTCTTCTTCACTCATAAATTCTTTTTTAGCTTCTTCAATCGCATCTGCTAAAATATCTAATTGGTCAGGAGCAAAAGTTACACCTTTCTTTGTAGGCAACCAAGTAGCACCTTCATCTGTAGTATAATAAATTCTCAAATTAAAATAACTTTTTCCTCTGTATTCTGAAATTGAAATTTGCAATTGTTCTGTATCTGTTCTATCAATTGTTGCTAAAATTTTTGCTTCTGCCATTTTTATTCCCCTTTCATTATTAATATTTCACTTCCCACTTATCTGAAGCAACTCTCGCTGCACAAGCAGTACCATTGCCTATATCATCTCCATCACATGCACCTACAGCTACGTTTACATCAAAATCGTGATATTTATTAGTACCAGCAGGAATTAATCTTCCGTCATTCGTCAAACCAAACAAGAATACGTCTTTACCAAAACGATTTGGAGCAGCCGTGCCGTTTGCGTCAATCAAAACTCTTGAAATAATATCATCATTTTCTGCGTTTGCAATATTATTGTTTGTCACATTTTGGAACGCAACAACTACGTTAACTTTATTGAACTTGTAAGCAGTAAAATTTGATACCAAATTTTCATTTACATTACTTCCGTCATAGCCTCTTATGCTACCAGTATTGTAAGCAGCATCTTCCATTGCAAAAAAGCTCTTCGTATCATTATAAAAAGAGTTGTCGTCTGTAATATAATTATTGCCATCTAGCCCGATATCACTCTTTCTAATACTTGCTAAGTTTTCAAACGCAGTACCGTCGTCGCTATTATTTTGAGCTTCCATTTTAATATTCGTAGCACCTTGCTGAACAAGTTCGACGCCTCTTGCCAAACCTTCGCCAATCGTTGCCTTACCAACTCTTGCCAATAACGCTGGTAGAACTAACGCTGCAATAACACCCACAATTGCTAGTGTTACCAATATTTCCATTAAAGTGTAGCCTTTTTTCATAAAACTCTCCAATTAAATTCGTATTCTAATTATAACATATTATTTATAAAAGTTAATAATTTGTCTAATATTAATCTTTGGGTTAATATATAAATATGATTAAGGGGAAGATTGTAGTAGTCGATGATGAAAGAATAGTAACCTCTGCTTTTAAAACATTGTTAAAGGTAGAAGGCTTTTCTGATGCGCATTTTTTTAATAGTCCAAAAGAAGCTTTGGCATTTCTAACAGAAAACCAACCAGATTTGGTTATTTCAGACTTTTTGATGCCAGAAATGAACGGTTTGGAATTTTTAAGTGAAGTAAAAAAACTTTATCCAGAAGTTAGCAAAATCTTGTTAACAGGTTATGCAGATAAAGAAAATGCCATCAAGGCAATCAATGAGATTGGTTTGTATCGTTATATTGAGAAACCTTGGAACAACGACGACTTAATCATTAATATCAAAAATGGTATTGAAAGAAGTTATTTGCTTAGCGAACTTAGACAGAAAATTGCAGAACTTGAAGTTGCAAAAAAAGAATTAGAAAAATATTCACACAACTTAGAGCAAATTGTAGAAGAACGTACTGCTGATTTAAAACAATCTAACGCTAAATTAGAAGGAATTTTTAACTACTGCGCTGACGGTATCGTAATAATTAATGAAGATGGCATAATTGAACAAGTTAATCCAGCTTGCGAAACTCTTATTGGACTTGTTGGCGAAAAACTTCTTATGACATCTATTGACGATTATTTATTCAGCAAAAAGACTTTTATTTCAAAAGAGCTACACAAGCTCGATGAAAGCGAGCTTTTACTTAGAGAGTTTTATATTAAAAATCCTCTAAGCAACACTGAAACACCTGTCGAAATAAGTTTTGCAAGAATTAATCCTGACGATGATTACAAAAGATTTGTCGGCGTAATTCGTGATGTAACAGAGCAGAAAAAATCTGACAAGCTAAGAGATGATTTTATCGCAACTCTTACGCATGATTTGAGAACTCCACTTCTTGCTGCTATTCAAACTCTAACCTTTTTCTTAGAGGGAGCTTTGGGCGAACTTGATGAAAAACAAAAATTGTTACTTTCTACTATGCAAAAAAGCAACGAAGATTTGTTAGGACTAGTCAATGCGCTTTTAGAAGTTTACAAGTATGACGCTGATAAATTAGAATTAACAAAGACAAATTTCAATATTTACACGCTTGTAGAACAAGTTTACAACGAATTGCAGCCTTTGGCTCAAAACAAAGAAATTGAATTTAAAATCGAATGCACAAACAAAGATTTAGTCATAAATGCAGACAGAAGTGAAATTAGACGTGTAATTTGTAACCTATGCGGAAATGCAATTAATTACACACAAAATGGCGGAAGAGTTATTATTACCTTGAAAAACGAAGGCAATGATTTGATTTTTTCAGTGGCTGATAATGGTTCTGGTATTCCTCAAGAGGATATTCCAAACATGTTCCAACGATTTTCACAAGGCACAAGCAAAAAACGCTCAACAGGAACTGGTTTGGGCTTGTATCTTTCAAGACAGATTATTGAATCGCACGGTGGCAAAATTTGGCTTGAAAGCACATTAAATAAAGGTAGTGAGTTTTCATTCTTGCTTACCGATACAGTTGTTCAAAAAGAAGGAAGCTTAGTATGATAAACACTCTTTTAGTTGAAGACCATGAACTTTACAGAATGGGCTTGTCGATGCTTTTAGAAAAAGCCGAAGGTGTAACTTTGGTTGCAGAAGCCGCTGACGGCTTAGACGGCATTAAAAAGGCTCGTGAATTTGCTCCGGACGTTATTCTTATGGATATTGGACTTCCTAATATTGACGGCATTGAGGCAACACAGAGAATAAAAGATTTTAACCCAGATGTTAAGATTTTAATTTTCACCTCACGTGATAGCGAAAACGACGTGTTTGAAGCCTTCAAAGCCGGAGCAGACGGTTATATTATGAAAGGAGCAACTCCTGAGCAAACTGTTTCGGCTATCAAATCTGTTTACGAAGGTGTTGGCTGGATTGACCCTAGCATTGCTAAAATGGTATTTTCTAATTTGCAAAGACCTAGTTCGCAAGTCGTTACAGAACCAGAACCGAAGAAAACAAACAACTCCTATGGATTAACAGAAAGAGAATTGGACGTTTTAGAGCTTATGGTGGAAGGACTTTCTAATCCACAGATTGCAGACAAACTTGTAATTACAAAAGCAACTGCAAAAGCACATGTACACAGTATTTTGCAAAAATTATGTGTTTCATCAAGAACTCAAGCAACTGTAACAGCAATGAAAGAGGGCTTGGTTTAATGTTTGAAGCTTTAGCCGGTATTATTATGGCAACCAAAATACACTTCAACCAAATGAAATATCATATTATGAAAAAACAAGATAGGGTTGTTGCTGAAACAATTTATAGAAACGAAGTTGACAAGGTTGGAGAAACTGAAAAATACGAAAAAAGCAAGTTACCAAAATCCGGTTATATGACAGTTGAAGAATATGAGGCAGAATCAAGAGCAAAAACTAGGCGTGAAATTAGCGCAAAAATTCTTGATAAAGCAGAAATGCCAAAAGATGAAAACATGGTTTACATACCTCAAAAAAAGTTTAAACTTGTTAAATATAATGATCCAGTAGGAAGTCCGGAACTAACATTACCTAGAAAATTGAATTTTGACAGACAAATTAATGCACAGGGAATTGTTTCCGGTGACTTTACGAAGTTAGTATATCCAGCGGTGTATTATTATGCGCAATCTGATTGTACAAGCTGCGATTTATTTTTGATTAATTTGGACGCCTCACTTTCTGATATTGAAAAGGTTAAAAAAGCCAATATCTTAAATCGTGTAGATGAACCTCTTATTTCAACAGACAAATCAATTGATACAAAATTTATTTTTAGAACACTTACACCAATTGATTTTTCGAGTGATAATACAAAATTGGTGATTAAAGAAAAAATTGGTTTCAGACACGACGGAATTTGGCAAACAAATTTGTGGGTATACGATTTTAAAAAGCATGAGGCTTTAAAATTACCACAAATCAGAGATGCAGTGGTTAATTATTGGGCGCAAGCTGGCGGTGTCGATTTTGACGAAAAACGCTGGGATATTTATCCATTGGGCTTTGATGCGAATGATGAAAACCGAGTTGTTGTATGCGCTTATGCTTACACTGGTGAAGTTCCAAAGTTTTTAGGCACTTGGAGTATTGATGTTTATGGTGAAAATTCTAGGCTGGAATCTTTAACGGGTTCTAATATTCCTATCTCAATTGTTGGTTATAGAATGGAAGAAGAGGCTGAAGTTATACCAGTTTCAGAAGTTGAATTTGATACTAAACAAGCAAAAGAGTTAGAAAAAGCAAAAGAAAAAGACGCTAAAGAAGCGCAGAAGTTTGATGACAAAGTAAAAAAAGTTGAATACGAACGCAAAATTCAACAAATGGACATGGAAACCATGCTCAAAATACTACAACGACAAGAAGAAATGAAAAGAAACTATCAGAAAAGTAAAAACGGCATAACTGGAAGTTAGTTTTGCTTAAAATCACTAATTTATAAAATAATTAAAATGAAAATCGAAACCAATAAAAATAATATAAGTACAAAAGCCATTCATTTAAACAAACAAGAAACAATTGAAGCTCAAAAAATATTAACAAAATATAGAGTTTCTAATTCATTGACACGCCAAAATTTAACTCAAGATTTGTTATCAATTTTTGAAGAAAAAATTAGAATCGAAGGAAAACATATTGCAAAAACGACTCACATTCAACAAGATTGCATACAAGATTTATTTTTGAAATTTTTTGAAAGTATTACAAAATCTGTTACTGTCAAAGAACCCTTAAATTTTATCTTAAAACAATTAAATGAATTTAAAAAGAAAAAAGATGCTCTAAAAACAGAATTTGGCCGTGCAAGCTTAGATAGAGAAGTACGAACTGACCGCAATAAACCGCTATTTTTCACTGATATTGTCCAAAAAGATATTTCTTCAATAACAGAAACAAATGGACAAGAGCAAGCAAAAAATGAAATAGAAAAGCTAATCAAAACAGAAAATTTAACAGAAAAAGAAAAAAGTGTATTTTATAAATTAATGCAAGGTAAAACACGCAAACAAATATCAGAAGAAATTGGTATTGCGTTGGAAAATGTTAACAAACATATAGCAAGAGCAATTCGAAAAATTCAATATAAAACTAATTGTTTACCGGAAGATATGAGAAATAAAATAGCCTCTTTAAAAAAAATCTTTGGCATAAAAAATAGTGATAAATATATTGAAAAATTAATAATTCAATTACCACAAAATCTAACAATAAATAAAATTTCCGAACAAGTTTCTGAATATAAAAATTTATTAAAAACAAATACAGAAAATGTCATTCATATTTTTGCAAACACTCCAACTTTATTATCATTAAATATAAGCACCGTAAATAATAATATTGAACAATCAAGTAAATTACTCGGTTTGTCAAACAAAGAATTTATACAATGCTGCCAAAAACACCCTTCTTTATTATACATGTCGCCAGAAAGCTTGAAAAAAAATGCAAATAATGTACAAAAAACACTAGAGATTTCCGAAGAAGATTGTCTAAAAATAATAAAAATTACACCTAGCATATTATATCAAAAAGCTTCTACTCTTAATAAAAAGTTTGAAGAATTAGCCCGTTTATTGAACATATCCAAGAAAGATTGTCTAAAAATTTATCAAAAATCACCTTGCCTATTTTCTAATAATATAAAAACTTTAGAAAACAACATGAGAAAAACTGCAAAATTATTAAATATTAATTTTGATAAATATATTTCTTTAGCCCAAAAACAAGCTAACCTTATGTACCAGAAACCAAAAACTATTTATAATAATGTTGTTCAAGGCTCAAAATTATTGAATGTTGACAAAGAAACTTTGAAAAATGAATACATTAAAAGGCCTCAATTATTTGTGCAAAAACCAGAAACCATTTACAACAATGTTGTACAACTTTCCAAATTATTACACTTAGAGCTGTCGCAATGTGTTAAATTATGTTTGACACAACCACAACTTTTTTATATGAACCCAGAGAATATTTATAATAAAGCTAATGAATTAGCAAAATTAAAACATACAGATTTAAAATCTATAGTCGAATGGACAATAAAACAACCTAATATACTTTTATACAAAACTTCTCTAATAGAACAAAAAATGGAAATAAATAACTTCTTTTCTAAAATAGTGAGTGAGTCATTAAAAGGAACTACATTAAGCATGAACAAAGATGAAGAATTGTATTCAAAGATATTAAAGTTTTTAATAAAAAAAGCAAATAAAACATCAATATCTTCTTCAAAAAAAATATATGACGCTATTAAACAAAATTTGACAGAAAACCCCAATATAGAATATGTTTTTGAAATACCACAACATTCACAAACTGCAAATTTCATAAAATTCACAAAAGATTTTTCAGAAGGAATTTTGGGTAAAAATATTTTTTCTTTTAAAATTCTAGAAAATTAAAATTGTTATCATTTCTAATAAACTTTTTTGATAAAAATTAAGAATATGCTATAACATAGGAAATATTGCTTTCCTAAAATAAGGACAATTTATAATAAAGGAATATAAATCAGGAATATATATTTTACACAAAGGCTACAAGTCATTTAATCTGACATTTATCCATGATGATATAGATTGGAAGTTAGATGAACTGGCTCCGTTATTACAAGATGCCAGCCTATGGCTTGGTAAATAAAATTCTTATGCAGATTTAATTCCCAATGTTGAGTTTTTTATAAAAATGTATGCAACAAAAGAAGCTACTAATTAAAACAGAATTGAAGGCACAAGAACGACATTTGATGTTGATGGTAGTAGAACATTTAAAATCTGCTGATGATTTTAAGGTATTCTTTTTGTGACTCTAAAACCATCTCTGAAATAAAATTAATAAAATCTGTATTATTGCCACTATTAGTTTTTTGTAATGCAGAAATGTAATCAGCTCTGACAACAGGTGGAATTACAACAATATTGTAACCACTTTGCAATAGTACCAAATTCATTAATAGTCTTGCTACTCTGCCGTTGCCGTCTGCAAATGGGTGAATGTTTACGAAAATTATATGCACCATTGCCGCATATTCAACAGGGTGCAATTCTTCTTTTAATTTCGGTAACTGCAAAATGAACTCATGCATTTTCTCATCAAGTTCTTCCGGTTTTGGTAACTCTACATCAGAACCTGTAATTATAACTTGTGAGGTTCTATATTTACCGGCTTTTGCACTATCAATTTTTTCATAAAATAATTTATGTAATAGCTTAATGTCGTCTTCTGTAAAAGTTTCGTTTTGAGATAATTTAATTATTTCATCAAAAGCTTTTGCGTGTCCTACTGTTTCATAGTGGTCTTTGAGAGGTTTTCCACCGATTGTAATACCATCTTCCAACACAACTTTTGTTTCTGCTAAGCTAAGAGTGTTGCCTTCAAGAGCATTTGAAGCATAAGTTAAACCAATTTTGTAATACTCTTTTACTTGCAATAATGCTTCGTTAGAGAGTGGTCGTAAAGAATTAATCTTTACCTTATATTCATCATTTTGAGTAAAACAATTTCTATACATCTATACCTCTTGAGCTAATTGTAGCATAAAAAAGCAACTATCTCAGATTTTTCAATTGTTGTAATTTTGTATATTCATCAACATTCGTAAATTTCAAAAGTGTATCATTACCAGACTTAAACAGAACAAGTTAGATGCACACAACAGATGTTTATAATTCATAGGGAGTAAATAGAGTAATTTAAAAAAGCAGGCAAAAGCCTTGTAAATACAGCAAAAGAGCCATTTAAGCGGCTCTTTTTACGAAAAAATACGCCTGCCGCGATTCGAACGCGGGACCCTCTGCTTAGAAGGCAGATGCTCTATCCAGCTGAGCTACAGACGCATAAGTTATTTATTCAGTTTGTATAACTACAATATCACATCAAACTTTTTTTGCAATAGTTTTATTAAAATTAATTCTTACTCACTCCCTTTTGCATTCAAAGCTTTACATTTCTTAAAAATTATGATATTTATATATTAAAAACCCTCTAAGGGTGCGTTTTTTGCATAAATTAAAAAGGATTAATAATGTTTAATAAGAATTTAGAGTTCTTAAACAATGAAGAACTCAAAGAGAGATTGAAAAAGTTTTCTATAGACGATACAAGAAAAAACATGTCATACTGCATGACGCCTTCTAACGACTATCTATTAATGAAAGATGATGTGCCATTAGATGACATTAATAATCCTCGTGAAGCTATTAAACAAATGTTGAAATCAACCATAAAAAGTGAAATGGGTAAAAATGATATCATTATAACTTTTGGTATTGGTTTAGGCTATCTTTTAGACGAAGTTTTTAACACTTACGAAAGCAGAATTTACATATACGAACCAGACACAAAACTTCTACATTTTGTCTTAAACAACGTTGACATATCCGAACATCTTGCAAGTGGACGAGTTTACATAACAGATAACTTAAAAGATTTATTAAACAAGCTAAGCGCAACCTATATTAACAAAGATAAAATCGAAGTTGTTTATTTAAAAAATTACGCACTTGTGAAAAGCAAAGAATTGTTAGAGCTTACGCAAAAAGTCTACGAAACCTGCAAAACAAAAATGGTAGACGTAAACACAATTGCAAAATTTTCAAAAAAGTGGTTACTCAACACATTGATAAATATTAGCACAATAAACAACTCTTCTGTGGCTATGCTCTCTGATTTAGAAAACAAATTCATCGGCCATACTGCATTAATCATTGCAGCAGGTCCGTCATTAAATGAAAATATTGAAAAAATCAAAGCGAACAGAGATAAATTTGTAATCTTTGCTGTAAACAAAGTTTTAAGAGTACTAGAAGCAAACAACATAACGCCTGATTTTGTGGTTTGTTTGGACGCAAGTGCGATTAAATCTACTTATTCTGGCTTAGAAGATTATTGCACCAAGATTAATTGTATAAGTGACTTAAAATCAGATTCTACAATTCTTCAAACACCTTTCAAAAAACATTTTCTCACCTTCTCTGGAAATGATTTTATTGTAAAAAGACTTGCAAACTATAATAAAAACATAAAAGCTTACGAGCTTGGCGGTTCAGCTACAACTATGGCGGTTGTTAGTGCCTATAAGCTTGGCTTTAGCAAAATTATATGTACTGGTCTAGATTTAGCTTTCAAAAATGATGTAATGTATTCTAGCGGCGAAGTAGTTAACAAAACTCCAAATGGTAAAATTATTGCTGGCAATACTACAAAGAATTTGGTAAAAGTTAAATCTGTTACTGGTGAAATGGTTAATACAAGAGATGACTATGCAGCATTTATAAACCATTTTGAAATACTAATAAAAGATTTTAATATAAAAGAAATTTACAATACTACTTCTTTTGGAGCTGCCATTGAAGGCATGAAAAACGTTCCCTTTGAAGAAATTCCACTCTTCTTATCAACAACAGGCACATCTCTTTTATTAGCAGAACCTAAGCCTTTCAAGCTTGAAACGAAGAATTGGACACAAGAAGAGCTATACTTAATCAACAACATAATATCCTTATTGTCAAAGGGTGTTTTCTCGCCAGCATTGATTTCTTCTATCGTAAAATCGTCATTAACTTATGAATACATGCAGGCTGATATAATAGAAGTTATGCAATCTAAGTTTGAGCAAAGTTTAGCTGAAGATTTTATCAACAAAGCCAAACTTGCAATTAAAACAATTGTTGAATATTTACAAAAATATCGGTTAATATAAATATTAGGAGGTTTTATGAAGAAAATCTTGCTAACACTAATTTGCTTATTTTGCCAAATTTCAGCTTGCTTTGCTGCCGAATACTTAAAAGTCACTGCAATGGAAGATTTCAACACTGATAAACCGAAAAAAACTTTTAATGTAAGAATCAGAGAAGATTCAACACTCGGCAAATATGAACTTAGTACAAATTCTATATTACACTGCCAAGTTTTGCAAGTAGTTGACCCTAAAAGAGGAAAAAGAGATGCAATCTTCTTTGTTAAACCACTAACATATACTCAAGATAATCAAACTTTCAAAATCGAAGATGAAAGGTATGGGAAATACACTACTGTTGTGCTAACCAAAGAAGAAATCAAGAATTTGCCTTACGGAAAAATGATAAAAAATGGTGCATTAATGGTAGGCAATTTCTTTGTAAAAGGACTTTCTATTGGAGTAGCTT
The DNA here is from genome assembly GCA_934757275.1 of uncultured Candidatus Melainabacteria bacterium. Lineage (GTDB taxonomy): Bacteria > Cyanobacteriota > Vampirovibrionia > Gastranaerophilales > Gastranaerophilaceae > CAG-196. The sequence goes on from CAKVLN010000006.1 coordinate 12,506, forward strand.
TTGTTGAAGGCGTGGCGAAAAACGAACAAGATAACCGTTTAAAATCAGGAGTTACCAATGCTTACGAAGAATCACCAATTTCTTTGGTTGAAAAAGGTGAGCAACTTGATATCAAAACTGGCGATGATTTCTACTTTGTTTTCAAAACAGAAGAGGACGTACAAGAACCAAATTATAGCTACACACCAGCAGAAAGTACAAATTAATTTAGAAAAGCCCTTGAATGTTTTTTAATATTGAGGTAATATTAAAAAATAATCACAAATTAAGGGTTTTTGTATGTCAAAAAAGTCTGCATCAAGGCAAATTTCGGTTGCTGAAATGGCACCGCACGTTCATAGTTTTAAGTCAGGCGAGAACAAAGTAAACAAAATTTCTGAATGGCTTATTCAATGGATAAAAGTAAACCTAAAATCAAAAAAAATAAAGCCATATGATAAATTACCATCAAAGGCTGATTTAGCTTGCCATACAGGTGTAAGCATCGGAACAATTCAAAATGTTTTTAGATTTGTTGAAGATAGCGGACTTATTGAATCTAAACAGCGTATTGGAACTTACATAAAAGACCAGCAAGAAAAACAAAGCATTGAAAAATTGACTTCTAAAAGAGAATTAGCAGTGGAAATAATCAAAAAACACATTGCTGAAAATGGTTACAGATGTGGCGTTTGCTTAGCATCTACCAGAAAACTAGCTAGTTTAACAAATATGTCAACCGCAACGATTAGGGTTGCAATCGGGAGTTTGGTTTCAGAAGGCATTATTGAAAAAATTGGCAATGCGTTTGTTATTAAGAGCCTCGACTTTGACATTGACGAAATCACAACCCAAACTCTAGTTGAAAAAATTGCAAATCTTTTAAGAGAATATGTTCACAAGAATTTGAACATTGGTGACAAACTACCCACAAATACGGAGTTAGGAAAACAATTTAATGTTAGCGTAAAAACAATACACGATGCAATAAAACTTCTTGCAAAAGAAGGTCTACTACATTCAAGGCGTGGGCAATACGGCACAGTGGTTGTAAACCCTCAAAAGAAAATTGGGCTTTATCACTATGAAGAAATTGAGTTAAAGATTAGACATTACATAACTCAAAAGTGCAAAATCGGTGCAAAATTGCCATCAATAGGGGAGTTTGCCAACGTATTTAATGTTAGCCCTAAAACCATCAAAAAAGCACTCGACAATCTTGCAGATGATGGATATTTAATGTTTACAAGGGGAAGATACGGCGGAACGTTCGTCACAGACATACCTCAAAACGTTAACGAAGCTTACAAATGGCTGGCTATAAGTTCTGATTATGTTTCAAACACTTGAAAAATGGTCAAAGCATGGTATTATTAAGAAGAAAAGTATAATTTTAACAAAAAGGAGAAATGTTATCGCAAACGAAGAAAGGGGCCAAAGAGGCTCAGGCAAAGATAAACCTCTAATAAACGAAAGAATTAGAGCAAGAGAAGTAAGACTAATTGATGAAAATGGTAATAACCACGGTATTGTTCCTACATCACAAGCTTTGAAAATGGCAGAGGAAGCCGAATTAGATTTGGTTGTAATCAGCCCTAACCAAGCTCCACCAGTAGCTAAAATTTTGAACTATGGTAAATATAAGTATGAGCTTGAAAAAAAAGCAAAAGAAGCTAAAAAGAAACAGCACGTTGTTGATATAAAAGAAGTAAAAGTACGTTATAAAATTGACACTCATGATTATGAAGTTAGATTGAAAAATATCAAAAAATTCATATCTCAAGGCAATAAGGTTAAAATCGTTGTAATGCTTAGAGGACGTGAAATGCAACACTCTTCTTTAGCAGTAGAACTTGCAAATAGATTTATTGCTGATTTAGCAAACGATCCTGTTACTGTAGAAAAGAAACCTATGGTGGAAGGTCGTAACGTAACTGCGTGGTTAGCTCCACAAAGCTAATCTTATAAAATAAATAACAACAAAAAAAATGTTCCAAATTAAATTGGAACATTTTTTATTTTTGCATTTTTACTTTAGATTAATCTAAATCATAATTAAGCATTGAAACCACCTTAACACCAGTTGCTTCTATTTTTTCTCTACCTTTCAAAGGATCAAGTTCAATAATAAAAGCTGATGCTACGACTTCTGCACCTATACGTTTCACTAAATTACAAGCTGCTAAAGCTGTACCGCCTGTTGCAAGCAAATCATCAATTACAAGCACTCTATCACCTTCTTTTAAGGCATCAGCGTGAATTTCAATAGTATCAGTACCATATTCTAAAGAATATTCTTCTTTTATAGTTTTTGCAGGAAGTTTGTTAGGTTTTCTAATTGGCACAAAGCCAGCACCTAGTTTATACGTAACTGCTGCACCGAAAATAAAGCCACGAGATTCAATACCTGCTACATAATCAATTTTTTCGTCTTTGAACTGTTCATACAAAAAATCAGTCATATATTGCATAGATTTTGCATCTTTTGTCGCAGTTGTAATATCTAAAAACAAAATTCCTTTTTTAGGAAAATCTGGGACTTCTCTAACGTGTTCTCTTACATATTGAAATTTATCTGTCATCTATTTATACCTCTTGCATTTCTAATTCTTGTCTATTCTGTTCTTCTACAACAAGACCGTGAGCAGTCTTGCCCCAATTCATATCCTTTTTACAGAATAATATTTTACCACAAATGAACAATTCCATCGGGAACCAAATTATTAAAAAGTAAACTGTTGTTTCCAAAGCTTGCCTATATGCACTCATTCTTGGCACTAAATCGTACTTTCTTAAACTATATCTGATTGCACAGAAAAAGCCTAAACCAACAACCGCTGACACAATCAGTGATGACCACAAAACATTGTGTAAGCTATATGGGTCAATTTTATCTGTCAAAAGTTTTATTATTCTAAAAACAACCTCCATCATAAACCAAAGCGGCATGATGAATTGAGTTATATAAACTGCCATATCTAATCTTGCACGCAAAGACATCTTTTTAGATTTCATTGCAGCACCAAAATACTCTAAATATCTTCTAATTGTGCCTTCTAACCAACGACGTCTTTGACGGAAGAGCGGGAATACATATACAATACCTTCTTCATACACGCAAGCATCTGGGCAAAAACGTACGTCCCAGCCTTTGATGTGCAATCTTGTAGACATATCTAAATCATCTGTAATAGTATAGTTATTCCAGCCATTAATATCCTCTAATGCTGCTCTTTTTATTAATTCACCGTTTCCTCTAAGTTCAACTGCACCCTTAATTGCATCTCTGCTTACTTGAAGGTAAGTGTCAAAGGTGTATTCATTGTTTTGACATCTTGTCAAGAAATTAACATCTTTGTTTCTTATAATTTTTCGTGCTTGCACTGCACCAACATCAGCTGGCTCTAAATGCGGAATTAATTTGGTCAAGAAATCAGGTTCAACAGTCGCATCTGCATCAAATACCAAAACCGCCTCGCCATTTGCCATTTTGAAAGCATCATTTAATACTGCAGATTTCCCTGGAAAAGCACCTTTTTCTCGAATTAAGGCACGTACTTGTTCATATTTTGCCTCTAATTCTTTGATTACAGAGGCAGTATTATCAGAACTTCTATCATCAATAACAATAACTTCAAAATTCGGATAATCTAAGTTTAAAACATTTTCAACAGTGTTAGAAATAACCGCTTCCTCATTATGAGCAGGAATCATAATCGTAACTAGCGGTTTATAATTTTCGTTGATTACAATTGGGTGTTTTTTTAACTTACGTTTTTGATATTTTGTCGCAGCCAAAGAATAAAGCCCATAAACCACCATACACGCACATAAAATAACGAAACCAACTACCGTGTTTACATAATTTTGGAAAACATAAAGAAACACACCTAAGCACGATAGTATAATAAATAATAATATTCTTTCCCTCATAATCTCCCAACACTCTTAATTCTAAGATATCTTCACGTTAATTATACCAAAAACAAGCGTAGATTGGCGTAGATTGGAGTGGATATTTACAAAACTTCACGGAGAGATTGATAAGTCAAGAAGTCAATATGTGAATGAGTGAATAAGTTCGTATTAAAATTTTTGATGTGATTAGCGTTCATAATTATAATAGAGCGTGTTGGACAATTGTAATCTAATACGAGATTTTTATAATAATAGATTACTTCGTCGCTCACGCTCCTCGTAATAACGGGGCATAAAGACGCCTAGTTGTGTGTCATTGCGAGAAAATCGTAAGATTTTCGTGGCAATCTCTAAAAGTTATTGGTGCGTCAAACGACAGCACCCTACATATTTCTATTACAATCCCTACTGGCTAATACCCTTCCCAACCTGTCTTAGATTACTCGGGGTGTCGGCGGAGTAACGTCCGACCTCCACCTTACGGGCTTTTGCCCTACCGAGAATCCGCTTCCCTAACAATGGAAGGAGCCATGCCTCACTAGTTAGGGAGGTCGCAGTCGTGCTTGAGCTTTGCGAAAGCTACGAATGCGGGTGGGTATTGATTAAATGAAAATAGTTATTAACCATGTCCATTTGGTCTAAAACGGTGGGAACGCATTCCACGTTCGTTGTAATTTATCAGCGTTTTTAGTCGCTTTTCCCACCCTACGTTTTTTCAAGTGAATGAGTCAATAAGTGAATAGGTGAATAAGTTCGTATTAAATTATTTTTTTGTATCAATTCTACGAATCTTGGTAATTCCCTCGTCTTACAAGACAGGGCTAGAATTGAAGCGTCTACTTATGTTTTTGTTGGGCAGGTAGCCCAACCGACATTACGCCAATAACAGAACGCATTATACAAAACCAATATTTAATACGAACTTATTCACTCATTCACCAATTGACTCATTACCCCTATTCACTTTAACAAATATTAAGAAATTCCCACTTTTCAAAACCCAACTTTACAAAACTTAACAAATCGCATCAAAAAAGGCAATTTTTTAAAACTTAAATACTTTATATATACATAAGAGATAACCAAGGAGAGTTCAAAAGATGTTATTCACTACAGAAACAATTTCAAACAAAGAATTCGAATCTATAAACAATTTCTTCAATGAATTTGAAGCTGTTGAAACTGTTTCTGTTGAAGATAGCCAAAAAGAAACTACAGTTGCTAAATACATCAACTCTCTTGTTACTTCTTGTTACCAAAAATCTGTTGATGAAATCGCTAACACTAAAGTTGGCAACAGAGTTGTTAGAAAAAGAAACCTTCAACAAGTGATGAAAGAATCTTTCTTCTACGGTGCTAACAGATTTGGTAATAACTTTATTGCATAAGGGAATAGGGTAATAAGGCAATAAGGTAATAAGAGATTTTAGATATTTCTTAAAGACAAATGCGATAAATAAACAGATATTATATCTAAAAATATTATAACCACTTATTCCCCTATTACCTTATTACCTTAATCACTTCAAAAATACATAAACTCTCTCTTATATAATCTTACATCTTACAAAACTTTTAGCCCCATCTGGGGCTTTTTTTTTTGTGTAATCAATAAATTTTAACAAATCTTTTTTTGCGAATATTAAACGAATAAACCTTTAACGTATTTTTGCCAACCACAAATTTTACGCAATTATTTATATCAGTTCGCAAAATCTTTGTACCTTTAAGCACTTTTAATGTATAGGTTGCAGGGTGTCCAAATTTATTCTGTCCAACAGAAATCAACGCAAATTTTGGTTGGAGAATTTTAAGCATATCCTCATTCACAACTCCCAATGCCCCGTGATGCCCAACCTTTAGAACAGTAATATTATGCGGTAAAACTTCTTTTAAACGTTGATATGTTGTAATTCCTGCATCACCCATAAATAACATTGAAAAATCATTATATTTAAGCAATGTCAAAATAGAAGCTTCATTGTCACCAATTTCCAAACTTTCTGGCGAAATATAATTTCTCAATTCTACCCCAGAAGAAGCATAGATTTTTTGATTATTTTCTGCTAAAACAAGATTTACATCTCTTAATTTTGCAGTATTGTAAATTTTTTGTGCCTCTAAAGATTTGTGATTAAGTGAGTTCACGTATAAATTTTTAACCGTCAAGGCATTCATCAAATCAACTGTACCGCCACAATGGTCATTATCGAAATGCGTAACAACAATTGTGTCAATTTCCTTAATTCCATTATCTAGCAAATATTTTGATATCAGCATCTCAGCTTGAGATTTTCCACCATTATAACCACTCTTTGCAGTATCAATCATTAAATACTTATTCTCAGGAGTTTTTATTAAAAAAGCATCTGCATTCCCAACATCAAATGCCATTACTTCAAGATTATGATTTTTAATCGGCAATATAGAAACCAACAAAATCAAAACTAAAGAAACAAGTGCTACAAACAAGGCTTTTAAATATTTAGTTCTTATTTCTTTATTAAAAAATGCAATCGTAATCAGCAAAATCGAATAATAAACAAGAAGTTGAAAAATAGAAGGGTGAGTCGTTTGAGCAGTTGCATGTGGTAAACTTCCCCAATAATCTGATATCCAAACTAAAATCGTTAAAAGCGGATTCAATATAATGTCAAATAATTTACAGACAAAAATTGGTGTAATTGGAGCTATTAAAGAGCTTACAAAACCACCAAAACTGATTACCGAAAGAATCGGAACGCTCATAATGTTAGCGAACACAGAATACAAACTTATATTATTAAAATAAAAAATTTGAATTGGAATAACCCAAAGTTGCGCAATAATCGGAATAGACACAGTACCAATTATCCAATTTAGAAAGCGGTTTTTACTTTTTGCAAGATAAGGCGCAGTCACAAGCAAGCCAAAGGTTACAACAAAAGAAAGCTGAAAACCGACATCATTAATATACATTGGGTTGTACAAAAGCATAAGGAACGCAACGAATGCCAAAAGCGATACAGAATGCGCATCTCTATCAATAAGTTTACCCAAAAGCACAAACACCAGCATAAATGTCGCTCGAACAACAGAAGGTCCTAAGCCTGTCATCAAGGAATATATTATTACCATCAGCATACAAAACAAAATATTTGCCTTGTAATTTAGTTTGAGCAAAGACAAAAAGAAGTAAAAAAAGGTAAAAATGAACGCAACATTCATTCCTGACGCTGCCAAAATATGCAACAACCCCGAATTAATAAAGGATTGTTTAATATTTTCTGGCGACGAAACCGCATCATCACCGAATACTATACCGCCCAAAATTTCAAGGTTTGGTGACGCTAAAAAATTTGAATGCAGAGAAATGATTCTTTCTCTATAATCGTTTATATTTTGCAAAAGTCTTTCTTTTCGACTAACTTCGCCCTCACATTTTTGATAAGACTTGCCATAAAATACAGAATAAGTATCAAAATTTCTCAAATAATTACCATAATCAAATTGTGAGGGATTACCAGCCTTGAATGGAATTGACAAACGCCCTGTTATTTTGTAATTATCATAGACCTTCAATTTATCTAGTGAATCAAGTGTAACTAAAGTTTTCTCCTCTTTAAATTCTCTTACTTGGTTTTCATATTCAATCTTTTTAACGTCAAAAAAGAATTTTGTCCTATCTTCACCTTTATTTTGAGGAATACTAAGCACTTTTCCATAAATAGTAGCATTTTGCGGAGCAAGATTTAATAGCTCATCAGTATTTTTTAACCTGCAAGAGGTATTAATTATTCCAAGATAAAAAATAAATATCCAAATTAAAAGGTATTTTGCTCGAATTGTCTCCGTAAACAATGCAAAAAGAAGAATTGCCGTGAATACAGTTGCAAAAACAAGACTTAAACCACTCAAAACTGAAAACAAAGCCAAAATATAAACGCTGACGCTTATAAACATAAGCAGGTTCTTATTTTGAGATAAATTTTCACAGAAATCTTTTAACATAGAAACAATTCTAGCACATTTTTTGAGATTAAGAAAATATCAAGTTTTGAAAAATAGTCTTTACATACAGACTTCAAGAAGTATCATATATTTTGAAATGAGAAATAAAAGAGGAAAAGATTATGAGCGTATTTGAAGCTGGTATGATGGTATGTTTTGGAATAAGCTGGCCAGTAGCTGCACTAAAAACTTATAGATGCAAATGTGTACACGGAAAAAGCATTCACTTTTCAATGTTAATATTACTTGGATACATCTGTGGCATTACGCACAAAGTATTAGATGACATGGACTGGGTATTCTGGCTCTATATATTAAATACAATATTTTTACTTATTGATATGTTTTTATATTGGAAATACAAAGACAACAAATTTCCAACAGAAGAAAATGTGGATATTAATGAAGTTGTGGAAGAATAAATACCAATAAATTAACGTTACATACAAAACTAAACCTCTAAAAAAGACTTTTTAAATTGTCTGTTTTTAGAGGTTTAATCTTCTCAATATATAAACTTTTATTCTAATTCAGAACGTTCAATTTCTTCTTCTGTTGTAAATTTAACAATATCGCCTTCTTGAATATCATTAAATTTAACAAAAGACAAGCCGCATTCAAAGCCTTGTGCAACTTCCTTAACGTCATCTTTGAAACGTTTCAACTGATCAACCGCACCCTTGAAGATTTCTTTGCCATCTCTATAGATTGTAGCGGTATTGTTTCTATTGATTTTACCTTCTGTAACATAGCAACCTGCGATTTTTTGAGTTTTACCAATTGTGAAAATTTGTCTAATTTCAACTTGACCGGTAACAACCTCTTTAACCTCTGGTGAAAGCAATGAAATCATTGTTTTTTCAATATCTTCTAAGATTTGATAAATGATATCATATTTTTTAATTGTTACACCTTCTCTTTCAGCTGCAGCCAATGCATTTGAATCTTCTTTTACTGTAAAGCCTAAGATTAAAGCATTTGATGCAGACGCCAACATAACATCAGCCTCAGAAATATCACCAACGCCAACGTGGATAATCTTTGTAACAATTTCTTTAGATTCAAGCTGAGCAATTGCTTGAGCAACAGCCTCAGCTGAACCGTGTGTATTAGCTTTGATAATCAAATTCAATTGTGGAATATCGCCTTCTGCGTCACCAGATTCTCTTCTCATGTGAGCTGGTAACATCGCATCTAAACGTTTGTTGCGTTCTTTTTCTTTACGCTTATCTACAATAGATTTCATTTCTTTTTCATTTTTAACAACTTCAAAGAAATCACCAGCGTTTGGAACTTCTGTTAAACCTAAAATTTCAACTGGCGTTGAAGGTTCAGCTTTCATAATTCTTTCACCAGAGTCTGACAGCAATGCTCTGACTCTACCACAAGCAGTTCCAACAACAATACAGTTACCAGCTCTAAGTGTTCCATTTTGAACAAGTAAAGTTGCAACAGGACCTTTACCTTTATCTAAGTTAGCCTCAATAACAACACCAGACGCCTCTGCCTTTGGATTAGCTTTAAGGTCTTGCAAATCTGCTACTAACAAGATGTATTCTAACAATTCGTCGATACCAGTACCTTGCAAAGCAGAAACATTAACTGTAATAGTTTCCCCGCCCCACGCCTCTGGAACAAGTCCGTGTTCAGTTAACTGTTGCAATACTCTATCAGGGTTAGCCCCAGGTTTATCGCACTTGTTAACTGCAACAATAATAGGAACTTCTGCCGCCTTTGCGTGGTTAATAGCCTCAATAGTTTGTGGCATAATACCATCATCAGCTGCAACTACCAAAATGGCGATATCAGTAGCCTTAGCACCTCTAGCACGCATTTCAGTGAACGCCTCGTGACCAGGAGTATCAACAAACACAATTTTCTTTTCATGCTTATTATCCAGATATACTGTATAAGCACCGATTGATTGAGTGATACCACCAACTTCGGTTGCTACAATTTTGTGTTTTGAAGCACGAATACTATCCAACAAAGTTGTTTTACCGTGGTCAACGTGTCCCATAATACTTACAACAGGCGCACGTTTCTTCAATAATTTCTTATCAACTTCTGAAAGTGCTTTTTGCTTTTGTTCTTTTTCAAGTTCTTCTTCCATAAAGGCTTCAATATCTTCTTCAAGCACTTCTAGTTCATATTCAGCACAAACCTTTTTGATTGTATCAACGTCAATAAGTTGGTTTACAGTTGCCATAACGCCTTGGAACATCAAGAACTTAACGATTTCTGCAGGTGATTTATGAATTTTTTCAGCCAATTCACTAATTGTCATTGGTTGATTTACAACAATTTGTTTTACTTCTGCTAATTCTTCTTCCTTATGAGATTTCTTTTTATGCTTTTGAGCAGCTGCTTTTTCCAAAGAAATCATTTCCTGGTCTTCTTTTTTAGAATTAAAATCTTTGTCTTTTTTCTTGCCGTCAACTTTCTTTTTCCCAGCAGATGGATTGCTTTTTCCTTCATAAATTTCTTGAGGAATAATTCTTCTTTCAACAAGTTTCTTTTCTTGTCCACCTTTGTTGAAAGGTTTTCTTTCGCCTCTTTCAGGTCTATCAGATTTTTCGCCTTCTTTTTTAACTGGTTTTTGTGGCGCACGTCTTACGATTTCAATTCTTGATTGATTTTTTGGATACTCAATCTTTGTTCTTTCTACTCTTACAACTGGTTTTTCAGCCTTTTTAATTTCTGGCTTTTCTACCTTAACTTCTTCTGCTTTTTCTACTCGCTCAACTTTTTCAACCTTCTCAACTTTTGGAGCTTTTCTTACAACTTCAATTCTGCTAATTGATTGAGCCTTTTCTACACGTTCAATTTTTGGAGCCGTTTCACTCTTTGCAGACTTTGTTTCGGCCTTTTCTTCAGCAGTTGGAGCTTTTGATTTTTTAACAACAAAAGCTTTTGGCTTTGCAGAAGATTTTTTAGGTAGCACACCTAAATGTTCTTTAAGCTTACGAATTTGAGTCGGAGTTACTGTATTAGAGTGCGACTTCACTATGATATCTACTTCACCAAACTTTTCAATAACCTCTTTACTGGTCATTCCAAGTTCTTTTGCTAATTCACTAACTCTAATACTATCCATATATTTCCTTTCAAATTGTTTTCTCTTTTTGCAACTCGTCTAGAATTGCTGCTTTATCAAGAGTTGCGTTTGTTTTTAACGCTCTATTTAATTTTGATTTTTTTAATGCTGTTTCTATACAACTTTGATTATAACAAAGATATGCTGATCTGCCAAATGTTTTAGAATTTGGGTTTATAACAATGTTTCCGCCCTCTTGATTTTTCATAATTCTAATCAAGTTTTCTCTGGGCTTAAACTCACCACAACCTACACATTTTCTTTGCTTTTCCATACTCTTTTTTATACCATAAACATCATTTCAAATTTAATTCTACTACTCTGAACTAAGCTTGTGTTTCAGCCAATTTTTCCAACTTCAATTTTTGGTCATATTCTGTTAGCAAATCAATTAGCTCGTCCAAATCACCATCAATTACAGTCCATACGTTAAGGTTGTGATTGATACGGTGGTCTGTTAAACGACCTTGTGGGAAGTTATATGTTCTAATTCTTTCACTTCTATCACCTGTACCAACTTGAGAACGTCTTAAATCGGTAATTTCTTGCATTTGCTTTTGAACTTCCATATCATAAAGTTTTGCTTTCAAAATTTGCAACGCACGTTCTTTGTTTTGCAATTGCGAACGTTCTTCTGTACAGAAAATCATAATACCAGTTGGCTTGTGAAATACACGAGCAGCGGTTTCTACTTTGTTTACGTTTTGACCGCCAGCACCACCAGAACGAGCCGTTGAAATTTCTACATCATTCATATTCAATTCGACTTCAACGTCATCAACCTCTGGCATAACTGCAACAGTTGCAGTTGAAGTATGTACTCTGCCTTGAGATTCCGTAGCTGGAACTCTTTGAACCCTATGAACACCAGATTCATATTTTAGACGTGAATAAATGCTATCACCCTTCATTGAGATAATAACTTCACTTACGCCACCAGCTTCACATTCCGTTTTGCTCAAAACTTGAGTTTGCCAGCCCATTTTATCAGCGTAGCGCATATACATTCTCATCAAATCGCCAGCAAAAATATTTGCCTCATCACCGCCTGCACCACCTCTGATTTCAAGCATAATGTCCTTGTCGTCCATTGGGTCACGAGGAAGTAAAAGCACCTTCATTCTTTCTTCATATTCAGGAAGTTTCTTTTCATTTTCTTCCATTTCTGCCTTCAAGAACTGACGCATTTCTTCATCTTTTTCCTCATAAATAAGTTGTTTAGCCTCATCAATAGCATCAACAGCCTTTTTCCAAGCATAATAAAGTTCAACAGTTTCTTCCATTGATTTTCTTTGTTTAGACAAATCACGGAATTTGTTATAATCAGCAATTACGTTCGGATCTGATAAAGTTTCACCTAATTCTACATATCTTTTTTCAATCTGAACGATTTTATCTAACATATCTTTCATAAAATTTACCTCTTTGATATGAGTATAAAACAAACAAGATTTTTTGGGAAGGGAAAGAGAACGTGGAGCGTTGGCGTTTGGGTGAAGAAGGGAAGGGAAGAGAAGGGAATAAGGTAATAGGGGAATAGGGGAATAGGAGGTTTTAGTTATTTATAATATATAAATGCGTTCATAAAAACGAAATTATCAAAAAATAATTTTAATACCACTTATTCCCTTATTACCCTATTACCTTATTCCCTTCCCCACCTCTTTTCCCTCTTTCCCCCTCCTCCCCTTTCCCCCACCACAAAAATTTACAAAGCGTCACACTTTATTGAATAAAAAAAATATTTAAGCTATTCTGAAAACTGTGGTAGATTATTTGGGAAAATCAAATGGAAAAAGGTTTTGTAGAGAATGGCTTTATTATTGATTTAAGCAACGCTAAAAACACAACTCAGCTTGTATTTGAGCTTAGTTCTATAATGGAGCACCCTGATGTAAAAGGGAAAAATATTTGTTTAAAATTGGGAAGCTTAGACTTGAAACAATCTCAACTATTGAGCATCAAGGCTCTTATCGAATCAATGGACGCAAGCATTGCTTTTATTGATACAAATTCAGAGCAAACAGAAGCTTCTGCAGTTAGTTTAGGCATTATCGTTTCAGAAATCTCTGATAATGTTGAGCCAGCTATGACTTGCACTCCAGATGAGAATTTAAAAGAAGAGCAAGTGGTTGTAAAAACAGAGGTTGAAACTCCAGTCGTTGAAAACAAGACGGTTGAAGTTCACGCAAACATTTCGCCTTCTGTTAGCCCAATTGAAACAACAGAGGGAATTGAAGATATTTACGAAGAAGAAACTACGCAAGAATTGTCAGAAGTTATTCATGCAGACAATTTTGGTTCAGATTTTGAAACTTTGGCAGCAAATGAAGGCTTGATTAAAAATGACGACGCTAGCAAGTACATTTTGCTCGATACTGGCGACGTTTTACCACAAGGCGCAGAAGAAAATTCTGTTAACACAGAAAGCTTGCCAACATTGTATATCAATCAAACATTACGCTCTGGTCAAACAGTTAGCTACGAAGGTAATATTTTGATTATTGGCGACGCTCACCCGGGAAGTGAAATTGTTGCAACTGGTGACATCACAGTTTGGGGCATTTTAGGCGGTATTGCTCACGCAGGTTCTTTGGGTAACATTACTGCAAAAGTTAGAGCGTTGAAATTGAATGCAATTCAATTGAGAATTGCAGGTTTATACGCTAGAAGAAATGACACTTTGAACGTACCTTACGTTCAAAAAACAAATGAGTTCACTCCAGAAGAAGCTCAAATTGAAGAAGGCAAAATAGTAATTTATAAAAAATTAAGGAGAGATTAATGACTGGTCGAGTAATAGTAATTACATCAGGAAAAGGCGGAGTAGGAAAAACTACAACAAGTGCTAATATTGGTACTGCACTTGCAAAAGCTGGTTATAAGACTGTTTTAATAGACACAGACTTGGGACTTAGAAATTTGGACTTGTTATTGGGTCTTGAAAATAGAATCGTATACACAATCGTAGATGTTATTGAAGAACGTTGCAAACTTAAACAAGCACTTGTAAAAGACAAAAAGAATCCAAACCTTTCTTTGCTTGCAGCGGCTCAAACAAGAGATAAAACCGCAGTTAACGCAGAACAACTCAAAGGAATTTGCGATACTTTAAAAGAAGAAAACGATTTTGTTTTGGTTGACTGCCCTGCTGGTATTGAACAAGGTTTCCAAAACGCAGTTGCTGGAGCTAGCGAAGCAATCGTTGTTACAACTCCTGAAATGTCTGCTATTCGTGACGCAGATAGAATTATTGGACTTTTGGAATCAAAAGAAGAAATCACAAGCTACAAACTTCTTTTAAACAGAGTTAGACCAAACTTAATCAAGAATAACGAAATGATGAGCGTTGATGACGTTGTAGAAATTCTTTCTTGTCCGCTTATCGGTATAATTCCAGAAGATACTGGCATAATCACTTCTACAAACAAAGGTGAGCCAATCGTTAATGACGAAAATGCATTAGCTGGTAAAGCTTATAGAAATGTAGCTCAAAGAATTTTAGGCGAAGAAGTTCCTTTCTTAGACTTAGACGAACCAAAAGGCTTTGTAGCTAAACTTAAAAATGTTTTTGCAAAATTGAAAGCGAAGGTGTAGAATGGGACTTTTCACAGATATTTACAATACCGTGGCTAAGTTCTTCCGCCCGCAAGAAGAACAGGGCGACGCATCTAAATCCGTTGCAACAAACCGCTTAAAACTTGTTCTTATGCAAGATAGAACAAATCTAACTCCAAAAATTTTGGAACAAATGCGTGGCGAATTGATTGATTTGCTTTCTCGCTACGTTGAATTGGATAAAGAATTACTTGAACTTAACTTTGAACACGAAGGCGATCAAGTGGCATTAATGCTTTCTATTCCAGTTATTAGAGCTAAAGACGAAGAAGAAATTGAAGCAACTTTAAAAGCTGAAGCTGAAAAATTAGAGGCTAAGGCGGAAGAAATTAAAGAAGCCGCAGAAGAAAACAATGAAGAAGTTGAAAACTCTGAAAACGAAGAAGTTGAAGAAAATGCAGAGGAAGAAACTTCGGAGGAGGAAGTAGCTCAAAAGGCTGAAACAGAAGAAAAAGAAGAAGCATAGCTAAAACATGATAATTTCAAAACGCCTTTAAGAAATTTTTCTTAAAGGCGTTTTATTTTAATATCAAAATTTATTTATAGTATAATAGACATTAGGTACGGAGTTTATTATGTTTGAAGATTTTAATGAAGTAGTTTGTTTAGGAATGGGCGGTTCGTATTCTGAAATTGCCAAGGATAAGCTTTTTAAGGCTTACGATTTATTTTTATATCAACGTTCTTTATCTTCTATAAAAGAATGCATAGAATATGTTGACGAAAATAGCAATGCAATTGCAGTTTTGCCTGTTGAAACAACTTACAAGGGAATTATTAGAGAAACTATCGATAATTTAATTCAGACAAAAAACCAAAACATACAGATTTTAGCTGAAACAATAGTACCAGTTAATGATTGTATTTTGTCTAAAACTACTGAATTTTATAGTTTAACAGGCTTGATTGCAAACCCTAATGCACTAGGCAAGAGCAAAAATTTTGTTAAAGACGAAATGCCAAGACAGTTGAATATTGTTGTTGCAGAAAGCATGGACGAAGCTGCTAGACTTTTGAGCAATTACAACTTGACTTATTCAATAATCGGTACGCACAAGACGGCTGAATTGTATAACCTTAACGTTTTAAAAGAACATATAGAAGACGATAAAAATAACAATCGCAGATTTATCGTAATTGGTGATGCTGAAACTCAACCAACTGGCAAAGATAAGACTAGCTTAGTTTTATTCTTAAAGGATCGTCAAGGTGCTTTGCTAGATATAGTACAAATTTTTGTAAAGTACCAAATTAATATTACTCAAATAAATTCAAAAATGATGAATGATAATGCCGAAGAGCAAGCGGTATTTATTGATTTTGATGGTCATAAACATGACAAAATTATCAAAGACCTTATTTCAGAATTAGAGCCATTGTGCCAAAGTTCAAGAATTATAGGCTCTTATGCAAAATTTTAAGTTAAAAAATAAAATTACATGAAATTGTTGACAATGAATTATGTTTAAGTTATTATAAATCTTGTCGCCGGTATAGCTCAACGGTAGAGCAACGGTTTTGTAAACCGTAGGTTGTAGGTTCGATTCCTATTACCGGCTTTTCTTATAAAAGAGAGTCTTCTCTTCTAGCCCTTGTGGCGCAAGAACTTTGTAAGGCAATAAGATTAGTTCTGAAGTATGCCTTTGTGGCGCAGGGGTAGCGCACTCCCTTGGTAAGGGAGAGGCCACGAGTTCAAATCTCGTCAAAGGCATTTTATGAAAATTTAATATGGGTAGGTGGCCGAGTGGCTAAAGGCGACAGACTGTAAATCTGTTCACGAGAGTGTACGGTGGTTCGAATCCACCCCTGCCCACCATAAAAAAAGACTTCGCAAGGAGTCTTTTTTTTATGATTTACAACTTTACAAACAAGTTAATAAATAATGTCTAAATTAACTCTTCAATATATTTAAAATACTCATTTTTCTTATATTTTTTGGCGATTTCCTTAATTTGTTCTAAAGACATAAAACCAACACGATAAGCGATTTCTTCCAAGCATGCAATTTTAATACCCTGATTTTCTTCAATCGTTTGAACATATTGTCCAGCTTGCAAAAGTGATTTGTGTGTTCCAGTATCAAGCCACGCAAAACCACGTCCAAATAATTCAACGTTCAACTTGCCTTTCTCTAAATAAATCTTATTCAAGTCTGTAATCTCTAGTTCGCCTCTTTTAGAAGGTTTCAAACTTTTTGCGTACTCAACAACTTTATTATCATAGAAATACAAACCCGTCACTGCATAATTTGATTTTGGTTTTTCTGGTTTTTCTTCTAAAGAAATAGCCTTCCCAGCCTCGTCAAACTCAACCACCCCAAATCTTTCTGGGTCTTTAACAGGATAGCCAAACACTGTTGCATTGCCATCATTTTGAGCGCTATTAACGGCTTTTTTAAGCATTGCAGAAAAACCTGCGCCATAAAATACGTTATCACCTAGAACCATTGCAACAGAATCGTCGCCAATAAATTCTTCGCCTAAAATAAACGCCTGCGCCAAACCATCTGGACTAGGTTGTTCTTTATAAGAAAATTTCACCCCAAATTGTTCGCCAGTTCCGAGAAGTTTTTCAAAGTTTGGTAAATCTTGAGGTGTAGATATAATAAGAATATCCTTTATTCCAGCAAGCATTAAAACTGAAATTGGATAATAAATCATTGGTTTATCATAAATAGGAAGTAACTGTTTAGAAACCCCAATTGTACTAGGATATAAACGAGTTCCACTTCCACCTGCTAAAACAATACCTTTCATATCTTACACCTCATATATTTACTTTATTACTACCTGCTACAAGCAAACTTTCTTTGCCTCAATAGCCTTAATCCAATCTTGATTGTTCAAATACCAATCAATAGTAATCTTGATACCTTCTTCAAACGTCAAAGACGGTTTCCAACCCAATTCAGAAGTAATTTTGTCATTTGAAATTGCATAACGTCTGTCGTGACCTAGTCTATCTTCTACATACTTAATTGAAGTCTCGTCTTTACCCATTGCCTCAAGAATTAAGCGAGTAATTTCCATGTTAGTTTTTTCATTATGTCCACCAATATTATAAACTTCGCCCACTTTACCTTTGTGAAGTACAACATCAATAGCCTCGCAATGATCGTAAACATATAACCAATCACGAACATTCAAGCCATCACCATAAACAGGAACTTTTTCGCCCTTCAATAGTTGAGAAATAAAGAAAGGAATCAACTTTTCTGGATACTGGTAAGGACCGTAGTTATTTGAACATCTTGTGTTCAAGGTTGGCAAACCATAAGTTTCACGATAAGCTCTAACCAGCATATCTGCACTTGCTTTACTTGCAGAATATGGCGAATTTGGAGCAAGTGGAGTTGTTTCATAGAAATAACCAGTCTTGCCTAAAGTTCCATAAACTTCATCTGTGGACACCTGCAAATATCTTTCTACGCCTATTTCTTTGCTTGCTTGAAGCAAGTTCAAAGTGCCTTGAACATTTGTTTCTACAAAAATTTCGGGGTGTTTAATTGAATTATCAACGTGAGATTCTGCAGCAAAATTTATCACGCAATCAGCCTCTGCAACTAATTCTCGTACCAATTTTCTGTCGCAAATGTTTCCGTGAACGAATTTGTAATTCGGATTGTTTTCAACATCTCTCAAGTTTTCAATATTACCGCAATAAGTCAATGCGTCTAGGTTTATTATTTTATAATCGGGGTGTTTTTTTAATTCATGTCTTACAAAACAACTTCCAATAAAACCTGCACCACCTGTCACTAACAATGTTGTCATTATATCAACTCCTCTTTATTAATTTCTGCAAATTTTGGTTGAACCTTGTCTTTTTCTGACAAAATAGGTTCAAAATCGATTTCCCAATCAATATTTATATCTTTATCGTTCCACAAAATTCCTCTATCTGCTTGCGGAGCGTATTCACCACTTGCCTTATATAAAAGTTCTGCTTCATCTGATAGCACAACAAAGCCGTGTGCAAAACCTTCTGGAATAAATAGCATGTGCTTGTTATCTTCTGACAACTCAACCTTTACATATTGCCCGAAAGTCGCAGAATTTGGTCTGATATCAACCGCCACATCATAAATTCTACCTTTTGAACATCTAACAAGTTTTGCTTGTCCGTGAGGTTTTGCTTGATAATGCAACCCTCGCAAAACGTGCGCTGATGATTTGGAATGATTATCTTGATTAAATTCTACATCAATTCCGTTTGCTATAAAATCTGACTTTTTGTAGCTTTCCATAAAAAAGCCACGATTATCACCAAAAACTTTTGGCTTAACTAAAATTACATCTTTTATCTTTTGCGGTTCAAATTCAAATGGCATTAATTATTCCTTTCACAACACTATTTTTCATTTTTTATCACTTCTTTTTTTATTCTCATTTTTAAACCCAAAATAATCAAGGTTGTTCTTTTAATTCCCAACCTACTTTCTTGACGAATGGCAAAAATATTATTAACAGCATATAGCAAACTATATTGTAAATTTTTAAATATTGTAAATTTTTAAATATTGTAAATTTTTCACAGTTATTGTTTATTATCAAGTCTGCAAATTTTGTTTTATTATCTCTAATATATTCAGGAAAAGTTTCATCAATACAGACAGGCATTAAATAATATTTGTCCAAAAATTTCTTAGAATTTATAAGTTTTACACCTTCTTCTTTTGTTGAAATGTCTTTATCACCTTCTAAAATTGCAGAATATTTTGTTATAAGAGCATCTACACCACCAATATATGAAAAATGCCAACCAGCGTGTTTTATATGTTTTTGTTTATTACCATAATACAATCTTATTAAAGTTGGCGTTGTTCCAATATTCACATCAGGAACTATTCCATATTTTTTATTAGAAGTGTTATTTAATATTGATTTACAATTTTTATATGATAAAAGTTTTGTTCCATGTGTCCAATTTAAACCGACTGTATAGTTATTCAAAAAATAAGTATAGACATCTAGGTCAAAAGCCACTATTTTATTTAGATTATAGACCTTTTTAATCAATTCTGGTCTTGGAATTTCATCTAAGTCAGAAATCATAATAATATCATCATCTTGACATTTTTTTAGACCTTCCATTATATAATTTCTTTGCAAGTTCTCTATTGTCCAAGCCTCTAATTGTTCATCAGCAGGAAAGTCATTAAGAACTAAGTGTATAATTTTATCTTCAAATTGCTTAAATCGTTCTTTATTATTCTCGTAATATAGCTCTTTTGGTTTATTTTTATAAGTTCTTGTGGCTTCAACCAACACAAATTTATCCACGACTTCATTTAAAATGTTTAGTCTTATTTCTAATAAATCTAATTCATTAAAAAAAGTAAAGCAATCGTATATCATGCCAGCAAACTCCTAAGACCTTTACACCATATCGTTTACCAAACTTTTTCTTTTTCTAAAAGATAAGATTAGTTTTACACCCAAAAGCCACATTCTAATACCATTTAAACGTCCTTCAATATAAAAAATTCTTTTATACCACGGATAAAACATATTATCAAAAAGTTTTCTATCCTTTTTACAGATAGGATTCATAATTTTTAAGCCGTGTGTCAAACTACCATAATGGTATATCAATTGACCATTAACAAAATAATTTTGGCGTCCTAGTTGCTTATTTTTTTCAAACAACCAAGTATCTCCGTGAACGATTTTTAAACTTTCAGGAATTTCAACATAAGAACTTTTATAAAAGAAAATTGCAATTCCCCAAAATATGTCCATATATTTTTCTGGTTGCAAAATTATCTCTGTATTGTCATTATTCTCTTTTATAACATTTGTTACTTTAACATATTGTGAAGAGTTAATTCCTACACAGCCCATCTCTTGAGACATTTTTGCAACTACTTGTGAACAAAGATTATCTGAAATAATAATATCATCATTCAACAAAGCTACAATCTCATTCTTAGCCTCTTTTGTACCCAAATTCCAGCTTGGATTAACAAACAAATTCTCTTCTGGAGTTATAATTCTCAACTTTGCGCTAGAATACTCCAAACCCTTCAAAGAGTTATCAATCAAAATTATCTCATCGACAACATCGTCTTTTTCCAATGTAGCAAGAAGATTAACCAACAAGTCAACATTCTTCTGCAAAGTTGGAATGACTACACTCAACTTTTTATTACTCATTTATTTTACCCTTAGACACCTTAGTCTAAAGTATACCACAAAGAGTATCGAATATATTGTTTGATGTAATATTATCATCTAAAATCTTTACATTGTAAATTTCTGGGTTTGGTGCCCAAAATTCTGAATTGCCAGCTTTATAAAACAAACAAACTGTTGGGACTTCTAGTGCATACCCTAAATGCATCGTACCAGTATCAACGCTAACAAGAGCCTTGCAGTTTCTCAAAACTTTTGCAAGTTCTGGAATAGTTGTTTTATTTGTCAAATCTACAAACTCACAGTTTGCACGTTTAAGAGCCTCTGCGTACTGTTTTGTCTTTTCACCAACGCCACAAAATAAAACCTTATATTTTTTATTATTTATTCCTTTTGAATTAATCTGATTAATCAAATCAACACCGGTTTCAATCGGGCAATCTTTTACAACGTCTTTACTTACGGTGCAAAGAGCAATATAGTTTTCGCCCTCTGCAACAAGTTCTTTGAGCGAAGCTGGAATTTCTTTTGCAATTTCATATTTGATAGGAAAATTTTCAATTGGTTTCTTTGTAACTTTGCTTAGCAAATTGGCATGCTCTTCTTGCACGGTTGTCGTACATTTTTTATCTCTAAACAAAATTCGCTTTGCACCCAAAAGCTTTGAAATAATGATATTTCGTTCATTACGATAAATCACAAACGACATATCAGCGTTTTTGTAAGGAAAATTTTTAATAAACTTCAACATTCCGCCAAAGCCTTTATTTTCGCCCTTTTTATCATAAATAATAACTTCGTCAACGTCCTTCTGGTATTTTGCAACGTCAAAAAACGGTTTGTCTACGATATAAACAATTTTGGCGTTTGGATATTCCTTGCGTAAATTCTGACAAAGCGTATTACACAACAAAACATCGCCAAAGAAACAAGTATTGAAAATCAAGCAAATCGGATTGTCAGAAATCTTTGTATTAAACATTCTCATCTCCTATGCTCAAGTTTTTAATAATCTCTTTTTCATAATTAGAGTTATTTAGCGCAGTAACTACTCTTCCACCCTTTGCCTCATTTACATACTTATTCTTGATAGCAACCTTCTTTTTTGCACCCATTCTGAACCATTCGTACTCAATATCCAAATGTCCCAAATCAAGCGCACGATAACCATTTTTTGCCAAATCGTAAGCCAAAACAGTTGCGGTTGGACCTAAAGCTAAAATAAACATATCGTCTTTTGATTGATTCAAGCATTCTCCTAAGATTTCTTCATACTTTGAATAAGCGTCTTTTGCTGGGCAAAGTATTCTCTTGATTGAATTACAATTGTCAAACAAATCATTACCGACACCCAAACGGGAAGCCTCACCTTCAACAATAACAAGGTTTTTCTTTTCCCAAACCTGTTTAAAATCTTGAAAATATTTTTTACAAACAGTTTTATCCTTTACACCATGGTAAGGTCGAGAAACCTCTGTATCATAGTATTGTTTCTTCAAATCAAGCAAAGGATTAATTTCCGCTCTATGATAAACAATATATTTGCGCCAGAAATTACCTTCGTCCTCGGTATATTGTTCCAATGAATCAAACATATCGGGAATTGCAACCATAATATTTTCATCATCTGAAACCAAAATTTCACGCATTTTATCTGCAAGAGTTTCTGAATATCTTTGGAAAGGCAAATCTTCACCCAAAATCAAGTTAAATTCGCCATCACCAAATCTTGTTAGTGATTTATTAGAATTAACTAGCGCCTTCAACGTACTAATTCTTGATTTAACTTTCGGGCAGAATTGCATCATGCCTTTGTGTTCGTAATTTTTATTTAGTCGTTTGATTTCCGCCTTTGAAAGTTTATTTTTTCTAATCGTAAATTTCATTCCAAAAGCATAAATAAAATATCTGTCTTTTGAGTTTTTCTGAACCTTACAAATTGGAAGAAGTC
The DNA here is from genome assembly GCA_934757275.1 of uncultured Candidatus Melainabacteria bacterium. Classification (GTDB taxonomy): domain Bacteria; phylum Cyanobacteriota; class Vampirovibrionia; order Gastranaerophilales; family Gastranaerophilaceae; genus CAG-196. The sequence goes on from CAKVLN010000006.1 coordinate 35,193, forward strand.
CTAAAAATGAATAATAATTGTAGTATTCATCTTCCTTCTTTTTGATTAGTCTCGGCAAATAAGTTTTTGCTAAAGCCTCATAAAATCTAGGTCTTAGGAAGAAAATCGGGCGATATTTTACATATCCCAAAACTGATGCAACTTGATTTTCTACCGTCCAATGGTGATAATCTTTGTCAGACATTTTCCATGGTGTTAATTGTAAATACTTGAAATACAAAGCTCTATGGTAGCTAAAAGAGCCATAATGCCACGGTTTTTTCTTCGCTACAAAATGAATCGCACGAGGCTTGTTTGTATAACTAGAACGGTTTGTGAAGTTGCTAGACTGCACATTCCACTCATCTTCAACAATTAAAATTCTATCCTTCAACACCTCATTGATAATTTCTTGATCGCCAAGTTTAATCGTATCGATGTGTTCTTTTGTCCATTCCAAAAACTGAGTTTCAATATTTTGTTTCTTTAAATTATCTAAGTCCATAACCAGCATGCCAGCATTAACATAGTTATGATTTTTTCTAAGTTCTCTTTTGTTAATATCTCTAACTCCTGCAAGCGGAAGGTCGCCCAAATTCTTGTTAAACAAGTCTTTCAAGCTAGAATTGATTACAAAATCGCAGTCAAAATAAATTACTCTTGAAACATCTGGAAGCAAGGTTGGAAGTTTTAAACGATAATAAGTCGCAAGCGTAATGTATGAGTGAGTTTTAACCTTTTTATAATCTTCAAACATGCTTTCATCAATTTTGATAAAATTAATGTCACAATTCTTGATTGATTTTAGCTCTAAAATTCTGTTCTTGTTTTCGTCTAAAATTCCACCATCTAAAACATAAAACGTTAGTTCGTCTTCTGAATTAGCATTCGCCAAAACTGATGCAATAACAACACCTGCGTGGCGTGCGTAATTATCGTCACAAGCTAAACATACGTTTATTTTATTATTTTCTGACATTTCCACTTTCCTTTTCTATCGCTTCCATAACCTCTTCTACACTTGGTGAAAAAGTGCAAGAGTATTTGTTTTCTTTTAGCTTACATTTTCTTTTGTTGCAGTGCATACAAATATTTGAACTTACTGTAATATATTTATTAGTATCACCAAGGGGTGCAAAATATTCTGGCTTTGTACAACAAAAAATTGAAACAATTTTTGGAATTTCTGTTGCTCTTGCCAAATGCGTGCTACCGCTATCAACTGATACAACAATATCAGCCCTTCTAAAAACTTCTATTAATTCTGTGCTAGAGGTTTTGCCGACAAGGTTTAAAATTTTATCGTTTTGAATATATTCAACCAACTCTTTGTCTTTTGGTGTACCAGTTAGAATTATTGAATAATTTTCGCTTATTTTGTCTAGCAAAGCCTTCCAATTATCACGGCTCCAGTGTTTCCCCACCCATGTTGTAGCTGGACAAACGACCATAACAGGTTTTGACTTATCTAAATCTTTTAATAGCTCGTCAACCTTATTAATATCTTCCTTTGAAGACGGAGGTAGCGAGAATTTTAAGTCTGTTTTTTTTGCACCTAAATAATCTGCAAAAATCAAACTTCTTTTTACAGAATTTACTTCACCACTAAAAACTTCCTTTTTAATAAGTTCGTTTGCGCAAAGTGTTGAAAATTCTTTGGCGTCCGCAGCTGCAATTCTGCGTTTTGCTCCTGAAAACAATAAAAATATTCCACTTTTCAAAAGCAGACCATGCGTATCAAGAGCAATGTCAAATTTTCTTGAGCGAATTTCTTTTATTATATTTAAGTATTCTATGAAGGATTTGAACGGGTTTTGCTTTTGCCATTTTTGTACGGGCGCAAAAATATAATCGTCAACGCTAGGATTGTTTTTGATAACGTTAATTCCACGTTCACCGACTAACCACGTCACGTTGTAGCCATTTTCTTTCAAACGATTTGCGAGCGGAATGTTAAAAATCACATCACCGAGAGATGATGTCCTAATTAATAATATATTTTTCTTTTCGTTTTTAATCTTTTCGCCCAAAGCCGTTCCCGCAACCAATTTCTACCCTTGCCTAAATAAAACTCTTTAGCTAGATAAATTTTATCACAAATAAAAATTTATATATCCCCTCTATTAAAAAGTGCTATTATTACAAATTTTAACATTTTAAAAATTTATTGTTCAAATTTTAGAATCTTTGTGATATAAATTTGTTATCAACTCTACTTATTTATAATTATGTAGAGTGCTAGTAAAAAAGTAATACTGGGTTAAAGAGTGGTAAAAGAGATAATTAGCATTAAATATAGTTTATTTGGTAAGTTGATTGACGTAATGGTTCGCCACAACTACAAGAAAAAACTTGCTGAACTAAAGAGAAAGAAATCGCCAATTAAGGTGGTATTTTTGTCATTAGAAAATCAGAAATGGGGCTATGATTCTCTTTACAAACTCTTTGAACAAGATGAGCATTTTGAACCTCTGATTTTAGTTAGCTTACATAGAGATATTGATAACGGCAAAATGGACGTTAACCCCCAAATTGTTGAAGAGAATTATCAGTTCTACAAATCAAGAGGATACAACGTTGATTATTTGTACAAAGATTCACACTATCTAAATTTAAAGAGCTTTAAGCCTGATATCGTATTCTATGAACAACCTTGGGGTTGGTACGAAGCATGCAAACCAGCAACTGTTGACCAACTTTTCCTTGAAACAAAGGTTCATCAACCTTACAACCTTCAACTAATTTTTTAATAACACCTTGCAACTCAACACTAATTGGCACAGCCTTGTTTTTGCCATAATTAAGATATTGTTTGTTTTTTACATCTCTTACTTTTAGTTTCAACAACTCTGTCAAATTAATGCCAGTATTGATTGACAGAACAAAAAGCAAATAGCCTCTGATTTGTCCCTTGCTTAGAAACAAATCTTTCATTCTATTTATCATCTCTATCTCTTTTATTGGCAAACTCACATTCACGACTCTTAAAACTTCCTAGAATCTTCTCGACTACAATTTTATATTTTTTACAATCATTATATATTGACTGTATTTCACAATAAATCTCAGAAAAACAAATCATCTATATTCAATTTTCCAATCTTTGTTTTAATTTTTCCCATAAATCAGGATCATTTTTTAATTTATCAATAACCAGTTCTTCATTTTCAATGAAGAAGTCGTTTTATTTCTTCTTCTTTTTGGTGATTTGGTTGCTGAATTTTTCGACGATTTCTTTCCAAAATATTTGAATCTGGATATATAAAATCAAATTTCATTTTATTACTTATTATATGTCCAGCTTCATCTGCTAATTTTTGTATAGCAAGACCGGTCCCTGAAATATAACACCATCCTCTAGAACGAGTTATTGCAACAAAAAGAGCATTCCTATTGCGATATGAGGTATCGGTATAAGCTAATTGGGCATTTAAAACGAATACAATATTGGCTTCATTGCCTTTTGCTTTCCACAGAGTTGTTAGTGTTATATACCCCTCTTCTCTAAATAATTGTCCTGTGTCATAGTTAAAACCTGGCATAATTGATGAAATATCATAATTAACTAACAATTCTTCTTTTAAAGATTGAAGTGTATTTTTAGAAGCCTTTGTGTCTAATGTAATTACAAATATTTGAGAAGGTTCTATACCTTCAGCTTTAATTAAATTGTTGATTTTAGAGGCAACATCTTTTATTTCTTCTTTGTTATCCTTATAGCCCTTAAAGCTAATTAGGGTTGTAATATACCAATGGTGTTCAAATAGTAAATTTGATAAAATATTTTTTGAGATGGAACTTGGGCGTGAAACTATCATATGATCGCCTTCTTTAAATACACTTCTACTTGGTTGTTCAACCAAATAACCAATAGATTCCCAAGAATTTTTATCCGGCAAAACATCAATAATACCATTTTCTCTGTGTAATCCAAGAGCTAAAGCATGTACAACCATTAAATTATATCCAGGATTTCTATAAGGATTTTTTAAAGCATAATCTTTTTTTATATCCCCTATGTAAGTACCCTCAATAGCTGTATTAGGAATATTGTAGGTATTTTCATCTTTTTTCCCAAACATTTGTTCTGGTTCTAAAATTCTAATATCTTTTAATGATTGAAACTCATCGTAAGCCCAAATTATTCGTTTAGGAGATTTTGTTAAATAATAAATTGTTTCGAAAAATACTGGCGGAAAATCTTGTGCTTCGTCAATCAATACTAAGTCATATTTTTATTTTAATTTAAAACGATTTCTTAATAAATCTTCGTAGATTCCTTCTAAACTATCTTTATATCTTTTTACATCAGAGAAAGAAAGACGATTTATATTTATTTCTTTACAAGTTTTTGAATATAAACCTTAAGAATGTTTCCGAGACATTGGCAAGAGAATTGTTTTTGTTATAATTCTCTTTTGGTTTTGTCGGTAATGCTTTTGAGGTGTAATTAAACGCAGATATTGAATTGATTTTCATAAAATCTCCTTTTGATGGATAAAATCTCCTAAAAAAATTTTTGCTATAAATGTGAAGAAAGATTTACAATTCAAAAAGAAATTATTTTGATTTCCTTTAACAAATTTACCTTTAAAATAGTATATTGTTCCCTTCTTGATTAATCTCATCAGTTTTTCTTGGAGAGAAGAGCTACATATTTGTAATTGCGTTTAAGGTTTTTTCAATCTGTAAAGCAGAGTTATTTAGTAGATTTTTTTCAGTTTCTGATAATTCAGAAGGTAAAATTAATTTAACCCCATTATAATTAATAAGACTTGGTAAACTTATTGAAATATCTTTATTTAAAACATTTCCAGCCATATTACTTGAAACACTGGCTGTAATATTTCGGCGATTTAGTATTGCATCAGCTATATGGCAAACGCAAGTAGCAATTCCATAATATGTTTTCCCTTTCCCTTTAATAATTTCGGTCCCCATATTTAGAACTTTTTGTGCCATTTTTTGTTTGATTTCTTCATTAAATTCTAAATTTTCTATTTTGCAAAATTCTTCAATAGGAATATTTGAAATTTTTACTTCGTCCCAAAGCGGAGTTTGAGAATTTCCATGCTCTCCAACAACAGTTGCAGAAATGAATTCTGGCGATAATTCAATATAGTCAGAGATGATATTTATCAATCTAGAACTGTCTAAAATACAGCCTGTTCCAAAAATTCTTCCTTTGGGTAAATTGAGATTTTTGGTGTAATAATGAGTTAAAATATCTACCGGGTTAGCTACAACTAAAATTACCCCTTGATTATAATGTTTTTTTATTTCTTTGACTATTTCGGCAGAAATTTTAATATTATCATTTGCTAAATCTAGTCTGGTTTCATTTGCTTTTCTGTTTCTTCCTGCTGTAATGATGATTAAATCGCAGTCTTCAATGTTTTTATATTCGCCACAATAGATTTTAGAACTTCCCATATTGGGAATACCATGTCGAATATCAAGCATTTCTGCATTAGAGACTTCTTTTTTAGAATCAATTAAAACGATTTCTCTGGCGATATCTTTTAGCATTAATGAATAAGCTATGCCTGCACCTACATAACCAGTACCAATAATTGCAATTTTTTTATTGTAATTTCTTCTACTTTGTTTCAATTTATCTTTTAACATAAATTAATCTCTCTTGATAATTCTTTTATTAAGTCGTGACCGTCCCAGTTAGAGTTGATGTCCATTGCTTTACCAATTGGAACTATTCTATCAATTCCTCTTAAATTATGGTTAATTATATTATCTCGCAACTCTTTGGCATCAATTCCAAAATATGTAATAGTTTGATATTTATCAGTTATAACTTTAAATAGTTCTCCATAATTATCTAAGGCAAATTCATAAAAATAGCCACCTTTGCCTCGAATATTTTCAACATTTTCTAGTGAATTTAATTCACTTCTATACAATAAATTCGAGCGACATGAAGTTGTTCCAACATTGTCAAACATAATTGCATCTTCACACAATTTTGTATATTTATCTACACAAACAGCATCTTGCAGAGGATATTTTTTTTGTGCATAATCATATATATAATTCCAAAATTTATCACGAGCTTCTTTATTGTCGTTTATCCAATAAATTAATTGTGGAGAAGAACAAGCATTCTGATCCATTAAATAAGTATCAACATAAAATTTTTCTGCTAGCGTTTTCATTTCATCTTTTGAAGCTTCATTAATTTTTTTTGCGTCAATGATACAAATTGAATACCTATCAGGAAACGTAATATCAATACATCTGGGCTTTGTTTCAAAAGTTTTAAACAATTTAATTGTTTTATCGCCACCCCAAATCATTCTGCAATCAGCTTTTTTAGAAAATTCTTCACTTATTTCATTTGAATGTTCGTATTTTACAAATGCAGTTCTTTTTTTAATTTCTGGATAATTTTTTAATACTTCTTTTATTAAATCGCATACAAAATCAACTTGCGGAAAATCTTTACTGGAAAGTCTTACAATATTTGAGTTACCTGCAAGTATTCCAAAAAAATAAGAAAAAATTGAATTAATTGGAATGTTTGATGGGGCAATATGAAAACATAATCCTCTACCTAGTCTGTTATTTTTCGAACAATGTTCTTGCAGTTTTTGAATATTTGCTTTTCGACACCAAAAAGCGAGTGCAGATAAATCTGTAAATTCTCGAATTTTTGGAGATTTCATTAATCTTGTCGATACTTCATTTAGAAAATTGCAAACATCTTCGCAACAAGGTTGCATTGGAATATTAAGGATATTTTTATCACCGATTATATAATTAACGCTTTTCATAAGTATCTGAACACCCCCTAATTTCTGCATTTTTTATTCTTCCTAAAATAGTGAAGTATTTACCTTTTCTTCCGCAAGGACAGTCATCTTCTCCTAAAATTATCCCCTCATCTTCCGTTAAAAGCGAATGGCCGGGATATGATTCTGGAAGTAAAGAACAAACTTGAATTAAACCTTTTTCGCCAGTTTTTGTGATTGAAAAATCTTTTGGATTTCTAATAATAACATCAGAAAATATGCTTGCATGCAAATGCCCATATTCACATTCCATATAAACGCAACCTGTTTGCTCAACCATACCGTAATAATCGTGAACAGATTTAATTCCACAAACATCATTCAAGGATTGTTTATATTCTTCTTTGGAAACAGCTTCATTAACTAATTTTTTCCAACCACCACCATGAATTAAAATTCCATTTGATAAATCTAATTTTACATTTAACTCTTTTAACTTTTTATAAAAAAATTGCCAAATCATGAAGGTAAAGCCAAATAATAATATCTTTTGTCCTTTATGCTTTTCCAAGAATGCTTCAATAACAGGTATATTGATATTCATATCGTCATCAAGAGCATAAGTCCTATCCGCTCCAAATATTGAAAAGCCTAAAATTCCGGCACCTCTTGCTGAGAACATATTTCTATTTTTTATTACAGATGGACTGTCGATTATTAGCATTGGCATACGACTTGCACCGGTAAAATCAGAAACAATTTTAACAAGTGTCTTTTGTTGATTTGCTGCTGTTGTCTTATCTAAATAAATTTTAGAAACAGCTTGACCAGATGTTCCAGAAGAAGTCATTGTTTTGAAAACTTCTTCTGTTGGAATACTCTTTAAATCAAATTCTTTAAATAACCTGACAGGTAAAAAAGGTATTTCTGTATAATTTTTAATTTCTGATAAATTACAATTTAATTTATCTACAATTTTTTTATAATTTTCACATTTTTGATAGTGTTTTAGTGATAATTCTTTTAAATATTCAGTAAAAAGTTTTGACTTTTCTTCTTTATTTAAAGAAAACGGCGATATTTCCAACACATCATTATAGTTCATTCTATACCTCTAATTCTTTATACAATGTTTTCCCTGCTTCATTTTTAGGAATTTCATCAATATTTCTAATCTTAAATGCGGCTTTATTAATACCTGTTTTAGAGGTTACAAAAGCCATTATATTGTCGTTTTCGATAGGGTTCGTTGTGTAAATTATCATTGAATCATCTACCCCTGTGCAAGCACATTCCAAATCTTTAAAAGCCGATTTAATTAATCTTTCTGTTTCATCAAGATTTACCCTATTTCCATAAATTTTAAGAAATCGTTTTTTTCTTCCGACTATATAATAAAACCCGTCAGCATCAAATTTAGCCATATCACCTGTAATTAATTTTCCGTGCCTTTCATCGCTTTTTGCCAAGTCAAGACCACATTCGGCGTAACCTAATGTTACGTTAACACCTTCATAAACGAGTTCACCAACAGTTTCCGGAGTTATAATTTCTTCTCCATTTACATCTATTAAAGAAAATTTTCCATTTGGAATAGCGATACCCATTGAGCCGTATTTTTCAAGAGATTTTTCCGCAGGTAAGTATGACATTCTGGCAGTTGCTTCGGTTTGTCCATACATAACAATGAATTTTTTACCACAATCTTTTGCCCATTGTGCGAATTTATGGTGTAATTCTGGCGATAATTTTCCTCCGGCTTGTGTCATATAACGTAAACTTGGTAAATTCATTCTGAAAAATCTTAATTTATCTAACATTTCATAAGTATATGGTACGCCAGCAAAAGATGTTGCTTCAAAGTCTTTCATTTGTTGCCAAAATTCTTTTTGCATTAAGCCCTTTTCTGTCAGAATAATAGAAGCTCCTACCCAAAGGTGAGTATTTATGATTGAAATGCCATAAGTATAATTCATTGGTAATGTTGTAATAGCACGTTCAGTTTCGTTTAATTGCAAATATTCAACAATAGATTTTGTATTTGCTTCTATATTTTTATAACTTTGTCTAACTAATTTAGGACTGCCTGTAGAACCAGAAGTTGTTAACAAAAGAGCTAAATCTTCATTTAGTTCAAATTCTTCAGTAAAATTTGTTTTTAAAAGAGTGTAGCCGATATTTGAATAAACTTTTTCAAATTTATTAAACTTGTCGGCCAAAATACTTGGCAAATGTAGATAAGCAGGTTTATAGGTTTCAATCATGTTAGTTAAAAGAATTTCATCTAAGTCTGCTTTTAGCATAACCGGAACTATTTTGGCATTTAAAAAACCGATATACCCGACAAGTGAGCCGATTTCATTCGCACATAGATTAAAAACTAAACATCTTTTTTTTATATTTGAAGTTAACTCAATGCAATAGTTATTTAATTTTTCGTAAGTTATGTGTTCATTATTTTCTGTAATAACTGCTATATTATTTTTAAATTTATTTAAGTTCCACATGTAATTTACCCTCATCATATAAGTCATTTAATTCAAAAGGAGCCCCATGTCCTGGAAATATTGTAAAATTCCTGTCTAAATTTTTTATATAAGGAATGGTTATATTTTTATATGTTTTTGTATTACCTCTTGGAAAACGAGTTATAATCGGGTAATCTTTTAATAAAGTATCGCCAGTAAAAATAATCTTATTATCCAAAAAGATAAAACAACTTCCTTTTGAATGTCCTTGTAATTTTTTTAAAAATATTTTATGATTATTCCAATTATATTCCAAATCTTCGTCAAAAATTATATCAGACGTCATAGTAAAAGGTTCGTAATTCTTGTTAAATTTGTCCAAAATATTCGTTCCATTTAGTTTATCTTTTTCTTCGAGAACGAATGTAATAAGTATAGGTCTTGTATTTTTGATATCAGAAATGTAATCGGAAGTTTCTTTTGTAGAAATAATAGTGGTGTTAAAATTATCTTTGAGCCATTTTAGTCCGGAAATGTGATCAGGGTGTTCGTGGGTCAAAAGAACTGTAATATCAATGATATTGTTCATACGCAACAAATTATAGACCTCATTATTTTGATGAGGATCTATAATAAGAGCTTTATTGTTTTCAATTATAATGTACATATTTGAATCAATATATTCAAATACGGAATTATAAATTGAGATGTTGTTATTTTGAGAAATCAATTTCATAGTTTTTTTCTAAGATTTCTTTTCCTTTTTCGAAAGAACTTAGGTCAATAATATCTTCTGTTTCCATCATAATATCAAAAGAATCTTCAATATTGGCAATAAGTCCCATGTGTCCAACTGAATCCCAAGCTTTAATATCTTGATATTTTAAATTTTTAGCTTCATCTTCAGAAACTTCAAAAGAATCAACGAAAGCCTGAGTGTATTTTTCTAAATTTGTCATTTTATTCTCCTTTATATTTTTTTAAAATTTTATCCGCAATTTGCTCTGATTTTAAACCATATTTTTCAAGTAAATATTGATATTCACCTGCTTTTTCATATTTATCCAAAACACCAATAATTAAGTGTTGAGGTTTTTCTTGTTCTTGTGTCAAAACTTCACTAACAGCACTACCTAAACCACCAATAACAGAATGTTCTTCTACTGTTACTATTAATTTTGCACTATAGCATTCTTTTATTGCTTTAATATCTAACGGTTTAATCGTGTGCATATTTATAACTTTTGTACTAATTCCATTTTCTTCTAAAATCTTAGCTGTTTTCAACGAATTATAAACCATAGTACCAGTTGCAATAATTGCAACATCAGAACCTTCTTTTAGTGTAATAGCTTTTCCTATTTCAAAGTCATAATCTTCTTTATAAACCATTGGATTATTCATCCAACCTGATAATCTTATATATGTTGGTCTATTATCCTTAGCTACAGCAATTAAAGATTTAGCAGTTTCTGCACAATCAGCAGGTGATAAAATCACAATATTTGGAATACCTCTTAACAAAGCAACATCTTCTATACTCATGTGAGTTGCTCCATAAACCCCAATTGCAAGTCCTGAACTTAAACCAACAATTTTAATATTTTGGTTCATGTATCCCATATTTATTTTTATTTGGTCAAGACATCTAGTTGTAGAAAAAGTTGCTTGAGCTGTTACAAAAGGAGTAAAACCTTCTTTTGCTAAACCAGAAGCAACACCAATCATATTTTGTTCTGCGATACCAACATTAAAATATTTTTCAGGGAATTTATCTCTAAAATATTCCAATCCTGCAGGAGAACATTGGTCGGCAGGAATAACAAGGACTTTATCATTAATTTCAGGTAATTCTAATGCGACTTGTCCAAAAGTTCTGTGTGAACCTAATAACGAATATGTTCTTAATGTTTGTCTATCAAAATTTATCATAGAACCTCTAATTCTTTACATGCTTGTTCGTATTGGTCTTTAGATAATACTCCAATATGCCAATTATATTTATTTTCAATAAAAGAAACACCTTTTCCTTTAATTGTTTCAGCAATAACAACGTGAGGAGATTTTTGTTTTTGTCTGACATCACTTAAAACGTCATAAATTTCTTCAACATTATGACCATTTTTTATTCTTGAAACATCCCAACCAAAACTTTTAAACTTATTTTCTAATGAAATTAAGTTCATAATGGTATTAATTTCTCCATCTAATTGTAAATGATTTCTATCAATAATTAAGATTAAATTATCTAAATTATAGTGGTGAGCTGACATAGCCGCTTCCCAAATAGAACCTTCATCACATTCACCATCACCCATCATAACAACAACTTTTGACTCTTTATTATTTTTTAATTTTAAAGCAATCGCAGAACCGACGCCTAAAGATAGACCATGTCCAAGGCTACCTGTTGAGAATTCAATACCTTTTTCTAAATTCATCAATGGGTGTGTTGCGTATAAAGTGCCGTCTTTTTTAAAAGTTGCAATTTCTTCATCAGACAAAATGCCTACTCTATGCATTATAGCGTACATAGCCATCGCCCCATGTCCTTTACTTAAAATAAATCTATCTCTATTTTCATCTTGCATATTTGTTTTATTGTATATTAAGAAGTCATTATACAATACAGTAATTAATTCGACCATAGATAAAGACCCACCAATATGCGTGCCAGATGTTCCAATAGCATAGGTCATATCTACGATATCTTTTCTTATTTGTTTTGCTAAATTTTTAGTTAATGATAAATCCATATTATAACAATCCCCCATCAACTCTAATAATTTGTCCATTAATGAATGACGCATCATCAGAAGCTAAAAATCTTACAACTTTTGCCACTTCTTCTGGTTCACAAAAACGTTGCATAATTGTTCTATCTTCAAAATATTTTTTTTCATCGTCATTCAAATTTTTCATCATATCTGTATTTACAAGACCTAAGGCTACAGCATTAAATTTAATATTAAATCTGCCATATTCAGCAGCTAAATTTTTAGTAGCATGCATTAATGATAATTTTGAAGTAGAATAAGGAATTTGCCCTTCTGATGTTATTAATCCTGTTACCGAACCAATATTTATAACATTTCCGTAATTTTGACGAGTCATTTTTCGCAAAATCAATTGAATAACTTCTAATTGTGCAAAATAATTTATATCAAAAATTTCTTTAATTTTAGATATTGGAGTTTGAGAAAACATTGAAACATGAGCAACTCCCGCACAATTAACCAATATATCAATTGGTGATTTAGAAACAATTAGAGGTTTTAAAGCTGATTTCATTTCCTCTGAATTTGTAAGTTCAAAATAAACAGGTTGAACCTCGACATCATATTTATTTTTTAAATTTTCAAGATTATTTAAAAAATCAGGAGTTTCTTTTCTGGCATGAGCAATAATATTTGCGCCATTTTTAGCAAATTCTTCTGCTATTGCTTTGCCTATTCCTCTATTTGAACCTGTTATTAATGCTGTTTTATTCTTTAACATTTTTTATTTATCCTTTTTAGGTGAAAAACTATTTAATATATCTGGCATAACCATTTGAAATTCAGCTATGGAATGAACATTTTTTTCATTATACTTATTGAATGTATAAGTACAAGCCTTTGACTGAATAATTCCTCGTCGAAATTTTACAATCTCAGCTTCAATATACAATCTATCCCCAGGTACAACTGGTGTATATATCTCTATATCATTATATTTTTTTACTACTATATGAGTACTATTTAATTCTTCCTTTTGTGATTGAATTATTAATCCTGCCAATTGAGTCATACATTCTAATTGAAATGCTGCAGGCACTATTGGTTTATTTGGCAAGTGAACAGGGAAAAACCATTCATTATTAGTAAAATTTTTATAGCCTTTCGCAAATTTTTTATCAATTATTTCTGCTTTATCTACAAAAATATAAGGAATTCTATCTTCTATATAATCATATATATTGCTATAATCTATAATAAATTTTTCTGACATGTTATTCCTTTATGTAATCATCATCAGTAAAAACTGATTTAGCGTCGTAATAATTAAAAACGGATTTATCTTCACTCATAAATCGTTCTCGTATTTCATTGTTGTGTGCACTTATACAAACTGGACTATAATTTCCAAAGAATTTTATACTAAAACCATAATCTAATATATCTTTAAATGGTTGTTCATAAATATTACCTAATTTTACTGGAATATATGAGCAAGGGAAAACATCTCCTAATGGTGAAATATACGTTCTATTTACACACCAACATCCTGTAATTTTTTCTTTTTTAGGATCATACATATCCCAAGTATCAAAATAACAATTATAATTTTTTCTTATATAGTTAAGCCTTTCAATATCTTTTGCATCCATTATATTATCTTTAAATGAACCATAAGGCATAGCCATCAAGAAGTAAATAGAATAATCATGTTTTTTTGAATAATCTAATAATTGTTGTAAATCATCAGAAAAAGCATTATGATGACCATAAATAATATTAGGCCACGCTGCCATACCTGCATTTTTTGAATATTCTAATGCTTTTAATGCGTGCTCGTGAGCATGTGGAACATGACGTTCTTTATCATGAAACTCAGCATCCATTGTAGAAATACTTACTGCAACACAATCCAATCCTACATTAGCTAATTCATTTGCATATTCTTGCGTTAATAAAAACCCATTTGTAACTAATATCATTTGAAATCGTTCTGGTTTAAATGCTTTTATTAATTTAATCAATTCTTTTTTATTTATAGTAAGTTCGCCACCCTGTAAAACAATTTCCCAAATTCCAAGCTCATGAGCTTGATCAGCTAATTCTTCAATTTTTTCAATTGGTAATGTAATTTTTGCGTGTTCATTATCCATTTCTGTTGAATAACAAAAATCACATTTGAAATTACAGGTATTATTGTAATTTATAGCTATTGAACGTGGAGTTTTTCCAATTTTATTCCCATTCTTTCGAACATTACGTATAAATTTGTGAATTTTATCTAATACTATTGGTTTATTTATTAATGTCATTTTCAAAAATCCTTATCTTTTTTTATTAAACTTATCTATTGAACTTCACCTTTGTAATATTTTATCCAATAATCTATTTGTTCTTGTCTGGTTAAAGGAGGTTCTGTTGGAATATATACACTTATACCAGAATTTTTAAATTTTGACAAATTGATTATTGCAAATGCATAAGATAAACCTGTACCAAAACTTGAAAACAGAACATCTTTTACTTTTTCATCTTTTAGTACATCACAAACATTTGTTGCTATTGAAACTCCACCACAATTAGCATATTTTCTAAAAGTATCTGTTGAATATTTTTCCTTAGGAACACCTGCATGTTTCATTATTGTATTAACAATTTGTTTATTTGCTTGATGATTTACAAAAAATTCAATATCATCAATTGTTTTACCTGAATAATTTAAAAGATTTTTTATTCCCCAAGGTCCTATTTCAGCTGTATATTTAAAAACTTCAAAACCTTGCATTATATCTTCCCACAAATGCCAAACATCACCTCTGTCATTTGTAATTTTTAAATTTACTATATCTTCTTTAATTGGCAACAATGAACCCCCCGCAGGAGCAATTAATTTTTTCCAATCTTTACCTCTTGAACCAGTTAAAAAATAAGAAAAATTATTTTCTTCATCAAATTCTAAATAAGTTGCAACAGCAGCATCACCTAATAAAATAGCTATGTTTCTATTTTCTACATTTGTATGCCTACTTGCAATATCACCATTAACTAAAATACAATTTTTTATAGCTTTTGATTCTATTAAAGAAAATATATTCCATAAGGAATATACATAGCTAGAACAAGAAATGCCAGTTATATCAAAACAAGAGCAAGTTTCAGATAAATCCAATCTTCCATGTAAAATACACGATGTCGCAGGATACTTATAATCTAAACTTGTAGAACTAACAACAATTGCGTCAATATTATTTTTATCAATATTATTATCGTTTATCAGTTTTAATATAGCAGCTTCACACATATCCGTATTACTTACGCCGTCATCAGCAACGTGTCTTGTGCCAAGACCGAGAATTTTTTTATTTCGTTCTAATAATTTAGGATCGTTATTATAAAATTCAATCTCATCATCAATATTTATAACTTTTTCTGGCACAACTCCGGCTATTGCAGATATTTTTACATGTGAAAATTTGCTAAAACCCATTATTCAACTTCTCCTATTTTTAATGCAGGATTTCCTTGCATATAGCAATTATTCTTACACCCCTTATATACTGCGCTCAAAGGAGCTATATCATTATTATTTCCAACCTTAGAATTTGGTAATAATATAACATTTGCACCTGTTTTATTATTATTGCCTATTTTTACATTTCCTAAGATTTGAGAACGAGGTCCAAAGAAATTGAAGTCACCAATTTCGCAATCATGACCTACGATTATATCACAATTGAAAACATTACCAATCCCTACATTTATATTTACAGAAGATAAAAAAGGGTAGACAAAAATATTTGCTTCGCCATATTCAAAGCTTTGAGATAAATAAACTCCTCTGCAAATTAAAGTATAAAATTTTGCATTCATCAATTTCAAATCTTCATAGATTTTTCTTCTAAGTTTTGGATATCCTGCACCAATAATACAGTATTCGTCATCTTTAAATTTGTGTTCTGAAACTTCGCCAAGATATAAATGTTGATAAGTCTTATAATCAACAGCATGTCCATAGCCACCATGACCTAAAAAGCCCCCAAATATAACCTCTTTGCCATATTCTTCAAGTTTAATAAGACTGTCATAACATTCTCTGGCAAATCCATTACCACCTACAATAAAGATTTTTTTCATTAAAGAACTCCTCCACTGTCAATAACGTAGTTTTGTCCTGATATGAATTTTGCCTTATCTGATAACAAATATACAATCATATTAGCAACATCATTTGGGTTCCCCCAACCAAAGGGATAAAGACCTGATTCAATATCGGCTTTGTTGGCATCTAAATCTTCAAGCGGTATCGTCATTGGTGTTTTTATCATTGATGGCAATACCGCATTTATACGTACGCCATTTTGTTGAGTCAATTCCCTTGATAAAGCTTTTACTGATGCTGATAATGCTGCTTTTGAAGCACCATAAACCGATTGCCCTTTTGTGTTAAGTATTGCATCAATTGACGAAATTGTAACAATAGATGTGCCTAAACCAACATTATTTCTTTTGTCGCCAATGCTCTTTATCATCATTATTGGTGCAAAATAATTTATATCAAAAATATTTGTAAGATATTCATAAGTAACTGTACGAAGTGGATTTACTGCTGATACCCCAGCACAATATGCCATACCTGAGAATTTACCGTATTTTTCTTTTAAAGATTTTACATACTTTGGCAAACCTTCTATATCTTCGGTTAAATCCTTTTGTTCTAAAAACATATTCTCAGGATATTTACATTTAGTCTTCATTGCCTCTAAACGTTCTTGATTTCTACCAATGCCAACAACCGTTGCGCCAAGTTCGTTTAACAAAATTGCAGTAGCTTCTCCAATACCTGATGAAGCACCTGTAACGATATAAATTTGCTCTTTATTAAAGTTAATCATTATTATAATCCTGCTTTTCTAGCGATATCTCCAATAGTTGTCATGTTTTTGTAGTCAGCCATATTGGTTTTAACTCCAAAGTTCTTGTCTAAAAATGCCATAGTTGACATAATTGACAATGAATCCCATTCTTCTAAATCTTCTAAAACAGTGTCCATTGTGATTTCGTCTTCTGTTTGTAATACTTCTACCATTTCTTCTAAAAATTGTTCTTTATTCATTATTCTTCTCCTTTTATTTTATTTCTCCAGTAGTTAATATATTCATCTCTTGATAAAACGTAAGACGGTTTATTAAAAGTTTTTATCTCATTAATTTTAGTTTCTGATAAATCCAGAATTGAAGCTATTGAAACTAATCCGTTTCCAAATGCGCAACAACAAGTTTTAGCCATATCTGTTTCTTTCGGTAACATTGCTAATGTAGTTGGAATTGAACACATAGTATTATTTCCATAAGTTTCAAACGCCGAATACGGAACTTTTTCAATAGGAAATCCTGAAGCGCTACCAACGGTTTGGACAATTTGCTTGTTTGCTTGGTGTAAGCATAAATAAGGAACATCATCTGGTGTTAAATTATTATATTCTAATATTTGTTTAATAGTTTTAGGAGCGTAATTCATTGTAAAATCGAAAACTGCGACTCCGTCCATATATCCACCCATCAAAGGAACTTCCATACCTGTTGGCATAACAATTTTTTCTTTGCGAAGTTTATTTATTAATTCATAATCTTCGTCAGAAGGGGTATATCTAAATCGAGTTCCTGAAAATGGACCGATAATAGCTTCAAAACCATTACTAACTGTTTCAACGCAGTATGATGATTTTACTTCTTTCTCTGTATATTCTAATAATGTTGCACTTCCTCCATCGCCAAATATTGGTGCTGCGTTTCTGTTAGAAGGATCTACACCAACTGACGGTGTATCACCATTTAACAATAAAACTTTTTTAAATGCACCCGATTGAATCATTTGCGAAACCATAAATAATCCAAATACCCAACCAACACAACCTTGATTTATATCTGTTGCAATACAATCTTTTGACAAACCTAATTTATCGTGTATAAAATATGCCGTTGACGGACTCATTACATCTGGTTGTTGAACAACAAAAACAAGTGCATCTATAGAATTTTTATCAATATTATTGTCTTTAATTAAGTTCAAGGCTGCATCATAAGCCAAATCTGCTGCGGTTGTCGTATCATCAGCAACTCTTCTTTTATAAAAACCAACCATTTTACGCATTCTATCAATCTTTTTTACTGAATTATTATAATATTCGGCTTCGTCATAAATGTTAATTTCTTTTTCAGGAACTACCACACACATATTGGATATTTTTACATTTTTAAATTTAAATAATTTCATTTTAAATTCCCATATTTTCTTTCGTATCTTTTTACTAAATCATCTTAAAATCTTTTTAAACTTGATGATTGGTAAATTTATAAATTTTGCTATAAATTTGTTTATTATATTTTCATATTACTCATTATTCTGCAATTGCAACTTCTATACTTTCACAAATTTTTTCTGCAATTTCTTTTGTTAAGTCACCATAAAATGGTAAACACAGTACCCGCATTTTTAAGTCGTCGGTTACTCTTAGTCTTGCTGTTTTTACCGTTATATCATTCTTATAACACTCATAATCATGGCACGCCGGATAAAAATATTTTCTTGTTAATATATCCATTGTTTTAAATTTTTCGTACAATTCATCTCTTGTTAATGGATATTCATCCTCTATTACTATCGGATAATATTGGTACGAATTTGTAGTATTTTGGGGCATATGTGGAATTCTTATTCCCTTTACCTTAGACAATTTCTCATCATAAATAGCTTTTATTTGTTTGCGCTTTTCTTGTTCTTTTTTATATATTTTTAAATTTTCCAAGCCCATCGCTGCACAAAATTCATTCATTTTACCATTTATGCCCACTGTCTCAACCAATTCTTCTGATTGAATACCGAAGTTTCTTAAGTTACATATCTTTTTAACCAACTCAGGATTTTTATAAGTTAAGCATCCGCCTTCAATTGTATTGAATAACTTTGTTGCGTGGAATGAAAACATTGTTATATCACCAAAATTACCTATCCCAACTCCATCGATTTCTGTTGAAAAAGCGTGAGCTGCATCATAAATAACTTTCAAATTGTGCTTCTTTGCAAGTTCATCAATTTTCTTTACATTACATGGAAAACCATAAACATGTACACCTAATATTGCAGATGTATTTGGTGTAATAAGATTTTCAATTTTGTTTGCATCTATTGTCATTGTATCGGGTTCAATATCACAAAAAATAGGTTTACAACCGTTCCAAGAAATGCAATGTGGAGTTGCTGCAAAGGTAAAAGGTGTTGTTATTATTTCACTACCTGTTGGCAAGTCAAGAGCTTTAATTGCAGTTAAAAGAGCAATGGTTCCGTTATTAAACAATTGAGCATGTGGTACCTTCAATTCGACAGTCAAGGCTTCCTCAAGGGCTTTGTGTTTGCTGCCCATATTAGTAAGCCATTTTGAATCATATATTTCTTTCACTTGATCTGTAAAATCTTCAATGCTTGGTAGCAAAGGAGAAGTTACAAAAATTTTATCATTCACTAAACACCTCGTGATTTGTTTTTTGACGGAATTAAGTTCCTGTTTACAAGTTATAATACTCTTCTAACTTCCTTGCGTGTCTAGTGCCATGTTAACACAAAGAAAATAAATATCAAACAATACAATAGTATAATTTTTTTAAGTATGTAGCTGGCAAAGTTCTTATACTAGTGGAGTTTCGCGTTTTTTGCGTTTAATAGGGTTGTTATTTTAAAATTCTTGTATATTATTATGAGTAGATGGTTTTAAAATAAAGTAATATTTAATATAAAGTCAAAGCTTTTGAAGAAGAGTTTTTGAAGTTTCAAAAGTTTTTGCCAATATAGAAGGAAGGAACTAATTTGTGTTATGGATTTAGAACGATTATTGTGTGCAGTTGGAAAACAATCTTTTGTTAAATATTATAATTATTTTAAAGATGAAAATTATACATCGTCCGATATTTTAAAAATAATCACAGAAGATTATACTGAAAAATCAAAGCGTTCTCGCTTAGGACATGCAAGAATGATATTTAACAATAAGTTAAATATTGAAGCATTGAAGATTATTATCAACTCAAAAGTTTCAGAAGAAACGATAATAAAAGCAAAAGAAATACTAAATAAAGAAACTTCAAATGTTTTAAATTTATCAAATGAACAGAAATGGTTAGCTATAGAAATGTTGCAATTTGCTATCAAAGGAATTGTGCGAATTGAATATGGAGAATTGTCTAAAATTATTGAGCAAAAATACGGAGTTTATCTTAATCCTCACACGATTATCCCTAATATAATTGGTTCTATTTCTGAATTATGTTACGATTTGGAACTTCCACTTTTATCTGCGGTTGTTGTAAATAAAGAGACTCAAAAGCCCGGCTCAGGATTCTATGATGTGTACGATAAAAAACATCATACACAAATCAAAGGCAATAGTTTTCAAGAAGAAAAAATTTTAAAACAAACTAAACGTGAAATTTTAGAATGTAAAAATTGGGGAAAACTTGCTGAATATTTAAATATAAAATTAGACAACAAGAAAGAACAAATACTCACCCCCAAAAAAGAAATTGATAACGAAGAAATTATAAAAATAATTGATCCAGATAATATTAATGAAGTAGAACGTTCTATTATCTCAAAATTTAGAGTTGGTCAATCGGACTTAAGAGATATTTTATTAAATAATAAAATATGTTGCGAAATTTGTGGCATTAGAAATAAGGAACTATTAATTACAAGTCATATCAAACCTTGGGCGAAATCTAATAAATTTGAAAAACTTGATAGCGAAAATGTTCTTTTATTATGTTCTATTCATGATGCTCTATTTGACAAAGGGTTAATATCTTTTAGTGATGATGGCTCTATTATCATTTCAACATTGTTGGATAATAACGACAGAACTTTATTGCATTTAACAGGAGAAGAGAAAATATTAGTTGATTCAAAAAACAAGAAAGAATATCTAAAATTTCATCGAGAAAATATCTTAAAGTAACAGCATAAAGTAATATTATAAAGGTTGATAGTTTTTATCTTTCAATTTGATAGCTAATTATAATAAAATTAAAAACTTATTTGTCGGACATATAAGTTTAGAACAACGAGAAATGTCCGACAGTTAGTTTGAGAAATTTTCCTATAAAAAACGACAAAAATTAAAATTTCTCGTTTTATGTGTCAGACATTCTCAATTTATGTGTCTAGTTATAATGACTAAAAATGTTTAATGGCTGAAAGGTTTGTGATTATTGACAAAAAAATATGCCGCAACTCGGAATTGAACCAAGGACACAGGGATTTTCAGTCCCTTGCTCTACCAACTGAGCTATTGCGGCATATTTATTTAGTTTTAGTTGACTTCTGTTAAGCCATAAGTCTATTGTACTTGCTAAAGATTTTTAATCAAGCCCTTTAACAAAATATTTTTTATAAAAATCAAAAATGTAGTTTCTCTCCCCACAGAAACTACATTTTTAATCTCTTAATTTTCTTAAATCTATTTTTCTTCCTTCATAAACTGATTCAAAAACGCTAAAATCTTTTTAATTTTTGATTTCGGTTCAATTCCATCTGAAATAACTGCACCCTCACTTGCCAAAGATACTCTTAGATCCAATGTTTTTGGATACTTCTTTTCTAGACTATCTTTAAACTTTGTTGCTTGATTATATAACTCAGGAACATTATTTATTTCATTTTCTATATGTTGCAAAAGATTATTTGCTCTGTTTTTTTGATTTGTTGAAAAATTTCCCATATTTGCTTGCATTTTATTATATTCAGTAAAATATGCAATTAATGCAGGAGCCTCTATATGATTATCATTTGCTGTTTTTAAAAAATTATTAATATATGTTTTTTTTGCCGGAGCATCTAGAAGTGTAGTATTTATCATTTGTTTTGCATAGACATTCAATCTGTCCACAGGGTTAATTTTTGCCATATTATATTCCTTTCATCTAAGAAGTATAAAACCTCTAAAAATAAAATTTGCTACTCTATTATAAATCAAATGGGGATTCTTCTTTATAATAATTTTTCTTGCCACGTTTCATTTTGTCGTTATGCTTTTTAACGTCCTTTGATACATTTTTGTAAGCATTATCCAAAGATATTTTTGCAATAGGCTTATTTGTTGCTCTATCATTAACAATAAGCCAATAAGATTGTTTTACATTATGTACTGAAAATGAAATTCTTCCAGCATATCTATCCCCCGGTTTCAACTGCGAGAACAAAAGTTTTGTATCACCAAAGATAGATGGATTAAAGACTGTATTATAATCGTTTACCAAAGCTAAGTCCATGCCAGAAAAAGATTTTTTGGACATATTAGAAATCGAAAGTGATAACGTAATTGTATTAACTTCGCCAAATGGATCTTTTTCATAAAGAATATTTGCAATCCTTATCTCAAGCCCAGGGTAATTAACCTCTTGCTTTTGCAATGCCTCTTCTTTATAAACTGGAAGTTCTACATTTGACAAAATTCTAACCTTAATCTCGTCACCAGGAGCAATTAAAACATTTTTCCCCTTTCTATACAAAGACATACCCAAGCCGATTGTACCGCCTAGCGCAGCACCTCCAGCCACTGTATAACCTTGAGAAGCAATTGCAGCCTCTAGTCCCAATGCCTGCAAAGCGAACAAACCACCAGCAACTCCCCCAACTGCCGTATATCCAACATCAGTAGCCACAATTTTAGTCGCAGCCTTCAGAGGGTGAAGCTTTGTTGACATCTTTCCTTCAATCGGAATTTCACGACCATCTGGTGTAACAAGATAATCAAAGCTCAAGCTCAAATGACCATCACGACCAAGTCTTTTTGCTTCGCTAGTTTGCGTAATTGAACCGTGCGCAACTGTACCTTTTGGAATAATTACACCTTTATCGCCCACAACATCAGAAGTTACTGTTGCAAAAAATTCATCACCTTCCAAAGAATAAGTTCCATCTAACACCTGAGAAACTGTCATTTCAATAACATCTTTTCGCTCTAAGTATTCGGTCTTACCAGTGAAAAGTTTTTCATCAGGTGCTGTGTACTGGTCATCAAATTCAGCATGACCTTGATATGGCATATCCGCAAACGCAACATTTGCCATCATTATTGATAATAATATTCCTGCTAACCTCTTCCTCATAGTCTAATTATACTATCTTTTTCTGTAAAAACAAAGTGATTTTATTTCTAAGTTTAATATTGTATACTATTTAATATTAGTTGTAAATTTAGGAAGAATTATATGCAACAAAAATCATACACACAAATTCGTCAAGAATTTCAAGAGAAATTCTTCAAAGAAATTCAGCCAATGGTTAGTTCATTTGAGCAAGAACGCATAAGCAATTTGTACCTCGCAATATTTTTGACAATCCTCTTTAGTGTTCTTTTTATAGCAATCTTCTTATATTCTGGTACAATAATTAAAATAGAATTTATTAGAAACTGTTTTGGTATAGTGGGATTATTTTTTGGTTATCTTGCCGTTATGACAATTCCATATATCAAGAAAACTTTTGAAAACTCTATAAAAGAGAATATCATGCCAATTATGTGTTCTTGTTTTGGCAATCTAATTTGGACAAAGAAATACTATTATGGCAACGAAAATTTATTTTATAGCTCTAATCTTATGCGAAGTGCTTTAGCACATTATGATGATATCTTTACAGGCTCTTATAATGACGTTAAGTATGAAATAATTGAAACAAGTTTTGTCACAGGCAAACAAACCATTGAAGCTCCGTTTTGGAAAGGCGTAATTATAAAATTAGAAATGAACAAAAATTTTAGTGGAAATACCGTGCTTGAATCTCATAAAAAGATACAACGTGGCGGTTTTATGTCACTGATTTCCTACAACTATGACAAATTTAACAATGGTTGCAACAAATATACCCCACTTGAAGATGTCAACTTTAACAAGCAATATGATGTTTACACAGATGATGAAGTCGAGGCTAGGTATTTGTTAACAACATCTTTCATGGAAAAACTAAAAAACATGAAAACAGCTTTTAAAGCAGTAAACGTAAGGTGCGCTTTTTATAACCAATATTTGCTAATCGGATTAGAAGCAAAAAAAGATTTATTTTCGATTTGCTCATTATTTAAAAGAATTGATGACGCAAAACAATTTTTCACGATGTTTGAAGAAATTATTTCTATCATAAAACTTATCGACCATTTGAAATTAAATCAGAAGATTGGTTTGTAAGTTGCTTAATCATTTTATTTTCTGTAAAATTAGATTATGGAAAATAATATTATTGAATTAGACATTGAAGCTCTTAGAAAAGCTGAAATATCACTAGAAAAAGCTTATAGCGTTTTTCTTGAAGGTGATAATGATGAAGAAATGCGTGCCATTTACGCTGATTCTTGTGTAAAAAGGTTTGAATATACCTTTGAAACTGCTTGGAAGACAATGAAAAAATATTTTAAACTTCAATATAGCAAAAAAGAAGAAGAGCTTACTATGAACAATATTTTTAGATTTATGGAAGCATACGGTTTTGCTGAGAATTGGACAGATTGGCGAGATTATTACGCAAAAAGAAACAATACTGCGCATGAATACAGCATTGAAAAGTCTAGAAATTTGTTAGAAATACTTCCTCAATTTATTGAGAGTGTAAAATTTTTATTAAAAAAATGGGACTCAATATAATGATAAAAGGTGTTAACGCAACTGAAGAACTTATCATCAAGAAGATATTAAAGCCCTATCAACAAGAGTTTAAATTCTTTTACTACGGATCAAGGGTTAAAGGGAATTTTGAAAAAGCCTCTGATTTAGACGTATTAATTCATGGTAAGACGCAAATGCCATATTCTGAATTAGAAACTATCAAGTTTTTATTCGACAAATCAGATTTGCCTTTCATTGTTAATTTTACTGATTATTACAATATTGATGAAAAGTTTTATAATTTAATCAAAAAAGACTTAGTTGAAGTATAACCCCCTACTTCAACAAACTATTATAAATATCGACTGTTGCAACACAAATTCGGAGTTTTCTATCAACAAGGCTCTTTATTGTATTTTCATAACAAATAAGAAGTGCGGAATCTAACCCATCTTCCTCTAAAGCTTTAATTATTGGTGCGCAATGTTCGCACGGACGAGTGCGTTCTTCTATCTTATCTGCCAAAAAGATTATCTTCTCAAAAGTTGTCATATCAACTTTTCCCAAAGTATGCCATCTTATTGCAGACAAGATTTCTTCATCTTCTACTCCAAATTCTTTTTTTGCAACATAAGCTCCAACCGGTGCGTGATGCGTTTTAGAATTACACAACTCACCCTCTTCAAGAGGTAATGTTTTTAATATTTCCATCGTTTCATCTTTTGGCATACATTTTGCACAATCATGAATTAAGCCTGCAAAATAAGCCTTTTCTTCGTCTAAGCCAAACTTCTTTGCGAGCTTTTTAGCACAATCAGCCGTACCTAGCGAATGCTCATATCTTTCTTCGTTCAAATTTGCTTTCAACCAATTATTAATATATTCAATTGTACAAACCATTTTTCTTAATATATTCCTCTACTACTTTCAATCTATTGTTCTCTGAATGATGTTGCCTCAAATCTGTTGACGAAACATCTAAAAACTTCATAGGAGCCATCTCATAATCAAATTTCTCTTTTGGCGTAAGTTCAACACCTCGTGGAAAAACTATAAAATGGACTAATTTACTCAACTCTTCTGCCTTATACCAGCTTTCAATCTTTTCAAAAGCGTCGGTTCCAATTAAGAAATTTAAGCGCCCAGTTATATTATACATCTCTCTAATCTTTTTTACAGTATTCAAAGAGTATGATTTTTCACCATTTGCACTTAATTTATATTCAATATCAGACACTTCAAACCTTGGCTCATCTGCAATCGCAAGCTTAACCATTTCCATTCTATGTCTAGCAAGTTCTGGCTTAATTTCCTTATGTGGTGGAAGATAAGCTGGGATAAAAATTATTTTCTCAAAGCCATAATTCTCAAGTGCAAATTTTGCAACTCTTAAATGGGCTTCATGTATGGGATTAAAAGTCCCCGAAAAAATACAAATTGACACAACAAAAACTCCAAACCCTATTTATGTTTCTTAACTCTTACGCCTTCAACCTCGTGCACATCTTCCGTAACTAGAAACGCTCTTGGGTCAATTGAGTGTACTAATTCTTTAAGTTTTGCCATTTCAAATTTACTTACAACGCAATACGTTTGAATTTTTTCTTGCTTTGAATATCCGCCCATCGCTTTCAGGTAAGTTACACTTACATCAAGTTCCTTCATAATTGCATTTCCGATTTCTTTATAATATTCAGAAAATATTCTAACAGATTTTGCTTTATCCAAACCTTCTAACACAGAGTCGATAACCTTAGAGGCGATATAATATGTTAATATAGAATAAAGCGCTCTATCCCAGCCATATAAAAAGCCTGCACCCATATATATAAAAAGGTTTATGAACATTAAAAGTTCGCCAACTGATATAATTTTTAATTTTTTAGCAAGATTAATTGATACCATCTCTGTTCCATCTAGCGAAGCATTGTTTCTCAAAATCAAACCTACGCCAAAGCCTAAAATGATACCGCCAAATACTGTCGCTAGCAATAAGTCATTTGTAGCTTGTTTGCCGTGCAAAACGTTTGTAGCAACTGCCAACATACCCGTCGCAAAAAAGGTTTGGAAAACGAATTTACGTCCGAGAGTAGTCAACGCCATCAAAATAAATGGAATGTTTATACAAAAAATTAACAAACCTAAATTCCATTTGGTCAAATAAGAAACCATCATGGAAATACCGATTACGCCACCATCAATAATTTTATTCGGCAAAAGGAACATCTCTAAGCCTACGGCAACAATAAAGCAACCCAACGTCAAGAAAAAAGCCTTAACTGCATATTCTCTTGCCAACTCGCCTTTTGTCTTTTTTTTGATTTCAGGTTTTTTCTTATTGAAAAACATACCCTTACTCTTTTCCCTTTAAAATATCAAAAATGTTTTTGTGTTTATTTTCCACCAAATCTTTTGGCTTAATACCTAAAATTGATTCTAAATCAGTTTTTAAGGTCGTTAAATCATCATATTTCTTCAAAATGCCGTCCATACAAACAGAAACATCACCAGTTTCTTCTGACACAACAAGACAAGCCGCATCAGAAACCTCTGACATACCAATAGCTGCTCTATGACGAGTACCGTATCTCCAACTTAGTTTAGGATCTTCAGTCAACGGCAAAAGTACACCAGCAGAATGTATTTTATGATTTTCAATTACCATTGCGCCATCGTGTAATGGTGTATTTGGGTGAAAAATTGTCAAAATAAGTTCGGTTGAAATCAAGGCATCAAGCTTAGTTCCAACATCAGAATAAACACCAGTATTCATATCCTTTTGAAAAACAATCAAAGCACCAGTCTTTGTCTTCGTTAAATATTTAACCGCCTCAATGATTTCCTTAATTACATCAATATCATTTTCTGTTGCTTTAACGTAAGAACCTGGAGTAAAGAAAGCTTTTCTAATAAACCCTGGTTGACCTAAATAACCCAAAAATCTTCTAAGTTCTGGTTGGAATATTACAATCAAACTCAAAGAAATCAAAGTTACGAGAGATTTTAAGAAAACACCCAAAATTCTTAAATCTATCAAAATAAGAATTTCACTCAATATCCAAGCGAAAATCAAGATAAAAATACCTTTTACCAATTTCTCAGATTGAGTATCCTTGATAAATTTGCGATAAAATACCAAAAGAATTACAACAATAAGTCCGATTTCCAAAACATTTATCCAATTCAATGACCATTGAAGTGGACTCAAAACATCTTGAATTAAAGAAATCAGCGCATCTGTCATATTATCTCAACCTATCGGGAATGTTATCTTTAGAGATTAAATCATCTAACGTCTCTCTATATACTATAATATCAGAATGTGAATTATTTACAAGTACCATCGCAGGTTTTTCTACTCTATTATAATTACTTGCCATAGAATAATTATATGCGCCTGTATTGTACACGCACAAAACATCACCACTACTCAATTTGGGCAACTCAATTTCGTTTATCAAAATATCGCCACTTTCACAAAATCTACCAGCAATCGTAACTTTTTCCAACTCATCTGAAACCTGTTTATTTGCAACCTGTGCAACGTATTCAGCCTGATACATACTAGGACGTGGGTTATCAGCCATACCACCGTCTACTGCTACATATTTACGACCATTTGGAACTTGTTTTGAACTTCCTACTGTATATAAAGTTACACCGCTAGTAGAAATTATACTGCGCCCTGGTTCAATATATATCGTAGGAATTTCTACTGCATATTTTGTCATAGCCTCTGTAACTACTTTTGCCAAGGTTTCAACATCTGGAGGAGTGTCAGAGTCTGTATATTTAACGCCTAAACCTCCTCCAATATTCATCTCGTCAAGAGTAAGTCCAAATTGTTCTTTAATTCTAGATATTTCTTTAACCAAAATTTCTACTTCGTCATAATAACATTGTGGTTCAAAAATTTGAGAACCGATATGAGCGTGCAAACCTCTTAGAACAAGGTTTTTGTATTCATTTTTTATAAGATTAACAATTTCATCAACTTGTGACAAATCAAAGCCAAATTTTGAGTCAATTTGCCCTGTTTGGATATAATCGTGGGTATGGCATTCAATTCCAGGGGTAATTCTTAGAAGAATTTCTGCCTTAATTCCTTTTTCTTCTGCAATTTTATTAAGCAACTCTGCCTCATAAAAATTGTCAACAGAAAAACGACCGACCTTGCAATCAAGCGCAAATTCTAATTCTCTTCTTGTTTTGTTATTACCATTAAAAAGAACTTTTGACATATCAACACCAGCTTTAAAAACAGTATTAATTTCACCAGCCGAAACCGTATCAAACCCAAAACCTTCGCTTGATAAAATTTTGCTAATAGCAGAAGTACAAAGAGCCTTTGAGGCGTACATCATTTTGATATTTGCATAATTCTTGAACGCTTTTTTATAATCTTGACAAATTCCACGCAAAGTAGCCTCATCTATTACATACAAAGGTGTTCCATATTGTTTTGCAAGTTCTACTGTATCACACCCGCCAATAAATAAATGCTCTTTTTCCTCCGTTGTTATCGGTCTGATTGATTGATTTACGCTCATAAAAAAGTCCTCTTATTTTGCTATTTTCTTTATTCTAGCAAAAACAAGAGGACTTTAAAATACATTCCTTAACTAATTTCTATGCTGCTTCTGTTTGAACATATTTTGCTGATTTCGCAACAACTCCGTAACAAACCATTGTTAATCTATTGTTCAAAGCCAACATTGTTCTAAAATTGTTTGCTGATGAGTTCATTGCACTCATCATATCGTCTGCTGAAATTCTTGAAGATAATGCGTCATCATTGTGATTGTCAACTTTTTCTTGTGCATATTTTTCTACTAATAACTTGTCGATAAAATCTCTTGCTCCAATTGCCATAATTTTTACTCTCCTATATTTCTTATATATTTCTTATGTATATATAAAGTATTTCTCTTTTTGAAAATTGCCTTTTTTGATAGAGTTTATTAAGTTTTGTAAAGATGAGTTTTGAAAAAAGGGAAAAAGTTAATATTGTAAAGGAAATGAGGGGATAAGAGGTTATAAAAATAGCAGATTACTTCGTCGCTTTCGTTCAATACAAGGGCACAAATACATTAATCTTGCATTTATTAAATTATGCGACTGTCTGATTTTTCATTTTTGATTGTTTATGCTACGATTATTGTAATTGGAGAGGATTATTATGATAAATTTTTTATTAAAACTATTAGGTGACCCGAACGAAAAAAAAGTAAAGAAAATATTAGGTATTATTGACCATATAAACGCTCTTGAACCAGAGCTTGAAAAACTTTCTGACGAAGAACTTAGAGGAAAGACAGCAGAGTTTAAGAAAATTTTGGACGCTCGCCCAAAATCAGATAACGAAAAAGCTGACAGAATTTTAGAGAAAGAAGCTTTAGACAAGATTTTGCCAGAAGCTTTTGCAGTAGTGAGAGAAGCTGGTAAGCGTGTTTTGAATATGCGTCACTTCGACGTTCAGCTTATTGGTGCGTATTTCCTACACAACGGACACATCGCTGAAATGAGAACCGGCGAAGGTAAAACTCTTGTTGCTACTCTTGCAGCGTATTTGAATGCACTTACAGGAAAAGGCGTTCACGTTGTAACCGTAAACGATTATTTGGCTAAACGTGATAGCGAATGGATGGGAAAAATCTACAAATTCTTAGGTTTATCAGTTGGTGTAATTTTATCTAACCAACACGACGCAGAAGAATTTAACCGAAAACGTGCTGCATACAATTGCGACATTACTTATGGCACAAACAACGAGTTTGGTTTTGATTATTTGCGTGACAACATGGCAGCGTCAAAAGATATGTTAGTTCAAAGACCTTTCAACTACGCCATCATCGACGAAGTTGACAGTATTTTGATTGATGAAGCTAGAACTCCGCTTATCATTAGTGGTCGTGTTGAAAAATCGGCTGACACATACACTTTGATGGCAAAGGTTGCACCACAATTAGAAAAGAACGCTGATTACGAGGTTGACGAAAAGAACAAAAACGTAATCTTAACAGAAGATGGTATCGATAAAGCTCAAGCAATCATTGGTTGCAAAGATTTGTTTGATATTAACAATCAGTATGCACACGATTTGTTAAACGCCTTGAAAGCTAAAGAATTATTCACTCGTGACACAGATTACGTTGTTAAAGATGGCGAAATCATGATTGTTGACGAATTTACTGGACGTTTAATGCCAGGTAGACGTTGGTCTGACGGCTTGCACCAAGCTATCGAAGCGAAAGAAGGAGTTGAAATTCAAGACGAAACTCAAACTCTTGCAAGCATTACTTTCCAAAACTTATTCAGACTTTATCCAAAGCTATCAGGTATGACTGGTACTGCTATGACTGAAGAAGCTGAATTTGGTAAAATTTATAATTTGGAAGTAACTGTTATTCCGACAAACAAACCAGATATCAGAATAAATTATCCAGACGTAATTTATAAAACAGAAAAAGCAAAATACGACGCAGTAGTAGAAGATATTATTGAACAAAACAAACTGGGACGCCCAGTTTTGGTGGGTACAGTTAGTATCGAAAAATCTGAATACATTTCTGCATTATTGAACAAAAAAGGAATTAAGCACAACGTCCTAAACGCTAAGCAACACGAGCGTGAAGCGTATATTATCGCCCAAGCTGGTCGTGTAGGAGCGGTTACAATCGCTACTAACATGGCTGGTCGTGGTACAGATATTCTATTAGGTGGTAATGCTGAATTTTTGGCAAAAGAAGCTCTTGAAAACCAAGGCATTAGCCAAGATGATGAAAACTACCAAGCTCTAAAAGATGAAGCTTTAGCGGGTGCTAGAACTATCACAGAAAAAGAACACGCAAAAGTAGTTGAATTAGGAGGTCTTCACGTTATTGGTACAGAAAGACACGAATCTCGAAGAATTGACAACCAGCTTAGAGGTCGTGCTGCACGTCAAGGCGACCCTGGGTCTACTAGATTTTTCTTATCATTGGAAGACAATTTGATGAGAATTTTTGGTGGCGATAAAATCACTGGTTTGATGAATATGCTTAATGTGGAAGAAAATATGGCAATTGAATCTTCTTTAATCACACGACAAATTCAATCTGCACAAAAGAAGGTTGAAACATACCATTTTGATATTCGTAAAAACGTACTTCAATACGACGATGTTATGAACATTCAGAGAGAAAAATTCTACGCACAAAGACGCAAAGTACTTGAAGGCAAAGATTTGAGGGGTGACATTGAATTTATGATAGACAAAGAAGTTGACAGACTTCTAAAAAGCTATATCACACCGGAAATGAACCCAGAAGAATATATTCCAGAAGATTTGGAAACCTTAATCAAGGAATTGCATTCTACAATACCGCAACTATCTTATATCACAGTTAATGATATTAAAGATTACAGATTCCCTAGAATTTATGATTCACTAAAAGAAGCTGCACAAAAGGCTTACAAAGAACATGAAGAAGAAATTATTGGCTTCTATAATTCAATTTCTGAACAATATGACCCATCTTTTACAAAACAAGAATTGTTTGTTTCTGACAACATAATGCGCTCATTAGAAAGAGATATTCTGTTAAGAGTAGTTGATAATCAATGGATTGACCACTTGCACAATATTGATATGCTAAAAGACGGCATTGGCTTGCGTGCTTACGGTCAAAAAGACCCACTGATTGAATACAAAAAAGAAGCTTATGATTTATTTAACAAAATGATGTTTGAAATTCAAAGCAACACCGTTAAATATTTGTTTAGAGCGAAATTCGGCATTCAGTTTGTTTCTGACGACGGTGTCGAAGTTATTGAAGGTTAACAAAGGAAAGGGTGCGTCAAAGACGCACCCTTTCCTTTGTTAAATAAAATGAACGACTTTGCACCCCACGAGCGTGTGGCGATTAGCCACAATAGCGAGTGAAAGAGAGCAGGCTCTGCCTGCAAAATCAGCCATTCAATCCACGCTCGTAAGAGCGTAGAAAACAATAGCGTGCTTTCTCTTTCTTTTGGTACTTTTCTTTCTATTTGCCTCGCAAATAAAGAGAAAGAAAAGTACATCAAAGAAACAAATTTTTTATTACAAAAGAAAAAACTTCTTACTTTTTTCTTTTTTGTTGCGAAATAAAGAAAAGTAAGCAAATATTTATAATAAATTTAATTGGTAGGAGAAACACCCCAGTGCAATTTGTTTCTCAAAACAGAATAAAAACCATCATCATTCAAAAAAGCTAAAACTGCTTTTTTAGAAGAAGTCTTAATCAAAATTTCTTTAACATTTTCGGTTGTATCATATCCGTCAACCGCAACCGAAAGCAATTTGTCACTTGTTTTAACCTTAATTGTTTCATCAATTGGCACAACCAAAGGACGAGCGTTCAGAGTATGCGGACAAATTGGTACAATTACCAAAGCGTCTAAAGTTGGATACAAAACAGGTCCACCTGCCGAAAGACCATAAGCCGTTGAACCAGTTGGGGTCGCTATAATCAAACCGTCTGCAATATAATCACAAACAAATTTCTCATTTATCTCTAAATAAAACTTTGAGGTGCGAGAAGTCATAGAACCTTTAATTACAAAATCATTAAGTGCAACTGCCTCTTCGGCTTCCAGCATCAAGCGTTCTTCTGTTGAATATTCCCCAGCCTTTACCGCATTAACGGCTTTATTAATTTCTTCGACACCAGCTTGAGCTAGAAAACCTAAACGCCCAAGATTTATACCCAGAACAGGCGAACCAGCATAAAATCTTGCACACTTCAAAAGTGTTCCGTCACCACCGATTACAAACGTAAATTTGCCAAAAGGTTCAAGCTTATCTATGTCAAAAGATTTAAACTCAATCTTATTTTCAATCAAAGCGTTTTCTAAAGTTTCCAGAGCCTTCTTATATCCAGAAATTTGTTTGTTATAAACTACATTAATTCTCATAGCCGAATTATAACATATAAATCAAGCTTGTGGTATAATCATATTGAAATGAGGTTATTATGATAGAAATGAAAGTTATGGGTATTGCGCTTGATGTGAGAACAAACTCACCAATCGTTGTACTACACGATTTAGATAACAGAAAAGCACTTCCTATTTGGATTGGCTCTGCAGAAGCAAGTGCTATTATCAGATGTATTGAAGGACTTGTTGTTGCTCGTCCTATGACACACGATTTGATTACAAATATTATTGAAAAAACTGGTTACAAGCTAGATAAAATTGAAATCAACGATGTTGAACAAGAAACATATTATGCAACTTTATTCTTATCAAAAGATGGAGAAACTTTAGAAATTGATGCTAGACCATCTGATGCTATCGCAGTTGCTATGAGAGCAGAAGCTCCAATTTTTGTTACAGCAAATGTATTATTGAACGGTTCTGTTTCAACAGATACCGCAAAAGACGAGGAAGAAGCTCAAGAATTTAAAGATTTTATTCAAAACATCAAACCTTCTGATTTTGAGAAATTGATGGAAGGAAAACACAAAGAAAACGACCAATAACAAATGTAGGTTGGGCTTTCAGCCCAACAAAATCTAGAGGACAGTATGAACATAAACACAAACTACGAAAACTTAGAACAAAGCTACCTATTTTCGACTGTAGCCAAAAAAGTAAACGAATTTATTGCAAACAACCCTGATAAAAAAGTTATCAGACTAGGCATTGGCGATGTTACATTGCCCTTATGCAAAGCCGTTGTTGAAGCTTTACATAAAGCCGTTGACGAAATGGGCGTTCAAGCAAGTTTCAGAGGTTATGGTCCAGAACAAGGCTACGATTTTTTAAGAGAAGCCGTTCAAAAATACTACAAATCACACAAGGTAGAATTAGACCTTGACGAAATCTTCATTTCAGATGGAGCAAAAAGTGATTTGGGCAATATTTTGGACTTGTTTGCACAAGACAATACAGTTTTAGTTCCAGACCCTGTTTACCCAGTTTATGTTGATACAAACATTATGGCTGGAAGAAAAGTTGTTTTTGTTGATGCAAACGGTGAAAACGAATTTTTACCATTGCCAGACAAAAACGTTAAAGCTGATATTATTTATATTTGCTCCCCAAACAACCCTACTGGTGCGGTTTACAACAAAGAACAACTACAAGCGTGGGTTGATTATGCAAAATCAATGAAAGCTGTAATTCTTTTCGATTCTGCTTATGAGTGCTTTATTTCTGACAATAATTTACCTAGAAGTATTTATGAAATAGAAGGAGCAAAAGATTGTGCAATTGAATTTTGTTCACTTTCTAAAACTGCAGGTTTTACAGGTACAAGATGCGGTTACACAATTGTTCCGAAAGCTCTAGGAAAATTAAACAAAATGTGGCTTAGACGTCAAACAACAAAATTCAATGGTGTTCCATATATTGTACAAAGAGGCGCAGAGGCAGTATTTACCGAAGAAGGTCAAAAAGAAATTAAAGAAAATATTGGCTATTACAAAGAAAATGCAAAAATAATTTCTGACACGCTTAAAAATTGTGGAATTTGGCATGTTGGTGGCAAACATTCACCATATATTTGGTTAAGATGCCCTAACAATATGAAATCGTGGGAATTTTTCGATTACCTACTAGAAAATGCACAAGTAGTAGGTACTCCTGGTGGCGGTTTCGGCAGAAACGGTGAAGGGTACTTCAGACTAACCTCATTTGGTTCTTACGAAAATACAGTAGAAGCAATGAAAAGATTTGAGAAATTGTTTGGTTAGAAATTAAATAAAAAGCGGCGCAATTCACGCAAATTGCGCCGCTTTTTTATAATCTTTTTATAATGCAATTACCTCAACATCATCTAAGTTAACCTTTTGCTCTGCTTGCCATAAATCATAAGACAGTTGAAGATTCAACCACAGTTTTGGCGTCGTACCGAGTGCTTTTGCGAGTTTTAATGACATTTCTGGACTAATACCAGTTTTGCAATTTACAATCTCAGACAAATTCTTACGACTAGTTCCAAGTTTTATTGCAAATTCTGAAATACTAATATTTAAAGGTTTAATCCAATCTTCTAATAAAATTATTCCTGGGTGAGGAGGATTGAACATCTGCATAGTTGGTTCCTTTCTAATGATAATCTTGATAATCAACAATATAAACATTGTTCGTTTCTGGTTCATATTTAAAAGTTACCCGCCAGTTGGCTTGCACAGTAACTGACCATAGCCCTTGCAAATTTCCAGAAAGCTGATGCAATCTATATACTGGTGATGATAAATCTTTTATATCACAAATATTGTCAAGCACTGCTAATATTCTAGCAAGTTTTTCTGCGTGTATAGCTTGAATTCCTTTCTTATTGCCTGTTAAAAAATAAGACTCCAAGCCTTTGTGCTTAAAAGATTTAATCATACTATCATTATAACCTATAACGTTACAGGTGTCAATTGATTAATCTTATCTATCTAACCTTGTTCTATCCAACTTCTAATTTTTTCGCCAGCTTCTGATTCATCTACGCCATCAAATTCTCGTTTCAATTCTCTTAGCGCATCACGAATTTCAGCACCAGAAGTTGGTATTGGCATAGGCTTGTTTTGTTGTTCCAATAAACCTTGTTGAAGTTGTGATTGCTTTTCTATCATACTAGCTGCATTTACGCTCAAATCTTTAATTTGTTTTTCTTGCGCCTCATTCATTTCTCTCAAGCGCATTAATTCTTCTTCTTGAGCAGCTTTTGCTGCATTAATTTTTTGCGTTAAAGCTTTATGACCAAAGAACAAGCCAAAGGCAAGTAATGCGATTGCTAACCACCAAGGGTTGCCGTGTTCAGCCTTAATAGGAGCTTTCACGTTTTTATCACCAGCCATAAATGGATCAAGAGAATCTGCAAATGCGATTGTTACATTTTCAGGGTTTGCTTTCGGACTTGCAGCATGAGCAACCAATTCCTTCAACTCTTCAAGAGTTAATTCTACTGGCAATGCATCTTTTTCTAAGGTTACAGCAATTGAAATTTCTTCCAAAGTTCCAGGTGACATATATTCATTTGTTTGAACTTTAGTAACGCCATATTGAGTTTCTCTTGCAGTTCTTGAATAACTTCTATTTTGAGTTGAATCTGAACTGCCTGCTGGCAAACCATTTGGAAGATAAACGCTTACTGCGTTAGTATTCTTATTTACATCTTGAGTTTGGTCGCCCAAGCCTTCTGAGAAGGTTTGTTCATTCACTGATGCTTTCTTTTCTGGGTCATATTCGATTGTAAATTTTTCAACTGGAGCTTGTTTTAGGAAAGTACTTACAGTTGCAACATATTTTCCTTGTCCAATTAATCTATTCAACTGTGTTTGAACTTTTTCTTGCATATACTTATCATTTTCTTGAAGTTTTGCAAGCATTTCTGATTGTGCATCAATCATACTATTATAAACGTGACCATTTGTATCTGTAATTGAAATATTTTCCGCTTTCAAGCCTGAAACACTTCCTAGCAACAAGTTAGAAACGGCTTTTATTGTTCCCATATTAAGAGTTTGTCCAACAGCAACTTGAAGTTGAACTGTTGCGGTAATCGGTTTTTGCATAGAAGAAAACATCGTTTGCTCTGGAATAGATATAAATACAGATGCGTTTTCAATACCATCAATTCTTCTAATCAATCTTGCTAATTCACCGTCCATTGCTCTAACAAGTCTAATTCTTTTATCTTCTTTAGTAGAAGTAAAATCACCTTTATCAAAGATTTCCAAACCAACGTTTTGGTCGTACAAACCACTTTCAACGATTACCATAATCGCTCTGTCACGTTGCTCAGTTGTACATTTCTTCATTCCAGGAGTACAGTCGCCTTTTTTAAGTCTTAATACAGATTTTGTACCATCAACTGCACGAGCGGCAACAATATTATTTCTTGCAAGTAGTGCCTGAATTTCAAGAGCTTTACCTAAATTATCAGTAGTAAGTAAATCAACGTCCTCTTTCAAAGGCTCTTTACTCACATCAATTTGCTCATCTTTTGATTTATTAGACATTGCTAAAGACCCGCAGATAATAAAAATTACCAAAACGAGTACCACCCCACCTACGATTGAGGCTAATAGCACTTTATTCTCTAATATCTTTTTGAAATCCATATTCCTACCCTATATTATTATACACATATATATCAAATATGAGAAGTCTAAATCTGAATTTGCATAATTTTATCATACGCTTGTATGATTTTTCCAGTCGCAGTCGTTGCAACGTTAACTGCAATTTCTGCTTTTGACATAGCGACCATAACATCGTGAATATCAACATTTTCAGAACCCATCATTGCATCTTTTAGCAAATTATCTGGCGCATTCATTGACGTATTAAGGTTTTCTACCAAACCAGACATTACACTTTGAAAATCAGCACCAGCAGGTTCTTCAACACGATTCATTCTTGCCGATGGCATATCGCCCCAGCTATCAAGTTTTGTGTGCTGTATTCTTGCTTCTAAGTCGTATCTTGGATAAAAACCGTTAAACATATTCTTCACCTCTTTTTATTGTTATCGGTTGAATTTTGTTTTAGTTGAGATTTTTTATAAGAAATCATTTGTTTGGGGGAGGAAAGGTCAATAAGTGAATAGGTGAATAAGTCAATAAGTTCGTATAAAATATTTTCAATATAAAACTAAGTCTAATATTGAAAATAACTAAAATGAACTTATTGCCTTATTGACTTATTCACCTATTCACTTTTTTTTCAACTCATCTATTCATACTATTTTTTTAATTATCATTAAAGAAAAGTCAACTTTCTACGATAAAAAAAGTATGAACTTACACGAAGAATGCTTACTTAAATACTTGCTAAATCCTCTTGATTTGCTTAAATCAACGGAGCTTTTGAAAATCAATAACACGCTTATTGAAAAAACAGTATGCGTTGACAAGCTCCTTGCAAAAAAAACTAAGATTAACTATACTAGAGCGTAAGTGTAGTTAAACTTAGGAGAGAGAATTTTGAAAAATCTTATAAAAACAAAGTGGTTCATTTTTGGAACTTATTTGTTGCTAGTTTTGGCAACTCTTTTAATTGGTTTTGTTCTATTACAAAATAACAGTACTTTAAGACACGGTCTTGTATCATTTTTTGATGTAGCAGAAAACAGAAGCTTTGATTATCGACAAGTACTTCATATAAAAAGGCACCCAAACCCTAATTCTGATATTGTGGTTTTGGCAGTTGATGATGCCAGC
This sequence comes from uncultured Candidatus Melainabacteria bacterium, assembly GCA_934757275.1. Taxonomy (GTDB): domain Bacteria; phylum Cyanobacteriota; class Vampirovibrionia; order Gastranaerophilales; family Gastranaerophilaceae; genus CAG-196. Next base: position 73,933 of record CAKVLN010000006.1, read on the forward strand.
CTTGAATATCTTTGGGACAAATACGGTGAATGGCCTATACCAAGAAATGTTTATGCAGATATGATTAACTATTTGGAAGGACAAAAACCTCAAGCAATCATTTTTGATTTACTTTTTATAAAATCAATGCGAGCTTCAAAAGACTCAGATAATGCTTTAATCAATGCAATGAATAAATACCCAAATATTTATACTGGTATGAATTTTGACACTCAAACAACTGATGTAAGAAAGCCAATTGATTTGCCAGAAAGATTAGAAATCAAATTGGAAAACAACTCTAACGTAAAAATACCTAAAGAATATACAAATTGCAGACCAGTTCTTGCAGAATTATTAAATGGCAAAGTTAATGTAGCTTTGACAAACGTTACCAGAAACAACGATGGTATTATAAGAACTATCTCACCTCTTATTCCATACAAAGACAAATACTATCCATTTATGTCCTTCATAGCTGGAGCAGATTATTTGAATGAAAATCATAACAATCAATTCACAATTGATAAGCACTCTAATCTATTAGTTAGTGATACAAAAATTCCTTTAACTCCAAAAGGCGAGGCAATTTTGAATTGGTATGGACCTAGCGAAACCCACACAATGATTCCTATGTATAAATTAGTTAAGGAAATGCAAGGTGGAATTAAGAGCGGTTATGACTTCAAGGATAAAATTATTATCATTGGAACTACTGCGATGGCTTTGCAAGACAATAAGAGTGTTCCCGTTCAAAACAATGTATACCCAGGGGTTGAGGTTCACGCAACCTTCTTCAACAACATGTTGGACGACAATTTTATACATAAAACTCAACTCTTCACAAACTTGCTAATTATTGCTGGAGTAATTGCTCTTGTCGGTGCAATCGTAATGCTTTCAACTTCAACCTTGTTTGCATTTTTATCAACTTCACTATTTGCAATCGCTTATTTGTTCATTTCTTTTTATGCAATGGAACTTTATAACTTGTGGATACCAGTAGTATTGCCAACATTAGCAATAATGGCATCTTTTGCGTTATCTTTCTTAGCAAAATATTTAATGAAGGCAAGAGATTTTGAATATCAATATAAACTTGCGACTATCGACGGTTTGACAGAATTATATAACCACAGATATTTCCAAGATACATTAAGAAAACAAATGGATATTGCAAGAAGATACAATCAGCCATTTTCATTGATTATTGCAGATATCGACTTCTTCAAAAAATTCAATGATACTTATGGACACCAAGCTGGTGACGCAGTTCTAAGACAAGTAGCGCAACTTTTGAAAAAAAACTCAAGAACAACTGATTATGTTTGCAGATATGGTGGCGAAGAAATGAGCATAATTCTTCCAAACACTTCTGCTGAGGAAGCTATGAACCACGCAAACAGAATTTGTAAAGCAATCGCAGAAAAGCCTTTCCACCTAACACCTGTTGACACCGCTCCTGTAACAATTAGCTTAGGAGTTGCAACGTTCCCAGAGAATGCACAAACACCTCAAGACCTAATCGAATGGGCTGATAAGGGTTTGTATTACGCAAAAGAACACGGCAGAAATCAGGTTGGAAGATATTGATACATTTATTATTTTAAAATATTTTATTTAGAGGGGTGCGCTCTTGAGCGCACCCCTTTTGCACCGACAAGTAAAAGTCGTGTTCAATGAAAACGTTGAACATGACCTACAGGTTGGGCGTCAAAACGACTAGCGGTGCGTCATTGCGAGAAAATCGTAAGATTTTCGTGGCAATCTCTTTTAACCCTACGGGCAGATACCCTTCCCAACCTTCCCTAACAAGGGAAGGAGCTCTACCTCCCTTGTTAGGGAGGTCGCAGTCGTGCTTGAGCTTTGCGAAAGCTACGAATGCGGGTGGCTATTAAAATTATAAAACCTTAGAGATTGCTAATGCAATCTCTTCTGGTTTTAAAATCACACAACAATCTGCATATTTTTTCACAACAATTTCTTCTATCTTTTGAAAAATATAACTTATGTTTTTAATACTTTTGTCTTTTTTCAGAATGCTAATAAAAATTTCTTTTAAATGAGCAATTGTATACATACAACTGATATCCCATACGAGCCAAGCATTTTTCTCTTGAACTTTTAATAAAAATTTTTCTAAATATTCACTTGTAAAAATTTTGTCTAAATAATTTTCATAAATATCCTCTAAAAAGCGTGGAATTTCCTCTAATATTTTTTCTTTATTAGGAATTAAAAACTCTTCATTTATTTCTTTTTCCTGTACAAAAATTTTTATTTGATTTTCCTGAATAGAAAAATTTTCTACAATATGTACTAATGGGAATATAAAGCCCGTTTTTTCTGCTAAATCTTCACGATACAGACTAATTTCTTTCCCAATATCCTCACCGCACATAGCAATGTCTGTACCTATTTCAAAACGCACAACATCAGTCGAATATGTATCATTAAACAAATTTTCAAATTTTTCTTCATTTGAGATTTTTGTACATTCTTTTTTTCTAAATATCTTTTTTAAATAATCTAACATATTAGTTATTTAATTGTAACAGCATAAAAGTCAAAATATTAAAATACACTTTTATTCTACATCAATTATGCAACTTTTAAAGTATAACCTAATTCTTTCAACACTTTTAAAACTGTATTGAATTGAGGTGTAACCTCACCTTTAAAAATTGCATATAAGTTACTTCTTGAGATACCTGTTTTCTTAGATAAATTTGAAATGTTGTCTTTTGCTCGAACTACATATTCTAAAGAGCGAACAAAGGCGTTTAAATTTCCATCTTCTAAATACATTTCTAAATTTATTGATAACCATTCTTTTATATCTTCTTCTGTTTTTAATTCATTTTCCATTATCTTAGAAATATCAAAATCTTTAATACTTGTCATTGTTATCTCCTTTTAGCTTGTTTAAAATTGTTACTGCTCTTTGGATATCTTTTGATTGTGTTTTCTTATCACCACCGTTTATTAGCAATACTATGATGTCATCTTCTATTGTATAATACACCCGATATCCCGAACCAATATTAAAACGAAGTTCATATAATAATTCTGTTAGTTGTTTATAATCACCAAAGTTACCGTCCTTTAAACGATCCAGCCGTAACAAAACTCTTTTCCTTAAAGAACCATCTAATGATTTAAGCCATTCAATTATAGGTTCTTTTCCGTTATCATCAATATAATTTTTAAGTTTAAATTTTTCCATACTGTAATTGTACTATATATAGTACAATTATTCAAGACTATTCTTATTTCATTAAAATTTTATTCCCTGTATAATAAAAACATACTGATTTACGTTCAAGAAAAGGAATATTATGCAAGAAGTTAAAATTATAGGTGCAGGTTTAGCAGGCTCAGAAGCAAGTTTACAACTTTCTAAAAGAGGAATAAAAGTTAAATTATACGAAATGCGACCAAACAAAACTACTGGCGCACACGTTACAGAAGATTGCGCAGAATTTGTTTGCTCAAACAGTCTTGGCTCTGCTGATATATCTAACGCCAGCGGACTTTTGAAAAAAGAAATGGAGCTTTTGGATTGCGAACTTCTTAAAATTGCATACGAAAACGCAGTACCTGCTGGGAACGCTTTAGCCATTGCAAGAGAAGATTTTTCTCAAGCCGTAACTGAAAAAATCAAAAACGACCCTAACATTGAATTAATCAGAGAAGAAATAACTGAAATACCAGAAGGTAACGTTATAATAGCCTCTGGTCCATTAACAAGCGATAAATTTGCTGATGCAATACAAAAATTCACAAAAAATGAACATCTACACTTTTTTGATGCAATCGCACCAATCGTAGAAATCGATTCAATAAATTTTGACAAAGCTTTTTGGGCATCAAGATACGACAAAGGCGAGGCGTCTTACATCAATTGCCCTATGAACAAAGAGGAGTACGAAAACTTCTACAACATTTTAATAAACGCTCCTCGAATTGAGCAACATCAAGTTGATAAAACTTCAAAATACTTTGAATCTTGTCTACCAGTCGAAGTTTTAGCCTCTCGTGGCACTGACACACTTAGATTTGGACCTATGAAGCCAGTTGGTTTGATTGACAAGCGTACAGGAATTGAAAACTATGCAGTCGTTCAACTTAGACAAGACAATTCTGCAAAAACTTTATTTAACCTCGTTGGTTTCCAAACCAACCTTAAATGGGGCGCACAAAAAGAATTAGTTCACTCAATTCCAGGGTTAGAAAATGCAAACATCGTACGCTATGGCGTTATGCACAGAAACACATTTATTAATAGCTCTCAAGTTCTTAACCCAACACTAGAAACAAAAGAGCGTAAAAATCTATTCTTTGCTGGACAAATCACTGGAACAGAAGGTTACACAGAATCTATTGCAACTGGTATGTTAGCAGGAATTAACATGGCAAGAAAACTTTGCAATCAAGAAATGTTGAGCCTGCCTCGTGAAACAATGCTAGGCGCAATCACTTTCTACATAACTGATAAAGCGCACCTTGAGCATATTTCATCACGAGATAACTCGCTCCGTTATCTTCCGCCACAACCAATTAATTCAAATTGGGGAATTTTACCATCAATTGAGTTACCAAAAGGCGAGCGCAAGAATAAGAAACTCAAAAACGAACTTCTTGCAAAAAGAGCCGTTGAAGCCCTTGAAAAGGTACTAAATTAAGAATTTGCTCTCAATTTTTCTACAAATCTTTTGAAACGCTCCATTGCAATTTTAAGGTTGTCTAAAGAGTATGCGTAAGATATTCTCAAATATCCTTCGCCACTTTCACCAAAAGCGTTTCCAGGAACGGCTGCAACTTTTTCTTCTTCCAGAAATCTAGTTGCAAACTCTTCGCTTGTCATTCCAAATTCTTTGATACAAGGAAATACATAAAAAGCTCCAAATGGTTCAAAACACTCCAATTTCATTTCCTTAAACGCATTCAAAAGAAATCTTCTTCTTTGGTTATAAGCTTGTCGCATCATTTTAACATCATCATCGCCATTTCTAAGAGCCTCAACTGCAGCATATTGGCTAGTTGTAGGTGCGCACATAATTGCAAATTGATGAATTTTTGTCATCTGTTTGATTATAGCCTCTGGTCCACAGGCATAACCCAATCTCCAACCAGTCATCGCATAAGCTTTAGAAAAACCGTTAATCAGAATTGTACGTTCTTTCATGCCAGCAATACTCGCAATGGAAACATGTTTCCCTTTATACGTCAATTCCCCATAAATTTCATCAGACATGACATATATGTCGTGTTTTCTGATAACCTCTGCAATTTTTTCTAAGTCCTCACGCTCCATAATAGCCCCAGTAGGGTTGTTTGGGAATGGCAAAATCAAAACCTTAGTCTTTTCTGTTATCGCCATTTCAAGTTCTTCCGCCGTTAGTCGAAACTCGTTTTCTGCCTTTAAATTTATAATAACAGGCTTTGCGCCAGCTAGTATTGTACAAGGCTCATAGGAAACATAAGCGGGTTGTGGAATGATTACTTCATCACCAGTATTAATAATTGCACGCAAGCCAATATCAATAGCCTCCGAACCACCAACAGTCACAATAACTTCTTTTAGAGGGTTATATTTAATGCCTTGCGTTCTATCTAAATAGTTACAAATTTCTTCTCTTAACTCTTTTAAACCAGCATTTGAGGTATAGAAGGTCTTACCTTTTTCTAATGCGTAAATACCTTCATCACGAATATGCCAAGGAGTGTCAAAATCAGGTTCGCCCACACCAAGAGATATCGCATCTTTCATTTCACTAACAATATCAAAGAATTTACGAATACCCGAAGGTTTTATTGTTTCAACCATTTTTGAGAGTGGTTTTGTCATGGAGTAATAACCTCTCTTTCATCTTCACGTTTTTTATCAAAAATTGTTCCGTGGTCTTTATATTTTTTCAAGATAAAGTGAGTTGCGGTGCTTAAAACACTATCTAGAGTAGAAAGTTTATCCGTTACAAAGTTTGCGATTTCTCTTAATGTCTTTTCTTCTAATGTAACTAACAAATCATAACCGCCAGAAATCAAGTACACTGCTCGAACTTCTGGATAGTTATAAATTCTCTCCGCAATAGAATCAAAGCCTTGACCTCTTTGTGGAGTAACTTTAACTTCGATTAATGCAGTTACTTTTTCTATTGAAGTTTTTTCCCAATTAATCAAAGTATGATATCCGCAAATAATTCCTTCAGCCTCAAGCTTTGCAATCTCATTTGCAACATCAATTTCTTCTTTCCCCAAAAGAACTGCAATTTCACTTATTCCAAGTTTGCTATTTTTTTCTATTAGTGGTAATAATTCATCTCTCATAATTTTTCCTTATCTAATAAAGTCTGTTAAAATTTTTTCTTCTAATTCTGGGCGATTAATATTATTTTGCTTACCTAGTTCAATACATTTAAGCAACCTTCATCTAATCACCTCACAAACTGTAGGCAAAAGCCAATCTACACTCTAATTTAAGCAAAAAAGAGTGTAGATTGCAATGTAAGAATTATTTAGAATTTGCCCAATGCATATCTAATTTTTTACGTTGGAAATCTTATTCAAATCAACTTCTAACCAATTGAATCTTTCATTTCCAATAAAATTTCCTTCATGTGCAAGTGATGCACCAGCAGTATTATCTTTTACTGCAAAATCTTGCGAACAATGAACCTGAAAATCATATTTTGACTTCATTTTATTCAATTCATAAGTATTATAAGATTCTTCAATTTTATCCAAAACCCAATCAGCAAGAGATGTTTGATAATTATTTCTACAAGATGTATCTAAAGCCATTGCAAGAGGCCCTGTTATAATCAAGCCGTTGCTACCTTCGTTTTGCTTAATTACAGCCAATCTTGCCAATGCATGTGCATATTTATTAATAGCATTATATCTTGCATGTTCAAATTTTTCTGAATATTTGTCCTTAACGCTTATCCATTTATCGCCATAATCACTTGTAATTTCTTCATATCTACCACTTGAAAGCAAAACATTTCTTAATTTTTCACCTTGTGGAGTTTCTGGAATTTTTGAAGTTGGATTTGTTACAATATAACCTATACCACAACTTGTAATTTCTTCTGAAGTTTCTTCATCTATACCAAAAGCTTTGCAGAAATTTCTGATTACAGAAGGTGCGCTTGCTCCGAGTTTTGAAATCTTTACAACTCCTAAGCTGTCCGTTAAATAACTGCTTCCAGAAGATTCAATCAAGGCTTTATTATCAGAAAGTCCTCTTACACTTGTGATACCGCAACCACCACCTGTAATAGCAATGGTATAATATGAACCTGCCTTTAGCATTCCTTTTTGGTGTAACTTTTTTGTCACCGCCAGACCACTTCCCATAGCGTCTTGCAATACTTTAAGATTTACACCCTCTTCAACCTCTACACCACGAGCATTTAATACGCTAGGCAAGGTTTTGAAATTAATATCTCTTAGAGGTTTCTTTTCTTCACTTCTCAAATTTGCCGTATACAAAACTTTATCATCATAAGTATAACTAGGACAGAACAACACTATACTCTTTAAAGCATTTTCAGCAGTTGGCAAACCTAATTTTTCAATAACCTTACGACCTTCATTTTGCGCAAGTTCTATTTTATCTGCAACTTTTTCTACAAAATCTTTTGCATTTTTAAAAGTCTTTTTACCTGCATCATTTACAGTAGTTTTATGAGAAAACAATTCCTTATAATCATTTGTTAAATATTTTATTTTGCATGATCCTTCAGAAGTACTTCCGCCAATATCTATGGCAATTTTACTTTTAAAATTAGGCACATTAAAATTGTTTGGGGTAACATTGTTAACTTTCATAGTTGGGCTCCTTATATACACACATCGTAATTCTATTTAAGCAAAAGCAAATTTTTTTTGCAAGTCTGTGCTTTGTTGCACTTACAACATGTTGCATTTACAACACTTGTATGTTAAGATTTTTTTGTACTTTATAATAGGACATTTATAATGAGTGAAGATATTGCAAAAATCGAGAATTTGGAAGAAGAGCAGCCTAATATCAACCCTTGGCTTGCGTGTTTGCCAACAATGGCAGCGGCGTTCATGTTTGTTTTAGATGAAACGATTGCAAACGTTGCATTACCACACATGGCTGGAAGTTTTTCTGTTAGCAGAGAAGAATCTATGTGGATTTTAACCTTTTATCTTATTGCCAGTGGTATTGTAATTCCGATGGTTGGTTGGTTCAGTAAGGTACTTGGTAGAAAAAACTTCTTTATGATGAGTATTATTCTGTTCACCGTAGCCTCTGCTCTTTGTGGGTTATCTAAGAACTTAGAAACAATGATTTTTGCTCGTATTTTACAAGGTATTGGTGGTGGTGGTTTGCTACCAATTTCACAAGCGATATTGTTAGAGAATTTTAAACCTCAAGACAGAGGTAAAGCAATGGCTATGTTCGGCTTAGTAATTGTACTTGCGCCAATTGCAGGTCCTGTACTCGGTGGTTGGTTAACAGAAAACTGGTCTTGGCCATTTATTTATTACATAAACGTACCAATTGGTGTAATAGCGGTAATTTTATCAAAAGCACTCATTTATGACCCACCTTATGCTAGAAAACAAAAAAATGTAAAAACCGACGCATTCGGTTTCTTTATGCTTTCTATTTGGCTTTTAACCTTGCAAATCGTACTTGATAAAGGTAATAACGCAGACTGGTTCAATGCGCCTTGGATATGCTGGTTGTCATTTATCTCTTGCGCTACTGGTTTAGCTTTCTTGATTTCACAGATAAAAAACAAAGACTCATTAGTAGACTTGAGCGTATTTAAAGATAAAAACTTCTTGGTTGGTACAGTTGTTCAAATTGTCATGCAAGCTGTTCTTCTTGCGTCTATGGCAATTCTACCTCAATTTTTACAATCACTTATGGGATATGATGCGTACAAGAGTGGTTTGTCTATGATGCCTCGAGGCTTAGGAGCATTATTAGCAATGGTACTTTGCGCAACCTTAGCAAACGTAATGGATAACAGAATTTTGGTTATGATAGGTTTGGGAAGTATCGCAACTGCGAGCTGGATACTTGGTGATTTGAACTTGCAGATTTCTACAATGAATATTGCAATTCCAAACTTCTTGTTTGGCATCGGCTTAGGTCTTGCAATGATTCCAATTATTACACTATCAATGGCAACTATAAGCAACGACCAAATGACAAACGCCAGCGGTTTACAAAACTTATTGAAAAATATTGGCGGTGCGTTTGGTACATCTATTGTTGCAACATTGCTTTCTCGTGGAGCGCAAAAACACCAATTTATGTTGATACAACATTTAACAGATACTGCACAAAATTATACAGAAAGAGTGCAGGCTTATGGAAGTGCATTTATGACAACAGTTGACCCACATACTGCAACTTATATGGGACAACACACCGCATATCAATTGCTTATGCAACAAGCAAACTTGTCTGCTTTTATTGATGCCTTTAGAATATTTGCAATTGCGGGTATCGTCATTACTCCATTAATTCTTTTATTGAAAAAGATTAAAGAAGAGGCTTAAAACAGTATGTGCTTGCATTTATTGCAAGCACATATTAAAATATTCTTGTGCCGATATGGCTCAGGTGGTAGAGCAACTGATTCGTAATCAGTAGGTCGGGAGTTCGAGTCTCCCTATCGGCAAGTTTTTGAGAGAATGCGTTTTTAATTTATGTCCATTATATCTCCACAAATGGGCAAAGAAAGATTACAGAGCAATGACTTCAACATTATCTAAATTTACATGTTGACGTGCTTGCCATAAATCATATTCCTGTTGCAAATCAAGCCAAAAACCAGCTCTTGATTTTAAAGATTTTTCTATTTTCAAAGCCATTTCTGTAGAAATTCCAGCCTTTCCATTGATTATTTCGGAAAGACACTTTCTGCTCATACCTAATTTTAAGGCAAACTCTGAAATAGTAAGATTTAAAGGTTTCATATATCCTTCTAAAAGAAGTTTTCCTGGGTGTGGTGGATTATACATTTCCATATATACGTCCTTTCTTAATGATAGTCTTAATAGTCTACAATATAAACATTTTGAGTTTCTTTATCAAATTCAAATGTTATACGCCAGTTTGCTTGTACTATTATTGACCATAGATTTGATAAATTACCTTTAAGTTGGTACGACCTAAATGCTGGAATACTTAAATCATCAATAAATTTTGCTCTATTTAATGCTACAAGTATCAAAGATAATTTTTCTTTATGATTAGCTTGTATACCTTTTGTTGAACCTGTTGTATAAAATTTTTCCAAGCCTTTGTGTTTGAATGACTTAATCATACTTACATTGCAACGTATGTCGTTACATTTTTCAAGTAGTAACTATTTATTTTATTTTGCAATTCCTTATCTTCTTGACTTTTCTTTTGCCATCATTAAATCATTACTACATCAAATAGATGATTTTTAGAATTATTATTAAAGCGAAGGTTCTAATTATCCGATAGTACACATAAAAGAGGTACAACTATGCAAATCAATGGTGGCGTAAGATTTTGCGAACAAGGCATGAAAGCTTCTATTAGAGCAATGCACGTTCAAAGCGAAATATTAGGAATGATTAATGAAAACGTTGCTGGCTTTGACAAAGTCGGATATCAAAGACGTGAACCAATAGTTTCGTCTTTCACTGAATATATAGGCGTACACGGTTTATCAAGCACAGTAGATGACCAAGTTGGACGTATTATGGTGTCTAAAAATCCGCTTGATATTTCTATGGCGAACAAAGGTTATTTTCAAGTCCAAACTCCAGAAGGCGTTCAACTTACTCGTGATGGCAGATTCAAGCTTGATAAAGCAGGAAACCTCTTAAACCTAGAAGACAATCCCGTTTTATCAGACGCTGGAATACCAATAAAACTTCCTGTTGTACCAGACAATCCTAGTCAAGTGGTTGTAAACACGAAAGGCAAAGTAAGCGTTTATGACAAGACTACAAACCAATTGGTTGAAGCAGGGCATTTAGGAATTGTTGACGCCAACGGAATGGCTATACTAAGTCCAGATGTAAAACAGGGTTACAATGAATATTCAAACGTAACGCTACAAAACGAATTTCTATCAGTAAAACCTGTTGTAAGAAATTTTGAAGCCAACCGTCAAATTTTCTTAATCGAAAGTACTAATCTACAAAAAGTAATAAGCCAACTAGGCTCAACATCATAGGAGGTAAGCTATGTATAACATGCAAGCAGTAGTTAGAAAAAGTATAAACAACGCAACAATGCAATTTGAAAAGCTAGGTTATGTAGCGAACAACCTTGCAAACTACAACACAGCAGCTTACAAGACTTCTCGATTTGAGCAAATTCTAAGAGAAGACGGCTATGTAGACGGAGCGATTAGAACAAATGCTCTTCAAGGTTCAATTAGAATAAGCAAAAACCCTTACGATATTGCAATCGAAGGTGAAGGTTACATTCCAGTTGTATCAGAAGATGGCGAAATACAATACACAAGAGATGGCGCTCTTAAACGTGGTGCAAACGGCTACTTAATGACCGTTGACGATTGGATTGTTGGCGATGGAATTAAAATTCCTGCAAACTCTTACAAATTTGAAGTTCGTCCAAACGGCGATGTAATAAATTATGATAATGCAGGTTCACTTCCTCAAAAAATCGGCACAATCCCAATAGTTCAATTTGATTGCCCTGAAGCACTCGAGCAAGGTCATAACAACAAAATGGTTTATAATGACGAATCTGGCGCACCAAAGATTATTAAAGGAAGTGAAAACATAAGACAATACGCAACAGAAGTTTCTAACACAAATATCTATGACGAAATCAACGATATGATGAGATTGAACACTTCTATGATTGCAAGCATGAATTTGATGAAGGTTGCTGACGACATGTACAACAAAGCAATCAATATCAGAGAATAAGCGAGGTAATTAATGACATTTACAGCTTTAGATTCAATGGGCAAAACAGGCTTAATGCTTGATTTAATTTCACAAAGACAAAGAGCATTAGGTTCTAACGTAGCAAACGTTGATACTCCAGGTTACGTTAGACGTGATATCGACTTTTCACAATACTTAGGTTCTATGAATAGCCCTCTTGAAACAAAATTATCATCAGAACTAGGCCCTTCTGGTGTAATAGAAGATAGACGCAGAAGCGAAATTGATATTGCAGAAGAATTAACAGAAATGCAAAAGAACTCGCTTTTGTACACAATGGCAACAAGAAGAATGTCCAATATTATTACGGAAATGAAGACGGTTATTAATGTTGGCAAATAGTTTTGACAGTTGAAAATAGATTACATTTATATATGAAGGAAAGCAGGCAAATATGAGTTTAATGGAATCAATAAATATCGGTTCAAACGCACTTAAAGCACATGGTTTGAGATTAGATATTCACGCAAAAAACATTGCAAACGTTGATACTCCAAACTACGTTAGACGTATTCCAGTATTGAACGCCTCTGAAGATATTTCCTTCCACGGTTTGATGAACACAATGAAAGAAGATGTTTTCGGTTCTGGAACATTGCCATATTTGCAGGGTGGTGTTGTATTTAACGGTTGCGTTGAAGACCCAACTGTAGGTGAAAGAATTTATTCCCCAGGACACCCAGACGCTGACGCTAATGGTTATATTAGAGCCTCAAACGTAAATGCTATGGTAGATATGGCAGATGCAATTATGGCTCAAAGAGCTTATGAAGCCAACCTTGCGCTTGTAAATATTTCAAAATCTATGGCTGCAAAAGCAGTTGAAATTGGAAGATAATATTTAAAGTTATTGGTGCGAAAAATCGCACCCTGCCAGACTTTTAAGTTAATAGTACCCTCTCCCCTGCCCCTCTCCAAAAGGAAAGGGTGTAAACTGCGTTAATTGGGAGTTATTGGTACGTCAAACGATAACACCTTACATTTTTCAAGAAGAATTGTAGGGTGCGATTTTTCGCACCAATAACTTTCCACCTAAACATTATTAATTACAGTCGATTTTTTCTCGTCTGCATTTTTCGGTTTTGAAACTGGTTCACCGATTCTATACAACAAAATACGATACCTTTGCTCGTCATTAAATTTATCCTGCTTTGGAATGGAATCTATATAAATCACATCATCGCCAGACGTACCAACAATTCTAGCGTCTTCATAGCCTAAAGAATAATCCCTCAAACTAACTTTGTTTCTCTTAAAGCCAGCATAAACAGACATTTCATCAACGCCCAATTCTTTAGCATATTTTTTAGCATACTCAATAATTGAATCTCTAATTGCGTCATTCAAATTACTATTTCTGCACTCTTGTTTTAATTCGACATTATCAAGCACCAAAGCTGGCTTTTTATTAATTTCTGCAATATAACACATTGTATTGCCAACGTTTTTCCCATCAACCAATATCTCTATCGCTGATAACATCTTATTCATAATATAATTTGGCGCAATATCTTGTTTAAAACCAGAACCAATCGACATACAACAAGAAGCGTCATTGCCTAAAAACAAGGAGTGAGCAACATTATTCATATCGACTTGTTGCACAGTGATTTGCGCATCATTAGTTCTTGGCTCTAATGTTGCTAATGAAATTCTCGGTTTAATATCCTTGATAGAATTTTCAATAGTTTTCTTTGCTAAACCTGCTTGCATACTCTTGTCAGCACCGTTCCAAACGCTATCCATCTTCATAAAGTTTGTTAGAAGATCTATTAATGGCGATAAATCATTAAAAGATATTGGGCGGTCATCTTTATAAAGTTTCATCAAACCTTTCACTGCATTTGGAGCTGCTAGAAATTGAAACGGCATTACGCCTTCGGTTTTTAATTGATAACCGCTTGCAGTCATTTCTTTATAGAATTTTTGTTTTTTATATTCTGATAAAATATTAAATAGAGGCGAATTTAAAACTTGTTCTAAGTGCTTAATCAAATCTTCTTGTCTGCTTTCACCTTCAACATTTTTTTGCACTTTTAAACTTGAATCACAAGTCGTCCATCTATCAAAATTTACGCCAATTTCTTCAAATTGCTTTTTTGTTTCTTTATTTTGAGGCAAATCTAACAAAACCTTACCAACACTTTCGGTCGGTTTTTGATTCAAAATTGATAACATTCTTTTGAAGGTTATTTTAAAAGCATCATTTGCAGTAATCAATTTTTGCAAATATTTATTTTTTCTAAAATCTACTTGTTTACAGATTTTCCCATGAGAATCTTTTCTTACAATATCATTCAAAAAATTTTGTAAAACGTGTTTATCTTGTTTACCATAAGAGTCAAGAATTGCTACAAGGTTTTCATCTGAATTTTGCATCATAGAAAAGAACTCCGCTAATTCAATTTTCTCTGGATAATCCGTAAGTGATTTTTTGACTAAATTTTTATTCTCGTCGGTCAATTCATTTATTCTTCTGATTAAAGCGGCTCTATTTTCTGTCGTTTGATATTTCATCTTTAAGCGGGCAATATCGGTTTGAGTTGTTTGATATCTAAAACTTTCTCGTGGATTTGTCAACTCTAAAAGCTTTTGATACAAAGGATGTTGAGTATCAATTGCGCCAACTGTCTGTATACAATTTTCTACATTTTCATATTTATTGCAAAAAGAAGAAACAAAAGATTTTTTACCTAGAATTTTTACTGTATTTAAAACCTTTCGTGGCTCTAAAAAGAACAAATTTTCCAAATCTTCATTACCAACTTTGCGATAATGCGAAGATAAAACATCAAGCTTTTCAAAAGCTATATTCCTTAAATCAAGAAGAGTTTGCGCTTGTTCTGCAGTTTGTAGATTGTTTTTTATAAATTGCGTCAAAAATCTACTAGGATAGCCCAAGTTCATAATTTTGACAAACTCTTCTGTAATTATATTTGAACTATTCCAACTAGCACCAAACCTTACATTTTGCTGCCTTTTATTGAAATTATTTACATTATTGTATTGATATGACTGTATTTTCATTTTTATCTTAGCGTATTTTGTACAATTCAGCTTCAAAAACCTCTGTACCGTCTATTGAATGAGCGTCTGCATCAAAATCGAAATATAAATGTCCAGTTCCAGTAGAGCCAATTATTCTAAAATCTTTTTTATTCAGTTGGAAACCGTCCATATTAACTTTATGCCTGTTAGGCCCTGCATAGATTGGCATATCTGGTTTGCCAATTTCTTCGGTTATTTTCTTTGCGTAATCAAAGATTGAATCTCTAATTTCATCATTGTATTGATACTTTGCTCGCAACTCTATATTATCAAGAATAAGTGAAGGCTTTCCATCGATTTCTGCGATATAGCACATAGTGTTACCAATCGGTTCTTTGCCATCAAGCACCTCAATCGCTGAAATCAATTTACACATAACATAATTAGGTGCAGTCCATTGATTAAAGCCCGAACCAACCGCTGTACAACAACCAGCATGATTCCCTAAAAATAATGCGTGTTCTACATTGTTCATATCGACTTTTCTAACACTCATCTGTATAGGTTTTTCGTCCATTTTTTGATTAGCAGAACGCATTTCTTGATAACGCATTGTTAAAATATGATTTTTTAGAGTGTTTATTGCATCATCAATCGCTTTATCAGAATTTTTAGTAGTCCAAAATTCGTCTTTTTCCATCACATTAGAAAGAATTTTGAATAATCTTGGCAAATCTTCAAATCTTACAGGTTTTTCGCCTTTATACAACTTTGTAACAGTATTAATGCCGTCCATAAAGCCGTCACCTTCATACTTTGCAACGCTGCAATCTCTCAAGGTATAACCTTTATCAGCCATCGCCTTTTTAAGTTTTTCAACTTCATTTTTTGGTAGAACATCAAAAAGTGAATCAGAAAAATCTTCTTCAAGGTTGCGAATCACATGTTTTGTTCTATCTTCATTTTTAAGTTTAACTTCTTTTTGAATAACCGAATTGTTATCAGCCTTAACCCACTTGTCAAAATTGATTCCCAATTCTGTGAATTGTTTTTTTGATTTTTGGTTCAATGGGAAATCATTGAAAATATCTGCAACTTTCATAAAGCGTTGTTGATTTATTGACTTTAATAAAGTATCAAAAGTTTCGCTAAAATTTTCATCTGCAGTATACAAATTCATCAAATATTTATTATTTTTGAAATTCAATTGATTGCAAACATTGCCATCTGAATCGGTAATAATTGCATTACTTATTAGTTTTTTAAATTTATACCTGCCATCTTTTGTATTTGAACGGCTACTATTTAGAACATATCTGAGTTTCTTTTCATCATTTCGCATTCTATAAAATACATGAGCAAGTTTAACCTTATCTATCGGGTCTTTGATAGATTTTGCCATAAGATTTTTGTTAGCATTCGTTAAATCGTTTATCTCTTTGATTAAGCTTGTTTTGTCTTCTGTTTCCTTAAACTTGCTTTTTAGTGCCTTAATTTTTTGTTCATTCTCTTTATATTTTGCACTCTCTTTTGGGTTTGTAAGTTCTAGCAATTGTTCAATTAATGGGTGGTCGAACTCAATATCACCAATTTTTTCAATATTATTTTCTACGTTATCAATTTTTAGAGAAAATGTACTGATAAAATCTTTTTTACCCAACAATCTGGTTATATCTCTTGTTTTTACAGGGTCATCTAAAAAGACTTTTTCAATTTCGTCCTCTTCTACATTCGCAAAGGGATAAGATAATTCCTCTCTGTGTTTATAAGCCTCGTTTAAAATTTCCAAAATAGTTTTTGCGTCCTCTTCTTTTGAAAGTCCGCCCTCAAAAAATTCTGGAATGTAACAAATTGGATAGCCTAAATTCTTTATTTTATACAAATTGTCAAAAAATGCTGGGAAGTTCTCTTTGTAGAAATTGTTTGGCGTTCTATCAAGCATATCATCTACATCAAAATCATCTTTTGCCAATTGCGCAACTTTTTCTATCATAGCTTTTGAGCATTTAAAGTTGTATGGATTATCATTTCCTGCAAATTTCACAATCCTCTTAATAGCGTCCGGAGTAATCATTTTCAATTGGTCTAAAAATTTTACGGCTTCTGTACCGCTCATATATTTCTTTTCTCTTTTGAATAAATCAAAAAAGCCTCTGAAATTAACATTTTGCACACTAACCTTCTGCTCCAAAGATGGTTGAATTATCGGAGTTGTTACAGGTGTTTTAGAAACTTTATTGCAGTTTGTATAAGTATAATTATATTGTGTAGGCAAAATCTTCATACTAATATAAAACCTCTAAAAAAATTTTTTGTTAGTTTAAAATTATATATTCTAAACCACTTGCGAACAAAATTTTATGTGCTAAAATTTAATCAAATTCAACTAGATTTGGAGTACGTATCGTGAAATCAACAAGTTTAATACTTGCCATAATTATGTCATTAGCCATTTGCGGTACAGTTTGTGCTGCTCCAATTGAAAGTTCAATAAATGCCTTTACCCAACAAATAGAAAGCAATCCTGATTCAGCTCTGGCATATTCAAATAGAGCGTCATTTAAGTTTCTAAAAAAAGATGTACAAGGTGCGATTGCCGATTTTGACAAAGCAATTCAAATCAATCCGAACAATCCAGAATTGTACTTAAACAGAGGTTACATCAAACAAGTAATCAATGATTTGCAGGGTGCAATGCAGGATTACAACACCGCTCTAAAAGTTAGACCAAATTTTGCTTACGCTTACAACAATAGAGCCGTTCTTAAAGTTGCAATGAACGATATTCAAGGCGCAATGGAAGATTACGCAAAAGCGTTAGAACTCAACCCTCGTTACTCTGATGTTTATTACAATCGAGGCAACCTTAAATATATGTTAAGCGACAACAACGGTGCGTTAGAAGATTATAACAAAGCAATTGAGTTGAACCCAAAAGATTCAGAAGCTTTTAACAACAGAGGCGTTGTAAAAAAACGTTTAAACTTCAACGTTGGCGCACTTAGCGACTACTCTCAAGCAATTGCAATTAACCCAAAAGATAGCATTGCTTACGCTAACAGAGGTCGTTTGAAGAAATTGTATTTTGATAACGAAGGTGCTGCTATTGACTTAGATCAAGCTGTTGCACTAGCTGAAAAACAAGTCTTTATCAAAAATGTTAAACCACTTGTTTCTAACGAAAATTATATAGCCGCAATTCCAGTCGTTCAAGGAATTACAGAAGATGTAATTGCTCCAATTATCAAATCTAATGTGAACAGTAACAAAATTACTTACACTCACCCAGAACAAGCAATTGCACAAACAACAAAACCAGCAACAAGCATAGCTAGCAATACAACAATGAAGGTTGCACAAGTTAAGCCCGCAGTTGCTCCGAAAACAGAGTCAGCACAACCAGTTCAAGCAATTACAAAGGTTGCCAGTGTTCAACCACAACAAAAATCTCAGCCACAAGTTGTTCAGCCAAAAGCACAGCCAACAGTGGCTTCCACTCCTGTTATAAGTGCTGGCATTGGTACTGTTAAAGCTCCATCTGCACCAGAAATTACAACAACTGCGGTTAAATCAGTTCCAACAACAAACATCAAGTTGGCTGAAAGCTACTATATCAGAGGTTTGCAAAAATGTGTCCTTAGAGATTTACAAGGTGCAGTTGCTGACTTGAACAAAGCTATTGAAAACAATTCTAACTACGCAGATGCGTATTATTATAGAGCTGCTATCAGAAAAGAACTTGGTGATAGCGAAGGTTTCAAAAAAGATTATTCAAAAGCTATCCAAATTAACCCATCGTTACAAGCCTTCAATGATTCTAACTGCTTATCACTAATTAATGGCTAAATTACCCATCTGGAGCTTACGAAAAACTTATTAATTGATATCCTTTTATGAGTAAAAGGAGTAAATTATGACAGAAAAAAGGTTTTTAAGTTTTGTATTAGTAGAAGGAATTTTGTTGTCTGCACTCGGACTTGCAATGCTTATGCTACCTAAAATCACAACAATTTCTTTTGGTTTAATGTTATGCTTAACCTTCATTATCTATGGTGGCTACAAAGTCATTAATGCAATTCTTACAAGAAATTATTCTAGACATTTTGTTTTAAATATCGTTGCAGGAACTTTGTTATTTTTGACAGGCGTATTTCTATTTATGGCACCAATGTTCAACCTAATTCTGATAACAAGCGCTATTGGAGTATATTTTATACTCGAAAGTATAGCTTCAATTGCATTTGCAGTACAAAACAAAAATACTTTATATTTTTGGTGGCTAGAAATTTTGGTTGGCATAATGCAATTCTTGCTAGGTTTAATAATAGTCCTTGGTTTGCCATCAACCGCTTTGTGGGTGGTAGGTATACTTGCAGGTATAAATTTCTTAATCGCAGGAGTGGTATTTATTAGTATGTATCTTTCTACTAAATATATTTTGGGATAGGCAAATTGCCTATCCATATTTGTAGCTCACTGTCGTTTGTACAACATTAGTAAGTTGGGCTTTCAGACCAACAATTTTTAATCTACAATTTCAGCCAAACAACGCCATAAGGTGCTATTCTCAAGTGCATTGTACGATTTTTCAAAGATACATTAACGCTTACCTCATCACCATTAACAAGGTTTTTGAAGTGGTCAATATGTCCATCTGATTTCAAAACAATTTCCATTGGAATTGTAATCTCTGCAACAAGTTTTTCTGATGACAAATTATTTATAACCAATATTTTTTCGTCTTTATAACTTCTTATATAAGCAAAGTTATGTGGTGATGCGGTTTTCACAAGAGTAAAGTCACCTTTTGACATCGAAGGTAAGCTTTTTCTAAGTGCAATAAGATTTTTAACTTTCTTATAAACCTTGCTATTAAAAGTATAATAATCTTTTGAAGAACCATAAAACAACTTGGCAGGCACAGCACCTCTATTAATATCTCTACTATCAAAATAGCTAAGTAATTTGAATTTGCTTGCTTTGTGGCGTTCGATACGTTCTTTTTCACTCTTTTTAGCGTTCTCAAAATTGTTTCTAACACCGACTTCGTCACCATAATAAACAATTGGAATTCCTGGCATTGACATCAAAATAGAAAACGCCATTTCAATTCTATCAGGGTTATTATCCAAAAAGTTTGCCAAACGACCGCTTACACCCAGCCCTTTTCTAAATTCCGCTCCTTTTGGTGCAAGTGCATTATAAATAATTTCTCGAGTTTGCGGGTCAATCATCTCTAAAGTTAATTCGTCATGAACTCTCAAAAATACGCCCCAAGCGGTTGTTGAAGGAATTTGAGGAGTTGCTTTATAAGCATCTATAAAATACTTTTTATCACCAGTAACTAATGACGCCCAAATCGCTGGCATATAAGGAAAGTGGTAACAAATTTGGAACTCATCAGTTCTTTTGATAACCTTCTCTTCATTATTAATCGTGGTTTTAAATTTTCTTTCTTTGCCGAAATATGGCAAAATATCGTTTGGATATTGACAAGCCTCTGCCTGTATTACGGTTCTTGGCGCAGTCATTTGAATATAGTTACTAATAAGTTTTAGTATAGCGTGCGTCTTTGGCTGATTTTCGGCATTCGTGCCTTCTTCTTTTGACAAATATGGAATTGCGTCAAATCTAAAAATGTCTATCCCAATATTTGTCCAATAATTAATTGTATCAAGCCAATAGTACAAAACTTCTGGGTTTTCCCAATTTACATCAAGTTGAAAGGGGTAAAAGGTGTGGTAAAAATAATAATCTTTACCATTCAAAGTAACCTTACGATAATGATTGTCCGTGATTTCTGGGAATATCAATCGACGCTTTGAGATTTTACCACTTTTCTCTTTGTATTCAACAATTGTACCAACTTTTTCATCAACGTATTTTGTATATTCTGGCATTTCATCTTTTACAACAAAATAATTCGCCTTTGAGGTATCACCACGCAAAAACGCCTGAAACCACTCGTGTTCGTCTGAAACATGGTTTAATATTAAATCAGCTTTTATCTTAAACCCATTCTTCTTTGCCTCCTTTACAAACTCGTTAAATTGGGCTTTTCCACCCAAATCGGCTCTAATATTTTTAGGGTTTTTAACATCAAATCCAGCGTCAGACATCGGCGAATCTGCAAATGGTAGCAAGTAAAGCGTTGTTACACCCAAATCTTTTAAGTAATCGAACATAGCAGAAGTATCTTTGAACGTATTAGACTTTTGCGGAGTAACAACTCCAAACTGATCAACATAAAACATATAAATAATTTCATCTTTATACCAATCATCTACCCTTGTTAAATCTTCTCGCTTTAGCTCTTCTGGGCGATTTTCAATTTCATTCTTAGCAATTTGCATAACTTTGTCAAAAATTGTCTTAGCTTGATTTTCGCCATATACTTGAACAATGCTATTATAAATTTCGTTTTCAATTTTTTTAGGAACAACAACTGTATTTTCCTGATTTATTGAAATTGTTTCATTTGATTCATTATCAGCAAATGCTAATGTATTAGAAGATAGTATTAAACAACTTAAAAAAAACGACAATATTTTTTTATTCATAACCTAATGATTCCTCAAAATATTACGTTTTTATTTTAGCACACAAAGATGTAAACTTCTTATACAAATAGTTGCTTTTTTATCTTTTTCAAGTTAATATCAGTCTAGATAAATCATGATTAGTAGTGTATCAAATAAAGTAAGTTTCAATCAACAATTATCAGCTCTGCGCCACAAGGCAACAGAGCGAGAAATTACGCCTGAAGATAAAATTAAGGCTGGAGTTGGTGCCGTGTTAGGAACTGCAATTCCAATAGCAATAATGATGAAAACTCGTAAGGTCAAAAACCCGCTAAAATTAAATTATGCATTATCTGATATGATTACACTTTCTGCGACATCAATTGGAGGTAGCGTAGCGGTTGGCATGATTGGAGAAAATAAAGCCACAAAACAGAACAAGCTAAAAGAAGGAGTATTTCAATTTTTTAATGCCTCGATTCCAACTTGGATTGCAGGAGGGTGTTTAAAATTAGCTGAAAGTAGCAAAAATTTTAACAATTCATTTGGGAAAGTCGGTGCAATGTTGGGTGGCTTAATTGTAGGAATGTATGGTGCAGCTTCTTTATCAAATGTAATTTCTGACCCATACGATAAACAACCTGATAGAAAACTAACATTACTTGATTGTATTGCAAACTTAGATGACGCAATTGGCGTTTTAGTTCTTGCAAAATTCCCTTGCGCTGATAAACTTCATTTGGACTCTTTGTTGCCTTTTATATATGCATATTGCGGTTATCGAGCTGGTAAAAGCAACTAAAAGCAACCTATATGAACAATTTATAAAATTTACCCCTTAAACAAAAAAGCCATGCAATTTGTACATGGCTTAAAATTGGGGTAATAAAATTGGTATATTTTTGAGTCTATACCTCTATAAAGAGTCGTCTTCCGACAATATTAGGCTGGTTGTTGTAATAACCTGCAAAATATCCACCAGCAACTGGTCTGTTTTGACCATAATTTGCAAAAGGATTGCTTGAAACAAAAGGATTACCGCTTGCTTGCGCAAATGGATTAGAAGAACGTTTTGCCTGTGTCACCGCTCCTGTTTGAGTAAGAGGGTTTGATGTTAATACTCTTGATAATAAATTTACAATTTCTGCCATTTTGTTTCACCTTTCTAAATGGTGTTTAATGATTTATTTTCATTTGTCAATTATTTTATCGACACAATTTCTTCAAACTTTAATTAAATATAAAAAACATCAACTAAAAGTATTAAATTTTGTTACAAAAAAGCAATTTCTCTTCTAATATATACTTTATATATACAAGGAGAGTATATGCCAAATAAATTGGAACAATTCTTATGTGCTGTTGATGATAACAATGTAGATAAAGCATTGTTATCAGAGCCTGTTGTAAAAAACACATTAAATAGCATAGAAAATTTTGGAGAGGACTTGGGGGAAAGCGTTAAAAACTTTTTTCAATCAACTAAAAAAACTCCTCCCAGCAAACCTTCTACGCCAACTCCAACTTACGCAGAATCTGCATTTTTAGAACCTAAACACGAAACAACATTATATGATGTAACAAATAAAAAACATGAAGTACCAGAGGTTACAAAAAGTTCAAACATCTTTAAGAAATTAAGTTACAGTTTCAGAGGTTTTACTGCATCAGTTGACTACAAGCAAGACAGCTCTAAATACCGAGTTTTTGCAGGCGAAAAAATAGGACTTGGTTACGAAAAAAGAAATAACAGTACAGAAACCGCATTTAGCGCATTATTTAATGTTAAAAACGGCAAATCGACACTTAATTACTCTTCTCGAAATAAAAGAGAAGCTTATGGAGTTTCGCTATTTAACAAAGATGGAGTTAGCGGAGCATCTGCTTTCTATTCTTTGGGTGAAGTCCGCTCTAGTATATCTGTTGATAAAAACAGTAGCTCACTAAACTGTTCACTAACTAAAAAATCTGATGATTGTTCAGTTGAACTTAATACATATATAACGACCGGTGACAATTATTCAAACCCATACGCCGGCATTGGCGGAAGAGTTACTTTCTAATTATTATCTACTATTTTTTACAAATTCAATTGATTTTTTTAGTAATTTCTGTGTCATATTAGAATATAGTTTTAAATCTTTTTGCAATCTAATTAAAAGTGTATTTCTTGACAATTCATTTAAATTTTTTGTCATATTTCTTTCTGTTACTGACACATTAACACTAGAAGGTTTTCCTGCATTATACAAGCCTGAAATTTTCAATTCGTCATATTTAGAACTGTTATTTTTCAAATTAATATTAAACATTATCGGTTCTTTAGTATCAGAGTTGACCATGGTTGTACATTTATCATTTTTACCATCTCTCACGATAGAGGTTATATCACAACAATTGCTATCAATATATTGTTTTGTTCTCAACTTTGAAACATGAGCAATGTTGTCGACGTCACGCACATGTTTCAATGTCAATTTACCTTGATTTTCATTTAATTGAAAACTATTATTATTTATATTAAATATCCTCACTTTTCTTCCTTTTTTTATTTACTTTGAAAAAACTTACTTATTTTATTAAATATCTTACTAAAACAATTTTCTTTATTACCTAAATTTTCGGTTCTTTCTAGAGGAGATTTTTTCATAAAATAACCTTCTACATAACCTTTAGGCATTATTCTTTTTGTATGCGTAGATGCTCTGTAAACTGATTTTACATATTGTATAGGATTTATTATTGTCATAATTCACTACCTTTCACATATCATAAAAACTGTGAAAAAAAATTTTTGCTAATTTTGTTAAGTTTTATTAACTAGTTATTAAATTCTTCAAAAGTATTTTTAATAACTTCATAGCCTTTGATTAAGGTTTTGTAATCAACTTTTTCAGCAGCAGAGTGCATGTTATAAACATCTGCCAATCCTAAAAGTGAAGGCATAAAGGTTTCACCCTTGGAGTTCTTGTTGTGACAATAAATATGAGTTTCTGCACCTGCGTGAAATGATGAAATATCATTCTTCATGCCAGCTCTTTCACAAGCCTTTGTATGAGCAATTTCAATTCTATCGTCATCAGCTTTTTCAAATGCCAACAAATGAACTTCAAATTCAATTTTTGCCTCGGCTAAATCTTTGTGTTTTTCATTGAATTTATCGACAATTGATTGCATAAGAGCTTTTAACTCTTCTTCTTTCGCAACGCTTGCACTTCTAATTGAATATGATGCCATACCCAAAGTATTAATGATATTTGTTGAAGTTTTCTTCATAATTTCACTAATATAATCATTTGTCTTAATACCTTTTTCTACAAGGTTTGCAACCGAATTTTGAATACCACCTGCTACAATTGCACCCAAATTACAAGAAGTAATTACGCCTGTTTCATCTGTATAATACGCACCTTGTGGAAATTCAGCCAAAAGTTCTGCAATAAGTTTTGCTGCGTTTAATCTTGTCTTATCACCGATATCTATACCAGAGTGACCGCCTTTTAAGCCTCTTACAGTAATTTTTGCATTTGTATAACTTGCACCTGAAATTTGCAATTGACCAAGCTTGTCAGCATCACAAACTAGCACATACTTTGACTTAATATTGCCAAATTCAACGTGCTCTATACCACTCATGCCAGTTTCTTCGTCACGAGTGAAAGTAATTTCTAAGCCACCATGTTTAAAGTCGTTAGGATTAGCTACTAAATCTTTTGCCAATTTTAAAGCACAAGCAACACCAACTTTATCATCGGCGCCTAGTGTTCTTCCTTCTGCTTTAATAAAATCACCATCTAAGTAAATGTTAACAGGGCTATCATCGCCAACTACGTCCATGTGAGAAGACAACATTATTGGCTCTTTTGTATCATCAGTTGCTGGAACATAGATATAGATATTTCCATAGTTATCTTTTTTGCCATCAATTCCATTTTTCTTACAGAAATCAAGAATCCAATCAATAACCTTATCCTCTTTTAGAGAAGGAGATGGTATTGATACCAAGTTACAAAATATATCTAAAACGTCATTTTCTTTTCTTAAATCTTCTAAATTAGCTGCCACGGAAAAACCTCCTATTTGTACCTTCACCGCCTATTCTAACATTCACTGGGCGCAAGCATTTTGGGCATCTGCCAACATAAGCCGTTCCCATTTGATTTTTATATAACCTGCCGTAAACATGGCAACAATCAAACCAAATACCTAAAAAAGCTCTTTTTTTAGTTTCTTCAGACAACTTAGTTTCCTCCACGTTTACTTCCTGTTCTGTATTGAGCCTGTTGAGGTTTAGCGGTTTCTGTAATGATAACCTCTTTTTTATTTGGCTTAAATACACTTTCTGTCAAAGTATTAACATAATAATCACTCAAATGTGCGTAATCAAAGATTATCAAACCATTTAAGCAATATTTTCTAGCTGCGTGAATTTGTTTCATCAAATCAGCAGAAGAACCGTTCATAAAAGTTACAAACAAACCTGCATATAATTTTGTACTGGCAGACTTATTCCTTAGAACTTCTTCCATCAAATTCATAGCAGTCATATCATTACAAGTCAAGAATAATGGCGTAAAACCATCTACAAAATTATTCATAGACCAAGTTTTCCAATCCTGCATTTTAGTATTAAGTGCAAGATTTCTGTTTGGGAAAATAACTGCCGTTATTGCAATTTTATTAAATCTGCAAAGTACGCTTACACGTCTTACAAAACTTGTAACCTTATTACAACGATATGCACGCCATTGATACCATAAAGGATCAGTAAATTTTAATTCTATTGGGTCGACACCATACATTTTGGCAAATTCTTCTCTTGCGTATTTTGTGTAACCCCAATTTGACATATCATAGTTTGAATAAATCGTATCTAAAGATTGAGGATATCTGATGTAATCCAGATTTATGCCATCTGGTTTATATCTCGTAATAATTTCGCAAAGCAATTCATACAAAAAGTTTTGTACTTCTGGGTTTGCAGGATCAATAAAATAGCCGTTATGTTCTGAAACGGAATAAGCAATTGTTTCAGAATCAGCATTTTTCTTTTGATAATTTGCCCATTCTGGTTTCTTCGCCAAAATATATCCAGCGTTTGTTTCTGGAGGTTTATTTCCAACATAGAAGGTTTCAAACCAAATGTGAACTTTTATACCACGTCTATGTGCCTCATTTATCCATATTCTCAAAGGGTCAAAACCAACATAGTTCTCATTTTGTCTAATAAAACCATACTTTGTCATCGTTTGAGATGGAAAAATCGTTTGACCGTGATAATAAGTTTCTAAGAAAATATTATTAATCCCAGCGTTATAAATCTTGTCGATAGTCTTAATTATATCTTCTTCGTTATAGTATGTAGGTCTTATCCAAACACCTTTTAACTCGCCAGAATCGTACGGAATAACAGTTGACATAGCTAAATCAGCATACTCAATTGCTTTTGATGCGTACTTTTGAGAGTTTTCACCATTTTTTACAGCTTTATCTATTAAATCATTTGCTTTATCTAAGCTTTGCGATGTGCGTTTTTGGTTATAATTTGCAGAATTTTGAGTATAATAAAGCATCATATTTTGGACCTCTTTAATACGCTCTCTTGCTGAATACAAGAAGGTATCAGAAGTTATATATGAAGTTATAATCTTTTTTTCTGGATTAATATAAATTTTTGCACCGACCATTACATTTTCATTAATCCATTTTTTAGCCTGTCCGTGACCACTTATTACAACACCATTTGCAGGAATTAGAGAGTCTGCACCACTTAGAGCAGTTACAGTATCACCCGTTACAATCGCCTCTGTTCCAAATTCGTTGGTATTTGTTCTAAAACCAAAAGCTGGAGTATAAACAACAAGTTGGTTTGCGCCTCTTAACCCTGGGTAGCTTGCGCCTTTTGTATTTGTACTTGCTTGCGGGTCAATAACATCAATTTTGTACATTGATTGGTTAAAAATAACTTCATTATTTTGTGGAATGTATTCAGAATAAAGCCCTTGTGCCGATACTGCTTGGCACAAAATTAAAAATAACGAAATTATAACTAACCAGACCCTGCTCTTCATTCCCCAATGTCCTTTTATAACAAATATTATAGAACCAGAAAGAAATAAATACAATAATTAAAAATATATCTTGCCCTATTTTTATTTTTTCATGTTAAAATATTGTTACAATTATGTGTGAAACTAGCAAAAATTTTTTTTAGTGTTTTTGTTATTATTGTAGATTTAAAATTTAGAAAGGAAAATCATGAACATCACAAAAATTTTAGCTCCAAATTTTGGTGCTGGAGCAACTAAAAATGCAGTAAAAGGCTTTGACAAAATTAGCCACGATTACAAATCATACTCAGAACTAATTCCAACAAATTTAATGCAACCAAAAAATGATACAAAATACGTAGATGAATTTGTTAGAACAAAAAATTTAATTCTTCCTGAAGCTAAACCAGAAGCTAGAAAAATTGAATTTATCAACGAAGGAACTATTATTTAGTTATAAAAGAGGAGGTTTAAATTAAACCTCCTCTTTTTTGCATTTATTTTTGATTTTAATTATAATAATAAAAAAGTTAAGTTAGGGGATTTTAATTAGGAGGGGTTTATGAATTTGGAGAAAGTAAGAGAAGTAGATGCTGAATTGGCTCAATTTATTGACGAAGAGCTACACAGACAACAAAATACAATAGAACTTATTGCAAGTGAGAATTTCACCTCTCCAGCAGTAATGCAGGCTTGCGGAAGTGTTTTGACAAACAAATACGCAGAAGGCAAACCTCACAAACGTTATTATAACGGTTGCGAAATCGTAGATAAAGTAGAAGAATTAGCACAAAAAAGAGCTTGCGAATTATTCAAAATGGATCACGCTAACGTTCAACCACATTCTGGCGCACAAGCTAACATGGCAGTATTTTTTGCATTACTTAAACACGGCGACACAATTTTAGGCATGGACTTGTCTAATGGCGGACACCTTAGCCACGGTTGCCCAGTAAACTTTTCTGGCACATATTTTGATGCAAAAAGCTACGGAGTTGATGCAGAAGGCAACATTGATTATGAAGACGTTAGACAAAAAGCTCTTGAATATAAACCAAAATTAATTATTTGCGGTGCAAGCAACTATTCTAAAGTTATTGATTTCAAAAAATTTAGAGAAATCGCTAACGAAGTTGGCGCAATCTTATTAGCTGATATCGCACACATTGCAGGACTTGTAGCTGGCGGCGTACACCCATCACCTGCTGGTTACGCACAAATCGTTACTACAACAACTCACAAAACTCTAAGAGGTCCTAGAGGCGGTATCATTATGTGTGACGAAGAATTTGCACAAGCAATTGATAAAGCCGTTTTCCCTGGAATACAAGGCGGACCGCTTGAACATATTATCGCTGGTAAAGCAGTAGCTTTAAAAGAAGCTATGTCACCAGAGTTCAAAGAATATGCAAAACAAATCGTTAAAAACGCAAAAGCAATGGCAGAAGGACTTATTGAAAATGGCATGGAAATCGTTGGCGGTATGACTGAAAACCATCTTATGACATTAGATTTAAGAAAAACTGGCAAAACAGGCAAAGATATGGCTAACGTATTGGAAAGAGTTGGCATTACGGCTAACAAAAACACTGTTCCAAACGACCCGCAAAGTCCATTCGTTACAAGCGGTATCAGATTAGGCGCAGCTGCAATGACTACTCGTGGGTTTAAAGAAGAGGATATGAAAGAAGTTGCAAGAATAATCGCAGAAGCTATTAAGCACTCTGACGATGAAAAAATCTTGAACGAATTGAGATTAGATTCTTCAAAGCTTTGTAAAAAGTATCCGTTGTATTAATTTAAACCATGCCTAACGTTTT
Organism: uncultured Candidatus Melainabacteria bacterium; assembly: GCA_934757275.1. Taxonomy (GTDB): domain Bacteria; phylum Cyanobacteriota; class Vampirovibrionia; order Gastranaerophilales; family Gastranaerophilaceae; genus CAG-196. The sequence continues at coordinate 103,246 of CAKVLN010000006.1, forward strand.
TTATTTATTTGGTATAATAAAATAAAAAACAAAGGAAAATTATGATAATTAAATTAACACAAGCTCACATAATTGGTGCCTTCATTTCATACCTTATAGGTGTGTTTATTGTGCCTTTTGTAATAGAATTTTCACAAAAAGAAGGTCTAGTAGACTTACCAAACGCTAGAAAAATACATAAAATACCAATCTCAAGACTGGGCGGTATTGCAATTTGGTCAAGCGCAATGCTTACCTTCTTATTCCTAGTTCTATTAAGTTATTATCCTTATGGAAGTTTGCTTTCTGGCATATTACTGGGTGGTTCTCTAATGTTTTTACTAGGGCTTGTTGATGACGTTTACAACCTTGATGCAAAATTCAAGCTTGTTATACAATTATCAATCGCTACAATCGTTTATTTATTAGGTGTACAGATTGATACAATCTTCAACCCATTTGGCGGCGTTATACATTTAGGAGTTTTCTCTTATCCAATAACACTACTTTGGATTGTTGGAATTTCCAACGCAGTTAACTTTATTGACGGCGTTGATGGTCTTGCTGGTTCTGTTATCACAGTAAGTTCAATCACTTTAGCACTTATAGCAGTAGCCATTACTCCAGCGCAGCCGATTACAGCCTTAATTGCATTTATACTTGCTGGTTCTATGCTTGCATTTTTAACCTTCAACTTCAACCCTGCAAAAATTTTCATGGGTGATTCTGGTGCGTTATTTTCAGGTTTCTTGCTTGCAACACTTTCTATTGCAGGCGTTATGAAAGGGGCAGCTCTTGCAGTATTACTACCATTCCTAGTTCTTGCTGTGCCAATTATGGATATAACTTATTCTAGTTTAAGAAGAATAATGAAAGGTAAATCGCCTTTTGTCGCTGACGCAGAACACATTCACCACAAATTGCTAAAAGCTGGTTTCTCACAGAAAAAAACAGTTGCAATCTTAACCTCAGTAGCAATTGTTGGTGGTGCAGTTGCAACATATTTCACTGGAACTCTAAAAAATTACTTTATTTACATTGCAGTTCTTATGTTGATTATGGTTGTTCTAAGCGTTATTAGCGTAATGACAAAACCACAACCAATTGAACCTCACGAGGAACACGAAGAAAGTCAACAGTAATTACAACCCACCTTGAAGTCTAGACAATGGCTCTTTATTTTCTGGTGGCAAATAAAGTTGGTTTGGGTTGTGAATATTAAAACGCATTCCTGGAATTGGTGGAAATTCTTGACGCATACCAATTACGGTTTTATACCAATTCAAAGATTCACCTTTTGAAATCAATTTGATGTTGCCTTGACATTGCGCCTCATCACTTCGTCTTTGCGCAATCTGCAACAATCTTGTACCAACATCTTTGCAATACTCCAATCCTTCTTTATAATATGGCGTATTTGGGTTTGAAAAATTTCTCAATTCATCGACAAAAACATGGCTAGGGTCAGTTCTTTCCCACGGTTCTTGACGATACTTTTTGATAGCCAAATCAATAGTGCCAACTATTTCGTCCTTATCATTTCTAATAGTATAATTTTCTATCGCATTCTCTTTAAACTTCTTAAAGACATTGAGTGCAACGTTCTCATTTCCTTTTCGCACCGCAACCTTGCCAATATATCCTTCTAAGCAGCTACCGATATTTGTATGTGTAAGAGCGTGCGGAATGTTTTGCTTAAAAGACACACTATTTTTATAGTGTAAGTTAGTTGTTGATTGAATTTGTGAATAATTTATAGGGTAATAATTTGTAATCATACTTTTTTAAAACGCATAAAAATATTTTTTGCTAGTAATTTTATTTTTTTATAAAAGAATGGCGAAAATACTTCGCATTTTCGCCACAATTATTAATTTCCCATTTTCCCATTTTTCTTTTTAAGTATTTTCATCATCACTCAAATAACGATAATCTAACATACTACCTTCATACTCTGTCAAATCATCACCATAGTATAGTGACATATTGTTTATAACTCTATTTGTATCAGCGATTTTTTGCTTTTGAATATCAGAATTTACACCATAAGCACTGATTTCTTGATTTGTAACCTTACCATCGTGGTTTGCGTCAATATCATCAAAGTGGTTCAACACGGTTTCTTGCAAAGAAGTACTCATGCCAGAAGATGCACCTAGTGACATAATTTGTTCACGAGTTAAACCTTGTGTTGCCATATTATTCATCAAGGTTTGAATTTCATCAGCAGAAATTTTACCATCACTATTTTTGTCAACAGTATTGAAGTTTGAACTTAAATATGAAGCAAAAGTCGAACCGTAGGTAGTGTTCGTAACATTAGTATTTGTCAAAGCTTTGTTAATGTTTTCTAATGTCAAACCGTCACTGTATTGACTGGAAAGCAAAGAAAATGAATTTGTTAATCCTGAATTTATTCCTGAGAATAAAGAAGAACCGTCTAATCGTTTGCTCATAATATATCTCCTTGTGTTTAGTTGCAATTATTCAATATTAAGTTTAATGTTTTTCGAGAAAAAGTCAATCATACAAAATGTTGAATTTTTCGTTTTTGATCTTAACTTATCACTTTCCTATAAGTGCGTTTGCTCTTACAATTAACACCTTTGCGCCATGAGCGTGTGGCGATGAACTGTCCCCCAAAAAGTGGACATTTAACTCGCAAGTAAAAAATTTCTATACTCAATCGGAGTCATTTTGT
>CAKVLN010000007.1 GCA_934757275.1 uncultured Candidatus Melainabacteria bacterium
TTTCCATTTTCTGTACCCTTTCTTTTTTATACCACACTCGCTACTTTTGTGTGTCCACTTTTTAGGGTACAGTTCAGGTCGGAGCCGTGCGTGAGGCTTTGGCGAACGCTACGGATACGGGTGAGGGTTAACACCACTGTCTTGAGGAAAGGCGTGAACTGCGTTGACTAGTCGGCTTTAGAGGACTGAATGGACATGATTAATAAAAGGCTGGATTCTTCGTGCTAATCGCACTCAGAATGACGCTAGGCTTGATTGTTGGGCGTTCATTTGTAACCCGACAACAAAAGCCCGTCACCTTTTTTTAAAAGGTGACGGGCTGAATTAAAACTTATTACCAGCACTAAATATTTGCCAACTGTTTATAATAATCATGAGATTGTTCAAACTTATAAGCCAAGTTAAACAATTTTGCCTCTGTTAACTGTGGTGTCATGATTTGCAAGCCTATTGGCATACCTTCTGAATCAAAGCCAGCAGGTACTGAAATTGCTGGGATACCAGCCAAATTTGCAGAAATTGTTGCAATATCTGTCAAATACATTGCCAATGGATCTTCTGCTTTTGCTCCCAAATCAAACGCAGTAGTTGGGCAGGTTGGTGAAATCAACGCATCTACTTGACTAAACGCTTTCAAGAAGTCATTTGTTACAACTCTTCTCATTTGCAATGCTTTCTTATAATAAGCGTCATAATAGCCAGATGACAAAGCGTAAGTACCAAGCATTATACGGCGTTTCACTTCTGGTCCAAAGCCTTCTGCACGTGTTTTGCAATACATTTCAAGAAGGTTTTTAGCGTCAGCAGTTCTATGACCATACTTAACACCATCAAATCTTGCCAAGTTAGAGCTACATTCAGCAGTTGCTAAAATATAATAAATACCGATTGAATGTTTTAAGTTTGGAAGAGAAATTTCAACAATTTCTGCGCCCAATGATTTATATGTTTCAATTGCAGACTTAATAGCTTTTTCTACGTCTGGTGCTAAGCCTTCTGAAATAAGTTCTTTTACAACACCAATCTTCATACCCTTAACATCATTGTTCAAGCTATTTCTGTAATTTTCTACAGGCAAGTTTAATGAAGTTGAATCATGGTAATCATAACCAGAAATTACTTCTAACAAAGCAGCCGCATCTTCTACAGTTCTTGCGAAGGGACCAATTTGGTCTAGAGATGATGCGAACGCTATCAAACCGTATCTTGAAACTTTACCATAAGTAGGTTTCATACCAACGATACCGCAGAAGCTTGCCGGCAAACGGATACTTCCACCTGTATCAGAACCCAACGCCAATGAAGCTTCGCAAGAAGATACAGAGGCTGCTGAGCCGCCAGATGAACCACCAGGGACTTTGTTTAAATTCCAAGGGTTATGAACTTTTTTGAACGCAGAGTTTTCATTTGAAGAACCCATTGCAAATTCGTCCAAGTTAGCTTTACCAACAATCGGAATAAGATTGTCTAACAATTTTTGAGTTGCAGTAGCATTATATGGTGAAACAAAGTTCTCAAGAATTTTGCTTGAAGCAGTAGTCTTTGAGCCAACTAAGTTCATATTATCTTTTAAAGCAAGTGGAACACCTGCCAAAAGAGGTAATTCTTCGCCTTTTGCAACTTTTTCATCTACTTTTTTTGCAGTTTCTAATGCAGTATTTTCTGTTAAAGAATTGAAAGCTCCTAATTTTTCGTCAATAGATTTAATTCTATCTAAAGAAGCCTTTGTCAATTCTACTGCTGAAACTTCTTTATTTTGAATAGCTTTGGACTGTTCCATCGCACTCTTTTTCAATAGTTCTAGCATATTATTTCTCCCTTTTGGGTTTCATTATATCAAGAACATACAAACCCTACAACAAATATTTTTTTCTTGTAAATAAACCTCTATTTATAATATAATTATTTAAGAATTTGGAGAGGTTATGGGAAGATATCATTTTATAGCAATCGGCGGAATTGGAATGAGCGGTTTAGCCAAGTATTTATTGGAAGATGGGCATACTGTTTCTGGTTCCGATATCGTTGATTCAAAATATGTAGACAAATTAAGAAGATTAGGTGCTGAAATTTTTATCGGTCAAAAAGCTGAAAACGTACCTAACGATGCAATTATTATTAAGAGTACGGCTATTCGTGACAATAATTCAGAAGTCGTTCGAGCAAAAGAGCTAGGTTTGGCAATTTATCACCGTTCTGATTTGTTGGCAGAGATTGCAAAATCAGCACAAGAGGCTGGCAAATGTTTTATCGGTTTTTCTGGAACACATGGTAAAACAACAACAAGCGGTTTAGCGTCTTTTGTTTTAGAAAAAGGCGGACTTAAACCCTCGTTTGTAGATGGTGGAATAATTCCAGAATTGAATACAAATGCTCAGCACAAAAGTGGCAAACAATTTGTAGCAGAGCTTGATGAAAGTGACGGAACAATTGTTAAATACCACCCTGATATTTTGGTGATAAACAACTTAGAAGAAGACCATTTGGATTTCTACAAAAACGGCATGAACGATTTGGTTAAGACTTTTAATCAAGCAATCTCACAAGCCAAAAAAGTTATTGCAAACAAAGACAACGCTGGTGTTCACGAGTTAAGCGGTAAATTTATCACATTTGGTTTAGATGACGCTGATTATGAGGCAAGAAATATTGAGTTTTCTAAGACTGGCACAACCTTTGAGATTTATCATTCTGGCAAATTATTAACAGATATGAAAATACAACTTGCAGGCGTTCATAATGTTTACAACACTCTTGCAGTGGTTGCAGCTCTAAATGAAAGCGGAGTAGAGATTGAGAAAATCAAAGACTATTTTGTAGAGTTTACCGGCATGGGTAGAAGATTTCAGAAGGTTTGCGAAATTAAAGGTATAGAAGTTTATGACGATTACGCACACCACCCAACTGAAATTAAGGCAACATTGGACGCAGCAGCTTCAAAGTTCGGAAAAGAAAACCTTGTTGCAGTGTTCCAGCCACACAGATACACTCGTTTACAATCTTTGTGGAACGAATTTAAAAAGGCTTTTCAAGAAGCTGGAAGAGTAATTGTTACTGATGTTTATGCAGCGTCAGAAGATCCAATCGAAGGTATTAGCGGTAAAGCGTTTGCAGAAGATTTGGGCGCAGAATATTTGGCTGGTTCAATGAAAGAGGTTGCAGAAAAGTTGTTACCAACGCTAACTTCTGGCAATATTGTTATCGGCTTAGGCGCAGGTACAATTACTGCTCTAGGGAAAGAGTTGGAAGCTTTAAGCAAATAGGTTATTGTTGGGTTGAAAGCCCAAACTACATTCAAAAAGGAACATCATGCAAATTAAAGAAAACTTTGAAATAAAAAATTTAACCACCTTCAAAATAGGTGGAAAAGTTGAAAAACTTTATCTTCCAGAAACTTTGGAGGAGTTTACAAACTTGTTGAGAGAATTGGACAACTACATTGTTTTGGGAAGTTGCTCTGATGTGTTGTTCTCTTCTAACGGTTGTAAAGGCAACATTATTATTACAACTGAGATGAAAAATTTTGAGATAAGAGGGACTAAAGTTTACGCAGATTGCGGAGTTAAAGACCCATTGCTTTCTCAAAAAGTTGCAGAACTTTCATTAAGCGGTTTGGAATTTCTTATTGGACTTCCAGGTACAATAGGCGGTGCCGTTTACATGAACGCTGGAGCGCACGGTCAATGTATTGCAGATGTATTGGTTTCTTGCTGTCTTTTTGATAGAGAAACTAAAGAGGTCGTATTTAAGCAAAAAGCTGAAATGGACTTCTCTTACAGACACTCACTTTTGCACAACGGACGTTACATTTTGCTTTCAGCAGAGTTTGAGTTAAAGAAACTTCCACAAGAAGAAATCAAAGAGTTGATGGAGAGAAATTTAACTTTTAGAAAAAATATTCAGCCTTCACTAAAAGATCCAAATGCGGGTAGTGTTTTTAAGAATCCAGAAAATGATTCTGCCGGAAGATTGTTGGATAAAGCTGGCGTGAAGGAATTTGAAGGAAATAATGTTAAGGTTTGGGAAAAGCACGCAAACTTTATCGTGAACAAAGGCAATGCGACCTCAGAAGATGTTCTTGGGCTAATGGCTAGAATGTACAGCGCAGTGAAAGAGATTTATACAATTGAATTAAAACCAGAAATTATTTTTATCGGTGACAAAACAGAAAAAGAGGAAGAATTATGCAATATACTATACAAAACAAAGACGCAAAAATAGCAGTATTATGTGGCGGAATGTCATCTGAGCGTGAAGTTTCTTTGCGTTCTGGTAAAAACTGTCTAGGAGCTTTACATAGACTTGGCTACAAAAATGCTGAAATCGTTGATGTTTCACCAAACGTTATGAACGATTTGAAGGGGTTTGAATATGCATACAATACTTTACACGGGAAATATGGTGAAGATGGTTGTATTCAAGGCGTTTTAGAATTAATGAAAATCCCTTACACCGGTTGTGGCGTTATGTCTAGTGCAATTTGTATGAACAAAGAGTATACAAAAAAAGTTCTTTCTACAAACAAGAATATTCCTCTTATCAAATCTGCATTTGTAAGAAAAGGCGACGACTTGATGAAGGCAGTAGAAGGACTTCAATATCCCTTGATTACAAAGCCTGTTTCAGAAGGTTCTAGTTTTGGTATGACAAAGGTTAATAAGCCAGAAGAGTTGCAAAGTGCTTATGATGAAGCTTTGAAATTCAACGACGATGTTTTAATCGAGGAATTTATTGATGGTTTCTTTATTACAGTTGGTGTTTTAGAAAAAGAGGGCAAAGCTTTTGCAACAGAAATTCTTGAAATCAGAACAAAAACTGAATGGTATGATTTTGACGCAAAATATACAAAAGGCTTATCAGAATTTATCGTTCCTGCAACTGGTCTATCAAAAGAGGCTACAGAATTGACAAAGAAAATTGCTGTAGAAGCTCACGAAACTGCAGGTTGTTCAGGTGTTTCTAGAGTTGATTTTATGGTTAAAGATGACAAACCTTATTTCTTAGAAATCAACACAAACCCTGGCATGACTGATACAAGCGATTTACCTGCACAAGCAAAAGTTTGTGGAATTGATTATGACAATCTTGTTTTAATGATACTTAACAGCGTAGGATTAAATAAATAATGTCAAACGAAGGACAACAACCTAGATATCATCAAAATAGGCGTTTACAACAAGCGAAAATGCAACGTAAAGTTAGGAAGTCACAAAGACGACTTAACCAGTTGCGTTCGCTTTGGAAAATGTTTATAATAATCGGGTTGATTTGTGTTTCTTTATTTATATTAAAAATGCCGCAATGGCGTTTACATTCAAACGCTTTTGACAGTCTTAACAGTCCAGCGTTGGAAATTGTAAACAACAGAATTGTTCCTTCACAAAAAATTCTTTCTGCGCTTAGAAGAAATCAAGTGCCGCTAAAACCTATTTTTATGGTTAAAACCGACAACTTGAAAAAAAGTATTATGCAGCTTGACCCAATTCAAGATGTTTACATCAGACGTTTTTGGTTTCCTGCAAGAATGCAAATTATAATCTTAGAAAGAACACCAGCAATAACAATTGCTCCAGATGAAAAAGTTGCACCTATTGCCTTTTTCTCATCTGATGGTAAGCTTATTGGACGAGATTACATGCCATTGAATAGCGACTTTAAGGTAGTTCGTGTAATCACTTACGGTAGCGGTGACGATTATAGAAACTGGGATAAAACAAAGATTAATAACTTTAAAAAACTTGCTATGACAGTTGAAATGGATTCTGGCGAAACAGTTGAATACATTGATTACAGAAACCCACAAGATGTATATGTAAAAATTCCGACCGTAAATATTCGTTTAGGAAGCTTTAATTCTGGTACTTACGACAAAATTCACAGATTGCCATCTCTACTTCCACAAGTTAAAATGCTTAACAAAAAAGTTAAATATGTTGACTTGCGTTGGGATTCTAATTACATTAAATTGGACGAATAATAATGGCTACAAGTGCTTATATTCACATTCCATTTTGTAAATCAAAGTGTAAATATTGTTCGTTTATCTCTTTTAATAAGCCCGAATTTATAAGAGGGTATGCTTTTGCGCTATTAAAAGAGATTAGCGACAATTACAAAGACGAAAAACTTAAAACTCTGTATTTTGGAGGTGGAACACCTTCTCTCATGCCAGCCGAACTTTTAGAAAAAATCATAAAGAAGTTCAAGCTTGCAGATGATGCAGAAATTACGCTAGAACTCAATCCAGATGACGCAACACAAAACTACTTAAACGATTTAGCAAGAGTTGGGATAAATAGACTTAGTATTGGTTCTCAAACCTTTGACGACGAGATTTTAAAACTGATTGGAAGAAGACATAATTCTGCGCAGATAGTGGAGGCAATTAGTTTGGCAAAAGTTGCTGGGTTCAAGAATATAAGTGTTGATTTGATTTATGGTTTGCCTACTCAAAACTTAGAGAAAATAAACCTAGATTTGGAAAAGTTCTTAGAACTAGATATTCAGCACCTCTCTACATATGGACTAAAAATTGAAGATAATTCTTTTTGGGGTAAAAATCCGCCAAATGTGCCTGATGACGATTTGCAAGCTGATATGTATGAATTAATCAACCAAAAGCTTGAACAAAATGGGTTTGAGAGGTATGAAGTTAGTAACTTTGCTAAAAAAGGTTTTGAATCTCGCCACAATCTAAACTATTGGGAAAATAACGAGTATTATGGTTTTGGAGTAGCTGCGCATGGTTATCTTGATGGTGCAAGATATTCTAATTTTACAACGATTGAAGAATACCTTAATAAGCCTTCAACACACGAGCTTGGACATGTATTGACAGAGCAAGAAAAGCTCGAGGAAGAAATTTTTCTCGGTTTTAGAAAAACTAGTGGCATAGATTGCACCAGAATAAAAGAGCGATTTGGCGTCGATTTTGAAACAAAATACTCTGACGTTTTAACCAAATACTCTGATTTTATAGAGCAAACAGAAAAAGGTTTTTGCCTAAATCAAAAAGGCGTTCTTGTTAGCAATATAATTCTTTCAGAATTTCTTGCCTAGTTTTCTTTCCAACTTGAACCGTAATTTATATCAACATCAAGCGGTACTTTTAAGTTTTGGTCTTTTAAAGCCATACAATCTTGAATAATTTCTTTTAACTGTTCTAATTCGTCTTTTGGAACTTCAAATACAAGTTCGTCGTGTACCTGCATAATCATTTTAGTTTTCATGCTACTTATAGCTTTGTCAACTCTAATCATAGCAATTTTAATTAAATCAGCAGCCGTACCTTGCAATGGTTGGTTAATTGCAGCACGCTGTGCAAACTCTCTAATTTGATAATTAGAGCTTTGAAGTTCTGATGCTAAGTATCTTTTTCTACCGAAAGCAGTTTCTACATATCCGTTTTGAGTAACAAATTCAACTTCGTTGTTCATATATTCTTTTACTTTTGGGTAAGTTTCAAAATACTTGTCAATAAATTCTTGAGCCTCTGCGTTTGTAATTCCTAAACTTTTGGCTAAACCATATTTAGATTGTCCATAAACAATCCCGAAATTTACGGCTTTTGCACGTCTTCTCATTTCCTTCGTAACGTCTTTTAACTCTACGCCAAAAACTTTTGCTGCAGTCATTGCGTGAACATCTTCACCAGACGTAAATGCATGTATCAAATGCTCGTCACCAGAAACATGCGCCAACAATCTCAACTCAATTTGTGAATAATCGGCAGACAAAATTAACGAGTTTTCTTTATCCATTGCGCAAAATGCTGAACGAATTTTATTACCTTCTTCGCTTCTTATTGGAATATTTTGTAAATTAGGATTAGAAGAGGATAGTCTACCAGTAACGGTCAAAGCTTGATTATAAGTTGTATGTATTCTGCCATCACGCTTGCTAATTAGAGAAGGTAAAGCGTCTGTGTAAGTAGATTTTAATTTAGCAAATTTTCTATGTTGTAGAATATACTCACAAATTTCGTATTCTTGTGCTAATTCCTCTAAAACCTCTGCGCTTGTCGAACGAGATTTTTTCTTCTTTGTTTTCAATTCCAATTTATCAAAAAGAACCTCTGCAACTTGTTTTGGCGAATTTATATTGAAAGGCTCACCTGCCAATTGATATATTAAATCTTCCAACTCAGCAAGTCTTTCTGTCATATAAGAAGAAAGTTCTTTTAGATATTCGCAATCAATCGCAACACCTGTATGCTCCATTTTAGCAAGAACAATAGTTAGTGGTATTTCGATTTCATTAACAAGTTTTTGTTCTCTTTCGTCTAAATTCTTTTGCCAATAATCGTACAAACTAAAAATCGTGTGCGCCTCATCACACATACCCATTTCAGAGTCATTCGTCATAATTATATGGTTTAGAAAATCTAGTGCTTGCGCTTCTAGCGTATGCTTTCTATTTGGGTCTTTTACATAGCTTGCAAGCATTACATCATATTCTAAACCTTTTGGCGTATAACCGTTGTTTAAAAGCAAATGGTAGTCAGATTTTGCGTCAAAGCCGATTTTTTTTATTTCAGCGTTTTCAATGATTGGTTTAAGTTTTTCTACAATTCCTTCTTCAAAGATGAAATTTTCGCCATTAGAAACCGACGCTGCAATAATCTTTCCGTCTTTTTGATAGAATTTCATCGCAATTCTTTCAGAGTTTGAAAGCTTTGATAAAACTTCTTCGCAATTTTTGTTCTCGACTTGTTTGAACTCTAGTTGAGTTTCTTCAACTGTTTCTTTAATTGCTTGTGCAAAAAGGCTCTGTTGAACATTGCCTTGTGCTTGTGGAGCTTGATTGAACAAACTTAAATTTTCGTTTTCTTCAACCTCTGCGTTTGGATTAAATGAAGTTAAAATTTTGTCTATATTTTTGATAAAAGTATAGAATTGCATTTTTCTTAAAAAGGCTGACACATCTTCTATTTTAGGTAAAGTAACAGTTGCTGTGTCAATATCAAAATCTAGTTCAACATCTCTCACTATAGTTGCCAAATCTTTTGACAAAATCGCAATATCTTTTTGTTCACAGATTTTCTTTTGCACTGCTTTTTCTGGAATATTATCGCAATCTGCTAGTACATCTTCTAAGTGTTTATATCTATTTAACAATTTTTGTGCAGTTTTTTCTCCGATACCTCTAATTCCTGGGATATTATCAGAAGTATCACCTCTTAACCCCTTATAATCGATTACTTGGTCAGGATAAACGCCTAATTTTTCATAAACCTTGTTCCAATCATACTCAATTAATTCGCCTTTTGAGGGAATTAAAACCTTTACCCTTCCCTCTCTATCAATCAGTTGGAAACTATCTTGATCGCCAGTAAGAATTAAAGTGTGATGTCCTTTATCAGAAGCGGTTTTTGAGATGGTTCCAATCACGTCATCAGCTTCAAAACCTTCTTTTGTGATTATTGGAATGTCAAAAGCCTTTAAGCCTTCACAAATAATGCCTAACTGACTTCTCATAGTGTCTGGCATGGCTTCTCTATTAGCTTTATATTCTTCAAACTTCTCTGTTCTAAAGGTTCTTCTGCCAACATCAAAAGCTACTGCAATATAATCAGGGTGTATTTTTGCCAAAAGGTCAAAAATAGCTTTAAAAAAACCATATACTGCCCACGTTGGTTGGTTGTCTGAATTTTTCATGCCAGTCCTTTCTAATGCAAAAAACTGGCGGTATGCCAATGCGTGTCCGTCAATAAGAATTAATGTTTTTGACATAAAATACTCCTTGTTTACTATATTATATCATAAGCGTACGTTTATAAGGTTGATTAGTTCTTCACCATGCTGAAATTTTATGCTAAAATCTGAGTATGGCTATTATATCAGACGATGAGGGATTAGGGAAAAGGGTTAAAAAAAATCCTATAATAAAGCCCGAAACAATAGAATACGACAATACATTTGAAAACTCTATAAGACCAAAAGATTTTGATAGTTACATAGGTCAAGGAGCTTTAAAAGAAACGCTTAAAATCACATTAGAAGCGGCAAAAAAACGTGGCAAACCTCTTGACCACTTACTTTTTTATGGTCCTCCTGGTTTAGGTAAAACAACGATTGCTGGTGTTATTGCCTCACAAATGGGCGTAGAAATTAGAATAACTTCAGCTCCAGCATTAGAAAGACCTCGTGATATTATTGGCATTTTGATGTCATTAAAAGGCGGCGAAATTCTCTTTATCGACGAAATTCACAGGCTCAACAAGGTTGCAGAAGAAATTCTGTATCCGGCAATGGAAGATTTCACGCTTGATATGACAACTGGCAAAAGCCAAACGGCAAAAACGTTAAGAGTTCCTTTGCCGAAATTTACGCTAATTGGTGCTACTACAAAAGCAGGCGAATTGTCTAGTCCGCTAAGAGATAGATTTGGAATGATTCACAGACTTGAATTTTACACAGTCGAAGAGCTTGCAAAAGTTGTTATGAGAACGGCTAAAATTCTTGAAACAGAGGTTACAGAAGAAGGTGCAAAAGCAATTGCAATGCGCTCTCGTGGCACTCCGAGAATTGCAAACAGATTAGTTAAAAGAGTTTCAGATTTTGCGCTCGTTAAATATGATGGCATTATAGACCAAAAAGTTGCAAACGAATCTTTAGACATCTTAAAAATCGATGAATTTGGACTCGACAATACTGATAGAGCGTTATTAAACCTTATCATTGAAAAATATGACGGTGGACCAGTTGGTATAGAAACGATTGCAGCAGCTTTAAGTGAAGATGTGCGAACAATCGAAGATGTTTGCGAGCCTTATTTATTACAGGCTGGTTTATTGCAAAGAACTCCAAGAGGACGCAAGGTTTCACCAGAAGGTTACAGACACTTGGGAATTAAAATGCCATCTGAACAAAGAAAATTATTTGAGGTTTAGAATGAAAAAACTTGTTATATTTTTAACCATGTTACTATCAATGCTCCCTTGTCTAGCCGATGAGGGAAAAATTTTACCATCTGAGCTTGGTATCGTGCAAAAGGTTCAGTATGTTGATTTGACAGATACTAATGTTACGCAAACTAAACAAGCGATTGAAGTAAAACTACTAACGGGTCAATTTAAAGGTGAAACGGTTGAGCTTGATAACATGCTAACTGGGAACCCTTATTACGATATCAAGTTAACGAAAAATACAAAAGTCATTTTGCACGCAGAAGACAACGGAGCTGGTGTAGAGTTTTCAATTGAAGACATAAAACGTTCTGGCACACTTGCATGGCTCTCTCTTTTATTTTGCGGATTATTGATTTACGTTGGACGCAAAAAAGGTTTGTATAGCCTTATTTCAATAGGTGCAACAATTCTATTAATTACTCATCTGCTTTCACCAATGATATTGCATGGCATTAATCCAGTTTTAGCCTCAATAATTGTATGTTTACTATCGACTGCAATAACAATGTACTCTGTTGGCGGTTTTAATGCGAAAAGCTCTGCTGCCGTTATTGGCACAATTTTAAGCCTAGCATTTGCTGGCATGCTTTCTTTTGTCACTATGGTTACGGCGCATTTAACTGGGTTTGCTGATGAAACCTCAATGTTTCTTTATACTGCGCACCCAGAATTAGATTTTATTAGCATAACAATTGCAACAATGATTTTGGCTACGCTTGGCGCAGTTATGGACGTTGCAATGTCAATTTCGAGTACAATTAATGAGATTTATGAAATAGATAAAACGAAAGGTATCAAAGATTTATTTGTTTCTGGCATGAACGTAGGTAAAGATATTATCGGCACAATGGCAAACACACTTATTTTAGTTTATATGGGTGGTTCTTTACCATTACTATTGTTAGCTGAAAACATTGATATGCAAAAGTTCATCAACCTTAATCAAGTAGTTACAGAAACCGCTTCCGCTCTAATCGGCAGCATTGCAATCGTAATTTGTGTACCAATTACGGCACTAGTTGCCTCACAAATGATTAAATGCGCAAAAAACAAAAATGATGATTTGAATTTGAGTTTATAATGTGCTATAATTTCTGTCTGGAAACTCACTTGGGTAAACCTTCCACTATGCTAAGTGGAAAAGAAATCTTAGATTTCAGGGTGGAGTAATTATAGAGGAGAGATATATGAAAAAAATATTAACAATATTAATTGCAATGTTTTTAGTTTCAAACACTGCTTTTGCAGGAGCTTTTAAGGCTGATGCTAGAACAAAAAGAATACCAGCTGGCACGGTATTTCAGCTTGAATTTTTACAACCAGTTAGTACCTTTTCTGGTTGCGAGGGTGACTCATTTGTAGCAACAATGAAGAATGAGTTATCTACCGGCACAAATGTTATATTGCCATCTGGTTCGGTCGTAAGAGGAAGTGTAGCACAAGTTAACACCGCTAAAAGATTTTCAAGAGGTGCAAAACTTTATCTTGATTTTGACCACATTGTAACTCCAAATGGTCGTCAAATTCCATTAGACTTAGCAGTTTGCCAATTTGATAATATTTATTATGATGGTTCATTATACAAAAACTTAGGCTACGGCGAAGCAGTTCAAAAGAATTACGAAAGAGCAGTTGAAATAACTAAAAACTCAACAAATTATGGTCTAAAAGCTGGCGAATCTGCTCCTGGTATCCAATATTTAACAACTCCTTTCTGTGCAGTTGGCGGCTTTATTGGCGGCGTAGGTTACTGGATTGGCGACGGCGTTGCTGATATGTTTAGAAAAGGTAAAGATGTTTATATCAACAAAGGTGACGTGTTAACAGTTAAATTGCTTAACCCAATTGATGTTCCGGTTTACTAAATTTGTTAACAATAATAAGTTTTATGAGGTGCGCAAATTTGCTCACCTCATTTTTTGTGTATAAAAAAGTAAATTTTTGTAAACATCTTTCTCTAATCAATCAATTCTCAAACTTCACAGGTTTTATGCAAGGTGAAAGGATTGTAACTATGAGCATAAAAACACAAGTTATCAAACAACCGAACAGTCAATTTGCAGACGTAAACGTTACTTTACAGAGCGGTAGAACTAAATATTATCGCCTTCCTACGCAAAATGCAGACTCTTTTGCAATCCAATATAAAAAGCAAGATAAAAACAACTCAACAATTTCTAACGTTGCCTTTTTCATGTCAATTTTAGGCGGCGTAATGTTCACAAGACTTTTCACGAAAAATAAAAGCAAAATGAGCCAATTCTTAGTTGGAACTGTTGGAGGTGTATTAAGCGCAATGGCGGCAAACACAGGGTGTGAAAAATATTTTGAAGTTAAGCAAAATGAAATGATACAAAAATACAACGCAAAAGAAACTTACATTGAGGCTTAAAAAGCAATAAACCTCTTTTATTTATTTTCTTTTTTAGCGACTTCTTATTGATAATACAATTCTTGAATTACGCCAATAATTTTGTTCAAGAAGTTTTTGTATTTAATTCTTTCCGCAGAGCCTGAAAGCACAATATCAGCATACTTTTTACAAGGTCTGATATGAACTTCTGCTTTATCATTCGCATTTTTATAAATAAAATCAGCAGAATCGCCCAAATCACGTTCTTTTGCTCTTACATAAAATCTTTCTTTCTTGATTTTTTCATCAATATCTACATAGATTTTAAAATTAAACGCATCTTTAATTTTTTCTGTAAGCGTAAATAAACCTTCTGAAATAATAATTTTAGAAGGTTTAGCCAATGTATAATTATCATGTCTAATAGCAGTGCCGCTCATATCATATTTTGGAAGATAAGTTTCCTTACCAGAAAGCAATTCCATGATGTGTTTATTCATCAATTCCAATTCCAAAGCTTGAGGAACATCTAAGTCATAGTGTTTTGCAAACTCTGAAAAGCTACCTGCCTCTTTAACCATTTCTGAACGGTCATAATAATAATCGTCAGTATTAACACGAGTAATTGCATCATCTATATTAAATTCTGTTGCAAAAGATTCAATTGTATCAATCAAATCCATAGTTATGGTAGATTTACCACTTGCCGTTTCACCCGCAATACCAATCGATGCTGGCATTTTTATTCGTCCAGACAAATAACTTGCAATCTTTTTTATAACAAAAGGGTTGTAGCTTAATAGAACAGAGTCTTTTGTTTCAAGTTCTTTTTCAAAAACTTTTTGTAAATAGCATTCAATCTCTTCTTGTAAATTTGTTGGCTTTGTTATTCTTTGTGAAGTTGTTTGTATCATAAATCTTCTTCTTCCTTTGTTCTATTATACACAATTTAAAACAAAAGAAAAGTTTTTTTTGTCAGAATAACATAGAAATTTTACAATTTGTCACAATCTGGACTAGCTATTAAGTAAATAGGGTTTATATTAACTTATCTAACCTCTATAAGCAACCAGAATTCCACCTGGAACTTCTAATATTTCATATTGAAAATCGTCATCTGCGTCAACAGCATCAATAAAATCTTGAACTTTTTCAGCGTGAGAAATTATATTATCAGCAACAATAAGAGCCTTTGGGGTTAAATGTGGTTTTATCATTTCAAAATATTTAACATATTCTTTTTTACAAGCATCAATAAACACAAAATCGAATTTTTCATTTTCATCAAAAGAGGCTAAAATTTCGCACGCAGAGCCTTGAATTGGTCTAACAACATCATCAACACCACAAATCTTGAAATTTTCTTTTGCAATAGACTGTCTTTTTTCATAAAACTCAATTGTAGTAAGTTTACCGCCAGTTTGTTTTAAAGCCTTAGCTAGCCAAATACCAGAATACCCGTTAGAAGTTCCTATTTCCAATGCGCTTTTTATATTCATCATTTTTATAAAACTATTCATCAAAACGCCAGTTTTTCTTGGCACATTCCAAAAATCTTTTTGAGTTTTTTCTAGTTCAGCCAATACACCAGCTGTAACCTCGTCCATTACAATATCCATATTTCGCCTCTAATCAAATAAATTAACTTTTGTAGTTATAATAACGTCCTTAATAGGAACATTCAAAGCATAAGTTTTAAGCACTCTGCCTTTTTGCAAATCAACAATTGTATACTTATTGCTTTTTAAATCTGTAACAACTGCTAGATTTGTATTATCAATTCTGTGAAAACCAGATGAGAAACCGTCAGTACCTAATGCCATATTACCCATTTGAGTATCATTATCTGTATTAATCTTTTGCAAAACATTGTTTTGCGCACCTAAAACATACAGAGTTTTTCCATCTAATAGCATTGACAGCGGTTTATTTACTGTTGTAAATTCATTAATCAAACCCAATGTAGAGTAATCAATAATCGCAATTCTACTCTTGGTTCTGCTTGCCAAAAACAATTTGTTATTTGTAAACACTAAATCTGAAACATTAGGGAATTGACCGATATCCTTTAATTCATATCCTTTTTTTAATTCAATTGCCCAGATTTCGTTTTTTAGTTTATCAACATAAAATAATTTATCTTCAAATAATCTTAGTTTTTCACAATAACCGTTTATCTTGATTTTTTGCACAAGTGACATTGTGTTTAAATCTATAACAAAAATTGTTGATGCAGTTGGTGAAGTTACATAAGCCTTTTTTGCAGCTTCGTCAATCAAAATTTCTTCAGGATTAGATGACAAGTTGACTTGTTTAATAAATCTAGAATCTGCAATAGAAATGATATCGACAAAAGGTCTATCGTAAGTTGTTACCAACAAAAATTTACCGTCATTTACAGCTTTAATATCAATAGGAATAGACTTTTGCGCTAGTGAATAGCTAGGAACTGCTTTTGCGGGTTCTACAACTTGAATATTTTTTGAATAGTTTGTTGTTACAAACAAAACCTTATCCTTTAATTGAGAAATTAGAGTTTGCGCAATATCAGGTTCAGTTTCAGACAAAAAATCTTCATAAGAATCTTTATTTTCAACCTTAATCACGTCCTCGTTTTTTGTATCAATTTTTAAGTTACCAATAATTCCCTTAATGTTTTCTGGAATTATCAAACCACTTGGAACGAGCATGTCTTGCGGTAACAAACCAGTTCTAACCTGCAAGGGAGGATTAACCATATGAAGCACAGTTCTATGTCCTTCACCATCAGATAATACCTTTAACAAAACAAAGTCATTATTAAAAATCACCACATCAGGTTCTTGTTTCAAATCTTGGTTTGCAGGATAAGTTTCTTTAATCTTCAAACTTTTTATATCAGAAAACAAAGAAGGATACAAAGGCAAGTAAACTGTATTGTCGGGAAGAATTATCACCCCATCAAATCTAATATCAGCTTGCGGAATTTTTGAGGTTATATAGTCTTTTACTTCAACTGGAATTTTGGCTGCAAAAACATTAGTACAACCAATCAATAGAACTCCCAATATTAACAATAACTTGCGCATCTAAATCTCTCCAAATTTCCCTGTTTTAGATTTTACCATAAGCAAACTATTAAAACAATGTTTGGAAAACTACTTAAATACGCCCTTCAAGCGTTCCTTCATAGAGGCTTTTTCTTTTGCTTGACGTCCAGCCTGAATTTCATAAAGTTTTTGGTATAATGCTTTTTCTTCGTTAGAAATATGTGTTGGAGTTTTAATTCCCACCACAACGACATGTTCACCACGCACAGAAGGTTTTGACAAGTTTGGAACACCAGCTCCTCTTAACTTAACTACTTCACCATGCTGAATACCTGCAGGAATAGAAACTTGACGTTCGCCATCTAAAGTTTTGATTATAACAGTGTCACCCAAAACTGCTTGGGCAGGAGTAATGTCTAATTTTGTGAATACATTTGCGCCATCACGTTTATAATAAGTTGAAGGTTTCACATGAATTACAACATACAAATCGCCAGCAATTCCACCATTTATTCCAGCATCTCCTTCGTGGGAAAGACGCATTTTTGAACCATTATCAACACCAGCAGGAATTTTAAGTTCAATTTTTTTCTCAACAGTTTTACGACCTTCGCCATGACAATCAGGACAAGGATCTGAAATTACTGTACCTTTCCCATGACAATGAGGACAAGTTACCACCTGAGTGAAATGTCCCAAAACAGTTCTGGTTGTTTGCTGAACTCTACCAGAGCCTCCGCAAGTTGAGCAAGTAGTTGGCTTAGAACCTTCTTTTGCGCCAGTTCCGCCACAAGTTTTGCAAGCCTCTAAGTGATCAATCTTAATTTCTTTTGTTAAGCCAAAAACAGCTTCTTCAAATTCTAATTCGATATCAAGCCTTAAATCATCGCCACGTTGTGGAGCATTTGGGTCTTGACGTCTTCCGCCGCCGAAACCAAAGCCTCCAAAGAAAGAATTAAATACTTCGTCTAAATCACCAAAACCACCCGCAAATGGTCCTTGAGTATTAAAGCCTGCATTCTTCAAACCGTCTTCACCAAATCGGTCGTAGGTTGCTCGCTTATCATCGTCCATCAAGGTTTCGTAAGCTTTGCCCAGTTCCTTAAATTTTGCCTCCGCTTCTGGAGCCTTGTTTACGTCTGGGTGCCACTTGCGTGCCATTTTTCTAAATGCTGATTTAATTTCGTCTTTGCTAGCGTTTTTCTCTACGCCTAATATCTCATAGTAATCACTCATAGCTAATCTTATATTCCTTTAATTTATTATCCCTCTGTTGCTACGTTTACCAAGGTTGGTCGAAGAACCTTGTCACCTAATTTATATCCCTTTTGCAATTCTGCAATAATTGTATGTTCTGGGTGTTCTGTGCTTGGAGTTTGCATAACTGCCTCATGGAAATTAGGATCAAAAGTTTCACCCTCTGCCTTGATAGCCTCCAAACCAGCCTTTGTCAAAACATCTGTAAAGTTTTTGTATGCCAAATTGTAGCACTCTTTAACTTTTTCGCAATCATCAACCGTTTCAATAGCCTTCAAACCACGTTCAAAGTTATCAAGTACTTCAATCATTTTTTTTAGAGTTGTTTCAGCTCCGTATTTTAAAAGAGCTTCTTTTTCTTGTTCTTGACGCTTCCTATAGTTATCAAAATCTGCTGCAAGTCTAATATATTGATTATTTAAAGTATCATATTTTTCTTGAAGAGGATTAACTTCTTCTTTTTTAGTAGTTTCTTCTGTTTTATTTTCAGCGTCTTCTGCAACTTCTTCATCGTTTGAAGTTTCTTCTGCTGCTTTTTCTTCTTCGATTTTAATTTCTTCGTTTAATTTTTCTTCATTTTTCCCTGAATTGAATGGATTTTTCATAATGATATTCTCCCCTATAAATATTATATATGATAATTATAAGCTATCAAATTAGATTAGAGGAGAAAGTTTATTATTTTTTAATATTTCATTTACATTTAGATAAAGATTATATAAATATTTAGAGAAACTAAAAGTTTTTATATTATACTTTAATTTGTAGATAAATTATATATGGAGAAAGAAATGACAGTTTTAGAAAAATCATTAATTCACCCTTCAGCGGTTATTCACCCATCGGCAGAAATTGCAGAGGGAGTAACAATTGGTCCTAACGTAGTTATAGGCGAAGGTGTTAAAATCGGAAAAGGCACAAGAGTTATCGCAAACGCTTATATTGAATTTGCAGAAATTGGTGAAAACTGTACAATTTCTCCATTCGCAACTATTGGTTCTGAACCTCAAGACCTTGGTTACAAAGGCGAAGCAACAAAAGTTGTTATCGGCGACGAAACTATTATTAAAGAAAACGTAACTATCCACAGAGGTGCAGCTTGTGGTGATTTCACTACAAGAATCGGTAATAAATGTTTATTAATGGTTGGCTCTCACATAGCTCACAACTGTGTGCTTGCAGATCAAGTAATCTTAGCTAACTTAGTAACTCTTGGCGGTCACGTTCACGTTGGCTTTGGTGCATTCGTTGGTGGTATGAGCGTATTCCACCAAAACATTAGAATTGGTGATATGGCAATCATTAGCGGTTTCTCAGCATCAAGACAAGACATTTTGCCATACTCAAAAGGCGAAGGCAGACCACCAGTTCCTCGTGGTTTGAACGTTATTGCGATGAAACGTAGAGGAGTTTCTCAAGAAATCAGAACTGCTACTAACGAAGCATTCAAATTATTGATATCAGAAGAATATAACACTTCTCAAGCTATTGAAAAGATTAAAGCAGAAATTCCAATGAACGAATATATTGAAAAAATGATTGATTTCATTCAAACTTCAAAACGTGGTGTTCTTCTAAAATCACACAAATCTGGTTATCAATCATTAGATTAATAGAAAAGATTGAAAAAAGAAAAAGACTGACATTGAAAAAATGCCAGTCTTTTATTATTAAGTACAATAAGGGTAATTTTTACAATTATTATTTTAGACGTTGTTTTCTTTGTAAATGTTAAGTAATGTAAAGGTATTGAAACTCCCTCTATTATTGCATTAAAGCTCTTTATAAAATTTTAATAAAATTTTTAAAACAATTTTCTTGACATTAAAATCTTATGTGCAATAATATTAGTACACACTTTAAGTGTAGCCGAAACACTAAATAGCAAAAGAAAAATATATAAAACCCCAAAAATCATATAAACTCCTAGATAATAAACACTAAAAAGACCATTAGGATGCAGAAAACAAAACCCACTCGAAACACACACCGAGTGGTTTTTTTTATGCTTTATAAAAGATAATTAAACATCGACGCCAGACAT
Source organism: uncultured Candidatus Melainabacteria bacterium (assembly GCA_934757275.1). GTDB lineage: Bacteria > Cyanobacteriota > Vampirovibrionia > Gastranaerophilales > Gastranaerophilaceae > CAG-196. The sequence goes on from CAKVLN010000007.1 coordinate 19,593, forward strand.
CATGTTAATTAAAGTGTCAATCGTGTTTTGCATGCTTACACTGTCAGTTGTTCTTTGTTGAAGGAATGCGTTTATTTTTGGCATCATTTCAATTGCGATATCAAGTTTTGGGTTTGATCCTGGTTGATACATACCTACATCAATCAAGTCCTTATTTTCTCTGTACATTGCCATAATTTTACGCAACTTACCAGCCGCCTCTTTATGTTCTTTAGAGGCAATTGCGGACATAAGTCTGGAAATACTTCCTAAAATATCAATCGCAGGATAGTGGTTTGCCTCTGCAACTTTTCTTGATAAGAAGATGTGACCGTCTGTAATACCACGCACTGTATCTACAATCGGGTCGTTAATATCGTCACCTTCCATCAATACTGTATAAAAGGCAGTAATTGAACCTTTTGGGCTGTTACCAGCTCTTTCCAAAACTTTTTGCAACCAAGAGAAAATTGAAGGCGGATAACCTTTCATTGTTGGAGGTTCCCCAATTGACAAACCAACTTCACGACCCGCCATCGCACAACGAGTTACGGTATCCGTCATCAAGAAAACTTTTTTACCTTGATCTCTAAAATACTCACACACGGCAGTTGCAGTCAAAAGACATTTTTGTCTAATCAAAGGCGGTTGGTCGCCTGTTGAGCAAACCAAAACAGATTTCTTCATACCTTCAGGTCCTAAAGCATCTTCAACGAACTCTTTTACTTCTCTACCACGTTCACCGATTAGTGCAACGACGTTCACGTCTGCATCAGAGTTTCTCGCAATCATACCTAAAAGAGTACTTTTACCAACACCAGACCCTGCAAACAAGCCCATACGCTGACCGCAACCAAAGGTCAAACAAGAATCAATAGCTCTTACACCAGTAGAGAACATTTCTGTAATAATCGGACGTTCAAACGGCCCTGGAGGAGGACCTTCAACTGGACGCCATGTCGCACCTTCTATATTCAAGGGCTTGCCATCAATCGGGTCGCCCATCGGGTTAATCAATCTGCCAAGCAAAAAATCACCAACTGGAATAATAATAGGTTGACCGGTTGTTGTAACAAGACTACCTTGCCCAATTCCAGCTCCGTCATAAAGCAAAAGCAATTGAGCAGCATCACCTTTAAAGGCAACAACTTCGGCAGGCTTTTTTTCTCCGTTTGCAGCTTCTATATAACACAAATCACCAATTTTCAGCCCTGGAAGTTTTACCTCAACGGTTAAACCTAATAACTTTGAAACGCTGCCTTTATATTGGTACAAGTCAACATTTTCAATCTTGCTATGCACCTTTTGTTTAAGCTCGTCTAAATACTCTTGATTAACGCCTTCCATAAATTTATTTTAGCATAGTTTTTCACAAATCAGCAAGAGATTGTTTGGCAAAAGTGAAGTCATTAACGTTTTGTTAAATGTAATCGCAGAAGGTTATAAAATAAATTACTAATGTAAATTCTTGTGGTGCGCCGCAGGCGCACCTTTTTTTGCTATTTTTTATTTGGACAGTAATGCGAAGGCGGGAAAGAGTGTTAATAACTATTTTCATTTTAATCAATACCCACCCGCATTCGTAGCTTTCGCAAAGCTCAAGCACGACTGCGACCTCCCTAACTAGTGAAGTTGAACTCCTTCTCTAGTTAGAGCACTAGAACCTTTCTGTTAGTTTTTGGTTTGTTGGGCTTTCTGCCCAACAAAATCTCTTATCCTCTTGCACAAATTGTTTGAGCAACATAAACGCCAGACGCAGAAGCCTGTATCAATCCTCTTGTAACACCAGCACCATCACCGATTGTAAACAAGTTTTTAACACCTTCTGTTTCCAGTTCATCTGTCAACTTAACTCTTGCTGAATAGAATTTAACCTCAATACCATAAAGCAAAGTATATCTAGAAGCAGTTCCTGGAGCAATTTTATCAAGTGCAAAAAGCATTTCAATAATACTTTTCATTTGTCTATAAGGAATTACCAAGCTCAAATCGCCAGGAGTTGCGCAGCTCAAAGTTGGTGTGATTATACTTGATTTAATTCTATCTGGAGTTGAACGTCTGCCTTCTAACAAGTCGCCAAATCTTTGAACCAAGATTCCGCCAGCAAGCATATTTGCCAAGCTTGCAATATGTTGACCATAAGCAATTGGTTGTTTAAATGGTTCAGTAAATTTTTTGCTAACTAAAAGTGCAAAGTTCGTATTATTAGTCTTAATATTCGCATAGCTATGGCCGTTAACAGTCGCAATGCCATTATAGTTTTCTTGAACAACTTCACCATTTGGGTTCATACAGAAAGTACGAACCTCGTCACCAAAGGTTGGTGAATAATAAACCAATTTTGACTCATACAATTTATCTGTCAAAGGCGCAAAAACTGGCGCAGGAAGTTCGACACGCACACCAACGTCAACGGCATTATTTACCATGCCGATTTTGTTTTTTGCAAACTCATGCGTCAACCAATCCGCCCCTTCTCTCCCTGGAGCAATAATCGTATATTCTGCCTTTATTGTTTCGCCATTATCAAGTACAATACCTTTTACTTGTTCGCATTCAACAATCAAGCTTTGCGCAGTAACATTATTTAAAATAGTAATTCTTTCGTCCAAATAGTCTTGCATGTGTTTCAAGACATCTAAGCTACGTTCTGTACCAAGGTGTCTTACAGGTGAATGAACAAGTTTCAATTCTGCCAAAGCAGCTTGACGTTCAATCTCTCTAAACACTTCCATATTAGTACCAAAAACCTCGTCAGTAGCACCGTGTTCTAAGTACATATTATCTGCGTAATTAATTAGTTCTTCAACCTTTTCACGGCTCATATAATCTACCAAATGTCCGCCAACATCAGGTGTAAGTGTCAATTTGCCGTCTGAAAACGCACCAGCACCGCCCCAACCGCAAAGCAAACCGCAACGTTTACAGTTTACACATTTTGGAGAACCTTCTCTGATTGGGCACTTTCTTTTTTCAATTTTTTGCCCCTTTTCGATTAAAACAACCTTCCACTCTGGACGAAGTTTTACAATCTCTAAAGCAGAAAAAATCCCCGCTGGTCCAGCACCAATAATCGCTACATTGTACATCAATTCTAACTCCTAAATACTACCCTATTACTTATTTATATTAAATCAAAAAATAAACAAACACAAGGCTGGGTTAAATTTAGAAAATCTACAAAAATGGATTACTAATGTGGGCTTTTATATATACTTTTTAACTATGCAAGCATTATTCTAAAGAGTGATTTTTCATAAAATTCATTACAATTCTTTACATGTCGATTGCTAGAGGCGAGATTTTATGCTAAAATATACGCATAAAATGTGTGGGAATTAACTGAATTTTATATAAATGTGTGTTACTAATATAGGAGAAAAAACTATGAAACTTATCTCTAAAGAAATCAAAACAGTTAAATCTGCATTCAACGATGAATTTGAAAACTACTTGAAAAAGCAACAATTAAAAACTACTTTTAATGGTACAGAATTGGAGTCTTTTTCGTGGTACAGAAAAGCCTTAGGTTTGGCTTAATTTAGTTTAATTTCTTGCTAAATTTTTAACAAAAGATTTTGGGAGTATGGAAATTTTAAATTAAGTAAGGCGTGAATTTGCATAGCAAATTCACGCCTTACTACTTTATATCTTACTACTTTTTATTTCCGACTTCATTACCTGGTATCATTAGAGCTGCAGGAATAACTCTTGCAATCGCATGTACAATCGGTGATGCTGATACATAAGATGCTGCTACGACTGCATCATCAAGGTGGGCTGAAAAATCTGTTATTTTCATATCTCTACCTTCTTTTTGACGGAAAATAAAATTGTTAACACGATTCATAATAACGTTTGCTAAATAAACTCCCGCAAATATACCTGCAACAGCACCACAAGTTTTTGCAACTTTACCGTATTTACCTAATTTATCAGACAAAAAGTCAACAGTTAAAATAGGAATGGAAACGTTACCAACCTGCATCAAAGCTTCACGACGTTTTTCTTTTCTTGCTTTTGGGTCTTTGTCTATCATGTAACCACCAGCTAAACCACCCAAAACTGACCCTACACCAATCGGAATAACTTGTTCATCATGATATTGAACTTTCGCCAAATAAGAATTTTTAATGTTTTTAAACATTTTTGAAGGTTTTAGTGAATATCCTGCTCTTTTTGCTAAAATAGCGCAACTAGCGACTGTACCCAATGCAGACATGCCGGCAATAACCGCCTTCTGTTTTTTAGAGTACGGATTTTTCTGCTCAGCTTCATCAAAATGTTTAAAACTTTGAGTATTATAATTTACAGGACTAATGTTCATATTACTACCTTCTAGATATTGTAAAACATGAACAAAATAAAAATTGCTTATATCTTAAAATATCTTAACAAACAGGTGAATAGAATTTAGAAATTTCTTCAAAGTACTTCTCTAATGCCTTATAGCCATTATATATTTCGTTTGTAACGGTTGCATATCTGCTTGCGATTATGTACTTGAGTTCTTTGCATCTTATTTGAAGCAAATCATCAGCATCTTTTCTCAAATGTTCGTTACCTGAAGTTGACCATTTTTTCAAATAAGAAAGTTCTTCATTAATCTGTTTTATAGTAGAAAATTCTAAAGTATTGAAATCGTATTTTTTAAGAAGTTGTAATTCAGAATTAGTAATTCTGCTCTGCACGGCTTGAAAACGATAAATCTTCTTTATTATTACATAGTTATCAGCAATTCTTCTATGAGAATAAGGCACTGCACTTTTTGCCAACAAAGCAGACGTTGAAAGCGCTGTAAATGCATCATCATCTCTTGAAAATGTACTCTGTATAGGATTAATCGTTTCAATCTTCTTATTAATCACGAGCCCAAACTCCTTTTCCCTCTTTACAAGACTATCATATATTAAGCATGCCAACTTGTCATTAAAATTTGAAAAAATTTTACATAAATTAAAAAAGTGGATTAAAAATAAAGACCTCACCCCAGCCCTTTCCTGCAAGGAAAGGGCGTTAGTACCATTTGTTTATCTAAAAAAACAAAAAAAAAGACGGCTTAAAAATAAGTCGTCTTTTTTAAGAATATTTCTAAAAAATTAGCATAGTGCGCAAGAGCTATCTAATGCCTTTTTTAAAACATCTACCTTATCCAATTGTTCCCAAGGTAGATTTAAGTCCGTACGTCCTAAGTGACCGTAAGCAGCTAGTTTTTGGTAGAATTTACCACCATTTTTAGCTGGCAAGTTTCTCAAATCGAAGTTTGAAATAATTGCAGCTGGTCTTAAATCAAAGTTTGCACGAACTAATTCTGAAATTTCGTCATCAGAAATCTTACCTGTTCCAAATGTATCTACGAAAATTGAAATAGGTTCTGCAACACCAATTGCATAAGCCAATTCGATTTCGCATTTTTCAGCAAGTCCTGCTGCTACAATGTTTTTAGCAACATATCTTGATGCATAAGCTGCTGATCTATCAACCTTCGTTGGATCTTTACCAGAGAAAGCTCCGCCGCCGTGACGAGAATAACCACCGTAAGTATCTACGATAATTTTTCTACCAGTTAAACCTGAATCGCCTTGTGGACCACCAACTACAAATCTTCCAGATGGGTTGATTAAAATAATTGTGTCGCTATCAAGTTTGATTGATTCTGTTTCAAAAACGTAGTCAATAACGCATCTCTTCAAGTCATTTCTAATAATTTCTTGAACTTTTGAGTTATCGCTAATACCGTTAATTTCTGCTGCGTGTTGAGTAGAAAGCAACACAGTATGTATTCTTGATGGTTTTCCATCAACATATTCAACTGTAACTTGAGATTTTCCGTCTGGTCTTAAATATTTCAAAATGCCTTCTTTTCTAACTTGAGCCAAACGGTATGATAATTTGTGAGCCAAGCTGATTGGAAGTGGCATTAATTCTGGAGTTTCGTTACAAGCATAACCGAACATAATACCTTGGTCGCCTGCACCGATGTTTTCAGTTTCTGATTTTGAAGTATCAGCGTTTTCGCATCTGCTTTCTAAAGCCTTATTTACACCACCAGCGATGTCAACAGACTGTTCATCAATACTTGTCAAAACTGCACAAGTATCGCAGTCAAAACCGCCGCCAGCTTGTCCTTCATAACCGATATTTCTAACAGTATTTCTAACAACTTGCGGAATATCTACATAACAATTTGATGTAATTTCACCACAAACAAGAACCATACCAGTTGTAGCAGTCGTTTCGGCAGCTACTCTTGATTGGGGATCTTTTGTTAAAAATTCATCTAATATTGCGTCTGAAATTTGATCGCATACTTTGTCTGGGTGTCCTTCTGTAACTGATTCAGAAGTGAACAAGAATTTTTTTGATGTCATCTTTTTTCTCCTTAATTTATATTACTCGGTAAGGTTTTTAATTCCGACCCGAGATTACACATTAGCTACATTCTATTATGAAGGTCAAGAAAAATCAAGAAAATAAAGCGTTTTGCTTAACATTACTTAGAACTTTAAACTCAAACGCAAAAAAAAGGAATTCTTTGTTAGAATTCCTATGGTTGTTTTTCTTTTTAATTTTTACTCTGTTCTTAATTTCTTCTCGTGTTTTCTTTTTTCTCGTGTTTAATTCCTATTTAATCCCTAATTCCCCTCGAGGGGAAAAATTCCCCATTTCCTGCCTCTAATCTAGTAGCGCCTCTAAAATTCTTGCATTTTTATCAGCCAATGTATTTTGTCTAACCTGTGATCTTGTGATGTAGCTTCTTAATGCTTCACGAATAAGTTCTGAACGTGATCTGCTTTCGTTTTCAGCTACTTCATCAATCTTGCCTAAAAAACTTTCAGGCATTGAAATTAATACTCTTGCCATTTTAAATACTCCTTTTTATCTTCTGTATACTTTATTTACTGATTACATATATATAAAGTATACAAGTTTTAAAAAATTGCCTTTTTTGTTCTCTTTTGTGAAGTTTTGTAAAGTTAAATTTTAAATTTGCAAATATCCCTGCGGTAAGACTTGCCCTTAAACTCTATCTCTTCCGCCTCTTCGTACATTTTTTCAACTGCCTTTGCAACAGTAGTTCCAGAAGTCGTTAATATAATATTTGAGCCATTATTTGCTTCGTATTCTAAATATTTGTTCTTATTCACATTTGGATAGAAAGTAGCTTTTGTTTCTTCGTCAAGTTTATCTAAGCCCATTATCGCATTTTCTACATTCTCTTTATTTTTGCAAGTCAAAACGAGAGAGGTTGAATATTTGTTGAATAGATTTATTCCTTCGACCTCATCGCTAAATGAGCCTACAACGCAAGATTTAAACAAGTTATACAAATCTTCGTCCAAAACCTCCAGCACTGCAGCCGCATCACAATCTTGCATAAAAGCTTGCCACCCTAGAACAAAAATTCGTCCATCTTCTGTCAAAATTCCGTTCACACCAAGAATACCCAAGTAAGGATTGCCCTCAATTTCACAATAATCAAGCGTTGGGTAAATCACATTATCCATCAAATAATATTCTTGCTCAAGGCTAAGTTTATAATTTGGAGAACATGCGCCCATTCCATTAGTCAACTGACCGCCATCACCTTCTAGCGAGTGTTTATAAGTAATTGAAGAGCCTATTGGCAAAGCCTTATACCCATCGGTTATTGTATAAAAAGAAAATGGTGTGCCATAAATATAATCTTCTATTATAATACGTTTATTTTTTTCAATAAAGCTTGAATCTAAAAGAATTTTAGCAGTTGAAGAAGATGTGAAAACTGTTGCACTATTGGCATCATCATTCTTTAAAACAAAAGGGTTTTTCAAATTTTTGATATAATCCATTACCATATTTTGTTTTTCAAAAATTCCAAACTTAGGTGTTGGTATACGAAGTTTGTACAAAACTTTTTTTGCCAAAGCTTTATCAAAAATAAGTTTACAAGCACTTTTCACTGGAGCAAAAATTGGCTGATTGTTTTGGTTAAATTGTTCAACAATTTCAGTATTCAAGGCTTTTTGAGATACAGGTATTGTTAAATCAATGTCATTTTCCATAACAAATTCTAAAAGTTCGTTAATAGCGTCTTCTCTTATATCAAGACAAGTAGCAAACTCTTTTATTGTGTCACTAGTTGGAGTTACAAAAACCTCATGCTTTTCTGCCAGTTTTTTTGCCAAAGCGTATTCTTTTGCGCCATTTCCTATAATTAAAATCTTCTTGCTCATAGGTTTATTATAACATAAGCAAGAGTTTTAGAAATAAGAGATTGGGTCGAAAAAGCAAAGCTTTTTCGACCCAATCTAAATATCAATTTAACCAATTGACAACATGCCAAATTGATTATTAGTCATCAGCGTGACCAGCTGTACCAAGAACGTCACGCATTTTGTGCATAACCATTTCTTTAACTGCAGTTCTACCAGGTCCCATGTATTCACGAGGGTCAAATTTTTCAGGGTGTTCAATGAAAAATTCTCTGATAGTAGAAGTCATAGCCAATCTCAAGTCTGTATCGATGTTGATTTTAGCTACACCGTGTTTAGAAGCGTAGTTAAGCATATCTTCTGGAACACCTTGAGCATCTGGTAAGTTACCACCGTATTTATTACATTTAGCAACAAATTCAGCAGGAACTGAAGATGAACCGTGAAGAACGATTGGGTAATCACCAAAACCAGCTTCTTTAAGAGCATCTTTAATTTCTTTCAATCTGTCGAAATCTAATTTAGCTTCACCTTTGAATTTGTATGCACCGTGAGAAGTACCAATAGCAATTGCTAATGAATCACAACCAGTTTGTTTAACAAATTCTACTGCTTCGTGAACGTTAGTATATTTAGCATCTTTAGCATCAACGTTAACGTCATCTTCAACACCAGCTAATTTACCAAGTTCAGCTTCTACAGAAACTCCTCTTTCGTGAGCATATTCAACAACTTTCTTAGTAAGAGCTACGTTTTCTTCAAATGGGAATCTTGAACCATCAATCATAACAGAAGAGAAACCGCCATCAATACAAGCTTTACAAATTTCAAAATCAGCACCGTGATCTAAGTGTAAAGCGATAGGCACTGTTGTTGTTGCCAATGCAGCTTCTACTAATTTAATAAGGTATGTTTGGTTAGCATATTTTCTAGCACCAGCTGAAACTTGAAGAATGATTGGTGATCTTGTTTCTTCAGCAGCTTCTGCAATACCTTGCAAAATTTCCATGTTGTTTACGTTGTAAGCACCGATAGCGTATCCGCCAGCTAATGCTTTTTTGAACATTTCGCCTGTTCCTACTAATTTTCTTTCACTCATGTGAGTTCTCCTTTTCTAATATTTGGAATAAATTTGTCGAATGAAAATAACCTTTTGGCTCTCTTTTCCGCCTTCATTTACTCCCTATTCTATAATAATTTATATTGATTTATACCCTAAAAATTACTACAAATATGAATAAAAGTAAAGAGTAGTATTAATCTTTAACTTGCATATTATAAAATAATATTATAGAATATTTTAATTAATAGGAGTTGTGTGTACATGCGAATAAATCAAATAAGCAATAGCAATTTTAAGGGAATAAAACTTTCATCAAATGACTACTACAAAACAAGAGAAATTGCCAAAAAGTTAGAAAATCAAGGTTACTATTGTCTTGGACATAAAACAATATTTTGCAGTAACACGAATGCTGATAAAATTAATCTTGGACAACAAATAAGAAACAAAGCTCACTTTTTTGATAATAGATTTGGTGCAATTTTCTTGCCTTGGAGTCAAGAAGCTTACTTGATGTCTACGCCTCAAAATGAACAGAAAATATATAATCTTGTAAGAGAATATGATGAAGGCGCATGTCTTAATTTAGCAATATAAATTTTTATTTTTTATAAAAAAAAGAGAACGATAGAAAAAATCGCTCTCTTTTTTTATTGTTCAGAACTTCTGAATATAATTTTTACTATGCTTTCATAGCGTTTTCAACTGCAACGGCAACTGCAACTGTAGCACCTACCATTGGGTTGTTACCCATACCAATTACACCCATCATTTCAACGTGTGCAGGTACAGAAGATGAACCAGCGAATTGAGCATCACCGTGCATTCTACCCATAGTATCAGTCATACCATAAGATGCAGGACCAGCTGCAACGTTATCTGGGTGAAGAGTTCTACCAGTACCACCACCAGAAGCTACTGAGAAGTATTTTCTACCATTTTCCCAGCACCATTTTTTGTATGTACCAGCAACAGGGTGTTGGAATCTAGTTGGGTTAGTTGAGTTACCAGTAATAGAAACATCAACACCTTCTTTAACCATGATTGCAACGCCTTCGTTAACATCATCAGCACCATAGCATCTAACTTTTGCTCTTTCACCGTCAGAATATGGAGTTTCTTTAACGATTTTTAATTCGCCAGTTTTGTAATCGTATTCAGTTTCAACTGATGTGAAACCATTGATTCTAGCGATAATGTGAGCAGCATCTTTACCAAGACCGTTTAAGATAACTCTTAAAGGATTTTTTCTAACTTTGTTAGCGTTTCTAGCGATACCAATAGCACCTTCTGCAGCTGCGAATGATTCGTGACCAGCTAAGAAACAGAAACAGTTAGTTTCTTCTCTTAACAACATAGCTGCTAAGTTACCGTGACCAATACCAACTTGTCTTCTGTCACCTACTGAACCAGGAACTGCAAATGCTTGCAAACCCAAACCGATTGCTTCAGCAGCTTCTGCAGCAGTTTTGATACCTTTTTTAATAGCAATAGCGCAACCTAGAGTATAAGCCCAAGAAGCGTTATCGAAAGCGATTGGCTGAATGCCTTTAACAATAGCATCTACATCGATGCCTTTTGATAAGCATAGTTCACGAGCATCTTCCAAAGATTTAAAACCATATTCTGGTAAAACTTTGCGAAGAGTAGCTTCACGTCTATCTTGTCCTTCAAATTTTACTGTCATATTTTATTTCCTTATTTTCTTATTTTTTCTAGTAGTTTACAATTTGAGATTGACTTTTTTGTAAAACAAACTTGTAGTTTTACAAGATGTCAACCGACCCAATGTTTACATGCGTAGTGCTATTCTTCTCTTGGATCAATATACTTAACCGCATCAGCAAATCTGCCGTAAGTACCGATATTCTTTTCATAAGCTTCTTTTGGATCAACACCTTTTTTGATAGCGTCCATAACTTTTCCAAGGTTAACGAATTGGTAACCGATTACTTCGTCATTCTTATCAAGACCCATCTTCAAGATGTAACCTTCTGTAAGGCTAAGGTATCTAACACCCTTTTGTTTAGTTGAGTGAATTGTACCTGTCATTGAGCAAAGACCTTTACCTAAGTCTTCAAGACCTGCACCGATTGGAAGACCATTTTCAGAGAAAGCTGATTGAGTTCTACCATAAACGATTTGCAAGAATAATTCTCTCATAGCTACGTTAATAGCGTCACAAACAAGGTCTGTGTTCAAAGCTTCTAAGATTGTTTTGCCTGGAAGAATTTCACCAGCCATAGCAGCAGAGTGAGTCATACCAGAACAACCAATAGTTTCAACTAAAGCTTCTTGGATAACGCCTTCTTTAACGTTTAAAGTAAGTTTGCAAGTACCTTGTTGAGGGGCACAGCAACCGCAACCGTGAGTAAGACCAGAAATGTCTTTAATTTCTTTACATTTTGTCCATTCACCTTCTTGTGGAATAGGAGCCGGAGTTCCTTTTATACCACGATGTACACAACACTTTTCTTCGATTTCGTGTGTAATTTCAATTTTGCCCATTTGACCTCCTTATTAATCAAAAATAAAGCTATTTTAATTTCCAATACAAGTATTATATTACAAACAAAATGCTTTTTTAATTATGAGAGAAAATTTTTCAATTTGTTACAAATAAGGAAATGTCGTAATAAAAGAAGGTGGTTATTTGTTTATTTGGCGTCTTGAAAACACCTCACCCTTGCCCTCTACTTTAAGGAGAGGGAGCTAAAGTCGCTCAGTTAGCGCATTATAAAAAACAATATTTAATACGAACTTATTCACCTATTCACTTTTTTACCCATTCACTCAAACATGTAAATATTTGTAACAATACTTTTCGCACCTCTAAAGTTTTTAAAATTTATGCCGATATAGATTATGTAAGACTAAAGATTAGAGGTTTTGTTATGGCTGGTGAAATTCAGACACTATTTAATAAATATCAGCAAAAATACCCGCTTTATACAAAAGAAGCAATTGTTGACACAATGTTGAAAGACGGGGTGATTACGCCTGATATTGCCAAGAAAATTAAATCAGGAACTAGTTTGTTTTTATTAGACAACAGTTTTTCAAATAAAACCTCAAGTAAAGATTTGAATATGACCGAGATTTTTGGAGGTAGTTTTAGCAAACAAAAGCCCAAGGCTAAATCAAAAACAAATTTTAACAGACGAATCGAGGCAACTTTCCAATCAAAAACTCAAGGTGATTGTTGGCTTTTATCAGATATTAACGCATTAAATTGCACAGAATGGGGACGCAAAGCTATATACGATGCAATTCTTCCAGATACAAACAATAGTGGCGGAGTTACTATAAAGTTCAAAGGTTCACCATTAAAACAAAAATCTTTTCATATTTCAGCTGATGAAATCGTCAAAGCCAGAAAAAGCAGGAATTACGCTAAAAGTGACGACGACATGATAGCGTTTGAACTAGCTACAGAAAAGCTTTCAAAAATGATAGAAAAGGCTGGTTTAGGCAAAAGAGTTACAGGCTTTGATGGGCAAATCAATCACAAATCTTATATCGCTGGTGGCGGCATGTATGATAAAAATGGTGACACAATGGACATTTCAACGCTTATCACTGGCAGAAAAGATGTTATGATATCTTTTACGCAGGAAACAAAAGTTCCTGAAAAATTCTTGCAAAATTTGGCTAAAAACAAAAACAACACAGCTTCAGTTTGCACATTTAATTCAATGCATGACGTTATGGGAAGAGCAAAAGATGACCCAATTCATGGTAATCACGCCTACGCAATTAAAAATATTGAATACGGAAAATCAGTGACAGTAATCGACCCTTATCATGCTGATAAAGAAATAAAGTTATCATGGAAAAAATTTTTGTACGACATAGAACGTATTACAATCTCAGCAAAAGATAATTCTGTAAAAAATGAATTAGAAAGTTTAATTCCACAACAATTGAAAAATGAAATTACAAATGCAGGTAGAGATTCTGCAAAAATGAATGATAAAAATTCGCAAAGACAGATTGATGTTAAAATTTGGGAAAAAACGTTTCCCGAAGTAGCAAAAATTCTTATCGGTTTTGATATTCCAAAAGAAGAAGTTAATCTAAAAGCAGTAAACAACATCATCAAAACAGATTTTCTTAAAAAGAATGATTTCTCTTTAACTTACGATGGACTATCAAGGGAAATTCCTTTTGACAAAAGAACGCAATCTACGCAAAAAGTAAACAAGGATAATGTACTTTTGCTGCTTGAAGTTAAACCTGATTTTATCAAATTTTTAGATAAATTCAAATCTGGCTGGGGTAAAGGCGAAGAAAAGAAACAACTTATTTCGCCAATAATCAACGCATTAGCAGAAAAAGCAAAAGAGGTAGAAATCGACTCTAAAACAATTACCGATTTTAAGACAAAATGCAACAAGGAACTCAATGCCATTTTTTATACTGATGAAAATGCAATACAAAAAGAAGTTGAAAACATAATAAGGTTAATCAAAGCAAAAGCACATTAGCTTACTAGTCCTTGAATATCTTCAACAAATTCCTTAACATCAGTAACTACGTTTTTAGAATATTTATTATAGAAATTAGACGCTTGCTTGCGAGCAAAATCAAAGAGTTGCGAGCGGTTGTCATTACCTAGGTTTGAGTTATCTAACAAAGAGGTGAAAAAAGTTACCGCCTCCGAAGTTGTAACATTGCCATCACCATTCAAATCAAGAATATTAGTTTCATTAACTTTTTCTGGTGCTTGCTGAGAACCTAATGCCTCCATTTGGTCTTGCACCTTTTCAGAAAAATCAACATTTTCTATTTGCATACCAGCTGGCATTCCAAGTGATGCAAAAATATTATTGCTCTCTTCCTTTGGCTTCGTTTCCATTTGTTTTTCTAACAAATCAGAAAAAGTCGTATCATTCAAATCAAGTTGTTGAAGAGGTTTTTGCCCACCAACACCAACTGAAGATATTCCACCTATAAAATTTGACACTAAACTCATACCTTTATTATATATATTTATCTTAATTTACAACTCCTGCAAACAGTTGAACTCCGAGAAAAGTTAAGATATAATATTTCCTACTGGGAGATTTTCATGAAAAAGATTTTATTGAGTTTAATATTGGCTGGTTCAGTTGGTCTAAGCGTTAGTGCGAGTGAGCTTCAAAACATTGAATACAAAAATTTGAAAAATAAAGCACACATCACTTATAACGCAGAACTTGATAGTTGGTCAAACAAAGTTGACAAAAAAGCAGGCAATTATTACACAAAAAGTGTTGATGAAAATGGGTACATAGAATACCTAACACCAGATGACACATTCGCTTTTACTACAAATTGCAATTACGAATTTTTGAAAGGCAAAGACTTTATCGGATATTCTAATTCAGACTTAAAGTTCTATGATTTTGCTCTAATTGATGGCGAATTAACAAAACGAGAATTAACAGAAGAAGAAGTGCAAAACTTATTCCCAGATTTTAAGATAATCAAAATTTCAGAATTTAGTCCAAATACAAACTCGTTAAAAATAAAGAAACATGGACATAAAGAAAAATTTATAATTTTAAACGACACAGAAAGATGTTTTGACAATTATTCTTTTACGTCTGGAAACGCAAAATTTAACACATACCATTTAGCGGGGTTTATTGAAATTACAAAAAAAGGCATGATTCAATTCTCTCATTTTGGAGAAAATTCTCAAAAGACACCATGGTTTGTTTTGCTTTTGAGATAGAAGATTTAAGTTTATATTATTAATAAAATAAAAAGAGGCGCAAACGAAGTTTGCGCCTCTTTTAACCTTTTATCAATCAGGCAATGCCTGATTTTCCTTAGTGGCAAAGTGCTAAAAGTACACCAGCAGCTACTGCTGAACCTATTACACCAGCTACGTTTGGACCCATTGCGTGCATTAACAAGAAGTTTTGAGGGTTAGCTTCTAGACCAACTTTGTTAGATACACGAGCAGCCATTGGAACTGCTGAAACACCAGCTGAACCAATAAGTGGGTTGATTTTTGTTTTAGAACAAGCGTTCATTAATTTAGCCATCAATACACCAGCTGCAGTTGCAAGTGAAAATGCAATGATACCTAGCAACAAGATGAACAAGGTTTGTACAGTTAAGAATTGGCTAGCTGATAATTTTGAACCAACTGATAAGCCTAGGAAAATTGTAACAATGTTGATTAAAGCGTTTTGCATAGTATCAGAAAGTCTATCTACTACACCGCATTCTTTACATAAGTTACCAAAGCATAATGCACCTAAAAGAGGGCAAGCACTAGGAAGTAAGATTACGCAAAGAAGTAAAATCATTAGAGGGAATACAATTTTTTCTCTTTTTGAAACTTCTCTTAACTGAGTCATTTGAATTTTACGTTCAGCTTCAGTTGTTAACAACTTCATTATAGGAGGTTGGATAACTGGAACTAAAGCCATGTAAGAATAAGCAGCTACTGCGATAGGTCCAAGCAAGTTTTCTGCCAATTTTGTAGTTACATAGATTGATGTAGGACCGTCAGCACCACCGATAATACCGATTGATGCAGCTTCTGGCATAGAGAAACCGAATAAGCAATATGCCATCAATAAAGCACCAAAGATACCGAATTGAGCAGCACCACCTAATAATGCTGTTTTAGGGTTTGCAATTAAAGGACCGAAGTCTGTCATTGCACCAACGCCCATGAAGATAATCAATGGGAATAAGCCTTTGTGGATACCAGCTTCAAAGATTATACCTAAGAAACCGTTTGGCCCTGCTATTTCTTCACCCAAAGGCATTGGAATGTTTGATAGCAAACCACCGAATGCAATTGGAACAAGAAGCAATGGTTCAAATTGTTTTTTAATACCAAGCCATAGCAAGAACAAGCAAATGATAATCATAATCCATTGTCCGTGCATGTGTAAGATTTGTTCAAAACCTTGCAAATTTGGGTCAGCAACGGCGTTTTGTGCAGAATGCACAAAACCCATTATACCTGTTGAGTCCCAGAGAGTATGTAAACCGTCAGTAATATTCATAACTATTTACCTCCCCTTATTAACCCAAAGTTACCAATGCTTGACCGCTTACAACTTTATCGCCTTGAGCAACTAAGATTGATTGAACAGTACCAGCTTTTGGTGATTTGATTTCTGTTTCCATTTTCATAGCTTCAACAACCAATAATACATCGCCTTCTGCTACTTCATCGCCTTCAGAAACTTCAATTCTTAATACGTTACCTGGTAAACCAGCTTTAACTTCTTCACCATCACCTGCTGCTGCAGCTTTTGTTTCGATACCAGCTTTAACATTGATATCATAAGTTTTACCGTTAACAGTAGCTTTGTTTTCGCCTTCAAGTTTAACTGCGTAGTTTTTACCGTTTACCTTGATAGTGTATTCGCCAGATGCTGATGCTTGTGCAGCAGGAGCAGCTTCTTTGTTAGCAGATTTGTTAACTGAAACTTGACCTTTACCTAGTAAGAACTCAATACCTTTATCAACGTTGCCATCTTTACAAGCTGCTGAAATAAAGATATTTTCATCAGTTGTAGGAAGTCCAGCTTCTTCAAGTCTTTTCTTAGCAGCTGCAATACCTTTTTCTGGGTCTTTTTCGTTAATATCAACAACTTTTTCAGTAGTTGGTTCCATACCAACTTTTTCTTGAGCCCATTTCACTAATTCTGGATCTGGTTCGCAAGGAGTTTTACCAAAGTAACCTAAAAGCATTTTTGCGTAACCTGGGTTAGCTTGTTGCCAAGGTTCTGGAGTAATTGCATTCAAGAAAGATTGTTGTGCATAGAATTGTGAAACTGGAGTTACAGAGGTTGCATAACCACCTCTTTCAACAACTTCTTTCATATTAGCAATAAGTTTAGGGAATTTGTCTAACATACCCATATCTTTTAATTGGTTAACAGTTGTAGCTGTTGCGCCACCTGGAAGTGGAGCTTGAATAAGAATTGGGTTTACTGCCAAAGAAATTGGAGAAATTGGATAATCTTTCATGCATTCCTTGAAGATTTCTTCTGTTTCCATAATTTTCTTAATGTCTAAACCTAAATCGTATTCAGTACCACGAAGAGCATGCCACATAGAAATAATATCAGGTTGACCAGTACCACCAGAAACTGGTTTCATAGCCAAATCGATACCATCAGCACCACCATCAAGAGCAGCTAGGTAAGCAGCTAAGCCAGTGCCAGCAGTTTCGTGAGAGTGGAAACGAATGTGAGCATCTTTACCCAACAATTCACGAGCCATTTTAACTGTTTCGTAAACTTTTCTAGGGTGTGAAGTACCAGAAGCATCTTTGAATGCCAAGCTATCAAATGGCAAACCAGAGTCTAAGATGTTTCTCAAAACTCTTTCATAAAAAGCAACGTCGTGTGCGCCTTCGCAACCATAAGGAAGTTCCATCATTGTGATTGTAACTTCGTGTTGCATACCATATTTCTTGATAGAATTTGCTGAATCAACCAAGTTGTTAACATCGTTCAAAGCATCAAAGTTTCTTACAACATTAACACCGTGTTTAGCAAACATTTTTGCGTGCAAGTCAATGATATCACGAGGCTGAGAGTTAAGACCTACAACGTTAACGCCTCTTGCTAGAGATTGCAATTTAACGTCTGGACCAACTGCAGCTCTGATTTTGTCCATTGTTTCAAATGCATTTTCATTACAGAAAAATATTGGAGCTTGAAATCTTGCGCCACCAGCAGTTTCAAAGTGTTTCAAGCCAGCACCAACTGCTGCTTGTAAAGCTGGAATAAAATCATCAACAAGAACTTTTGCTCCGTAGATTGATTGGAAACCGTCACGGAAGGACGTATCCATAACTTTAATTAGTTTAGTCATTTTTATACCCTTTCTTTTTTTTATTACAGTAAAGAAGTGAGCAGCTAATTGTAAAGAGTACATATTTTCTTTACTAATTACTATTCACTGGAAAATTATTTTTTAAATATTGCAGATAAGATAGCAACTGCGATTTCTGCATCGTCTGCAATTGATTTTTTAGCTCTTCCGCCAGCAGGTTGTGGAATAACCTCTGGGAAAATTTCGTTTAATTTTCTAACTACTTTAGACATGATGAACATTGAAAGGATTGTTATGCATAAAAATGCCAAAACAGTTCCCATACCAATGCACATTACGGCTATACCTTGTGCTAACAATTCATTCATAAAATATCTCCTATTAAAAGTGTATGTAAATTATTATCTCTATCTCTTAAATTTAAAGCACCTGTATCAGTTATGTCATCTGCAATTCCAGAAATTTGCTTATCAAAAACTTTTACAGTAATTTCTTTATTGAGAAATCCAGCTCTTTCTACATAATCTTTTTTGATTAATAGAAACCCCTTCTCAATAAAACTATCATATAACAAACAAAATTTTTCTAATAGTTTTTTTAAGAAAATTTTCTTATCTATAAAACGCCCCGTTTCAATATTCAAAGAGGTTGCAGGTTGATTAATTTTGTCTAAAAAATCTTTTTTTGTATTCAAATTTACACCAAAACCTAAGATTAATCCTTGAAGTTTTCCACCTTCAATAACACCTTCTGCCAAAATTCCTGATATTTTTTTTCCATTAATTTGTATATCATTTGGCCATTTAATTTTCGGCACAACGCCGTATTCTTCAAAGGTTTGGGCAAGTACTAAACACAAATATTGTGTTAAATTTGAATAAATTTCTTTCATTTCAGAAGAGGGTTTTAAAATCAAACTTGCATATATATTATCTTTGCCTGCATAAGACCATTTTCTATCTAATCTTCCACGCCCGTTTGTCTGATTATCCGTGTAAATAAGGCTCATGTCCTCGTAATCTTTTATATGCTCTTTTGCATACTTATTCGTTGACTCAACTTCTTCTAAAAAAAATAGTTCCATAGGTTTTATTATATAATAAACAAGTTTTTCATGATTAAATAGAAACTAATGGATAGCCACGAAAATCTTACGATTTTCTCGCAATGATGCCCCACCAGTAGTTTTTACGCTCAGGCATTACGAGTAGCATGAACGATGAAGTAATCTACTTTTTTGTATTTTTATTATAAAAAACAACCGCTTTAAAGTTTAAGCGGTTGTCTAGTATGTACACATTAGGTTTGCAATTATACAACTTTTTTCAATTCTTTTTGTTCAGGCATTTTTATTTCTTGCGCATTCTGATTTTGTTGTTCTTGTGCTAATTTCTTTTCTTCTGCCTTTTTTGCATTGATTTTATCACCTATTTTGTTTGCAATAGGAGTGATAATTACAGGAACTGCATATCTATAAATTAATGTAAATGTCATAAGGTCTGCTAAAATTCTTACACCTTTTTTCTTATTTCCTAATTCTTTTGACATTTTTGCAGCATCTTCCAAACGACCTTCCATTTTAGCAATATCAATATTACGTTGTTGTCTTCCTGTAAATTTATATTCTTTATTTTTAACACTATTATTAATAAGTGAATTTACAGAATAAGCTGCAGCAGTTGGAACAAAAAAGCCTAATGCTTGGTTAATTGCCAAAGTTCTGCGTTTATCAGGATCAAGTTCATCTTTATGTAATGTTTGGTGAACATACATACCACTTGTCAATGCTGAACCTAACACACTCATGTGTTGCGTAGTTCTACCAGGAAGCTTTGTCAAATAGCTTGTAACTTTTGCAACAGACGGAGATTCTAACAAAGGTTTACCATACCATTCAGCAAGTTTTCTTACTATCCAATTTGGCTTTTCACCACCTTTGCCCTTGAACGCAACTTGATTTTCGTTTTGCTTATCACTATTATCTGCAATTTTATTTTCTTTAATTACTTCCTGTTGCTTAGGTTCTGCTTTTTTAGCCTTTTCCAAACCTAAACAATTTTTCAAAATCCATGGTATTAATGCTACAGTTGCAGTCGCAATTGGAATTCTAAATACCAAATCAGGTCCCCAAGCTAAAGCTTTGAATAGAACTTCATTATCTTCCTCTGCTTGAAGCATCTCATCAGTAATTTTAGTTCCTAATTTGTCATCTACACCATTATCTTGGAATGTTCTGAATTTATATACGCCTTCTTTTTTATCAAAACGTTTTTCACCTGTAATACGAGGTCTATAACTATCTTTAATTTCATAAGGTGAAGCGACATAAGTTTCATCTAAATCAAGTTTCCACTGTTTTCCATCGACATCTTTCCATTGTCTGAAATCAACAACTTCGCCATCTTTATAAACAGAGTTAATATCTAATTTACCCCAATGATTGTCTTTAGAATCTTTTACTAAATTTTCTAAGTAAGATTTATCAAGATCTTTAAATAAAATTTGTTCAGCACCATATCCGTCTTCTTTAACAACTAGCCCTAATCTTGACATATCAACTTTATCATACAATTTAGAACCGTCTTTTAGAACAATGTCGTTGAAAGATTTTCCTTTTTGAGATGCCCAATCAGCATCTACTTTAAGGATATTTTTAAATGTTTGTTCTGAAGATTCTCCTAATAATCTGAATTGAGGCAACATTGAACAATTTTTAATTTGATCAGAGAATTTTCTACCATCTAAATTTTTCCACTCTTCCATTGCTTTTCTAGCACCATCAGAACCGATTGATTTTATATCTAACTGTGGGTGTAATCGTTTCAAAGTTTCCACTTTTAAGTTCTTTCTAATGCTACTCATTACAAAACTTGCACTGTTTTGGAAAGGTTTAGTTAATGCAAAAGCGGTAACAAAACCAATAATACCAGAAGCTAAAGAATGGCTCATTGCGTATTTATTGTTAGTTTTTGTATTTTCATCTTTTGCAGGAAGAACACCAATAGTAGCTGCACGAGCAGTACACGCAACTGCAGCAATAGACGCAGTGGTTAATGTTTCATTGCCGTGAACAAACCTTAAAAAGCCATTAATAAAGGGACGGTCATATATACTGTCCCCTTTTTCTCTCGTGTATTTGCTTTCTTTTGGAATATCTCCAACAGTTTTCTTTATTTTTTCCACTACCTTTTTCGCATCTTTTGCTGCAGGTACTTTTTTACCAAATGACACACTTCCTGCATACGAATCCGGTTGTTCTTGTGTTCTTGATAAATAACTTTTTCTAATCTCTGGGATAACAATATTGTTGGTTGATTGTTTTCTCGCATTGGAGATTAGATTTTGCGTTGTATGAATGTTCATCATAGTTTCCAATCTAAATTTACTGCCTACACATGTATCTTAAAACAAAGCAAAAATTTTTTTGCTAGTTTGTAAAAAATTTGTTACAATTATTTATAATTAAACAAAATTCGGCTATTCCCTCTCTAAGGGAGAGGGTTAGGGTGAGGGTTATATGAAAAAACAAATTTTAACACTTTTAACTCTTTTAGTTGCATGTCAATCTGTAAAAGCTTTCGACTTAGACATGACCGTTGATGATGACATAAGAAAAAACTACAATTCGTCAAAACTAGCAAAGGATACGCACACAGAAGATAGCGAAGAAACGTTGCCAGCCTTGCCAGAAATTAGCAAATATAAAGAGCCTGAGGTAACAACAAAACAAGAAACTTACACTCCACCTCAAATATATAACAAAGGAAATAAAAAAATTCACGCTGGAACAACCTTTGATGTAGTAAATTCCGCAAAGATTTCTGACTGGCAAACAAAAGGTTCAACTGTGAAATTTGCAGTAAAAACACCTATTCACAGACATAAATATACTATTCCAGCTGGTACAATTTTTACAGGCGAAATTCTTGAAGCTCATCAACCGCAAATAACCTGCAACGGCGGTTTAGTAGTAATTAGAATTAGGAGCATGCTATACAAAGGTCAAACAATACCAATAAACGCCTATGTTACAAAAGCTAATTCTAAAAAGGTTTTCTTAAACAACATAAAAGGCAACAGAACATACCTTCAAACAACATGGAAGAAAGGCAACTGGGGGCGAACACTCTTCAACAGAATGATGACATTAACTGTAAATCTAGGTGGAGAAGGTTCAACGCTTATACTTTCACCATTTCCATTAGCTTATGGCACAATTTGTCTAGGTTTGAACACATTAACCTCACCAATCTGCGCCTTCTTTTCAAAAGGCGGACATGTTTCAATTCCAGCTGGTAGCAAATTTACCGTAAGATTGCTTGATGACGCTTACATCGACTAGAACAAATTAACTACATTTTGTTCTTCAAATTTAGGGCAAGTATTCCACACTAATGTAGGAATAATATCGCCTTCAACTCTACCTTGGAACTGACATTTACAGCAACCTTTTACCATATTAGTTGAACCGTCTACAAGTGGTTGAAAGAATTTACAACATTGACAAATTTTTAGCGACAAACCATAATCACTTAATTTTTCAGTCAATTCTCTTATTGCGTCCACCATTCGCAAATGGTTATTTTTAGTTGTATAAGTCTTACCTTTATTGATGAATTTAACCCTTGCTAAACCATCATCGGAAATCAATTCTAGCTGACACTGAAAATCTCTGCGACCGTCCGTAACAATAATATTTGTAACCATTTTTTCTATATTATGTTTACGACTTCTATTTTTGATAAACCTTCTAGTACCTCTAATTGGCGGGAAGTTCTTTATAACATGTGCAATTGAATAAATTGGGTACGCAAACAAATAAATATACTCTTTTGCATAAATCTTTGCGTGCAATAAACTTACGCAGAATGCCAATACTAGCACAATAGAGGTTATAAGAATAGTAGAATAACCTACCCAGAAAGAGAAGGTATAAGCATGCTTCAACAAAATTGCATAAGCAAAAATGCAGAATAACAAGTTAGGCTGAACTAAAGAACAAAGATATTCTTGTGTCTTTAGATTTGGGCAATGTGAAATACCGTTTCTAAAGATATT
Organism: uncultured Candidatus Melainabacteria bacterium; assembly: GCA_934757275.1. Classification (GTDB taxonomy): domain Bacteria; phylum Cyanobacteriota; class Vampirovibrionia; order Gastranaerophilales; family Gastranaerophilaceae; genus CAG-196. Next base: position 42,687 of record CAKVLN010000007.1, read on the forward strand.
AATACGTTTTGATAAAGATGGGATTCTGTTGTCATAATTTTCAATACCTGTATAAACTTTCAAATCATCAATTGATGCAACTGCAATATTTTCTTTTGCTAACTTAATAGTATAAAGCACTTCGGCAGTTTTATCTTGAAAATCAAAAGAGCCAATTCTATTTAACAACTCTTTTTTTATCACAAAATTGTCTGTATTAATTAAGTTTGTAAGCCCCAAACGAGTTCTTGTTGCATAAATAAACTTTGAAACGTAGCTTGAATAAGTTACCCTAACGCAATCCCAGAATTTTAAGTCTTTATATTCACCTATATAATTTACTATTGGCATGAACACATCATATTTACTCAAATAATAGTTTACATTGGTTAAAAAATCAGAATCTACATAATTCTTTGCATCTAAGAAAACATAGGCGTCAAGGTTTTGAACTTCTGATAATTTTTCCGCCAAAATTGAATACGCTTGACTTTTACCAATTGGTTCTAGGTTGTTAATATTAATTATATTAACGTCCATGTCCGTCTGTAAAGTTACATCAGAAAGACTTTCGCACTTATCTAATATCGCATAGATTGTATAGCGTGACTTTGGATAATTCTGATTTTTCAACTGCTTTAACAAATTTTCTAACGTATCGACTTTGCCTGAAGCGTACACAACAACGCAAAGATTTGAATCACGATTTGTGTATTTATCTCTGATTTTTTTGATTGGCTTAATGCTTGCGCAAGCTAAAATTATGTAAAATATAGTAAAGATTGTGATATATATGTATAAAACTGTCATAATAACCTCGTAACAAAAGTTTATACTAAACAGAATAAATACTCAACTTTCTTGCAACAAATGGGATATTTAGAGGAAATTTTAAGAAATAAAAAATAGAAAAAGAAAAAAGACTTGATTTCAAAAAATGTTCATGATAGATTAGAATTTGTCGAGGGTAGTCGGTCTAGACAGTCGAATAAATAGCTGATTATTTAAGATATGAAAACCAAATACGGGCTGCTAGCTCAGGTGGTTAGAGCGCACCCCTGATAAGGGTGAGGTCGGTGGTTCGAGTCCACTGCGGCCCAAATAAAGAAGACTTCTTACAAAAGAGGTCTTTTTTATTTGCCGAAGTAGACAACACAATAATAGTAAGGCTTTTTGACCTTGCTTTTTTAATGCAAATTAATAGGTTTCTTGGACATTGAGACAAGGAAAACTTAATACAAAATCAAACAGACAGCACGATTGAGGCTGTTTTTTAGTATTGAGATGTATGGGACATTTTTTGCACTTAACTACTCATTTCTTGCACTCTTTTGCACTAATTTTCTGTCACCCTGAATTTATTTCAGGGTCTATCCTGCTCACAAAGCCTATCTTAGCCCAGTGCAAGAAAGTGCAAAAAAGTGTAATTTTATTTTTGCTTGCAAATTGAGATATCCCAAATTATCAATGAGATTTGGATATTTATGCAATTTCTAATTCATAACCTAATTCATGGAATATTTTTACAATGGTTGAAAATTTAGGTTCTTTTCATTTTTAAATAAACTGTATAAATGAGTTCTGGACATTCCAATTTTTTTTGCAAAAACTGAAATTGAATTTCTTGATTTGATGGCAATTTCTAATGCACGATAAAAAGAATTAAAATCACCATCTTCAATATAATCTTTTAAATTTTACGCATTTTATCTATTATCAATAACTCATTAAATTCTATCATTGCATAATCTTGGTCATTACTATGTAATGAATTTGTCATTTTGCTACTTTTTATGTAATGTGTTGTATGTTAGTATATTTTATATTATATAAATTTTTTCTTAATAATTCTTTGTTTCTGTTAATTTATGCTATACTATCCTTATAGGAATCTTTTATGGCTACTGCAGAACAAATAAAAACATTAATAAAAGCTTATTTTGAAAATAATAATGAGAGATTTGTTATTACGGCATTACAAGTTGCTGCAAATGAAGCAAAACTTGGGCATATAACTTTTGCTAATGAAATAAGAAAAATTATAGATAACTCCAATAAGAATAATAAAGTAATTAAATTTACTCCAGATTTATCTGACTTAATATTATCATCAAAAACAAACAATATTTTAGGAGATTTAGTTTCTACTTCCGAGATTAAAGATAAAATAAAAAGAATTTTAAAAGAATATTATCAAAAAGATAAACTTCTAAAGCACGGTTTATCAAATAGAAGAAAAATTTTACTCTCTGGTGCTCCAGGTACAGGAAAAACAATGACCGCTTCCATTATTGCCAATGAATTACATTTACCATTTTATGAGATTCAAATGGATAAAATAGTAAATAAGTATATGGGTGAGACTAGTGCAAAATTAAGACAAATTTTTGATAATATACAAGAACGCAAAGGAGTTTTTCTTTTTGATGAATTTGATGCAATTGGTGCTGAACGTGGGTCTGATAATGAAGTTGGAGAAATGAGAAGAGTCTTAAATTCATTCTTGCAATTTTTAGAACAAGATAATTCTGAGAGTATAATTATAGCAGCGACAAACAATATTAGATTACTTGATTCAGCTTTATTTAGAAGATTTAATGATATTTTTATATATGAAAAACCGAATGATTCTGAACGAAAACAACTATTTTGCCAATATTTAGCATTATATCCAAATACTGAAAAATGGATTGATATATGTGTTAAAGAGAGTATTGGACTAAGTCATTCAGAAATTACACAAGCTTGTATTGATTCAATAAAGGAAACTATTTTATCTGATAAAAATTATATTAATAAAAAAACTCTATTAAAATCAATAAAGGATAGGAAAACATTTATAATGGAGATTAAATAATTATGACTAGTAATCTGCCGCATATTATGTTTTCAGAAGAACAAGAAAGATTCGATTATACAACTCCTCGGCCTGCCAGAGGTCATTCGAATTATCTAAACCGAAATGAAATAGAGCATGGTAAAATCATAAGTCGAAAATTAGCAGAAGCAAAAGAAAAGTATGATAATATTTCAGCAGTTGGAATATCATATTTAGATACAATTGTTTTAGAATTTGATAGTGCACCTGGTTATGATTTAAAATCAATAAGTTTAGAAGATATGAGGGCTGGAATTCGCCTACTAAATATTCAAGAAGTAAAAACAGATAATAATGAAACAATAACAAAAGCTTTAGTTTCTATTCCCAAAGATAAAATTAATAAATTTATAAAAAAAATTGATGATTATAATAATACAGTAAATTCGGAGAAAAAGACTAAAAATAAAGACTTAATAAATAGTATAGAAGATATAAAATTAGCTATCTTACAATCTTTTTGGAGTGATAAAATCTCACTAATTCCCTCAGAAGGATGCTTTGATTGGTGTGAAATATGGTTGATGGATCAAAATTCAGAAAGTTCTATAGAAAAAGATTTTTTTGATTTTTGTGATAATCAAAATATTGAATATAGAAAAGATGAAATCTTAACTTTTCCAGAAAGGAAAATTATTCTAATAAAAGCTGACAAAGAAATCCTTAATAAAATTATAAAGTCTTTTTCTGGTATAGCAGAAATAAGATTATCAAAAACTCCAACTAGATTTTGGTTTGATTTAAATAAAAAAGAGCAAATTGAATGGGGGCGTGATCTATTATCAAGGTTAAATGTTGCTCCTGAAACACAAGTTTCTGTCGTTGTTATTGATACTGGTGTTAATAATGGACATGAACTCTTAGCTCCAATAATAAGTGATGAAGAATGTTTTAATGTAACAGATAGTTCTGAGCTAAATGATAAAGATGGACATGGAACTTTGATGTGTGGGTTAGTATCCTATGGTGATATCCAAGAATGTTTAGAAAGTACTAATCCTATTAATATTATTCACAATATTGAATCAGTAAAAATTTTTAATAGCTCTGGAACTGAAATTGAAAAACATTTATATGGATATTTTACAGAACAGGCAGCATTGTTGCCCGAAATAAAATTTCCAGAAAGAAAACGTATTTTGTGTCTTGCAATTACTGCTGAAGAGTCCCTTGTCGGACAACCATCTTCATGGTCAGCCGCAATTGATAAAATAGCTAGTGCTGCTGATGAAGAAGTTTCTTCTTCAAGATTATTTGTAGTATCCGCAGGGAATATTTATAATAATGAAATTTATAAAGCATACCCCCAGGGCAATTTACATATGCCTATTCAAGACCCAGCTCAATCGTGGAACGCATTAACTGTTGGAGCTTATACGCAAAAAACAGTTATAACAGAAGAAATCTTTAAAAATTATAGGCCATTAGCACCCGCAGGTGGTTTATCTCCATATAGCAGAACCTCTTTCGATTGGGATAACAAAAAATGGCCCATAAAGCCAGATGTCGTATTTGAAGGTGGAAATTTAGCCCAAAATAATATTGAGATTGATTCTCCAACGGATTTGTCAATTTTGTCAACATCAAAAGATACACAGACTAAATATTTTGACGTAATAAATGCTACAAGTTGTGCTACCGCAAAAGCATCTTGGTTTTGTGCTCAACTTTATGCAAAATATCCTAATTTATCTCCAGAAACAATAAGAGGACTTGTTGTTCACTCAGCTAATTGGAATAATACAATGCGTAAGCAATTTTGGGATAGTTCCAAAACAACAAAAGATAATTATAAAACTCTTCTTCGAACATTTGGATATGGTGTCCCAAATTTGAATAAAGCACTATATTCCGCTAGAAATAGCTTAACCTTAATTGCGGAAGAAGTTATAACGCCATATTATAGAGAAGGCTCTAGTAAACCCAAAACAAAAGATATGCATATTATAGAACTTCCTTGGCCACAAGAAGTTTTGTTATCATTACCGTCAGAAACGATGTTAGATCTTAAAGTAACGTTATCCTATTTTATAGAACCCGCACCAGGACAACTTGCTTGGAAAGAGAGATATAGATACCAATCTCATGCACTTAGATTTGCTTTAAATTTACCTGGTGATAACAAAGAGACTTTTAAGAAAAAACTAAGCGTTGCGTCAAGAAATGAAGACGAAAGCATTCCTTCTACCACTGATAATAGATGGGAATTGGGTGTTAATAATAGAAATACCGGCTCAATACATTCAGACTTTATAAAAAATATATCTGCTGCAGAGTTAGCAACCACTCGTTATGTTGGTGTATATCCAGTTACAGGCTGGTGGAAAGAACGTCAACATTTAGGGAAATTTAATAATTCAGTAAAATACTCGTTGATTGTCTCTATTGACACTCCTAATCAAGAAATTGATTTATATACACCTATTAAAATTGCTTTAACACAACAAATTCCTATTTATTAAGTTTTTTACAAGGATGTAGTGATGAAAAAATCTGAAAAACAGAAAAAATATTATGAAACTTTTGACAAAGCACTTGATTATCAAAACAAGCAGCAATATCGTAAAGCTATCTTAGAATATGAAAAAGCGAGCCAAATTGATCCTAAAAATTTTTTACCAATACATAATATTGGTATTGCTTACTTTTATTTAAAAGAATTTAACAAATGTGAAAAATATTTGTTACAGTCTTTTGAAATGCAACCAGATAACAAACTTACTGCTATTAATATAGGGATGTTCTATAGTAGTCAAAGAAGATATAAATCAGCTATAAAATTTTACAAAAAGGGAATTGATAACTATTATAATAATAGCGGTGTTTTAAATTCTTTTTGCGAAACTTTATATAAGTTAGGTCGTTATAAAGAAGCAGCAAAATATTTAGGGCTAGCTCTCAATTCAAATAACATTGATACAAATTTGTGCATAATGTTGATAGATAGTTTAATCCAATTAGAAAAATTTAAAGATGCCAAAAGTTTATTAACCAAAATTACTGTAGCAGACCCCAATGCATCCAAAGCCCAAATGCAAAAATCACTAATAAATGCTGGAACAGAATATATAAAAAACATAAAAATCAAGAATAAAATAGTAATTAAATCCTTATGTGATTATATTGAAACTATAAACATAATAAAAAATAATTCAGAAAATGTTTTTATATATCGCGGTCAAAATAATAAATATTTTCCTCTTTTGCCTTCTTTGTATAGAAAGACTTCTTATGCAATTAACGAAGAAAATATTATTCAAGATTTTAAATTAAAAGCTGAGGCATATTTTAATCAAGAAATGGAATTATTTGATAATATTGATATGATTGCATTAATGCAACATTATGGTATCCCTACGAGACTTTTAGATTTTACAGAATCTCCATTAATAGCTCTTTATTTTGCATTAGAAAAAGTTACATCTGACATGTATAATGTTGCACCATGTGTATACTGTATTAACATAAATTCTTTTTCACATAATAAAAATGGATGTATTTTTTCTTCTAAACAAGTTCAGGCTCAAGATATAAAGAAAATTTTTAAATATACAAAAGGTACCTGCGTATTTACTCCCAAACTAAAAAATAAAAGATTAACTGCACAAAAAAGCATATTTGTTTTATTTAATGAAAATACCCCTCTTGAATTAACCATTAATAGTGAAGATATTATCAAACTAGAAATTAATAGAAAAGATATAAATAAAATAAAAGAAGAATTAAATAATATCGGAATTACATCATCAGTAGTTTATCCAGATTTTACAGGATTAGCAGAAGAAATAAAAAAACCACATAAGTTTATTAGTAATAATGAATTAATATTAAATGAAAGTGACCATTTCTTACCTATTCCACTAGATAATTAAATTAAATAAAAAATAATAAATTTAATAATATGAAAAAAAATATTTTTACAGAAATACAAAAATTAAATAATAGGGGGGCATATTTATTAAATAATAAGTTCTCCATAGATGCCAAGAATTTAATTGATAAGGCTTATAAATTATTGGTTGAGAATCAAATTGATAATTTAGCTTTTATCACCCCTATTGTTCTTAATAAAGTAATTATTGAAAGAGAATTTAAAAATTTTAATAACGCCCAATGTCTTCTTAACAAATTAATTTCTAAATTAGAAGATGATTTTCCTTCTGAGCATCTAATTAAAGCAAAGGTTCTTTCAGCAACTATAAAATACGATATTAGACAATATAACGAAGCTGTTGAAGAGTTTAAAGAATGTATTGCTGCTGTTAAATTTTTAAAGGATGTACCATATGAACTAGAAGCAGAAGTTTACAATAATTTAGCGATGACATATAGTTTTATAGGTAATCTTAATGAATCTGTAGCGTTCTATAACGTAGCTTTAAAAATATACGAAGATAATAAAAATGATGCAATGTATAGCTTTTACAAAGCTGATACTTTAAGTAATATTGGAATAATGTATCAAAAATTTAACAAGAATAAAGAGGCAATAAAATATTTTGAACAAGCTTTAAAACTTCAAAAAAATGAATATTACATTGCTATGCTCTACTCTAATCTTGCAAATTCATATAGGGTATTAGGTAATTATGATAATGCTATTAAATATCGAAAAAAATCTTTACAAATAAGAGAGAAAATATTTTTTCAGAATGCTATTTATGCAGATAATTATGCTGATGAGCTTAATAACTATGGAAATCTACTAAATGATATTCATCAATATGATGAAGCAATAACTTTTTTTTCAGAATCATTAAAGATTTTTGCTCAACTATTCGAATCATTGCCTGAAAAATATGGAGAAAAAGTTGCGACAACGTCTGCGAATATTGCAGGTTCTTATTGTTATATTGGTGATTATAATAGAGCAAAAACATATTGTATTTATGCGTTAAAATTTTTTAAAAATAATTATGAAATAAATCCTATTGAATACTCAGCTCAAATATGTGGGATTTTAGCAAATTTAAGCATCATTGAATTACATTCTGGCAATACAACTAATGCTGAAAAATATTTTCAAGAAGTATTTAAATATTTGTCTTATATAAAAACTTCTTTAAGTGATTCAAATCAATCTTACCTATATACCTATAAAAATAGGATTGAAAAACTATTAAATTATCTTATGAATATATACTTAAAAGCCCCTGATAAATTACTTATGATTATTGAAAATAAACGAAATGAAGATTTTATTTATAACGAAAAATATGATATTAATATAATGATTGGGCACATAAATAAAGATGTTTTGATAACAATAGAGTTTACATCCAATAATTGTATTTTTATTGTGACGAGTAAAAACAGTAATAAAATATTTACAATTAAAAATGAAGAATTAATAGAAAAATGTAATAAATTATTATGTCAAATATATAAAATATGTTACAAGAATGAAGTAAATGATCATACACGTAATATTTTATTAGAACTTGGTAATAATATTTTTGATCTTTTTCCAGATGCGGTAAAAGAATATTTTTATAATAATGATAATAAAATATTTTTATCTTTAGACCAGACTTTTATAAATTTTCCTTTTGAATTTTTGGCCAATGGTAAAGAATTTATTGGGGAAAAACATTTATTACCTCGAGTTAGTGGATTTAATATGTTTAATAAAATTATAAATTCTAACCCTAAAATAAAATTTCAAAATAAGAAACTAATAGTATTAGGTGATGACAAAGATTTAAGTGGAGCTAAATCAGAGTATAAAATTTTATCTAAAAAAGATACATTAAACCCAAATATATCATTATCAAGATTATCAGCAACGCAGAATAAAATCAAAAATAACTTAGACAATTCTATTGCCCTTTTTCATTTTTGTGGTCATGGAAGTGAACCAGACAAACTATTGCTGAATTTTGGTAAAGAAATGATAGATAGTGCGTTTTTTGAAAATTATACATTTAAAAATAATCCATTGTTTTTTATAAATTGTTGTCTATCAGGAACTTTGGAATATTATGGTGGAGGTAAATTTAACGGTCTTCCCATAACATTGTTTAAACAAGGTGCTGAAGCAATTATTTCTTGCACTTATCCCATAAGGGATAATCCATCAAAATTTTTTTCATTATATTTTTATGAAAAGTTATTAGAAGGATGTAGCCTTGGAAATGCCATTATGTTCGCTCGTTCAAAACAAAAGAATCCTTGGGATTGGGGATTACATTATTTATATGGAAATCCTAATTTACAAATTGATACAAATTAATCAATTTATTTTGTATAATCTCTTTTAAATTACATACTCATTTCTTGTACTCTTTTGTACTAAAATTCTGTCACCCTGAATTTATTTCAGAATTTATTACGCTTATAAAGGCTATTTCAACCTAGTATAAAAAGTGCAATTTCGATATTTTTTAAATGTGACAAATATAAAATTGCCACCTTATTTATACATTAATGACAGGACAATTTGTTCCAAGGGGGATTATCACAAAACTCTTGAAGAAATTGAAAATTTCAAAGTTTACTGGAAATAATATTTTTTCATACTTATATTTATCCCACTTGACTTCTGTCTCAAAACGAGTGATGAATGTGTTGCACAATGCATTACAAGGATTTTGAGACAATGGAAACCAAAGTTGAGATAATCAAATACACCCCTGAGAAGGCAAAACAAAATGCTCTTGCAAAACTTGATTTAATCCGCAAATGGCAAGAATTTCGCTGGAAAGCAGTAAACAAACTCCAAGCAGACTATGATTTTGTCAAATTGCATAATAGTTCAAATTCCTACCTTTTCAATGTTTTAGGTAAAATCTCACGAGGGAGCCTGCATCGTTGGAAAGCCAGTTTAGACGGGACAGAGGATTACACAAGGTTAATCCCTAATTACAAATACGTTTCTATAAATGAATACAGAACATGTCTAACAGATGAAGAAATCAAAATATTTATGGGCTTGCTTTTGCACCCTAATAGAATTTGTATCGGCAAAGCAATCGCACTTACAAAATACAAGCTCAAAGAACAAGGTCAAAGTTTCATCCCTGCAGATATTACATTTAGACGCTATGCAAAATGGTTTAAGGATAACAATTATGACAAATGGGTGCTTGCTCGAGATGGTGAAAAGGCACTTTCCGACAAGGTCGAGCCTTATATTAAAAGGGACGCGAGCCTGCTTGATGTCGGGGATATTTTAGTCGCAGACGGGCACAAACTGGCGTTTCAAGTGATTAATCCGTTTACGGGCAAGCCTTGTCGGGCAACTTTGGTCGGTTTTTTGGATTGGAAATCAACTGCGCTGGTCGGGTACGAAATTATGCTTGAAGAAAATACCCAATGTATTGCAAGTGCACTAAGAAATGCAATCATAAACCTCGATATGATACCAAAAATTGTCTATCAAGATAACGGCAGAGCCTTTAGAGCAAAATACTTTACAGATGATAAAGGATTCGGAGAATTAGGCTTTTATGGGCTTTATGCAAAACTTGGGATTGAAACGGTATTTGCAAGACCATATAATGCAAGGTCAAAGGTTATTGAGAGGTTCTTTAAAGAATTTCAAGAAGGATTTGAAAAACTAATGCCAAGCTATGTCGGCTCATCAATTATTAACAAACCTGCATACTTGAAAAGAAACGAAAAATTCCACTCCAACCTGCATAATGCCCTCTTGGTTGGCGGCGTTAAACGGGCACGCAGCGGAGCTGACTCCAGCCCTCTGCCGCCAATCCGCTACATCCCAACTATCGAAGAAACAATCAAAATGATTGATATGTGGCTTAAGTTCAAGAACTCTCAGCCCTGCACAAATGCCCCGAATATGACAATCGCAGAGGTTTTGGAAAATCGTAAAAAACAGAATATTGATAAAAGTTTGCTTGACGATTTGATGCTGGCAACTGAAATCAAAACAATTCAGCAAAACGGTGTAAGGTTCTTGAACTGCGATTATTTTGACGAAAGACTATACGGGCTGAAAGGAAAAGTTTTAGTAAAATACAATCTGTTTGATCTGACAAGCGTAAAAGTTTTTACCCCGAAAGGCGAATACTTATGCACAGCAGAACGAGTAACCGAAACCCATCCGATGGCAAAGATTTTAGGAACGGTCGAGGATTTAGAGGATTACAAACAAAAAATCCAAAAACAACAAAAACTGAAACGGAAAACTATAAATTCGGTTAAAAAATTATTGACTAATGATGAAATAAAACTGATTGAAGCAAGGTCGAACCAAGAAGAACTTGAAAATTCTAACAATTTTCAAAAAGCGTTCAAGCCTCATTCAAATGGTGTTCAAAAAATAAACAACGGAGAAAAATCACTCCCGATATTCAAAAACAATTCAGAAAAATACGAATATTTGATAAAACATAACCCAAGCGACACTTGGATTGCAAAATTTAAACAAACAAAGGAGTATAAACTGTTGTATGAATAGCGGATTGAAAGCAGTGGGTCTAAGGCGAAGCCATACCCGTTTATTGCGAGCAACCAAGAAAGGATAAAATGAAAAAAATCTTTATAAAAACTCGAAATGTAAGGAATTTTATAGGCTTAGTTGAAGCCCTGAAAAGCAAACCCAAAAACATTCCTAAAATGGGACTTATATATGGCGAGCCGGGACTTGGGAAATCGCAAACGGCACTTTGGCTAGCCTGCAAATATGACGGCATTTACATTCGAGCCTCAAACCTTATGACAAGCAGGTGGCTTGTTGAAGAAATTGTTAGAGAAATGGATGAACTTCCTCGGTATTTGACCTCAGACAACTTTAATGTCGTGATTAGCAAACTTATCCAAAAGCCCAAAATTATTTTTGTAGATGAAATCGACTACTTAATGAATAATTACAAAAGTGTAGAAACCCTTAGAGATATCCACGATAAAACCGATTGTCCGATAATCTTTGTTGGAATGAGCTTGGCTCTTAGAAAACTTGAAAGATACAAGCACCTGTATGACAGATTTAGTGAGATTGTAAAATTTGAGACCTTTGAAATAGAAGATTTGAGTCAAATTTTTAGCCAACTCTCTGAAACACCATTTACCCCTGATTCGATAGAATATATCCACAAAAAATACAATAGGTTCAGACAAATTGTACAGCTTATAAGCAAACTTGAAAGTTTTGCAAAAGAAAATAATTTAGAAGAAATTACAAAAGAAGTTATGGAGCAAATTATATGAAGCGGATTTTCGGTAGGGCGCCGTGTGAGCGAAAGCGAACCCAGCCCGTAAGGTGTCGGTCAGACGTTACTCTGCCGACACCCCGAATAATCCAAGACGAAAGGACAATATGAATATAGAAAAATTAGCTAAAAGATTAAAAGAATTTACCCTTGATGATATTGAATTGATATCAGAATGCGATTGCAAAACAGAGCTTGAACAGCTTTTGAACAGCAATAAAATACTTTTTGAAAACAGGATTTATAAATACAATGAGGAAACGAAAACGGGTGAAAATTATGAAATATTTAGTCCGCAAAAGAATAAACACCTAAAAATTAGTATAGAAGATGCAAAAGAATATTTTATGAAAAATTATGTCAAAAAATACTGTAAATTCGAGACCTATAGGAACTATAACGCTATTTTCAATTTTAATATTATACCTTTTATAAACTGTTATTACCTGCACGAAATTGATATTGAGTCAATAAAAGAACTTTTTAAAATCTGCGAATTAAGACGCCTTAAGCCCCGCAGAATTAAAAACACAATGGCACTTCTAAACCAACTGATAAAATATTTCCAACACCTTGGAGTGATTGATAGAAGTTGTGTTTATCAGGTTAAAAAAGTACAAGACAAAAACCATTTTGGAATAGAAAACTTAATTTTTGAGGGATTTTAATGAGCAAAATGAAATTATTTAAACAAGCAGAGCAAATGTTTTTAAAAGGCTCGACCGTTAGTGAAATCTCTTTAGATCTTGGGATTGCAAAAAGAACTTTGTTTTACTGGAAAAAGCAATATGATTGGGATAAAAAGCGAAAAGAATCGATGTATGATAAATCCCAGTTCAAAGAAGATTTGCAAAAGTTTGCCCAGAAACTAATGGATAAAATCGCAAACAGTAATAAAAATAACAATCAGATAAGCCAAGCAGAATACTATTCCCTTGTGAATATTTTAAAATTTCTACCTGAACTGAAAGAAAACAATACTCAAACAGAAACACCGCAAATAAAAACAGAACTTTCCCCGGACTTCATTCGCCAAATCGAGCGTGAAATTTTAGGTATAGAATAAATCCTGCAAATTTTTGTGCTATGCTTAAGAAAAAGGAGTTTATTAATGGCTGTACCTGATTTTCAATCAATGATGAATCCAGTATTGGATATTTATACCCAAAATGGCAGTGAGCTTCGTCCAAGAGATATAGAAAATGAAGTTGCTGAAAGATTTAATTTGACAGAAGAAGAACGTAATGAGATGATTCCAAGCAACATTGAAACTGTTTTAAGAAATAGAGTTAGTTGGGCAGTATATTATCTTTTCAGGGCAGGTTTACTTGAAAGACCCAAAAGAGGTTATTATAGAATTACTGATATCGGTAAAAATGAAAATCAATCAAATAAAACAATTAATGTGGAATATTTAAAAAAATTCCCTTCTTTTGTAGATTTTTCTCAAATTAACAATAAAAAAGACATCCAAAATGACAACTCAAATATTAGTGAAGAAAGTCAAACTCCAGATGAAATGATGTCAAAAGCACAAGAACTATACAAAGATAATCTTCAAAGTGAGCTTTTAGACAAATTAAAACAAATAGACCCTGTAAGATTTGAACAAATAGTTCTTCAACTTATGGAAAAAATGAATTATGGTGTCGGTTCAATGACAAAAATGAGTCATGATGGTGGAGTAGACGGCATAATCGATGAAGATGAATTGGGATTAGAAAAAATCTACCTGCAAGCTAAAAGATACTCAGATAATAAAGTTAATGAAAAAGAAATGCAAAATTTCGCAGGGGCTCTAGGCTGTTCTCCTGTAAGAAAAGGAGTATTTATAACAACCAGCTTCTTTGATGAAAGAGCTAAAAAGAAAGCTGCATCTGTCCAAGGTAAAATTATACGATTAGTAGACGGTGAAGAATTAACAAAATTGATGATTAAGCATAATTTAGGTGTACAAGTTAAAACTAAAATCGAAATCAAAAAGATTGATGAAGATTTCTTTAGTGAAGAATAATGGATAATATATGAAAATAGAAATGGGCGAATCTTTAATGCTTTCTTGGTTAAAGCATGCAAAAGAGTGTAAAATAACACAATTAAATTGGAAACCTTCTAGTAATTGGAATACATACAATGAAAAAGAAGTTGAAGCACTTTACAATAACGCAATATTACATTTTCCAGTTTTTAAGCAAAATTCAAATTTGGAACAAATTATAAAACAAGCAGAAATAGATATTTTGGGTTTAAGCTATGAAAATAATACAACTTATTATTATGCTGTGGATATTGCATATCATGAAAGTGGACTTAACTATGGTTCAAAAGATGAAACTATAGAACGAATTTCAAAAAAGCTTTTACGCTCAGCATTTTTATTATATCTTTACTTTGATGTTAAAGATGGCGAAATTATCTTTGCATCACCTAAAATCAACTCAGCTGTTTATTATGATTTAGAAAAACAAATAGATAAAATATCGAAATTTATGTCGGCTCAAGGTTTTCAGTATAAATTTAAATTGTTTGCTAATACAAGTTTTGCAGAAAATATCTTAAACCCGATTATTCAAATTTCTTCAACTATATCTGACACCTCTGAATTATTTATGCGAGCATTTCAACTAAGTAATTTATGTGAAAAAAGTATCAATAAAAAACAAAATATAAAGAGACATATTACTAATTCCGAAATTCAATACAATGAATTTAAAATAGGTACTACTGTTAAAAACAAATTAAATTATTTGTTTTCAAAAGACTATCTTTCAACTGATGATATTTCAAATTTAAAAAATAAAGAATTTTGCAAAGATATTTTTAATTTAAATTTTCCACTATTAATTGAAAAAGACCAAAGTAGATATGATAATAAGGGATATCCTCGGTATTGGAAAGAATTATTTGATGATAAATATTATGTTTGTAGTCAATGGATTGAAAACCAACGTTCACTATTTGAAGATTGGTATAATTCTGTAGTTGAAAAAATTTCTGTTATTTCATAATTTCTCGATATACCAATTTGAATTACCAAAATGATTGAAATTCCATTGTAATTGGAAGTAGAAATTGTATTCCATTGAGTTATCATCTTTAAAATTGTAAGAATATTTATTTAATTGTGTTCTGTGATAACTTTCAAAAGCTATCCTGATTTCTTTTGCAAACTTTTTTCTAAATTCAGGATATGTTATTTCTAAGGTTTCTCGTGTTAGCTTATTTTTCAAAATCATCTTCAACCCCTCTTATATTATCAAGCTCTATATTGTAACTTTTTCCTTGCTTATCAAGGCAAGTCGCATAATCTATCTCGGCATCGGCGAATTTGTTTTTCCAAATACAAATCAGCAATCCGATTTCTTGTGTTTTTAAATTCAAAACCTTTGTACCAAAAAGTGCATAGTCTTTCTCTGTCATCATTCTTTCCTTGCAAGTATCAAATCTGAATAGATATCATCAGGCTTTTGTTGATCGATTAAAAACTCCTTCATAAATACAAATCTTTCTCTACAAGCGTTTTCACAAATTACGGTGTCGAAATTATAGAATCCAATTACTTTGTAATACTCATTATCAGAGTTTTTAAAGCCACTAATCTTTTTAAGTTTGTATTTTTTGCCTAATTCAATCATTGTTACCTCTTATATTCATTACAACAACGACATTCATCGCTCACAATAAGTTGAATATCAAGTAATCTATTTAAAAAACTTATCAATTAAACATAATTGATAGCCTATTAGAATGGAATTTAAGCAAGCCTTTTTGGTGGTATATATTTTCTACTATTTTTTACAATAAAATTTAATACAAAGCTTTTTAAACAGCTTTTAAACAACATTTTAATTATATTTAAAAACTTTCCGGATAATTTATAAAATATGTATTTAAAGTATCAGAATCTTGTCTAAGATTATGAATAATAGGAGTAATATTTCTAAGCTCTTCGTATTCTTGTTATTTTTGACAGAAGGAATCAAGCACAACCGTTATGTTGTAAATCCGCTCTGCTAGTTTTTCTAACTTCCTAAAATCTTTTTGTTTAATCTTGTATTTCTTACTCTTATTCATACGACCTCCTTTTTAGGTGTCGTATTCATCACTTAAAAGAATAATAATATCAAGCTTTAAGAAATTTATGATACTATAATAAAAAATGGAGATATAAAAGTGGATGATAATAGAGTTTTAATTGATAATTTATCAAATAATTCAATTGATGTAGCAAGTGGAAACTTTAGTCAAAATAAACTTATTAGCTTTGATGGAGTTTTTAATGGACTTGAAAAAAGTGTTGGTTTATTCTTTCCATCAGTTAGAAATGCAATGGTCGAAAGATATCAAGCAGAAACAACAATGATTGTATTAAATAAAGCAATTAAAATAATTCAAGATAATGGGCTTGATATAAAACAAATACCTCCTAAAATAGCATTGCCATTGTTTGATAAACTATCAATAGAACATGAAACAGAGATGTATGATTTATGGGCTAAATTATTAGTGAGTGCTTCTGATAATTCTAATCCTATTCTTATCCAATATTCAGAAATACTATCAAAAATCGGAAGTAATGAGGCTCATTTATTATTAGATATGTATAATTATCAATCAATGCAAATAACATTTAGGTCTTGTGGTGGAAACTTTGAGGAATACTCAATAGGATTGGAGCATTTTAATTCAGAACGAACAACATATAAAAACATAGAAATAAAAATATTACAGACTCTTAATGATATAAGAAAATTTATTTATATCCCAACTTTGATTGCAATAAAAATAAAACATTGCTTTAAAAAGCTAACAACTAGAGCAGTACATGATTATCGCGGTTATGCTCTACCTTTATATGATATATCCCAAAAGTATAATGTGCAAGAAAATAAAACATCTTTGAGAGTATTATCAGAACTTGGTCTTGTTAAGTATTATTGTGGGTATTATCCAGTAATAACAAAATTTGGTTGTGAATTTGTTGAAGAATTAGAAAAATATAATACTGTAGATAAAAAATAAATTTTTGCTTTAATTATTATAACTTATTGACTAGGTTTAGGAGTTCTTCGACTTTGGCGACAATTCGCTTTTGTTCTGCTAGTGGAGGAAGAGGAATTAAATAATTCCTTATAAAATTTAACGATACAAATTGTTGAGCACCTCCAAAAGCCTTATTTTTAAAATCAAAAGTAATAGCTTCTAATAGTAATTTTAAAAAATAAGGCTCAGATAATTTTTTATCATAATATTTAAATAAAGCCACATTTTTAATGCTAAAATCTCTTTCTTTTTTTACTATAACCATATTTCCAATATTACCACCTATCATAGAATATAAAATATCACCATCGTCAACATGTGAACGTTGTTCTATTTTTTGATGGTCATCTGCAGAAATAAGTTTCGCATTGTCAAAATTTATTTTCCCATTTTTAAAATCTTTACTTGTAATTAAAGGAATACCATTAGTTACATTTTTAGGTGAATCGTGGGTGCCATCTCTGACATCATAAACCTCTTGCATTCTTACCCATTGCCAACCTTGTGGGAGGTCGTATGGGATTTCGTCTTGGGTGATTGGTGGAAGTGGTTTTTCTTTTTTTATTTTGCCGTCTTTTATCAATTGGTCTTTTTCAGCTTTTATGTGTTTTAAAAGCTCTGATGCAGGTTCATCTTTAGGGTTTTGCACGACAAGTTTTCCTTGGACTGCGTATTGCAAAATTGATTGGCGGATTTGTTTGGGCAATTTTTGATTCATTTCTGATAAAATTTCTTCATTCTTGCCATATTCGTCAACCAAAGGTAAAATCTCTTTCAACTTTTCTACAATTCGCTTTTGTTCAGCTAGTGGAGGAAGAGCAAATAAATATAAACGTAATGTTGATAAAGATACAAAAGATTGTACAGCTCCAGTTGCATTAGATTTTAATAAATCTTGAATATAATAGAGATAAAAGTATAAATATTTTATAATGAGATATTGAGATTTTTTAAATAAAGCGACATTTTTTATACTAAAATCTCTATCTTTTTGAACAATAACAGGATTACCAATACTCCCAATCATAGCAAATAGGATATCTTCATTTTCTACACAAGAACGTTGGGATAATTTTAAATAATCTTCTCTTGATATATAATTAACATTTTCAAAATCAATATACCCATTGTTTAAGTTTTTACTTGTAATAAAAGGATAACCCTCTTTCTGATATTTTGGACTATCATGAGTTCCATCTCTAACATCAACAACATCTTGAAATCTTACCCATTCCCATCCTTGAGGAAGTTCGTATGGGATTTCGTCTTGGGTGATTGGTGGGAGTGATTTTTCTTTTTTGATTTTGCCGTCTTTTATCAGTTGTTCTTTTTCTGCTTTTATTCGTTTTAAAAGCTCTGATGCAGGCTCATCATTTGGGTCTTGTGCTACCAATTTTCCTTGCATTGCGTATTGTAATATTGATTTTTTTAAATCTTGTGCTTTCATTTCTTTTTTGCCTTTAGTTCTGAAAGTTGATTATACACTTCTTGATACATTATAAAATCTCCGCCACGAGAAATATTATGACCAAATCCTTTTCCCACTAAAGAATATATAGCTGTAGTATATGCATCATCATCAAAAGGATCTGTTACATAACTTAAAATAGCACTATTTAGACAAGTCTCTATTATTTCTTTTTCAAACCCTTGCAATTCATTATAGTATTTTTTAATATTATTTTTTCTTTTGTTATTATTACACAAGATTTCTATAATGGTTACAATGGAAAAAACCGTCAATACTGAGCCAGTTATTAATAAGTGGCTATTTTTAACTAAGCAAAGATAAATTAATAACAAGGTTAAACCTACAAAAAATAAATGATATGGCTTATTATAAAAAAATACAAAAAAATCTTTTATATGTTTAAAAAAATTATCTACAAAATTATCCATTAATATCAACTCCTATCATAACTTTGATTTGGTTCAAGATATCATCAATATTTTTATCTAATTCAGCTCGTTTTTCTTGGTATTTTTGCAGAAGCTCCATTGGTGGCAGAATTTCTTCTTCCTCATAAGGATAGCCACACAAATCAAGGTTGTAGTTCCTTTCTTGGATTTCTTGAATGGAATATTTTTTAGCTTTGTCAAAGCCGTCAATAGAGATTTCTTTTTTGTTATTCCACCATTCTACAACTTCTTTGAAATGTTCTTTTTTCATTGGTTTTGTTTTAGAAAAGTTCTTATACCCCTCCGGCATATCTAGTCTATAAAACCAAGTTTCTTTAGTTGGCTCGCCTTTGGTGAAGAATAAAAGGTTTGTGTTAATTGATGTGTATGGTGCAAAAACACTTTTTGGAAGTCTTATGATTGTATGTAAATTACATTCTTGCATAAGTTTTTCTTTTATCCTTGTTTTTACACCTTCTCCAAATAATGCTCCGTCAGGAAGAACTATTCCTACTCTGCCTTGAGGTTTTAGCTTTGCAATAATGTAGAGCAAGAACAAATCTGCTGTTTCTTTTGTTCTATAAGCTGATGGAAAGTTTGTTTCAATTCCGTCTTCTTCTGTTCCGCCAAAAGGAGGGTTTGTAACAATACAATTTACTCTATCAGCAGGTGAAATATTATTAATCGGTTTTGATAGAGTATTATCTCTTTTAATATTTATTGGAGTATCGATTCCGTGCAAAATCATATTTGTTGTACATAACTGATGCGGAAGAGGTTTCTTTTCTATTCCAAATACAGAGTTATTCAGAATTTCACCTTCTTTTGTTGTATCTGTTTGTTTTTTCAAGTGTTCTATTGCACAAGCAAGAAAGCCTCCTGTACCACAAGCAGGGTCTAGGACAGTTTCACCAAGTTTTGGGTCAACCATATCTACAATAAATTGAGTTACTGCTCTTGGAGTGTAGTATTCACCAGCATTACCTGCAGATTGAAGGCTTTGCAATAGTTGTTCATAAATATCATTGAAAAGGTGTCTATCTTCACTTGAATTAAAGTCAATTTCATTAATTTTATTGATAACTTGTCTTAGCAATGTGCCTGATTTCATATAGTTATAAGTATCTTGAAAAATGTTTTTTATAATCAAGGCTTGTTTATTTGAATCATTATCAAGATTTTGTAGGTACGGAAACAGGTCATTATTGATAAAATCGATTAAATCATCGCCTGTTAAGCCTTCATCATCTTGAGCCCAATTTTGCCAACGATATTTTTCATCAAGTGGTGATTTGTAATCATCTTTCATGACCTCTGCTTCGTCTTCTTTATCAGCAAAGATTTTTAAAAACAGCATCCAAACGATTTGCGACAGTCTTTGTGCGTCACCGTCAACGCCTGTATCTTTTCGCATTATGTCTTGTATTGATTTTATTACACTTGATATATTTGGCATTTAGTTATCCTCTATGATTTTTTTAAAATTTGTTGAACATCGTCATAACTATAATGTTCTATATATAACAAATTTTCTTTTATATAATCATTCATTCTTAATTTTAATTTTGAAATAATATCGTCTATTTTCGTTTTGTCTAGTTTGGTAAAATCAGCTAATAATAAAATTAAGCAAGCATTTCTATTATTAGCTTTATTATAAACTTTTATAGCTTCAATTTGTCTCTTAATAAACTTTTCAACTTCTATACTACATTTTGTCATTTTTAATTCGATAAAACATTCTGCATTATATTCTTTAAAATAGGCATCAAAACGCACTTTATTTTTATATCCATCTAATCCAGAATAAACAATATCCTGAGGCTTTAAATCAATATCATTAGGATTTTTATATTTAAGAAAATGTTTTAAAATGAGTTTTTCATCTTGCTCATTAAAATATTGTGACGAATTATCATTATTTTTTATATCATTAATATTATTTGTTGAATCTTGTCTTTCTGCTACATAATGATTATGTATTTCTGTTTTGTTAGAAATGACTGATACCTGTTTAAATAAAAGATTTTGTTGTTTTTCAATAAAATCTAGTTTTTTAGATAATTCTAAAAAAGTTCCTATTTTTATCACTTCAAATTTATTAAGTAAGGATATAAAAATTGGAACACTTAAACAAAAACATATAAAATACATATTATATTGTTCTAAATAAATCTTTCCTTTAAATACTAATAAAGCTAAAGCTATTACAAATAAAGAATAAATAACATATAAAAATTTTAACATCAAGCTACCTCGTTATCATTAAAGAGTTCTTTTTCAAGTTCTTTTATTGCTTCTTCATACTTGGTTTTTCCACCAAATTCTTTGATGATTTCTACAGGCGTTCCGATTTCATCAAAAGGTTGGAAATACAAGATTTCTCTATTCTCAATCTCTTCAATACCTTCATCTGCAAATTTGTCTATCAAGGCATTAAGAACTTTTCTTGCTTTTTCTGAATATTTGCCGAAGTAATTTCTTTTTTTGACTTTTTCAGCTCTTTCTTTTCTTGATAATGGCGGAGTATCGAAGGTTACATGGCAAATCAAATCAAAAACACTCAAGTCTTTGCCTGTTTTTTGTTTAACTTCTTCTCTCAATTCATCAAGCATTACACCTTGTTCAATTAGTTCATCAATAATTGCTGATTTTTTATCAGCTTCTGACCATTTTTTGATAAAATCATTCATTGTAGCAAACTGTGCTTTTAGATTCTTTTTGGTATAATCCACAAGGCTTTCAGTTATTAATTTACCGTCTTTGCCATAATATTGAACTCTTTCACCTACTTGTACAACTTCAATTCCATTCACATAGAATTTTTTAGTAGGATTTTCAACATCAGTAATATCAATATTTGGTGGAATTTCTACAACAGTTTCTCCTTCAGGAAGTTCATCAATTAAAGTTTCAACTTCTTCTTTTGTCTGCTCATCTTTTGGCATTTCTTCGGTTTCTTTTACATCTTTTATCTGAACAGGTTCGCCGTCAAAATCTTTATCCTCAAAAAGTCTTGTAACACCTCTAAAATCAAGAATAGTAAAATACCATTTGTCATAATCAGGTCTTAAACGGGTTCCACGACCGATAATTTGTTTAAATTCTGTCATTGAATTAATATTGCTATCTATTGCTATTAGTTTGCAGGTCTTAGCGTCAACTCCTGTTGTCATTAACTTTGAAGTTGTAGCAATTACAGGATAAGTAACTTCAGAATCAATAAAGTTATCGAGTTCTTTTTTACCTTCATCGTTATCGCCTGTAATTTGCATTACATACTTTGAGTTCTCTGCTATCATATCAGGGTTTTCATTCACTAGGGCTTGACGCATTCTTGCTGCATGGTCAATATCAGTACAGAAAACAATCGTTTTATCATATCTGTTATTATTCTTTAGATATTGTGTTATTCTTTTTGCGACAAGTTCTGTTCGTTCATCAACAACAATTTTTTTATCAAAATCTTTTACATTAAATTCCTCATCAGGAATTTCATTTCCATACTTATCAATTGTACCTTGTGGAAGTTTTAAGCCGTCCATATCAATATTAATTATTGGTCTAATAACTTTGTATGGGGCAAGAAAACCATCTTCAATACCTTGTTTTAGAGAATATGTATAGATAGGTTCCCCGAAATATTCAATATTGGAAACTTCTTTTGTTTCTTTAGGTGTAGCTGTTAGACCCAATTGGGTAGCTGATGAAAAATAATCTAATACCTCTCGCCAAGCTGAATCATCTTTAGCACTTCCCCTATGACACTCATCAATTACAATTAAATCAAAGAAATCTTTTGAAAATTCTTTATAAGCGTCTTTGTCTTCATTATTCCCAGTAATACCTTGATACAAGGCTAAATATATCTCATAAGATTTATCAATATGACGTTTTGTAATCTTTGTCATTTTATCGCCAAATGGTGCAAAATCTTGGCTTTTTGTTTGATCAACTAAAATGTTTCTATCAGCTAAGAATAAAATACGTTTTTTATTCTTAGCTTTCCATAATCTCCAAATGATCTGAAATGCAGTATAAGTCTTACCTGTACCAGTTGCCATAACCAAAAGGACTCTGTCTTGCCCTTTTGCTATAGCTTCTACAGCTCTATTGATTGCAATTCTTTGATAATATCTAGGCTCCTTATTGCTTGAAACATCTTTATGATAGTTTTGGGTGAAAACTTTTTCTGTTTCTGCAACTTCGATTTGTTTAAATTTCTTGAATTTTTCCCATAATTCTTGTGGAGTTGGGAATTTATCCAAAGGTAATTCTATTTCTTTTTTCCCTAAATCAACCGTTCTATCGTGGAATAAAAAAGCATCTCCATTTGAAGAAAATACAAAAGGAATATCAAGAGTTTTTGCATATTCTATTGCTTGCTGGATACCTGCGCCTACACTATGTTTATTGTCTTTCGCTTCAATAACTGCTAAAGGAATATTGTTTTTATAATATAGGATATAATCAGCTCTTTTACCTTTACCACGTGAAACAAGCTTACCTCTAACAATAACTTTCCCAGCCGTAAAAGAAACTTCTTCTCTAATTTGCGAGTCTTTATTCCACCCAGCTTTTAGAATTGCAGGTGTTATAAATTTTGTACAAATATCACGTTCTGATAAATCTTTTTTATACATTAAGACCTCGCAGCTTATGTGATAATTCTATCATAAATATACATAAACAGTGAAAAAGAAAATGTTACATAATACTAAATTTGTAAGAACAAAAATAAATAAGTATTTATTACCATCATTCTACAAATAAAAATTCATGTAACTTTCATCAATTGTGTCTTGTTCGATGCCGATATAACGAAGTGTTACTGATGGCGAGGAGTGGTTAAAGATTTTTTGCAGGAGTACTATATCATTATATTTTTTATAATGATGATACCCGAATGTCTTCCTCAATGTATGTGTTCCGATTCTTTCCTTCACCCCGACGGCTTGCGCTGCCTTATTTAAAATTCTATATGCCTGTGCTCTATCGAGCCTGCAATGTTTTTGAGTATAAAAAAGCGGTTGCTCACTCGGTAATCCTTTTACAAATAAATCAATCTCCTCTTTCAAAAACCTATTAAGCGGAAATTTCTTATACTTATTCGTCTTTTTCTCTCTAATTTCAATATAATCTCGGCCCTTTACATCCCCAACATCAAGCGATAATATATCAGATATTCTTAGTCCTGTATTTATCCCGAAACTAAAAAGCAGAACATCTCTCGGTTTTTTGCCAAATATTTTTTAATCTTTTGAATATCTTCTATTTTTTTTATAGGTTGTACTACATTCATTTTCAAACTCGCTTAATCCCAGACAATGATTGCTTCCTCCGTATAAAAAGTAAAGTCTAATAATATGAAATTTAAACATTTGAGTTTGCGAAAAAATTGACATTTTTCTCGCAAACTGCGGGGAACGGTTTCGCATCACACACCTATGGTTGGATTTGAAAAATCTCAAAATTTTGTCAATTTTTGGATTTTTCCGCACCCTCATTATTTAAACAGCATTCAAAAAGTGTTCAAAAATTTTGGCAACATTCAAAATATCCTTCCGCCTGCAAAAAAAACATTTACCCCTACCCGCACATACACTTACAAAAAAAATACAACACAACTTCATTTTGTTGTATTTTTCGATTTATTAAATATTGGATAATATATTATCTAAATATTGACTTTTGACTAATTTTGGTATAATATATTATCTATGAATAATCTTTTATTTAATCCTAAGACACCTAATGAGATAGCAAAAGAATTGGTTGAGAAAATTAAGCAACACAGAAAAAAGCTTAAAATTTCTCAGGCTCAACTTGCAACTAAATCAGGTGTTAGTCTTGGTTCTATTAAAAGATTTGAATCTAAGTACGAAATTTCTTTGAATTCTTTTATAAAAATCCTAATTGCTCTTAATTTAGAGCAAGATTTGGAAAATTTATTCACACAAAAAAATTACAACTCAATTGATGAGGTTATAAATGGATAACTATAAATATTTAAAAGTTTTTTATAATAATATTTTAGTTGGCACTCTGGCTAAAACTCCAGATAGAGTTGTTGCTTTTGAATATGATTCAGAATGGTTAAATAATGGGTTTAGCATTTCACCTTTTAGCTTGCCACTCATCAAGAAAGTTTTTATTCCAAAATATGACCCATTTGGTGGATTATTTGGAGTTTTTAATGACAGTTTGCCAGATGGTTGGGGGCGATTACTCGTTGACAGATTATTTTTGAAAAATAAAATTAACCCCAATGAAATTGATAACCTAAATCGACTTGCTGTTGTACAAGAAAGTGGTATGGGGGCTTTGACTTATAAACCGGAACATAGATTTGAATCGGGAAATAACATTTCTGATTATGATATTCTTGCTCAAGAATGTTCAAAAATACTAGAATCACAAAATTCAGAAAATTTAGATGAGATTTTTAATTTAGGCGGTTCATCTGGTGGAGCAAGACCCAAAATTTTAACGTCTATTGATAATGAGGATTGGATTATTAAATTCCCATCATCATCTGATCCTAAAAATATAGGCGAAAAAGAATATCAATATTCCCTATGTGCAAAAGATTGCGGAATAAATATGACTGAAACAAGGCTTTTCCCATCTAAGATTTGTTCAGGATATTTTGGGATAAAAAGGTTTGACCGTAAAAATGGTAAAAAAGTTCATATGGTATCAGTTAGCGGGCTTTTAGAGACAAGTCACAGACTTCCTAATCTTGATTACAATACGTTGATGAAATTAACTCTTGAATTGACTAGAAATTATCAGGATATTGAGCAACTGTTTAGACTAATGTGTTTTAACGTATTTGCACACAATCGAGATGATCATTCAAAGAATTTTTCTTTTCTTTTTGATGATACAAAAAAAGAATGGCACTTATCTCCTGCGTACGATTTGACTTACAGTTTTTCATTTAATGGAGAACACGCAACAACAATTAATGGCGAGGGTAAAAATCCGACTTTAGATGATATTCTAGCTGTTGCAAAAAATATAGGACTCAAGGAAAAATTTGCAAAAGATATTGCCTTAGATATTCGAGAAAAGTGCTCAAAATTATTTTAATTAACCTAATCTTTTTGTCTATTTAATCTTTAAATAGAAGTTTCTTTAAACAAATTTTACTAATAATAATTTTATGTAATATTTATGGACTGACCAGTTTTGTGTAATTGTCATAATTCAGTCATACTCTGCAAGATTGGCAACATTTAACAATACAAAATACAACACAAAACGCATGAAATAACCTCAAATACGATTGGCATTTGAGATACAAACCTGATTAATCAACTTTACCATGACATGTAACTTGGGATTCCATAAATTCTACATCTAACATGAATTGTAAAAACAGGCATGGTTAATAAGACTAGATTATTTTTGAATTAACCTAAAATTTATAACTCTACAAATAAATGTAGAACAGTCGTTTGCACTTTCAAATGCTTTCTTATAATGTTTAGCTTTCCAGTTATATAAAAATATTAAATTTTTAGCCTCTTGTATGTCGTTTTTTGTTTTTAATTTATTCAATGAATTATTTAAAATTTTCAACGATTTATCATAGTTTCTAAGTTTTGCATTTAATCTAGCAAGTTCCAATGTCGGAGTTAAATAATATCCATCTGGTGTTGGAACCACATGATTTGAGTAAGTTGGGTATAAATCTTTAATCATAGAATAATACTCAACAGCTTTTTGTATATTATTGTTTTTGCGATAAATATCAGCTATTTTTTGATATAAATAATCACAATCAGAGTTTTTACAATATTTTATAGCTTTTTCATAATATTCAATAGTTTTTGTATATTCATAATCAGTTTTTTCTAATTTATAACCTATTGCTTTTTGATGCCCACAATTTTCATAAGCCCATCCCAGTTTTTCAAATACTTCATAAGCTTTTGGATTTAATTCTAAAGCTTTTTCATAATCTTTTATTGCAGAATAATAATCGGAAGTAATGCTACTTTCATCAATAAATATAGAGTCCTCAACGTTTTCTAAATCGCCTCTTTGAATATATAATTGATAATCATTAGGATGTTTTTTTATTTCTTTATTTAATTCTTGTATTTTTTCTAATGCCACTATAGAACTCATATAATATGGTGCTCTATCTTGTGCTTCAAAAAGCATTATTCTAGCTTGATTAAAAAGTCCATTTCTATAATATTCCCGTGCTAAATCATAATATATTAAAGTTGATATTGGATAATACGTATCCGAACTTTGATTGTCAGCAATTTTGTTAAATGCAACTTTTATATCATCTTCTGTTAATCCACCAATACCACTTATCAAAAGATTTTTAACTATTTTCTCAATAGCTTTTTGATTAGCATTTTCATCAACATCAATTACTATATTTGCTTTAACATCAGGAATAGACATTGATGCAGGCTTTATATTAATATCAACCTTGCAATCTGATACCGAACTAAGCATATTTATCGTTTTACGATAAGACCTATTCAAATTTTTCTCATATCGTTTTTTGTTTTTATTAAAACAAACTCCTGAATAAATTTTTAAATTTTGTGTAACAAACATACTATCTGCAAGTTCAACAGCTTTCATTCTTACGTTTGATTCTGAAACATTATAAAGACCAATCTTATAAATAGTTCCGTCTTTTATTCTTACTGTTGAGGTATTGTTTTCGGCAATAAATTCTTGAACATAATTTGCAAGAGTTAAATCATCTGTTTCTGCAATAAATTTTATATCAGGATATGATGGTTTAATAAAACTTATAACAAGACACAGAATAATAGTTACAATTAAAACTTTAGAACAAATTTTAATAACTCTTTTTTCAGGACTTATTTTCTTAACTTCTTTATTAAAATGATATTTTCTTATAATGCTTTCTTTTTTTAGCTCTCTTTTATTTTCAGGGAAAAATTCTAAAAATTTTTCGAGATATTTGTCCCTGTTTTTCTTGTCACTTAATTCGTTATATGAAATTGTTAAATTCAAATAACAGAATTTTTTATTTTCTTTGCATATTAAATTTTTGAACTTGTTTGTAGAACTAAACTCGTTCATTTTTTCCAAAGTAATATGATAAAGCTTAATTGCTATTGGATAATTATAAAATAAATTTTTATTTAAATTCGCATCCATAAATGTGTATGCATAATTACCACAAAACAGTTTAAAAATAAAAATAAATATTGGTCCAAAACTAAACAGTACAAAGATGTATAATAGAGCAAATAACAAACTTAAAATCACATCAAAAAATGAGTCATATCGAATAAAAATTGTACTAAAGAAAAAAATGTTCATAGGAACGGAGTATAATACTCCAATTATCAAACTAAGATACCAAAAATAGTGCTTATTATTCATTCAATTATTCCTTATAAAAAATCGTTATAATACTCTTATATTAACAATTCTTTATGAAAAATCAAATTATTTACCTTTGTTAATTTATGTTTGTGCTTTCTGTCATTGCCAATATTCCATGGTGCGTTGGTGGCGTTGTCTTAGTTCAAAAATTTGTTTTTGCAGGCAGTTCAAATTGCGATTAAAAATTTTGATTAGCACTGATAAAGGTGAGGTCGGTGGTTCGAGCGCAAGGTGGCTGAGGGCGGAGTGCTTTTGCGATTGTGCGATTAGCACATTAGCAAAACACGCAGACCCGTTATACGCCACCGAGCAAGACAGTCCACTGCGGCCCATATAAAGAAAACTTCTTGTAAAAGAGGTCTTTTTTATTTGCAGAAGTAGACGACACAATAATAGCAAGGCTTTTAGACCTTGCTTTTTCAATGCAAACTTTTATAAAAATATCAAATGGTTTTAAAGCAATATTACTCTTTTAACACAAAGTCGAAAATATGAACTAAACAGGGATTCCCATAATTGAAAAATTTAAGAAAAATAAAAATATTAATTTCCTTGTTTAATGTTAAATTGTAACAATTTTTCTTATGTGTTGTTACATTTATCAATTTTGAAAAACTTTATGCCTTTATATAATAGTAAAGGTAAAGGTTGTTAAATGGTTGATTATTATTCAGTTTCTAATTATAGTCCATTCAATATGAACTCAAACTATGGATATAATAAGTATCCTATGTTTAAAGAGAATGTTTCTAAATACGGAATGGATACAATTAACAATACAAATTACTTGCAACCTCAGTCAAATTTCAAATCTGATGTTGTTACATATAGTACTGATAATCAATTACAAACAGATCAACATAATCAACAAAAACAATTGTCAACAGGTGCAAAAATTGTGATAGGGGCTGGTGTTACGACCGCTTTGGCAGTAGGGGCAGACTTCTTATTCTGTAAAGGTAAGCATGTGAAATCTTTATTTGGAAAGAATACACCAAAAAGTCCAAATAATGGCACAAAACCTAATAATACAACACCTAAACCAACAAATACTAATACAACAACATCTACCCCAAGTAAACCACAGACTACAACATCTAATAATATTACAGCAAACACATCTTTAACAACATCAAATAGTGCAAATGCAACATCTACTGGAATACCTAAAGCTAATACAACATTATTTGACGGAAAATCCTCTGTAAATATAAGTGATTATACACCTGCTCAGCAAAGAGCAAGAGAATTTACAATGCAAGAAGATTCAATATTTAGCCATGGCAGACATGATGATAAATACCTACATAATATATCTCCAGAAGAGATATATCAAAATGCAGTCGCACTTAAATATCAGAATATCAGAAGTGCTAAATATCCAACTAACGCTCGTTACAATCAAAATATAGACCGTATTACAGGAACTACAACAAATAATATAACTGTAAACAATCAAAATTGCTGGAATTATAGAATATCTAAAGCAGGAACATTCAAAGACAAGACAATTGACCGAATATCATTGAATGTTTACCCCGAAGAACAATTAATTACTTCATTAGATAAATACTTTGCAACAGGTAAGATTAAAGGTTACTACAAAACACCTGATAGACTAGAAGATTGGGGATTACGCCATGACCCAATAACCATATATTTGCAAGAACCAATCAATCAAAATATTATTGATGATATTGTTAAAATCTCCAAACCTCATATTCGGTCGACTGAAAATGTACTAATTGGAAAAACTGTTTCTCCAGGGGTTGCCATAGATAAAAGTCCTTCAACACAAGACCTTGTAAACTTAATACAAGAAGCAAGACAATATGATGAAATACTTGCTCATCAATTGGAAACATCTAAGAAATATGGTTTTGCTCGCAATCCAATGTATGGAGATTATACATTGCAATCAAGTGCGGGACAAGTTGCAGCAGTAAGAGCATTGTTAGACGCTATGGCAAAAACAGTTTAATTATTAAATATTAATTTCCGTTTGTTCTTTCTGTCATTGCCAATATTCCATTGTGCGTTGGTGGCGTTGTTTTAGTTCAAAAATTTGTTTTTGCAGGCGGTTCAAATTGCGATTAAAAATTTTGATTAGCACTGATAAAAGTGAGGTCGGTGGTTCGAGCGCGAGGTGGCTGAGGGCGGAGTGCTTTTGCGGTTGTGCGATTAGCACATTAGCAAAACACGCAGATCCGTTATACGCCACCGAGCAAGACAGTCCACTGCGGCCCATATAAAGAAGGCTTCTTGTTAAAGAGGTCTTTTTTATTTGCTTTTAAATAGGTTTATTAAGTTATGTAACAAGTTTTTTGAGGGGTGAAATTAGGTACTTTTTCTATACTTTATATATATGTAAGACTAAGATGGAAAGAAGTAATATATGGTAGCAGCAAATTATAATACAAATAATCCTTGGCTAAGCATGTTCCAACAAGGTCTTGGCATGTTCGGAATTAATACAAACGGTTATGGTTCCTTCGGCTCTATGGGCATTATGGGAATGAATGGCAGTTTGTTTAATTACAACGTAGATTATGATGCAATGGCAGGTTTTGCAGTTACAAATGCCGTTTTTGGTGTTGCAAATCAAGCAATTTCCACTAGCAGAGCTGAAAAACAAGCAGAAAAGAATGATTATGAATCTAGTAAAAACGATATTAAAAACATTGATAAAAGAATTGCAGACTTAAATGCAGAAAAATCAGAACCTAAAATTGATGCTAAGTATGATAAAAATATAACAACTGCTCAAACTGCATTAGAAAATGCGAAAACATCTTTAGATAATGCCAATACAAAAAAGGCTGAATTAGAAGCTGAAAGCAAAAAAGCTGATACAACACCTGAAAGAAAAGCTGCAATAGAAAAAGAAATTAACAATTTAAAAATTGAAGAAAAACAAAAAGAATATGATAAGTTAAATGGTGACGCTAAAACAGAAGGTAGCGTAAAATACCTTGAAGCTCAAAAAGAAAAAGCAATTGCAGATAGAAAAATTGCAATTGATGAAGAAATCAAAGATTTAGAAAATGAGAAAAAAGAGCTTCAAGCAAAAGTTGACGCTTATGACTTAGACAAAGCCAATGGTAACAAATTATCAAGAACTTCTGATAAAAAATTTGATACATATTTACAAAATGGTGTTGCAAAAAATAATGTAGATTATTCAAGAGCTGATGCAAAAACTGCAACAGATCGTTTTATGAAAGCTTTAGACGATTCACCAGAAAAATTACAAGCAGCTAAGAATTTGGTTACTATACACAACAATTGCTCTAATTGGAATATGACAACCAAAAGAGCTGCTGAAATCGCTCAAGCTTACATTGACGAACACGAAAAATAATTTTTGACAAAAGTTTGATTTAAGAGTTATTGTTGGACTGAAAGCCCAACTTACGTTCTTCTCGTAATGACTGGGCGTGAAACCTACCAGCTGGGCGTCTTTGCGAAAAAATCGTAAGATTTTTATGGCAATCTTTATTGTTACCCACCCGCATTCGTAACTTTCGCAAGGCTCAAGAACGACTGCGACCTCCCTAACTAGTGAGGTTATAGAAATGTAGGGTGTCGTCGTTTGACGCACCAATAACTTTTTGACAGGTAAGTAACAATAAGTGTGGAGTGTATTTCCATCGTTTTTAACCAAATGGATATAATTAATAAAAAGCTGGATTCTTCGTGCTAATCGCACTCAGAAGGCCCCTATATTTGTTAGCTTGACGTTACGTTAAAACCTCACCCTAACCCTGTCTTGAATTATTCGGGCGAGCATAATATTTCAATGACCTCAAAGCCCAAATGGCTTTTTCTGGTCATTTTCATATTATTTGCTCTTACGGGCTTTCGCCCTACCGAAAATTCGCTCTCCTATAAGTAGAGGGAATAACCTACTACACCCATTTAACGCATTATCAAAAACAAAATTTAATACAAACTTATTCACCTATTCACTTTTTCTAAACAGATTTCGCCATTCCCCAAATATTAAGATTTGTAACAAACAAAACGACTTCTGAAATCGGAGTTCAGAAAATTACTTTATATATATGTAAGACGTAAGTAACGAGAGTATAAAATGGGTTATTTCTTAGATATTAACAATGATGACAATTTAAGAGCTAAAAATACCGCCCAAATCACTGCTGCTAACGGCAGAAATGGTCACACAATTTTTGGAGCTATGGCTTCTCAAATGGGACCATCAATTTTTATGAGCGTCTTAAACAAAGTTGCGACCTCTTCTGACGGTAAAGGCGGAGCAAATGAAAAAACTCTAACAGAAGATGAACAAAGAGTTAGTTTACAAAAGCAATTAGATAAAGCTTTGAGCGCAATCGGCGCAAGCAGTGTTAATGAAATCGACACAGTAGTTAGCAAAGCAGAAGATACTAAAAATGCTAACATTCAAAAAGCACAAGATGAAGTTGATGCGTTTTCTAATGGCAGCGACAAGTATTCACTAGAAATCGCAAATTTAAAAGCACAAATCGTTAGTGGCACAGATTTAACCGAGGAACAAAAAGCTAACAACACAAAGATTGAAAACAAAATTAAAAATTTAAAAGCAAAAAAAGAAGATGCTTTAGCAAAAGCGAAAAAGAATTTAGAAAAAGTTACAGTTTCTGAAACTAAAAAATACGAAGAAGTTGTTATCAACGCTGACAAAGCTAGAAGTATCAACTACCAACTTCAAGATATGAAAGCAGTTAAAGAGGCTGATAAATCTAATGTTCAATATGACGCAGCTCAAGAAGTTGACGATTTAACTTCTTTCAACAAAGCTCGCAAAGCTTTTTTGAGCAAGAAAAACAAAGAAACTGCTCAAGCTTTGAAAGATGTTTACGAAAACATTGATAGCGATAGTACTAAAAAGATTTACGAACAATATTTGAAAGCGGAAGTTGACAAATATTTAAAATAATTTTATACCACATCTTACATCTTACAAAAGTTTTTAGCTCGCATTTGCGAGCTTTTTTTTGCAATTTGTGTTAAAAATTTATTATGGCAGATAAAAAAGAATTGAGAAAATGGGCAAAAAATTTTGGAGCTTTGCGAGAAGAGCGCAGTTGTAAACTCGTTGAAAAACTTTGCCAAACAATAGAGTACAAGCAAGCTCAAAACATCATGATATTTTATCCTCTGAAAAATGAGGTAAATTTGCTTTCGCTATTAGAAGACAAGTCTAAACACTTTTTCTTACCAAAAATTGAAGGACAAAATCTTTTGTGTTGCGAGTACAAAAATGGTGATGAGGTTTGCCACTCGTGTTTCAAAACGGTTGAGCCTTTGAGCGAGCCAACCGACAAGAACAACATTGATTTAATCGTCGTACCAGCTCTTTGTTGCGACAAAAACAATTATAGGTTAGGCTATGGCGGAGGTTTTTACGATAGATTTTTGGCGGACTACAAAGGCAAAACAATTGTTTGTCTGCCACAAGAACTAATCGTTGACACGATTTTCCCCGACAAATACGACCTTCCAGTAGACTTAATAATTTGTTGCTAGCGATTTATTTTGCGCAATTCATCAGTCTTAGTTTCAAAATTCTTGAAGAAAAAACTTCGTTGAAATTTTCTGGCAAATTCAAAAATTCTCTGTCTTTCGGGCTTAAATTTTTAATCAAGTTTTTAATCGCACCAATGTATTTGTTTGTCAAATTTGTTTCCTCTTTCATAAACATGTGCGAAAGAGTTGGCGGAGTCACTGGTTCTTTAGGGTTAACCAAATAATTTAAAGTTACAGCCAAATCTGTACGGTGCAAGCCTAAAAGGCACGCCATATAATACTTTCCGCTATTCATTTTTTCAAAGAATTTTGGAAGATTGTCAACAAATTCTTTATTTTGTTTATGTCTTTCGTCAATAGAAAGCTTTGTAGCATTCGGCACATTAAAAATTGGCATTTTTACTTTTAGTTTAAAATTCATATAGTCCAAATCACGCTCGTGGCAAGCTTGAGCGTATTTAGTATTTTCACCGCCTTCTGAGCGCAAATCTATAATTGTATCAATACCGCATTCTTTCAATTCTGAAAGCAAAGAAGGACGCTGATTTGCAAGTGTTACACCACGCACAGAATTTGAATCAATTAGTCGAAAGTGTTTTATACCAAGATTTTTCAACCTTGCAATATCAAGAGAGCCTGTACTTCTCACAAATTCGTCATTATGCGGAACATTTTCATAAGGGTTTGGCTTAGTTGCTTTAAAACTAAGAGGTTTAAGTTGACTGATGTTAAAATTGTTGATAGTTAGAATTTTCATACTATCTATAAAACCCCTAAAAATATTTTTTGCTAGTGAATTTTATCTTACGGAGCGAGAGTGGCAAATCGCAATAGCTATCGCATCGACAGTATCATCTAGTTTTGGCAAATTTTCTCTTTCGAGAGCAATTTTTACCATTTGCTCAACCTCTTTTTTCTCAGCCCTTCCATAACCTGTAAGCACCTGCTTTACAACCATTGGCGTATATCCAAAAGTCGGAATGTTGCATTTTTCAAGGACAGTTAAAATCACGCCACGAGCCTCTGCAACTGGGATTACGGTTTTTTGGTTTTTGAAGAAAAACAATTCTTCAACGGACGCACAATCAGGCTTGTATTTTTCAACGACTGTCATCAAGTCGTTGAAGATTTCCAAAAGCCTTTTTGAATCTGGTAAATTTTTGTCCGTCTGGATCGAACCCGACGTCAAAAGCTCAATATTTTCGCCATCTACTTCAATTAACCCATAGCCAACAATCGCCATTCCTGGGTCTATACCTAAAATCTTCATAGCAATAATTATAACACGCAAAAGCGTTTAAGCGAAATTGCAAGAGAGAACAAGTTATTACACTTGCACTTCTTGCTTTTTAAACTGCATTTCATAAAGCGTTTTGTACGCACCGTTAGTGATGTTAAGGAGTTCTTCATGAGTTCCTGATTCAACAATTTCACCTTGATTAATCACAACGATTTTGTCTGCATTTCTAATTGTTGATAAGCGGTGTGCAATTACAAATACTGTTTTGTCTTGCATCAAATTCTCGATTGCTTTTTGAACAATTGCCTCTGCTTTGTTATCAAGCGCAGAAGTTGCCTCATCTAGAATTACAATTGGCGCATCTTTCAAAAA
Organism: uncultured Candidatus Melainabacteria bacterium; assembly: GCA_934757275.1. Lineage (GTDB taxonomy): Bacteria > Cyanobacteriota > Vampirovibrionia > Gastranaerophilales > Gastranaerophilaceae > CAG-196. Next base: position 78,196 of record CAKVLN010000007.1, read on the forward strand.
CGCTCTTGCAATCGCTACACGCTGTTTTTGACCGCCAGAAAGTCTAATTCCTCGTTCACCGATTTGAGTATCCAAACCTTCCTTCAAATCTTTTACAAAATCTGTCAAATATGCCATTTCAACCGCTTTTTGAAGTTGCTCTTGCGTTGCATTTTCGTTTCCTAACAAAATATTTTCCTTTATCGTTCCAGAGAACAAGAAATTATCTTGAAAAACTACAGAAATATTTGCTCTTAAAGATTCCAATGTATAATCTCTCAAATCAACGCCATCGATTTTTATTGAGCCCGATTTGATGTCATAAAATCTAGGAATTAAGCTTACAATAGTTGATTTGCCACCGCCAGAATTACCGACAAATGCGATTGTCTGACCTTTTTTAACCTCTAAATTGATATTTTTTAAGACTGGTTTGTCTTTCAAATATTCAAAGTAAACATTTTCAAAACTTATATCATTTTGTATAGAATTGAGTTTTATTGCATTTTCTTTGCTCACGATTTTAGGCTTGCTGTCAAGTATGTTGAAAATACGTTCAATCGCCATAAATGAGAATTGAACAGCGTTAAAGTTGTTGCCAAGGTTTTTAATTGGCGTATACAACAAGATTAATGCTGTGATAAATGATACAAAATTACCACTTGTGATTTGTTTTGTTAAAATCAAGTGTGAGCCATATCCAATTGCGACACCAATGCCGATTGAGACAATAACATGCATTAAAGGCGATAACCAAGAAGTTCTTTGAACCATTTTGATTTTTAAGTTGAAGATATTATCTAAAATATACTTCATTTTGCTTTTTTGCCTGTTAGCCAAGTTGTATGAAATTATAGTTTTGTTACCTGCAAAAGATTCGTTGTATGCAGTGATTATCGCAGAACCGGCAGTAACTGATTTGTCCATAACTGATTTAACACGTTTTCTTAGATTTGCGATTGGAATAAAGGCTGAACCTAAAACCAGTGAAGCGATAATTGCCAGTTGCCAAGAATTGTAGAACAATACGCAAACCAACGAAATTGAAGAGAACAAACGTGACAAGAAGGTTTTTAAGTTTTCTAATAAACCGTTGCAGGCAGTATCAGCGTCGGTATTAAATCTGTAGACGATATCGCCTGATTTTTTCTTGTCAAAATACGCAGTTTCAAAGGTCAAAAACTTGTTGTATAAAGCAAACTTTAGGTCGTTGGTGATTTTGCCACCCACCCAAGTGTTTAAGTAAGTAGCAAGATAATTTAACATTCCTTGCAAACTTGTAAACGCTACGATGCCAAAAGGTATGTACCAAGGCGATTGCACAGATTTTTCTACCATAACTAAGTCCATGTATGGTTTTAAGGCCAAAGCAATAATCGCATCTAACGAGCCAATTGGTATGCAAATAAGCATCGCAAGCGATGCTCTGAACCAGTATGGCTTAACATACGGCAATATGCGGGAGTAGTTTATGTATGCTTGTGTTTGCTTGAGTTTTTGTATCAATTCCATTTAATTCTTCTCCAATAATACGAATGCAATTGCTTTATCTTTATCATGAGATAGTGATAATTTACATTCCAAACTTTTATACTTTTGAGGCAAACATATTTTAGGTTTTCCTGTTTCTAAATTGATAATTTCTATCTCATTAAATTTTATTTTTGAAGATAAACCAGAGGCTTTAATAAATGCTTCTTTGGCACAGAATCTAGCCGCTAAATGTTTTGCATAATTTTTTTTAGAATAACAATATATTAATTCTTTTTCAGTGAAAATAGAACTCAAAAAAACTAGATCATTTTCTCTTGAAAATTTTTTAAAGCGACTAATATCTTCTATATCAACACCAATATCAAACACCTGCTATACCTTTCTTAATTCTACGAGCACTTCTTATTTTCTCGTGGTATAACTTTTGTTTATCTTTATATCGAGCTTTTGTTTTACCAAACACAAAGTTTTTCAAAATTTTGTATTTTAAGTATTTTCTATAGTTTTCATTATAATTTAATACATTCGCCATGCCTGCTATTGTTACTTTATTATAATTAGCACTTTGCAATGCTAATATTTTATTATTTAGATTTTGAATTATTGCATCTGCAGGATCTACTTTAGAAAAATCTTTAGGAGCTTCTAAAGCATCTTTTAACCACTTCAAAGAATTTTGTTTTTCTTGTTCTAGAATAGAATTCACACGCTCCCAGTCAATAGGTTCAAAAAGGTCTGGACGATTTTCTATAGAACTAATATCTATTAAAAGCCTGTTCTCTAATCCCAGTTTTTGTAACAAAGACTTATAACAGTTCTCATCAAAAGAAGGAATTTTCCAAACTATAAAGTCCTTATTAAATATAATCGCAAAACACATTGCATGAAACGAATGTGTAACAACTAAACTACTGTTTTTTATTAATTTTAACCAGTCACAAATTTCATATTTTTCTTTATCATTTATATTTATAGTTTTTAATTGTTTATAATCAGATATAAATTTTGTAAATTCATTTATTTTTAAATTCGGCCAAAAATTACATAATGCAATATAATTATTATCAATATCTATCTTTGATGCATTAATAATGCCTTCGTATTTGTTTTTATCTATTAAAAATACAGGATCTAAGTTTGTTGTAACATCAAGCCCGAAAAGATTTTTGCACATTTTTTCACCTGCTTGTTCTCTTACAGAAACTTTATCAAATTTTTCTAAAAAATATTTCATTTGCAACTTTTCATCACCATTATAAACAAAATCATATGTTCCAAAACTTGTCGAATAAGCAATCTTTTTTGTTTCAGGATATGCAAACGAAAAGAAATGGGGGTATTCTTTTGAAATCTTATTAAAAAATGGTGGGTGCCACATGCAGTCGGAACCAACTATATAAGTTTGTGTTTCTTTATTTATATTTTTTAAAGTTTTATAATTATAGTGATACGATGTTAAATCTAAATATTCTTTAGCAAATTTTCCTGAAAAACTTTTTTCAAATTCACTTTCCTTTATTATATTGAAATTTATAACTTTAGGTATGTAATCTAAACTCTTTATAGCTTCTTGTAATGCATACATAGTTAAAGAAGAACCATAATTTTTATATGGCCACACTCCTAACAAAGCACAGTCATATTTGTTATTTGTACAATAAGTTACAATTTCTTTTAAGTTTTTCCCTTGTTTTAACAATCTAAAAAACGCTTTTCGATTAGAATGTTGTGGCAATGTCCTATACAAAGTCCAATTGTAGTAAGTTGCATATTCAAGTGGAACTTTTTTTACCAATGGAATACTCTTTATAGATTTGAATAAATTTGCACCTTTTTCATTGTTCAAAAGAACGGCAGAAGTACCCATTTTATCATTTAATTTTTTATCAAATCTTTCTATTGCCCAAAAATCTCCAATCGTTATATCAGACTCTCTTCGAGTTGTACAATATTTACATACACCGCAACTTGGTCTTAAACACATATTTTTTAGAAAAGCATTCAAAAACAAACACTGCTCTTTTGTATAACTATAAGTTCCTGTAGTAGTTGTTGTTGTATATACGTCCCACGCACTTATTTTATCTCTAAAATCTGTATTTATAAATTTTCCATCTGTAACTTCTTTTAAATACATATCAAAAACTTTTTGTGGTGGCACGCCATGACAGAACAAATCTACCGTATATAAGTTATCGTATTTTTTACCTAAAAAAGTATTTAAGCCAGCAACTTGACAAGGTGTTCCAGTAAACAATACCAATTTGTTATCTTTAAGTAAATTTTTTATCTCTGTATAAACAGTATTTGTATCTAATTGAACATATTTTGAACCACGAAGTTTATACAAATCTTCCTTATTATTAATGATTATATGACTTACTTTTTGTCCTACAAAAGCGACACCGCAAATATACCCGCCCTGTTCTAATATCCAATTTGCAATTAAAGAAAAAGCTCCTCCAGAAGAACTAACTAGCCTTGTTTTGTCATCAGCCATAACGGCATAACAATCAGGTGTAAGAGTATTATCGTTATATGTTTCAGATTTATTCAATGATGGACAGGCTTTTTTACATAAGCCACAATTGGTACACTTTTTGTCATCAATTGATGGATAAAAAAAGCCTTCTTCATCTTCTTTCATTGATATTGCATTTACTGGACAGATATTAGCACAAGCTCTACAACCAACACACAAGCTTTTTTCTTTTGTTACACAGTTTATATTATTCATCTACATCTCCTACTTTTAACGCTGGATTACCTTGCATATAACAATTATCTTTACACCCTTTGTATATACAACTCATTGGAGCTATTTTATTATTATTTCCAATTTTCGCTTTTGGTAAAACTACACAGGCTGTTCCAACAGTATTTGAATTACCAATTTTTACTCCCCCAAGAAGTTGGGTTTTACCACCAAAGTCAAATCTTGATTTTCTTCAATAGAATCTTCCAACTGTAATACATCTTCTAATGCAACTAAAAATTCTTCTTTTTTCATTTTTATATTCCCTTTCTTAATCTAACTATAAATGGGCATTGTACAATATGACTATTTGAAGCATGATAATAGACATCATCATCACCCTTAAAATAACTTTCAACTTTTTGTACTTCTGAACCATATATTTCACTAATATCCTTTAAATTAACTATTGTTTTATACATATATTCAACATTTTGTAATTCTTCATCTGTAACACTTGCACTATACCTAACTATCCAAATTAAAAATTCGCTATTTTTTAATTCTTCAACACTCACAAAATATGGATTAGGCGGAAGTTTGTCATAATTTCCACTCCAAGCAATGTTAATATCTTTAAACTTTTGTTTTAATAAGTTTACAATATAACTTTCAAATTCATCTCTGTTCATACAAAGCTATTTCCCTTTTATTTTCTTTCTCCAATAATCTACATATTCATCTCTTGATAATACATAGCTTGGCTTCTTAAAAATATTCACCTCAGATATATATGTATTCTCTAAATTCAAAATAGCACTAATCGCAATTAGTCCATTGCCATAAGCACAACAACACAATTTATCTCTTTTTATATCATTATTCAAACATGCCAATGTAGTTGGTATAGAGCACATTGTATTATTTCCATACATTTCAAATGCGGTATAAGGAACTTTTTCTAATTCAAAACCTGATTCTGTACCTACTGCTTGCACAATTTGTTTATTTGCTTGGTGTAAACATAATGCACCAATATCATTTTGGGATAAATTTAGTTCTTTAAGTAATAATTTGATATTTTCAGGAACAATTTTTATCGTAAAATCAAATACTGCAATTCCGTCCATATAGCCACCCATAAGCGGAACTACCATACCAGTTGGCATAGTAACTTTTTCTAACATAAGATTTTTTTGATATTCAAATTCATTCGGGTTTTCCCAATTTGCTCTAAACCTTGCGCCACTGAATGGCGAAATAATCGCATCATATCCTGATGAAATAGTATCTATGTTGTAATATGATTCTATTTTATTCTCACTATATTCTAACAATGTAGCACAACCAGCATCACCAAATATAGGAGCAGAATTTCTATTAGAAGGATCTATGCCAACTGGTGGGGTATCACCATTTAATAATAAAATCTTCTTGTATGCACCAGATTCAATCATCATACTAGCCATGTGCAAACCGAACATCCAACCTACGCAACCTTGATTAATATCAGTTGCAATACAGTTTTGAGATAAGCCCAATTTGTCATGTATAAAATAAGCAGTTGAAGGATTTGTATAATCTGGACCTTGAACAACAAAAATGAGAGCATCAATCGTTGATTTATCAATATTCATTTCTTTAATAAGATTTTCTGCCGCATCATACGCTAAATCAGCTGGAGTTGTTGTTTTATCAGCCACTCTTCTTTTCCAAAACCCAACCATTTTTCTCATTCTATCAATTTTTTTATACTATTGTTATAGTATTCTGCCTCGTCATAAATATTAATCTCTTTTTCTGGAACAACAATACTTATACCAGAGATTTTCACATGTTCAAATTTTGATAAACTCATTATTATATCCTTTCCATATTTCACTTCCTACTAAACACAAAGTATAAATAGCAAAAAAATAACTAACAGGGCGATTATTAATTTATTATTAACATTTTTATATTTTTGAACCTTTCTATTTAGTTTCTCAATTTTCCAATTTTCATTACATCTTACAGCTAAGTCCGGAAAGATATTTTTTAGCTGTTTAAGTTTTTCCCATTCTCTATTTTTCAAATAACTTAAAGCTACTTCATCAAACAAACTAATTGATTTTTTTAACCAATATTCTTTATCATCATTAAAAACTTTACTTGCCTGATATGCAAAATTAATAATTGGAATGCCATACTTTAAATAATGCACATCTAAACTATCTTTTGTTGGTAAATACCAGATTCCACTCGGGTGTTTTCTATAAGCTGACATTACCCTATTTATAAAACCAATTTTACCCAATCTTGAATAATACAAATGAATAAACCAATCCCCTGGCAAGACATCTGCTGGCAAGATTTGAGCAAAATCCTTTTTATCCTTTCTATACATACAAGAATTTGTCTGGATATAGTTATCTGATTTTAGCGTATCATATCCGAGGTTTTTGCCATATCTTATCATTTTCTTCAATGCTGGGAAAAGATAATCTCGTTTTGATTTATCTTGAAAAAACACCTTAACTCTATGAAAACACATTGAACATTCTGGGTGTTTGTCCATAAAATCAGACTGTATCTGCAATTTATTTTTATCAGTGAAAAAATCGTCGCCCTCATTGATTACAAAATACTCGCCTGTTGCTGCATTCATTGCATCAACAAAATTTTTGCGTCCTCCAGTATTCTCCTTCTGATAAATCGGTTTAATAATCTCTGGATATTTTTCGGCATACTCCTGCACGATTTGTCTCGTTCTATCTGTAGAGCAATCCTCGCCCACAATAACTTCAAACGGGAAATTCGTTTTCTGCATAACAAAACTCTCTAAAGCCTCCTTAATATAGGCTTCTTGGTTATAAGTTATACAAACAATGCTAACTTTTGGAACGGTTTGAGCTACTTTGTCTGGCATATTACCTCACAAATCAAATTTATTATTTGTTTATCCAATGCTCCATAAAAAGGTAAGCAAAGAACTTTATATTTTAAATCATTTATAGTTTTTAATTGTGCCATTTTAACAGTTATATCATTTTTGTAGCATTCATAATCATGACAGGCTGGATAAAAATATTTTCTCGTCAAAATGTTCATAGACTTGAATTTTTCATACAAATCATCTCTTGTAATCGGGAAATCTTTTTCCACCACAATCGGATAATATTGATAAGAATTTGTCGTATTCGCAGGCATCTGTGGGAGTCTAATACCTTTTACTTTTGACAAATTTTCGTCATAAATCTGTTTAATTAAACATCTTTTTTCTTGCTCTGCACGATAAAGTTTCAAATTTTCTAACCCCATTGCTGCGCAAAATTCATTCATCTTGCCATTAATACCAATAGCCTCAACGAGTTCCTCTGAGCGGATACCAAAATTTCTCAAGTCATAAATCTTCTTAACTAAATTTGGATCATTATAAGTTAAACAGCCACCTTCTATCGTATTAAAAAGTTTTGTCGCATGGAAAGAAAACATTGTGAAATCACCAAAATTCCCGATTCCAACTCCGTCAATCTCTGTCGAAAAAGCATGCGCTGCATCATATATAACTTTCAGATTATGTTTTTTAGCAATCGCATCAATTTTCTTTACGTCACAAGGAAAACCGTAAACATGAACGCCCAAAATAGCGGAAGTATTTGGTGTAATAAGTCTTTCAATTTTGTCAGCATCAATTGTCATAGTATCTGGTTCAATATCGCAAAATATTGGTTTCAAGCCATTCCAAGATATGCAATGTGGAGTCGCAGCGAACGTAAATGGTGTTGTAATAACCTCGCTACCATAAGGTAAATCAAGAGCCTTGATAGCCGTAAGCAGTGCAATCGTTCCGTTATTAAACAATTGCACATGTGGAACTTTCAACTCCGCCTTCAAACATGTTTCAAGTTCGTTATGTTTTGCACCCATATTCGTAAGCCATTTAGAGCTCCAGATTTCCTTGAGCTGAGTTTCATAATCCTCTAAACTAGGCAACAGAGGCTGAGTAACAAATATTTTATTTAACATTGTATTTACCATAAATTCTTACCCACTTTCCTCAAATCTTTAAACTTTTTCATAACCCAACTCCTTCTCTAAACCTCAAATTCATATTTTCATCTACACCAATAAAACTCAAAGTTTGTTCAACAGTGCCTTGATTAAAAAGCCATTGAAGGTAAGACAAATCTTTGTATTTCATGTAATAATGATATGCAAATGTTTTACGCAAAGAGGACACTGAATATTTATCTTGCACTCCCAATTCAGCACAAATTACTTTGAAAATATAAAAAGCTGAAGTTCTATCAAGTTGTTGTCCAACTTTTCCTTGAAACAAAGGTTCATCAACCTTACAACCTTCAACTAATTTTTTAATAACACCTTGCAACTCAACACTAATTGGCACAGCCTTGTTTTTGCCATAATTAAGATATTGTTTGTTTTTTACATCTCTTACTTTTAGTTTCAACAACTCTGTCAAATTAATGCCAGTATTGATTGACAGAACAAAAAGCAAATAGCCTCTGATTTGTCCCTTGCTTAGAAACAAATCTTTCATTCTATTTATCATCTCTATCTCTTTTATTGGCAAACTCACATTCACGACTTTTAAAACTTCCTAGAATCTTCTCGACTACGTTGTTTCTGAGGTTGAAATAATACAACTCACTTATACTTTTGTTAAATTGTTTTTTTAACCTTGAAAATATTGTAGCACAAGTGTTTTTTATTTGCATGATTATAATATTTTTATATTGAATTTGCTTAAAATTTGTTAATCTAACACTCAAAAACTTCCTAGTTATCGCTTTGTAGATATCTTGCAACAAAAGTATAAGTATGTTGAATTGTTTTTTGTTGAGTTATGCGCTATTTGTATGTTATAGGATAAAATTATTATAGCTTTCATCTATCATGTCCTGGTCGATGCCGATATATCTTAGTGTCACGACTGGTGTTGAATGATTGAAAATCTTTTGCAACATCGCAACATCACGATATTTTTGATAATGATGATATCCAAAAGTTTTTCTAAGAGTATGAGTGCCGATTTTATACTCAATCCCAGCCTTTTTACAAGCATCATTTATAATTCTATAACACTGTGTGCGCTCCATTCTGTTATTAAAAACAGATAAAAATAACGGCTCATGAAGTTCTCGTCCTTGAGTAAATTTTTCAAACATTGGTTTCAATTTAGCATTTATTGGAAACCTTTTTGGCTTCCCTGTTTTGCGCTCAACTATATTAATATATTGTTTTCCTCTAACATCTGATACATCTAAATTCAAAATATCCGAAATTCTCAACCCACAATTTGTACCAATTGTAAAAAATAACAAATCTCTAAGGCTTTGTTTTCTCAAAATCGCCTCAATTTTTCTCAAATCTCTTTTACTTCAAATTGGTTCAACTACGTTCATAATATTTTACTCCTTTCTTAATTCCAACAACCTTTTTGTACCCTAAAAGGAAGCTTCGGTTGTACGAAAAAACGGATACTCTGCGGGGTTTATCTTCGACAAGAAAGAAGAAAAAGTAGGAGCAAACATTAATTTCACAAGTTAAATGTAATTTAAGCCATCAATAAAAGCCAAAGACCGCATATTTATATGCGGTCTTTGGCTTTTATTAATCAATTTCAACTTCTTCATTTATTTCTATTGGCACAGCTGCAGCTGGTTGATATGTTTTTATATCTGTAATACAAAAACATATCAACCAGCAGAAACGCCGCATTTGCGTAGTATATCCAAATTACATAGTCGTTACTATACAAAAGTTTGTTTATAATTCCACAAATATAGCCAAACAAGATTAAATATGAAAAAGTAAGACTTTTACCGTGCACGCATTTACATTTAAAAGTTTTGTATGCAGCAATCGGCCAGCTTAACCCAAAACTTGCCATCATGCCAACTTCAAATATACTCATAGCAACTCCTTATAAATTTTCAACACTCTATCGTAATCCAAAACAACAAAATTATTTGCCATTAAACGACCTTGTGTTTTCATTACACTTTCAGCAAAATCTTCTGCATCTTCTTCTGTTACACCGTATTCATGCAAAGATTTCTTTTGCAATACAGAATTTAGCAAGTTTTCAAGTTCTTCATAAACAACTTTTACATCGCAATGAAGAAGTTTTGCTAAAAATTCATTCATATTTGCAATTTCACCATCTTGTTTAATTTCCATATAGTTTTTTAAAACACCTGTGAATACTACATAATTGCTTTCACCGTGTGGAACGTGATATTTTGCACCCAATGGATAGCTTAAGGCGTGAACGGCTGCGCAACCTGCTGTTTCAAAAGCAATACCAGCAAAGTTACTTGCAGTCAAGAATGTATCCATCAAGTCAGGTAGAATTTCTTTTCCTTCTTTAACAAGTCTTTGATAACTTGTGATAAGCATCTCAATTGCCTTATATCCAAACAATTTTGATTAATCTGTTGCTTTTGAGGATAAACTTAATTCAACAGAGTGAACCAAAGTATCAATTGAACTTGTTGCAAAAACTTTAAACGGCAAAGATTTTAAAAGTTCAGGAATCAAAATTGCCTTTTCTGCAAACGAATAAGAGGTTTTAAATGTACAAGGTTATAATAGTAAAAGATGAACCTATGGTTGTAATGATAAATAATCACTATGTTGAACAAGATATAAAAATTTTATCCTTTTTAACTTAAACATTTTTATTTCCTTTATTAATCAAATCTTCATACGCAAAAGCAGGAATGTCGTACAAATCACCAAAGTCCTTATAGATTTTGTTTGATGCTTCTAAGTAATTTGTTGGAAGTTTCTTTTTCAGATTTTTGTATGCCTTTCGAACACGTTCATCTGCGACGCAGCAGTATTCACCTGCTATATTTGAGTATATTTTTTGACATCTTAGTTCTCGCAATATAAACGGGATTTTTATTTTCATTGCGTTTTCATTTGCTCCTAAACCTTTTAAATGTGAAATATATTCAATAAAAATCTTCCAGTTTTGCAATTTTTCAGATAAGTGTAATACTTTTTTAATATCGTCCCAATTCTGCAACAAAACGTCAACGCTATCATAAAAATCTTTCCTGAATGAAACTTTTTTGCGTGTTTTTATACCTTCAAAATCATTTTGATTAAATTCCTCGTCATTTGGAGTGATTTTAATTTCACCACTTATAACTCTATTGATATCATAGGTGGTTTTAAGATAGGCAACGAAAAACAAAGCATTTTCCCAAGGTCCGGTTTTGGACCAAGAAGACGCTAAAACAAATAACAAAAATAAATCATCTTCTTTTTTTAGGTTCAAGCTTATTTTTCCACCAGAAGGCTTGTACTTTAATCGAAAATCAGTTACCCAACCTTTGTAACAACCGTTTTTATCAATGTTTATGTAACTTAGTTCTCGTGCGTGTTTTAAAGTAAGTTCCTTTAATTGACAAAGATTCATTCCAGACCTCATTTTGTTGTATGTATACAATAATTGTATCTATTATAAGCCCTATAATGTATACATGCAATATAGGGACGAAAAAACGAGATTATTCGCAGAAACTGTTGGAAAAGTTGTTAAAGATTTGAGATTGGCAAAAGATTGTTCTATTAATAAATTTGCACATGACTATGGTCTTGACGTCGGTAACACCAGTAGAATAGAAAAAGGTGTTATTGAAGTTAAATTGGTAACTCTATGGAAAATCGCTGAAGCATTAGAAATGTATCCGTCGCAATTGTTAAATTTGGTTGAAAAGAAACTTGGAAAAGATTTCCATTTCTATGAGGAGTGACAAAAAAGAAAAAAAGATTATAAAAATCGTGTGTTCGAACTTTTCTTATGATGGTGAAAAACTGCTCATAGAGCCAAATCCAGTATTCAAATTGTTGATTAAAAATAACCTAAGCAATAAAAAACTCCACCCGCCAGAAGACGCTGGAACTTTTTGTAAGTAAATTCTACAATGAAATAACAAATGTGGTCAATATGTCAGTTTTTAAACAAATAGAATATTTAAGAAGGATCTCTTAGTAAACATTGGTAAGTAAGTTACACAGGAGGTGTTAAACCTTGAAACAAAATGAAAGCTTTGAAAATGCCTTAAACTGGAAGCATACGACTGAGTTTGTAGCTCCTATTAAAGACAGTAAATTTGCGTTGTATTCATTAACACAAGGTAAATTTATTACAGATTTTATATTTGACAAAATTGCCTATATTCCAAACGGAAAATACTTTGTAATAAAGAAATCCGGAAAAGTTCAAATTATAGATACTAAAGGTAAAGTGCTGGACATAGAAATCAAATATCCAGATAACTTTAATATGGAAGCGTTACGGAGATTTAGAAATAGCATCAATAGTGTGAATACAAATATTTTATGATATACTTGTCCTCAGAAAGTAGGAATTGTTGGAATGTGCAATTATAACGTATATATAGATGAAGCAGGGGATGAAGGTTTTAAGTTCAAATGTGACCGTGGACGTGGTAGCAGTAAATTCTTTGTACTATCAGCAATTATTGTTAAACAAGAATTGGATCAGGGTTTAGCAAGCCTCGTAAATGAATTAAAGCAAATTTTAAAATATCAAGCCAAAGACATGTTGGCACCATTACATTTTTATAAAATGTCACATGAAAAACGTAAAGTTTGCGTTAATCATTTAGTACACTTTAAAGATTATACAATTGTTTCTATTGTCTTTCAAAAAGAAAAACTTAAGGAACCTCTGAAAGTTAAATCTGTGTTATACAATTATGCTTGTAAGTTGTTACTTGAAAAAGTTACAATTTTTTTAAAGTCTCAAAAGGCTAAAGCTAATTTTATATTTGAACATCGTAGAAATACTCATTATGATGAATTAGAAACTTACATGCGTAAGGTTATTGATTGTGAACAATATGTATTAAGCTTAAAAGCATTAACTAAAAGTCAATCAAAATGCTTACAATTGGCAGATATAGTTGCTAGTTCTACTTATCAAGCTTTTGAACCTAATCAATATGATGGAGATGTTGAACCTTTATATTATATGAAGCTTTCTGATAATATATTTATGCACAATGGTAAATGTTTTGGTTATGGTTTAAAATTGTTTCCAAATGATACAGATATTGTTGAACAAGAAAAATACTCTTGGATAAATGAATTGTTAAAAAATCTTAGCAAAAGAGTTGAAAAATAGAGAATTATAGGTTATACTAAAAGTAGATAGATTAGCGCCTGATAAAAACAACGTTGGGAAATCCCAGCAGTACCTTAATGGTATGGTGTGTTGTTCAGGGGGTCTATCTTTTTTATTTTTATATAAAATTGGGGAGTGTGAACCATATGACAAGACACAAAGTTTTTATTAGTTATCACCATGCAAATGACGAAGTATACAAAAGAGAATTTATAAGAGTTTTTCAAAATTACTTCATTGACAAGTCTGTACATGTAGGAGAATATGATGAAGATTTAAGCACTGACTATATAAAAAGACTTATAAGAGAAGAAAAAATTACTGATAGTAGTATTATTGTTGTGTTAATAGGTAGTGAAACATATAAAAGAAAGCATGTTGATTGGGAGATTTCTGCTGGTCTATCATGTAAAGCAGGTGGTTGTTCAGGTTTGATTGGTATATTGTTACCTTCATATTATAGCTCATATGAAAATAGCTATTTGAAAGGTAGTGGATACAATTCAAAAACTATTCCCCCAAGATTGAATGATAATGTTGAAAGTGGATATTCTTATATATACAAATGGGATTCTATGGCAAAGGTTAGTACAGATGGTAATTACGCAGTAATTAACTGGCTAGATGAAGCTTACAATAGGATATATTCCAAATCAGAAAAAATAAAAAATAGCAGAGAACAATTTACATATAATAGGGCATAGATGATTGAGCTAATAAAAATTTCGTTTGATAATTTTAATATTGTAATGTTTTGCAGTCCTTATATTTGGGGGTTAGTGATTGTTTGTGCTGTTATTTGTGCAATTTACAAGTTTTTATTAAAGAAAGGTTTTTCTAAAACAGAGATTGATATAGACGAAGTTGAACTTGGTATTGGTAATCAAAAACTTAAAATTAAGCCTAATTACCAAACAAAACAAGTTGCTTATAAGCTTTGGGTGGAATTAAATACAAGAAAGTTGGGATTACCCATAGATGAAAATAATGATGTAATATCAGAAATATATGATTCTTGGTATTCTTTTTTCGGAATAGCAAGAGAATTGATTAAAGATATCCCTGCACAAAAAGTAACTAATACAGATACAAAAGAGTTAATAATTTTATCATCTAAAATTTTAAATAAAGCAATTCGACCACACTTAACAAAATGGCAAGCTCGTTATAGAGAATGGTACAAAAGACAATTAGAAAGTATAGATTATTATGATATTTCACCTCAAGACTTACAGAAAAAATTTAAATGCTTTGATGATAAATTTTGCTATCAAACACTAATAGCTGATATGAAATCTGTAAACCAAAAAATAATAAGCTATAGAAAAATTTTGGAGCAAATAGTATTTGGTGAAGAGCTACAACTGGAAGAACAAAAATCTTGATTCTCCTTTTGTCGATATTCACGCGAGTTTTAAGGAGATTGATGTCTTTATTGTAAATTATTATCCAAATATACTGAAGCACACCTGTAAACTCGCGTCAGCTGCCTCTCTGCGGATATTTTGTTATAGTAACAGGATAAAGATTTTATTGGAACAAGATTCAGACTTTTTAGCAATATACCACATTAATGCCGGATTTTTGCCACAATCTTGCCACTAAGATAAACATTTAATTCCGTTAGTCTAGTTTTCCCTTCGGCATAAATTTTTGTTTTAAAAGCAAATAGTAATTGCCGTAGTTCTGTTTTGAAATAGTTTGTTTTTAGACCTAAACAAGGATAAATAAGTTCATTTTTCAAAGAAAACTACCGGAAAATTATTTTGGTTAGAAATGTTAAAACGTACTTGTTTTGGCTAATCGAGAGAAATTCTTTGTTTAAGCTTTTAGATAAGAAACACCCCACCCAACACCACACTCCACGTTGCAATAGAGGTGGTGGAATGTGGGTGGGCTTTAAAATCCGATTATGTTTTTGAGTTCAGATGACTTTTTAACTTTAACTTCTTCAGATAGCATTTTAGTTATTTCGTCAATATCTGTGGTTCCTAAGAAATCTACTTTCTTTTTTACGGTAGCAAAATCACCGGAAGTTAGACCTTTGAGTTGCAAGTTAGAGTCTTTAATTCCGAAAAAGTAGTCCATCGCAATATTAGCTTGTTTTTGTGTCAAAAAGTCAAACCTAATCTTAAAAGTAAATCTTCTTAAACTTGCTTCATCTAAGGTATCTAAAAGGTTCGTTGTGCAAATAAAAGGATACTCAGCAGCTTCCATTTGAGTTAGCATTTCATTGACCTGTGCAACCTCCCAACTTCTTATGGCATTATTTCTATCTTGTAAGAAAGTATCAGCTTCGTCAAAAATCAGCATAGCTTTTTTAGATTTTGCTTCGCTAAAAGCTGTTGCAATATTCTGTTCGGTTTCACCAACATACGGTGAAATCAAATCACTTGCACGTTTTAGCAAGACTTCAATTCCAAGTTGTTCTGCTAAGTATCTTGCATAAGAACTTTTTGACGTTCCGGGTTCTCCGTAAAGACACATTGAAAAGTTGAGTTTGTTTGAAGATTTAATCTTTTCCGTCAGTGCGTTAATATCCATATTGGCATTGATTAAATCAACATTGTAATCTCCCATACTTTTCTTCGGTTCTTGTTTTACAACCTTTTTCTTATCCACAACTTTAGCAACATTTTCAATAAGTTCTTCAAAATCGTCAACAGAACCGTTAATCATTTTTGTTGTTTTTACGGCATTATTAATTAGTGCCGGTGGAATGTCATAATTCTTGTTTAATTCTTCAACTTTTTCTTTAGAAACAGTTAGTTCATTCTTTTTCAAAACTCTGTTCCAAATATTCAATCTTGAATCTTCTGAAAGTTTTTCAAACTCAATGCAGTAAGTCATTCTTCTTAAAAATGCCGGATCTACGTCATAGATATTATTTGTAGTCCAAATTACAGGAACAGGTGTTGTTTCAATAATCTTGTTCAAGTAACCTTTTGAAGCTGTACCATCAGAACCAAATCCTCGATTTAGCACATCTTCAGCTTCATCAAAAAGAATACAAGCGTTACCAATTCGGGATAATATTTGCTGTTTTGCATACAAATCAGCTAATCTCTCGGTTCTTTTAGCTTCTTCGCCGTAAGAATCTTCTGTTTTTACTGCGTAAAGTGGGACATTAGAAACATTAGCAATAAGTCTTGAAAACTCACTTTTACCTGTTCCAACATGTCCGTGCAAAAGTATATTCACACCTTTAGCTTTTGTTTTAACAGCAGATTTAAGAATTTTTAAAACTTTTTCCTGTTTGTCTTTAATATGCGAAAAATCGTTTAGCGTAAGAGTAGATTTTTCAGGTTCACCTAAAAGTGTAGAGGTTATTTTTTCAACCGTATTGCAATTTGGAGAATCAAAGATTTTCAACATATTTGAATTTATAGAAACATTGTTTCGTTTAGGAATCAAATTTTTGAAATAAAGACTGTCCAGCAACCTGTCTTTCTCTCCGTATCTGATTCCGATATAAAATCTACAAAAATTATCTATCCCGTAACCATACAGACAACTGTCAAATTGTGTAAAAACCTTGTTCAATTCTTTAACAAGAGCGTAAGTAAAAATAGCCATTTCTTTGTCGTTCATATTAAAGATTTTCTGAATTAAACAAAGACGTTTTTCAACCGGAGTTTGGATAGGTTTAATTTCTGATTTAAGTTTCTTGATTACAACTTTCAAATCTTTTACAAAAGCTTTCTTTTCCTTGATTGTTTCAATTTCCAAACACCCATCAGAATCGAAGTTAAAATTGCTTTTCTTAACCCTGAATTTTTCCAAGAAAGAATCAAAGAAACTGTCGAAATTGTAGGAATTGTAATCAATCTGACAGCAAAGCTTGTCCAAATAGTCCAATAACAAACGTTTTTCAAAATTATTCATAACAAATTCCCTCTATTGCATCTACAGATTAACGCATCTGGATAATTTGTCGGGGCCTATGAGAGGATTTTGTTACATTGGGACGCAATTAAATGGCTTTGTTAATATAATTGGCAGATTTGTAATAAGATATTACAATTATTACGACTAAGAGTTTAAGGTGCAAAAATTTGCACCATACCTGCTAAAAAGGTGGAAACCCGCTTACGCTTTTTCCACCCTACCTGCTTTATTACATATACGAATATAATATGCTTCAAAGGAGTCAGTTGTAGTCATAGGTCATGTTCAACATTTTTCATTGAACACAACATTAAAATTTATGTATTTGTCGTGTTGGATTACAATTGCCTAACACAACCTACAAACTTATCTTGGAATTTATAAAGAAAATAAAGAAATGTAAATTTCCTTAAATATTATAGCAAATTATTTATTTAGAAGTTTTGATGTAAAAGAAAGGAAATATTTATATGAAAATCGGCAATGTACAAAATATCAACATCAACCACACTTCAAATTATTCTATGCAAAATAGGACAAATTATTTACAGCCTACATTCACAGCAAAACAACCCCACATTTCTGCAAAAAAAGGTTTACTTAGTTTAATTGGTATGGGATTTGCATCTTTAGGAACTTTAATTTTAGGTCGTTCTAAAGATAAGAGTAATGTAGTATTGTCAGAAACTGAGGAAAAAGGTCAAGAAATGGACTGGTATAAATATTCTCCCAGTGGATTTGAAGTCGATGCTGAAATTGCAGCAGAGCGTGAAGAACTTAAGAAATTAGCAGAACGAGAATTTGATTGGGCAGATTATTCTCCTAGAATTTAGACTTGATGATGATTGTATGTTGTTCCATTTATTATAGAACACGTCTGATGACCTAAAAGTTAATCCTGCATTGCATGAGCGTATTGTAGAAATATAATATTGGAACAACAGATTTTATAAAAGACAATTCTTAAGTTAAGCTCATTTAGCAAGGTTTGTTATATATATAGTATCAGTAAGTTTTGATAATTCATCAATATGAATTTCTTTTACATTTGAATTATTATATGGGTCTACTACTTTTACAATCCCTGTAGATTTATTATATCCACAAACAGAATAAGCATGTTGTTTCTTTAAAATATCCGTAAGTTTCAAATCATGTTTTGTTCCAAAGTTCAAAATAATGTCATCATTATTTGCTAAATAATCAATTACAGTTTTTATATTCTTGCTATTACCTAAATATAAAGCAATACTTGTATTTGGCTGATTTTCTTTAAAATTATTTAATATATCTTGGATGCCTTTACTATTAAATTGTGCTAACTCTACATTTACTGTTGAAGCAGAATTTCTTTTATATGGAATACTGATGCTCTTTTTTATCATCATGCCTGATTTCGCATTATCATTCATAGCTTTTGTGCCAAGAATTTCTTGGATTGCTTGTGAACTATTACCACCATTAATTCTTTGCATTAATGCTTTACTTTCTGCTGTATTTGGATATATTATATCTTGTTCTCTTAATGCTACTTTTGCGTATGTACGTTCGTATAATTGTACGCCTCTACAACCTTCTACTTGTTTTTTCCCTAAATTACTTAATTCACCATTTGTGAATGTTTGCGAACCGTTATAATCTTCATAAGCTTTAACAGTTACTTTAACATCCTTTCCATCATATTCAAAGGATTGGTAGAAGGTTACACTTGCTTTTTTATTTCTCATTACAGATGAAATTGATGAAAGCAAGTAACAATCTCCTAGTTTTTTTTGTTTAAAAGCAAATCTATCAACTGGCGGAAATAATTTCAAGAACATTTCTTTTGTCATATTCCATTTTGAAAGTTTTTTACCGTCATTGATATACATTTGTTTACCAACTTCTACTACATCTCCAATTGATGTAGCTTTGTAAGCTTCGTTGATATCAGTATCAGCACTAAATTCTTTTACTATTGATTTTCCTTCTTTTAACAGTTTTAAATCACTATAAATTTCAGGGCTTAAATCAGCATTAGCCAGCCTTGGTATTTTAACATTTTTTACAGTTCCATTTTCTAAAGCTTTAATTAAACCAGAGTTTAATATTCTCTCATATCTTTCCTTATTTTGAAGTTTCAATTCAAATAAATCAGTATATTTAAGTGGTTCATTTGTTATTTTTGACAAATCTTGCTCAAATGAAGCTATTTCTTTTTGTATAAATTCGACTTTATTTGTACTATCCATTTTTTGCATTATTGGGTCATATATACATTTAAGGTCGTGGTATTTGTTAGAAAGAACTCTTAAATCTTTTCCTTCTTTAAGTGCGTTCAAAATTCTAGATGCATTTATCTCATCTGTAAAGCTAGACAAATCATATAATTGTAATTCGTCTATATTTAAATTTTTTGTTGCAAATTCTAAAACATCTTTATTGGCAGCATTAACATTTTCCATAACCTCATACGCAATATACGCAGTTTTATTATTTTTCACTAAAGGTAAAATAATGTTTTTATTAGTATCATTCAAATTTGTTAAAATCCTTAGGAATCTATCATTTACACCACAATCAATAACATTTTCAAGCAACATAGCTGCTTCATTTTTATCAGTGATGCCAAATTTTTGCATTAAGATATCGATATTTTCTTCTGAAACATAACTACCGTCTTTATTAACTACAAGTTCAACATTCGGAATAGAATATTTTTCTTCTACTTTGCCATAAGAATCATAAACTGTTACATCTTTTTGACCATTAGAATATATTTCAGTTTCTTTAGATTCCTGATATTTACCATTAGAGGTTCTATAATCTGTAACACATGCTTTATCACTATGTAACTCAACTGATTTCGTTGTTACACCATTTTTATGTTCATAGAATGTGATATATTCTATTGAACCTTCAGAATTAACTTTTGTTGTTCTTACAGATTTGCCGGTTTGTGGATCAACTTCTTTAATCAGTTTACTTCCGTCATCTCTGACTTTTTCTTTTATTAACATTCCTGATAAATCTTTTCTTTGACTTAGATAATCTGTTACAAATGAGAGTTCTTCATTATTTTTTACATGCCAATAATAGTCACCATCTTTAACATTAAATGTGCCATCTGCATTTTTATCAACATGCACACTACTTTGTTCCCTCGCCCCTTGTGGGAGAGCGGATTGTCGACAGAGAGCGGAGGCATTCTGCTTAGCAGAAGCCGTAGACTCGTTTATCGTCGACAACCAAGAAGGGTTAGGGTGAGGGGTGTTATCGGCTTTCGAATGTTCAGCGTTTACACCCACCATTTGTGCTTCTTTATCCAAAATAAACATGAACAATTCTTCAGGAGTTGCCAAAACGGTTTCTTTACCTTTTGCGTCTTTTACTGAATATACTTTTTGACCTTCATAAATTGCGATATTCACTTTATAGCCCGCAAGGTCGGTTTTGATTTGTTGAACTTTTTCTGGTGTCAAAAATGCCATATTCTTTGCGCCCAACATTGCCAAAACCATTTTAGAAACGCCGTCCATTTGTGCCAAATTTGCCATCGCATCTGTGTAGCTTACGCCATCATCATAAGCCATATAACCAGCGTTAATGCCAAATTCTGTGCCAAATTTCAAAACCTCGCCAATTGCTTCAGAATATTCTGAAATATTTTTTAAAATACTTGTCAAAGGCGCAGGTTTATTAGTAATACCTTTTGTCAAAATTTGATTAATAATTGGCTTGCTATTTAGAAGTTTGGTCGTAGCATTTTTAACCTGCATTCCTAAAGGTCCGGAAATTGCACCACCAACATAGCCGAATTTGAACAAGCCTTCTGCGCTTGCTACGATGTTTTTAGCTTTTTCTGTGTTAATTTCGCCAGTTGCAAGAGTTTCGCCAGCAAGCTCAGCAGTTTTTGTGCCTTGAAAAGCTACTGCATTCAAACCAGCACTTGTCGTTTGCGCTGCCACAATTCCAACGCCTTGTGACATTGCTTGTCCTGCACTTGATTGAGCGAATTTTTTCCCTGCAACCTTTGTGATAGCGTTTTCTGCAAGTTCAGTACCGCCTTTTGCAGTCATTTGTGCGTATTTGCCAATTGCGCTAGAACCGCCAGAAACGTACATCAAAGCAACATTGAAGGCTAAGTCCATCAAACCGCCAGCTTTACTAGCGTTACCCATATAATCATCTGCTGATTTTAAGTTTGTTTTTGTCAAACCGTCAATTTTTTTGTTAAACTTTTCGATTTT
>CAKVLN010000008.1 GCA_934757275.1 uncultured Candidatus Melainabacteria bacterium
AAAACAAAATGACTCCGATTGAGTATAGAAATTTTTTACTTGCGAGTTAAATGTCCACTTTTTGGGGGACAGTTCATTAGTTCCCCTCCCCTTTTATCAGTTCGACATGGGGAGGGTGCCGAAGGCGGGAGAGGGTATTTTAAACTTTTATCAAACCAGACTGTTTATAAAATCTTCTGCTGAAAAATCTTTCCCAGAAAGATTTTTTATCAAATCATACTCTTCAACAGAAGCACCCAGTGCAAAAATATTCTTCTCCATAAATTCCGCAGTTCCAGAATTTTCTGTGATATCACCCAATTTAGATTTCAAATAATTATAAATCTGCGCCTTCATCAAATTTGCTCTAAAATAATTCTGATAATAAGCTGGGTGTGACAAATAATGCGGAATTGTAGCCCATTCATTATCAGGAGTTTCAAATCTGTTTAAATATTTTGCACGCAAATTGTTCCATAATTCAGCAGGGTTTTGTTCAGAATTAGAATACAATTCTCGCTCAAAATCAATTATCAACAAGCTTTTTGACACAAAGGAAACTTCATCTTCCTTAACAGAACTTTTGAATTTTTCCAAAAGTTCACCATCTAAAAACTCTGCCAAAACATTTTCACGTTTAATAATATCACCCATCATCATAGCAATAGCTTCTGTAACCGCAGGAGAGGACGCTGTACGGTCTAAGAATGGAAGTTTTGTATCAATTCCAAGGTCATATACACAATGTCCCATTTCGTGGTTTAAAGTGTCCAAGCTTATAACATTGTTTGTAAGATTTGCCAAAATTCTCGAATCTTTGCCAGCCTCAACACCAAAACAAAAACCATGTGTATTTTTTCCTTTACGTGGGAATAAATCTAAAGTCAAACGATTTTCTGCGACCATTTTGTCAACATCATAACCCATTTTCTTGTACATGTTTTTAGAAATAAGCGTAATATCCTTCTTTTCTAAAACCTCATTAACACTCTTTTCTGGGTTATCACTTAGCAACAAGCCATAATGATAAGCTTTTAATTCATCTATATTAAAGAAATTTTTTAATTCACTTTGTTTTTTTGTCTGAATTTCTTTTATTGTAGTTTGAGTTTTAGAATAAACTTCATTTATCAACTTTTCTAAAAATTCATTTTCTACTTCATAATCTTCTTTCAATTTGTATTCAAAATAATTTGAATAACCTTTTGTTTTGGCATAATTATTACGCATTTTAACAAATTCAACCAAATCATCAGCAATCAAGTCACCGCAAGCAATTTTGGCTTCATGTGCTTTTTTTCTAATTTCAACATTTTCTTCGTTTTGCAAAATTTTAGTAACTTCTGTTTTAGAAATCTCTTTATCATCAATTTTTAGAACATAAGAATTAAACTTTTTCGCAATTTCATTTTCTTTTTGGCGAAGTTTTCTAAGCTCTTCTCCAGTATTTAATTCTTCATCAAATTCTTTTAAAAGATTTTTTAATTGTTTCGCCTCGTGTTTTGAAAGTTGATTTTTGTCTATTTTTTTAAATTTTTCATAAGTCTTTCTATCACTAAACAACTTTGAATAATTCTCTTGTGCAATTTCATATCTTTTCATATTCTCTGGCGTAGAATTTATATAAAAGTCCCAGCATTTTTTTTCTAAATCTATAGAAACTTTTTCTAAATTTTTACAAAATTCATCTCTTAGTTGTTGAAACATAAAACCTCTTCTTAAAATTTATTTTACAAATTTGTATTTTATCACTTTTTTTGCAAAATGCAAAATTTCAAACGTATTTTTCGCCACACGCTCACGGCGTAAAATGCGATTGTTGTGAGAGAGGATATTATTAACATTTCCACCCCACCCCGAAATCAAAGATTTCGACCCTCCCTCAAGGGGCGGGTAAACCCAAATACACCCATTGAACGCATAATAAAAAAACAAAATTTAAAACGAACTTATTCACTTATTCACCTATTGACCTATTCACTTTTCAAATTTTTTTTTTTCTAAAAGTTTTTAAAAACTTTTTATTATTATAATTATATTAATTAATTATATATATAAATTCTTCTTCATCTTCATCTGCTTTAATTATTTGTTCAAAAGTTACTGAAATCTTTTAATATCAATGTTTTTGCATGTTCAAAAACATGTTCAAAACTTGTAGAAAACTTTTAAGTTTTGAACATGTTTCTACAAAGATTTAAAAATTTAGAAAATTTATCTACAAAAAATGTCAAATCATGTTCAAAACTTTTGACTTTTGAACATGTTTTCTACAGAGTTTTGAACATGAGAAAATTTAGCGAAAATTTTGTTATATTCAAATCGCTAAAAAATAATAAATACGCAAATTATAGCGATTTCAAGATAGAAAAAAGATGTAAAAGTTTTGTATCTTTTTGAAAGTGAATAAGGTAATAGGAAAAAGTGAATAGGTGAATAAGTGAATAAGTTCGTTTTAAATTTTGTTTTTTATTATGCGTTCGATTAGTATAGAAACGTAGGTCAGGCACTGCCTGACAAAAGAAACTTTTATAATACCCTCTCCCGCCTTCGGCACCCTCCCCCTGTCAAACTGATAAAAAGGGAGGGGACTAAAGACATTCAACAATC
Organism: uncultured Candidatus Melainabacteria bacterium; assembly: GCA_934757275.1. Classification (GTDB taxonomy): domain Bacteria; phylum Cyanobacteriota; class Vampirovibrionia; order Gastranaerophilales; family Gastranaerophilaceae; genus CAG-196. The sequence continues at coordinate 2,590 of CAKVLN010000008.1, forward strand.
GCATTTCACGCCGTGAGCGTGTGGCGTTTGTTGGTTGTTTTTTCTTTTATAGCCTTTTCTTTTTTATAAAAAAAGAAAAGGCGTAAAATCATCTATATAGTTGATGTCTTGAATACCGAAATTTGTTACGATAGCGTGGGAAAGTGGTATAGGAAGATTAGAAATTAGATAAGTTATTATTTTTGACTTATTGGTCAAAATTCTTATATTTTCTAAAAACGGGTTATGTATGATAAATTCAGTATTTTTTGATGAATTATATAAACAATTTGCTTGGTTTGATTCAGTATTCACGCCAATTGTGGAAAATTGCAGTAGTGAATTTTTCTTTGATGGTTTTGATTACAAACTGGCTTCTATTAGTACTAATATGAATGTACTTTCTCAAAATGATACTTTTTTTGTAACTAAAGTAAAAATTAATTCAAAAAATGATGTTTATATAAGAATTTCTCAAGAGGCTATAAATGTTATTTTAGACAAGGTTTTAGGCAAAAATAATCGTAGATTTGATTTAACAGAAGTAACAGAATTAGAGGCAAGAATTATTACTGCTTTCAATGATTTCTTGTATGAATCTTTAGCACCTAATTTTACAATTGAACCTCACAGACGATATAACGAAATTTTGCACCTTACATATTTTGTTAAGAGTGAAGTTTCTGATTCTGCTGCTAAATTCATTATTTCTGTACCAAAAGATATTCTTTCACCTCAAGAAATTGAAAAATCAGTGCCTAGATTTGAAGATAGAGATTTTGCAAACAGTTTAGTTGATGTGAAGTTGATTTTGGGTAGCACAACTTTTCCTGTTGCGGATATAAAAAGACTTGATGTTGGGGATATTGTTGTTTTTGAGAATAGTAATTCTTCTGAAATGACGCTTGTTTGCAACAACATTATCCAAAAATTTCAAGTTAAACCAAATATTAAGATAATAGAACCTTATGATACCAGCGGAGGAGGCGGTATGGAAGATAGTACAAATACTAATTTGTGGGATAGTATTCAAGTTGACATGTCAGCAGAGTTTGACAAAGTTAAGATAACTTTAGGAGAACTTAAAAGTATTGAAGAAGGCTTGATTGTTGATTTGTGTTCTGTTTACGATAATAAAATTTCTTTAAAAGTTGGCGGAAAATCAGTAGCATCTGGCGAATTGGTTATTATTAACGACCGTTTTGGTGTAAGGATTGAAAAGGTTAATGATTCTTCTTCTGCTCAATCGAATGAACCTGAACCGCAGGCAGAAATTGAAGCAGAGGAACAAGCTCAAAATGGCGATGATTTTGATTATAGCGATTTTGAAGTTGAAGAGGGACAAGAAGGTTGACTTTTGGTGAAGAGGAAGTAAATATTAGGCAGTAATACAAGAAAGGGAATAAGGTAATAGGGGAATAAGGGAATAAGAGATTTAAGAAATATTTTTAATAAAATACGTTAATTAAACGTAGTAAAAAACAGAAAAATTAAAACCACTTATTCCCTCATTACCTTATTCCCCTATTACCTTTAGAAGGATATACAAATGGGATATTTAGCAAATTTTATGGTATATACGCTTGCAATGGTTGGAGTAATTGTTGTTGCACTTTTGATTTTTAAGAGTGCAACTTCTGGCGGAATTACAGGCGGTAAGTCTAAGTATTTAAAAATAATTGATACATTGAATCTTGCACCAAGAAAAACACTCTACATTGTATCAACTGGTAGAGAAAAATTCTTGATTGCAGGTGATGTAGATAAAACAAGTTTGATTTCTAAATTAGAAACTTCTGAGGATAGTGCAAGTGCTAGCATAAGTGGTGCAACTTCTCGTGAAGAATTTTCTCAAGAAGATTTGCCAATTGCTAAGAATATCAACCTTGCAGCTGCAAGAGAGTATTCTAAGTTTGGTGAAACTACTCCAAATCGTTTTGAAGAGCTTGAGGGTTTTCAAACTAATTCTCAAAAATCAATGACTTTTCAAGAAACGATGTCAAAACTTCCAAAACCAAGTTTTATGGATAAATCAAATATCGGAATTAAATCAAGTATGCTAAGTTCTAAAAATGTTGCAAATAGGTCTGTTTTGAAGAATTTGGCAGAGAGGATAAGATGAAAGGAAGGGAATAAGGTAATAAGAGATTTAAGAAATATTTTTAATAAAAATACGTTAATTAAACGTAGTAAAAAACAGAAAAATTAAAACCACTTATTCCCTCATTACCTTATTCCCCTATTACCTTCAAAAAGAAAAGGACACTAAAATGGACTCAGTAATAAAAGATATGAACCCAGTTTTACAAATGCTTACGGTGATGTCGTTATTTTCGCTTTTACCGTTTGTATTTTGTTGTATGACGTGTTTTTTGAGATTTACTATTGTATTTTCTCTACTAAAGACGGCAATGGGTGTTCAAGTACCTCCAGCAATTGTTACAATTGGGTTGTGTATGATTTTGACTTTTTATACAATGGGTGGAGTTTTTCAACAGATGTATGATAGGGGTTCTATTCCTTATCAAAAGACGGGGAACCTCATTGCAACTATTGACGAAGGCTCGAAACCATTAAAAGAATTTATGATGAAACAAACTCGAGAAAGTGATTTGTCGTTCTTTGTGGAATTAAAACACAAGACACCGCCGAAATCACCAGAAGATATTACTATTTGGGAAGTTGCACCTGCATATATTTTGAGCGAATTAAAAACTGCGTTTGAAATAGGTTTTGTAGTGTTTGTTCCATTTATTGTATTAGACTTAGTTGTTGCAAACATACTTCTTGCACTAGGTATGTTTATGTTATCACCTACAATTATTTCTTTGCCGTTCAAATTGCTGATATTTATTGCAGTTGATGGCTGGGCGTTGATTGTACAAGGGTTAGTGCAAAGTTATAATTAATGTGGAAGGGTAGGTCAATGAGTGAATGGGCAAGTCAATAAGTCAATAAGTGAATGAGTGAATAAGTTCGTATTAAATATATTCAATGTTTTACTAGGTTCAATATTGACAATAACTAAAATGAACTTATTCACTTAGTCACCTATTCACTTATTGACTTGACTGACTCATTCACCCATTCACTTTTTTAAAACGAGGTAATTAAAATGGAAATGTTAACTGAATATCTAGCAAAAGGTTTTATGGTAATGTTATCAATATCAATGCCATGTGTACTTACTGCTGCGGCAATCGGTTTGGTTGTTGGTATTATTCAGGCGGTTACACAGGTTCAAGAACAAACGATTGCAGCTGCGCCAAAAATCTTTGCGGTATTTTTAGTAATTGTAATTGGTGGCATGGGGTTTATCAAACTACTTACAAACTTCTTTACGGAAGGTATGTCGTTAGCATTTAATTCTGTTCCAAAGAATGATGCGTTTGTGCTACCTGCTGATTATTACAAATATACAACGCCTTTTGAAGGCGAAATGAAGGATTCTTTTAAAAATGCTCCAACAGTCAAAGAGGTTATGAAAAACCCTGGCAAAGTTCCTTATATCGATAAAGCGCAAAAAATTAAATACGATACTGCGCCAAAAGCTCCAATGCCAAAAGGTAATTTTGTAGAGATTAATAAGATGTTGGGAAGGTAGATGGAATGAGGTCAATGATTAAGTCAATAAGTGAATAGGTGAATAAGTTCGTATTAAGTATATTCAATGTTTTACTAGGTTCAATATTGACAATAACTAAAATGAACTTATTCACCTATTCACTTCAAAAAAAAAAGGAAACAAATTGAAAAAACTAATTACATCATTAATATTTATACTAAGCGCAAGCACTGCTTACGCATACGAAACTTGCTTAATCACTGCAGATAGCAAGCTTTCAGAAATTAGTATTGAAAATCATGATATTATTGATGTTTGCCCAATTTTTACAATAATGAATGAGAAAAATACGCTTCTTGTTCGTCCGCTAAAAGAGGGTGAAACAAGCTTTAGCGTTCTAAAAGACAATAAGGAAAAAGTAATGTTTACTGTTAAGGTCGAAACAGATAAAACAACGATAGATGATGTTGACGGTTTTGATATTTTAGAAATTGATGAGCCGCCAGAAGAGTATGAATATGAACTGGACGAGCCAGTTATACAAGTAAGGGAATAAGTGAATAAGGCAATAAGTGAATAAGTTCGTATTAAATATATTCAATGTTTAACTTAGTTTAATATTGACAATAACTAAAATGAACTTATTCACCTATTCACTCATTCACTTATTGACTCTAAAATAAAAAATGGACAATCTAATACAACAAATATCAATTTTATTTCCACAGTTTGACCACTGGTTTTCAGCGGGCATAATAGTTTTTGCACGTTTGCTAGGGTTTGTTCGTTTTGCTCCGATTTTCAACCGTAAAGAGATTGCTGGGCTTGTAAAATTGGCATTTGTTTTTATTTTAACAGTAATGATTACTCCTATTTTGAAACCGTCAGCACCTCCTGCTGATATTTCACCGCTTTTGTTGTTGCTTTTGAACTTTGCAGTCGGTGCAATTATTGGTTATATTGCTCAACTTCTCATTTTGGCGATAGAAGCTGGTGGTGATATGATTAACACTCAAATGGGTTTATCTTCTGCAATGGTTATGGACCCGACTACAAATAGCCAAACTTCTATTTTAAGCCGTATAATTACACTTTTGGGTATTTTGATATTTATTGAATTGGGTGGTTTTTATTGGCTAATTAATGCGTTGATGCGAAGTTTTGAGATATTTCCAATCTACGCAGTTGCAATTCCTCTTGAAAAAATTATTAATATGGATCACTTGATTACAACAACTTCAAATGTACTTTATATGGGCTTGCAAATTGCTTCACCAGTTCTTCTGGCTACGTTAGGACAAGATATTATTCTTGGCGTAATTTCTAAAACTGCTCCACAAGTAAACGTTTTCCAATTGAGCTTCTTATTCAAACCTGTTTTTGGTGCTGCAATTATGATTTGGATATTACCAATGTTGATTAATGTAATTTCAGAGTTCTTTTTATCCTTCGCAACGATTTATTAAAAGATAATTAATATTTTAATCTTCTAATTTGTTTCAAATATTTTTGTTTTAAATTTCTTGAATTTTCAAAAAATAAACTTTCGGATTTTGTTAAACCACAACCACATGTTAGTTTATTTTCAAGTAAACTCAAAGTACATATAAAATCTGCAACTTGAAATAATCTATATTCATAAGGTGAAACTGTACGATAATCAAACTTATCATGAAACCAAGAAGTAAATATAGATACTAAAATACTTGCTAGTTGAATTTGTCCATTGTCATAATAAATTATAATATTATCAAATTGTTGAAAATATTCAAGATTGTCTTTTAAAAACATAGAAAGTTCTTTAGATATGTTTTTATTTATGTCCATTGTGTTTTTATGTTTCTTATCTATTATTATATTTTTATATTTAATTCCGACTTTTCTTGTAAAGTGGAAAAATGTATCAAAAATTTTAAGTCTATCATCTTTAGGTAAAAGTTTATAAATATCTTCTCTTCTAATTAACGGAGCTGTATGAATAGCGTCTAATTTAAAATTATGATTACTTAAATATAAATCTAAGTTTTTTACAATATTATTAATAGAATTTTCTTGTTCATGAATAACAAGTGTAACTATATAATAAGGTGAAGTATGACTATATTCTCCAAAATCACCTGATTCATCAACAAAAATGCTTAATTCCTTCACCTATCCTCCAATAATTAAAATGGCGAGGAGTACCCTCGCCTACGGTGGACCCAGAGCATTCGCCCAGCCCATTTACATTATACATTGTATTAAAACAAATTTCAATCTTAATTTTTTCTATATAAATCTGAAATTGTATGATACTTAATATTTCTTAAAATACACCTTTATTTTTGACATGTTTGTTCTACCATGTACTAAATATAATTTTATAAATCAATCTAGTGTATTTTAAATATTTTGCAAAAGGAGTGTATTAATGAGGATACTACCAATCAAAAGTGTTACAAGTTTTTCTGGCAGAACTACTGATTACAACGTAAATCGTGGTAAAGAAGATTTGAAACGTAACAGTTTTTGGCAAAAAAATTCTAGTGTAGAAGAGGCATTAGGAACTTATCACAATAATAAAACTGGCAAAGTTTATTTTGCTGATCCAATGGAAAATGTGAGTGATAAAATAAAAGATTCTGTTGATTATGTTGTGTATGATAATGAACCAAGCTATCCTGACGTTAACAAGGAAGTGAAAGAAAATTATTTAGGTAGATTAAGAAAAGATTTTAAAAAAGATTTTGAAGAAATAAGAAATTACTATTACAGACGTGAAATGGGCGGTTTTGCAAATGTTGATGAAGCAAAATATCAACAAGCACAAGCTGCACATTGCGGTGCTCTTTATGACAAAGCAGGTGATTTGAGATACAAAAAAGAAAAAGTTGAGGACGAAGTTTCTGTTTTAGAAAAGAAAAATGAAAAAATTACTCAAGGAATTTTGTCTTCTGAAAATGAACTTGCTAATGTGAAAGAATTGTTGTCTGGAATTGATACTCAAATAGGTAATTTGAAACAAATTCACAAGAGTTATCAAGACATTGCAAAAACTATGCAAGAAGGTCTTGCTAATGAAGATAATATGGATTCTGCGGTAAAAGATAGAATGATGGATTATGTAAAAGAATTGCACAATTCATTCGTAAAAGTAAAATATCCAAATAAAAATGAAGCTACTCAAGCAAAAGAAAAAAATGCTTATGAAAAATATAACGTAGAAATGCGACCTTATAATGCTGTAAAAGCAGCAAATGATGAAGGTTACAGATTGTTTGATAAACAAGCTGGTGTTAAGAAGGAAATCGCTAAATTAAGTAAAACGCTTGGCAATTATCAGGTAACTAAACAAGTTGCTGAAAATACAATTTTGGAAATTCAAGGTTACATTGACACTTTGAAACAAGAATCTGAAAAAATTGTAAAAAATATCACGGATAAGAATGCTTTAATAAGTGACATGAAAGCTAAATTGTCACCATTATTTGACGAGTTGAAAAATTATTATGCAACTCAAGGTATTAGAGTAATTAAAAAGTAATTTTGGAGTAGTTTATGAAAATTAATGCAATAAGTAATACAAATTTTAAAGGATTATTCACTGATAAATCAGCGCAAAATGACGGTAATTGGAAAATGGAATATAGTCCTTATGCTTGGGAGGCAAAATATTTTAAAATAGATTCTAAAATGGCTAATCAAGAAAATATTGATATTTTTGGTACTTGTCTTCCTGACAATGAAAAAATTTATACTAATGAAAATGGAAAAAAATCTGCGAAAGATATTTTGGGAACAGAGTTTTATTACGAATACGAAAATGGTAAAGTAAGAAAAACTATTACAGAAGTTCCAGCGATGAACCGTGAAGACTCTTTAAAGGTTTATAACAAAAAGTTGGATAAATTTTTGAAGATGAAAAAAGATAAATCTGAAGAAATGAAAAAAGAAGTTTCTGAAACACCAAAATCATTTAAGGATTTAACGTATAATTTTTATGAACATGCTGAAGATATAAAACATAGGTATTTGGGAAGAACTTATTATCTTAAATATTCTTCACAAGTAATGATTGGAGCATTTAATCAATTAAAAGATTCAGCAAATGGTTTGGTAAAGAAATTTGACGAGTATGCTACTCTTAGAGATAGTATGGACGATGTTAAACACTATATTTCTGAAAATAAAGCTGAAATTGAGTTGTTAGAAGAAAAAAGAAAGTCTGGTAAGCTAATTGATATCAGCCGTCGTGATGTTTATGACCCAAATCAACCGTTATGGAAGGCTTTGCAGAATGTTAGAGAGGCTGCTCAAAAATATGTAGCACTTCCTCACAAAACAATTTCTGTAAGAGAAATTCTTAATGCGGTTGGTGGAAAGGTTAAAGAAGCTGATATTCCAAACTTAGCTATAAAATACATTGATACTTTGATTGAAAAACGTATCTAGTTAGAGAATGTAATTTTTGAAAAACCCTCTTAATCTTATTTAAGGAGGGTTTTTTATGCTAAAAACTTTAACTAAAGATAATTTTAATGAAGAAATAAAAACAGGATTAAAGCTTGTTGAATTTTACGCTCCTTGGTGTGGATATTGTAGAAAACAAGAAGAGGTTTTAAAAGAGTTAGATAAAATTTATGTTGGACAAGTCGATACAGAAGAAGAAGTAGAACTTGCGATAAGATATGGCATACACTCTTTTCCAACTTTTTTGGTTTTTAGAAATGGAAAAGAAGTCGAAAGGTTCAGTGGACTTAGAAACAAATACGATTTGATGAATACAATTACGAAGTATTTGTAGATTGATGCTAACGCCAAATAAGCGAATTTTGGGTCATTCTTAGTGCGATTAGCACGAAGAATCTAACCAATTATTGTGCCGTATTTTTCTTGCAATTTACGATACTTTTTATACTCTTGTCCCCATTTTTGCATAGACTCTATTACAGGGCGAAGGGTGTAGCCGATATCTGTCAAATAGTATTCAACTTTATTGAAGGTGGTTTCGTCCTCTTCTCTTATAACCAAACCATCTTCTTCGAGTTCTTTAAGACAATTTGTCAAAACTTTAGCAGTACAGCCGAGATGTTTTTTTAATTCGACAAAGCGCATTTCTTTTTTAAGCAATTCTTTTATAATAAGAATTTTCCATCTTGCACCAACAAGTTGTAAGACAACGCTTACAGGGTTTACTGCTAACTCTTTGTATAACAACTATTTGTCCTCTTTAACTTTTTCAGCACTATTCCAAAGTTCACGAAGTTTGTCTTTTATTCCCATTCTGCCAAACCATTTGATTACAAATCTTTCTTCATAACCTAGTCCGCCATTTATTTTTGAACAGTCTTCAATAGCAAAAACGGCTTCTGAAATAGAAATTCTAATGAAGAAATGTGGTTGAACATATTTTTGTGGGTCTGCCCAAATCTTGATGTTGTTGTACTTAGCTAAGTTAACGTTTCTAACGTTGTGGGCGTCTGATTGTTCACTAATAATGAAATTTTTAAAGTTGTCCTCTAAATCTTTGAATGTAGCCATTTTTTATCCTTAATTTTAATTGTTCAAACTATGTATAGGAGCAGGTATTCTGCCTCCTCTTTCGACAAAACCTGCTGATGATAAGGTATTTACCTTCATTATAGGTGCTTCACCTAACAAACCGCCAAATACAACTTTGTCGCCAACTTTTTTATTTGGTGCTGGAATAATTCTTACTGCGGTGGTTTTTTTGTTAATCATACCTATTGCCATTTCATCAGCAATCATGCCAGCAATTGTTGAGCTTGGTGTGTCGCCTGCGATTGCTATCATATCAAGACCAACGGAGCAAACGCAAGTCATTGCCTCTAATTTATCGAAGGTTAAGTAACCATTAGTAGTAGCTTCAATCATGCCAGCGTCCTCTGAAACTGGTATAAATGCGCCAGAAAGTCCGCCAACATAAGAGCTTGCCATAATTCCACCTTTTTTTACTGCGTCATTAAGCATTGCAAGCGCAGCAGTTGTGCCGTGTGCTCCAGCGTGTTCCAAACCCATGGCTTGGAAGATTTGTGCAACGCTATCACCGATAGCAGGAGTTGGAGCTAATGATAAATCAATTACGCCAAATGGTATATTTAATCTTTTTGCCATTTTTCGACCGATAAGTTCTCCAGTTGCAGTAATTTTGTAGGCGGTTTGTTTAATTTTGTTAGATAAAACTCCTAAATCTGCTTTTTTATCCAAATCTAAAATTGCAGCTCTCACTACTCCAGGGCCAGAAACTCCAATGTTCAAAGCACATTCAGGTTCACCATAACCGCAATAAGCACCTGCCATAAACGGATTGTCACTTACTGAATTGCAGAAAACTACAAGTTTTGCAGCACCCAGACCATCTTTATCTGCGGTTAATTCTGCTGACTTTTTGATAGTTTCAGCCATTTTTAGAACGGCGTCCATATTTATACCAGCTTTAGAAGTTCCAACATTTACTGATGAGCAAAGTTTGTTTGTAGAGGCAAGAGCTTCTGGAATAGCATCAATTAGTGCTATATCACCTTGTGTAAACCCTTTTTCTACAAGAGCTGAAAAACCACCAATAAAATCAATGCCTAAATTATTTGCGCATTCATCTAAAGTTTTGGCGATTTTGACATAATCCTTTGTTTTGCAAGCTTCGCCAACAAGTGAAATAGGTGTAACGGCTATTCTTTTGTTCACGATTGGAATTGAGTAGTCGTTTTCTATATCGTTAGCGTAACTAACTAAATTGTGAGCGTATTTATCAAGTTTGTACTTAATTTTGTCACAAACAATATTTACATCTTCGCTCAAGCAATCTCTTAAACTTATTGTAAGCGTCACAGTTCTGATATCAAAATTGTGTAGCTTAACCATATTTATGGTTTCAAGAATTAAATTTTCGTCAAAAATCGTCATATCTCTTTTAGTTTAACATACTTTGCAGAAAAAATGAATAGATAATAAATTAATACATAAAAACTACTGCTAATACTAGCAATAGTTCTTTCCTTAAAAGCTCTTTAACTAGGGCTACGGGGAAGGGTATTGGCATTACCCTTGCCTGTATTCTTATTTTAACGCATTTTTATTATTTTTCAAGTACAATAGAAATATGGTGTATCAAGCATCAACCAAATAACATATTGGAGGTAGAATATGCTAGTTGTAATGAATAGCCACGCAAGTGAAAAAGACATTAAACGTGTGGAGTTATTTATTGAATCAAAAGGTTTTGAAGCAAGAGTTTCGCATGGTGAAGCCAGAACTGTTGTACACGCAATAGGCGTTAAAGAGGTTGACCAACGAGATTTTGAACTATTGTCTGGTGTTGATGAAGTAATCAGACTTTCTACAAAATACAAACTAGCAGCGAGAGCTTGTCAAGGCAAAGACACGGTTGTAGAGGTTAATGGTGTAAAATTTGGTGACAAATACACTGGACTTATTGCTGGACCTTGCACAGTAGAATCTTACGACCAAATGGACGCTACGGCGCAAGAGCTTGAAGAATCTAATGTCAAAATTATTCGTGGTGGTGCTTTTAAACCTAGAACAAGTCCTTACGCTTTTCAAGGCCTTGGCGAAGAGGGTTTGAAGATTATCAGAAGTGTTGCAGACAATCATGGCATGGCGGTAACTTCTGAAATTATGGAGGTTTCTCAATTACCTTTGTTTGAAAAATATGTTGACATTCTTCAAGTTGGTGCAAGAAATATGCAGAACTTCAATTTGTTGAAAGAATTGGGTCATGCACATAAACCGGTAATTCTTAAACGTGGTTTGTCTTCTACTTATGAAGAGTGGTTGATGTCTGCTGAATATATTATGGCAGGTGGAAATAATCAAGTTATTCTTTGTGAAAGAGGAATAAGAACTTTTGAAAAATATACAAGAAACACACTTGATTTGACGGCTATTCCTGTAATCAAAAAGTTGAGCCATTTACCGATTATTGTTGACCCATCTCACGCAACTGGTCTTAGAGATAAAGTTGAACCTATGTCAAGAGCGGCAGTTGCAGCTGGCTGCGACGGTTTGATTATAGAAGTTCACCACGACCCAGATAGAGCAATTTGTGATGGCGCACAATCACTTTATCCATGGCAATATGACTTGTTGTATAAACAAATCAAGCAAATTGCACCTATCGTAGGCAAAGAAATTATTTAGTTAAACTAAAATTCGTTTACAACAAATATCTTCAGTGCTGGTGATTCTTTTGTGTCTTCTCCATAATGTGAAAAGACGATTTTGCCAGCGTGTGACAAGGTTATAAATGGTTTTATGCGTTCAGGATTAACTGATGCAGGTTTGTAGTTGTATTTATAGAAAGAATTTTCTGTGTCATTCAACAACAGAATATTCTTTTTAGACATGAATTTTTTGTAAATGGTGATTTCGTTATTTTTGAAGTCAGAAACCCTAACAATACTGTAATCTGGATAAAGTTCTTGAATTTCGTCAATAGAAAGTGGTCTTTTTTCAAATTGATTGTCTTTGTATATGTATTCAAAAAACTTCAAATCTTGAGAATTTATGCCAATCAGTTTACCTTCGTGAAGAAATTCAAGGTTTGTTTCTGGGCCAATAGCAAGTTTGCCGTCAGAATAATAATATTCAGTAAAACCGCCAGAACCTATAAAGGACTTGTGTTTTAGTTTAATATCATTTTTGCTTTGTTCAAGATTTGACCACGTTTCGTTTTGCGGATTATAAAAAACATTGTCTTTTTCTTGAATGTAGGTATAAGCTGATGCAGTTGAGATACAAAAACTAAATGCGATTAATGCAAGTAATAATTTTTTCATATAAACTTCTCCTTCTATTAAATTAGATAAATTCGATTACTTTGAGCCAATTGCTCTCGTAATGACTTAACGTCAAAGCTACTAGTTATGCGTCATTGCGAGAAAATCGTGAGATTTTTGTGGCAATCTTGTTTATCTAATTTTAACATTAAAATCAGATTTATATAATTAGAATTTATGCTAAAATGTTTGGTATGATTAAGCAAATTGTTCTATTTTTAATCAAGATTTATCAAAAGATTTCGGCACTTACTCCGCCACGCTGCAGATTTTATCCAACTTGTTCAGAGTATACAAAACAAGCAATTATTAAATTTGGACTTTTAAAAGGTGGAATACTTGGAATAAAAAGAATTTGTAGATGCCACCCGTTTAATGAAGGTGGTTATGACCCTGTTCCAGATGAGATTTAAGGTATTATAGAAAGGAAAAGTATGATAATAATTTTTTCGGGCAAACAATATTCTGGCAAAGACACAGCGGCAAAGATTTTGATGGAATTAATGCCAAATTTTAGGCGTTGTGCAATGGGTGATATTATTAAAATTGAATATGCAAAGAAACACGGTTTAACTTATGAGGAAATAGAGGCGAATAAGGCTCAATACAGACAAGGTTTAATTGATTTGGGTAATTGGGGAAGGAAACAAAGTCCTGATTATTGGTTAGAAAAAATTATCTCTCAAAAAGGTGATATTGTCGTAACAGATGTAAGAATTAAACACGAATATGAGGTGTTTAAGGCTGCGGGCGCAATTTCTATAAGAGTAGATGCTACAAGAGATATTCGTGAAACTCGAGGTGGAAAACTTGTTGGCGAAAATGATGTTACTGAAATTGATTTAGATGATGTTGAAGATTGGAATTTTCGTATAGATAATAATAAGGACTATGAGAGTTTGAGGCAAGAGGTTGAGAGGGTTGTGGGGAGGATAGAAAGGATTAAAAGGTAATAAGGCAATAGGGTAATAAGGGAATAAGAGGTATTAAATATATTCCATGTTTAACTTAGTTCGATATTGAAAATAACTAAAATGAACTTATTCACTTATTCACTCAGTCACTTATTGACTTTCTATTCTATTGACTCCCTAGTTTCAGCTACAACTTCCTTCACACAACAAGGTGTATATAAGGCTGAATAAATAATATTCATCAATAATTCAAAAACTTCGTTAAGCATTGTTCGCCTCCGCTGGTTGTCTATATTTTGTTACAAGTTTATCTGCAGTACTTCCAATTTTACTCAAGCCTATTGATGCTAAAGAACCATAAATCATGCCTTGAACACCTGAGAATAACATAGCCGTAAGTGCCATAGAAGTTCCAAGACCTGCAATAGCTGGGAAGGCAACAGTTAATGATTTGGAAATACGTTCGTCTTTGTTATCTGCCATTCCAACTGCAATACCGCTCATTGTTAAGCCGAATAAAGCGGTCATAATATCTGTTGGTGCGCCACCTAAAACCAAGTCACGTTTTTTATCAAAGTATTCAACACATTCGCTATGGTTAGCTTTTCTCAATCTAGCGTTCGCTTTGTTAAAATTCTTTTCAAGCAATATTTTTTCTTCTTGAGAAATATGTGGTGACAAGATATCAATAATTTCTTGGTAAGTTCCTTGTTGAGATTTACCGTTACCCATAATTTTGTCAACAATTTTTGTTCCATTTTGTTCAAGTTTGTTTCTTTCTGGCATAAGTATATCTTCTGCCCAGAAACTCATATTTTTGTTGATAATATCTTTGCGTTGACCTTTTTTATTCCAAATGTCATTGAAATAAGATTTCATTTTTGCAGAAAAATCTTTCTCTAAATTAGCCATTACTTTTTCTTGACTATCAAGTCTGCTTGTAGTCTGGTCTTTAGAGAAATATTGGTTAATTTTTTTTGTTTCGTTTAATTTTGTTTCAAGTTTTCTTTGTTCGGAAATTGGTAACTTATCTTTGTACAATTTGATTAAATCGTTTAATTCATCAAGCTTTTTATTTGCACTCTTGTATTTGCTTTGAACAGTATGACGTCCTAAATTGTCAAACCACTTAGTAATTATTTGATGCGGTTTATTCATAAAGGTTTTAACACCTTTTGTTTCTGTGCAAAGTTTCTTAAAACCAATATCTTTCCAACCGTTTATAGTGTTTGTGAATTGTAAAAAGTCTGCAAATTTTCCTAAGGTTTTTTCACTGGCTTTATAGAATTTGCTTTTAACAAGGTTGCCTTTGTTTTTTTCAATTTTAGCGTTCGCTTTAGACGACATGGTTTTCATTTTGTTAACAAGTTTGCCTGAAAACTTAGGGTTTAAAAGTGCTACTAAGCCTGTTAAAACTAATACTGTACTACCTACTGTAATAGCGGTTTTGTTTGATTTCTTCTTCTCTTCATCTTCAGGTTGTTTAACGAAGGTGTCAACAGTATTGTTGATGGCAGTTTCAACTTTATTAATTGGTTTTGCCAAAATAGGCGCAGGAGTGACATTTTCTCGGAAATTAATCTGAGAATTGTATTGATTATTCACAAAACTATACTGATTTCTGATAGTCACAATATTACCTTTAAACCTGCTACATTAATATAAAGTATATTTGTAGCAGAAAATTGCTCTTTTTGCACCGTTTGTTAAGACATGTTAATTATGTTATAATTCACTCTATGAAAAAGTTTTTTCTTTCGCTTTTAGATTTGATTTACCGCAAAAAATGTTATTTTTGCTCTTCTTCAAAATATTCATTAAAAATGTGCCCAAAATGTTATGACTCGCTCTCATTTAATGATATTAGGGCTGAAAGAATTATTGAAGGCGCAAATATTTTTTGCGCAGGAAATTATGATAAGAATTTGCAAAAACTAATTCGAGGTTTGAAATACCATAATCAAAAGGAATTGGCGTTTTATCTAGCAAAATTTATGTATGAATATTGGGTAAGAATTGGTGATGAACGTGATTTTCAAGTTGTTGCAGTACCTTTGCATTTGAATAGGATAAAAAAGCGCAAATATAACCACATGGAGCTTGTAGTTGACGAGTTTTGCAAATTGTCTGGTTTGACACCTAATTTTGAGTTGATTAAACGTATTAAGGATACAAAACCGCAATACAAACTTACACGGAAGGAACGGCTTTTGAATTTGAAAGAGGCGTTCGAGGTTGATACTTCAAAAGATTTACACAAACCTGTTTTGATTTTAGATGATATTTGTACGACAGGTTCTACGTTTGAAGAGATGATAAAAACTTTGAAAAATCATGGAATAAATGAGGTAGTTTGTATGGCATCTTCCTCACCATTATGTTAAAATATGAATGGAGTTTGTAAAAACTACGTGCAGAATTTCTGCTAATAAATAGGAGAGCTATGTTCAATAAAAAACCAAAAACAAATATGGAATTAGAAATAGCAGAACAAGCAAAAATTATTCCATATATTTTGATGAAGTACATTAACCCTGAAACTGGCGAGCTGAAACTTGATTTGCCAGAGAATATTACCAAAATTGTTCTCGTTGCGAGTGGTTCTTCTTATCATTGTGCAAGATTTGCGGTTGATTTGTTAGAGAAGATTTCTAAAATCGAATCACGAGCAATTTATTCGAGTGAATTTTTGCTAAAAAATGTTATTCCCCACGACGAAAACACGCTCTATATCTTTATTACACAGTCTGGCGAAACAAGTGACACACTCAAATCTGTTGAAAAAGTTAAGTCACTTTCTAACCTCCCAACGCTTTGTATAACGAATAATGAAGATTCAACTATCTGGAAGATGTGTGATTACAAGGTTGCATGCTATGCAGGAGTTGAGCAAGGCATCGCTGCAACAAAGTCTTTTACTTCACAAATGCTCTGTTTAATTTTGATATCGCTAAAATTGGTCGAAAACGTGCATGGAATAAGCGCAACAGGTGAATACAAAAAATCTTTGTTTAGTTTGCCGATTATCATAGAGAAGGCTCTGGCAAGACGTGATGATATAAGGGATTTAGCGCATTACTTGTCAAAAGAAAACTTAATTGTAATAACTGCTGATGGAATTTCATATTCTTTAGCAAAAGAGGCTTGTTTAAAAATCAAGGAAACCTCATACAAAAATATAAGTGCGGCTATTTTGGGCGAATTTATGCACGGGCATGTTGCAGTATTCAATAATAAAGGTGTATTGATTTATATTGCTGTAGATTCAATTTCTAAACGTTCGGTTTCAAATTTGCAAAAAATTAAAGCAGACTATAAGCCAAAATTGGTTATTATTGGCCCATCTTCAGATGAATTGAAACCAGATTATAATATTAATATTGTCTGCGAAAACGAAATTCAACAAATGTTTGCAGATGTCCTAATATGTCAACAATTAGCTTTAGAAATTGCACTAAAATTAAAACGTAATGTTGACCACCCACGAGGCTTGCATAAAGTGGTTGTGGATAAGAATGTTTAATACCCGCCCGCATTCGTAACTTTCGCAAAGCTCAAGAACGACTGCGACCTCCCTAACAAGGGCGGTTGAGTTACCTTACCCTTCACTAGCTTCTTTTTTCTGGTATCTTGCTGCTTTTGCATTGATTGCGTAGCAAGTAGAACAAAGTTTTTGCGAAAGCATAAACATGTTACGTTGAATGTTTGCAACGTCGTTCATTGCTTCCAGCATTTTTTCTGGGTTTACCATTGATTCCATTGCTTCGTGGTTATCAACTTTTTCATCAGCGTATTTTTTTACGAGTAATTTATCGATGTAATCTCTTGCTCCAACTGCCATAATTAAATCCCCCAATTTCCTTAATTATTCCCTATATCTTAATAAAGTATTTTTTAATTAAAAAATTGACATGTTTTTTTTTGAATGTAAACTTTTTGTAACATGTTTATAACAAAAACTTATAACATAGTTTATAAAAAGCGGGATTGCCACTGGCTAATCGTTTTTGCAATGACGCTCCACCAGTGGTTTCACGCCAAGTCATTGCGTGAGCAACAATTAGAATAGGCGACGAAGCAATCTATCATATTCAAGAAGAATTAATGAAACGGTTACTAAGGGAATTTTGTACGAAAGTAGTACACTAAAATCGAATAATTAATTTTTTGTTTATTTTTTAATGTTTTCTTGAAAATGATGATTTAATATAAGTAAGGAAATAAGGTAATAGGGCAATAAGGGAATAAGATATTTAATTCGCTTACGCTCATAAATTACCAAATGAACGAGTAGACAATATGAAAAATTAAAATCACTCATTCCCTTATTACCTTATTCCCGTATTCCCTTCAAAAAAGAATAATCAAAAAAGGAGATATAAATTATGGCAAAAACAATTGGTATTGACTTAGGTACAACAAACTCAGTTGTAGCAGTTATGGAAGGTGGTAAACCAACCGTTATAGCTAACGCAGAAGGTATGAGAACAACTCCTTCTATCGTTGGTTTTTCTAAAACAGGCGAAAGATTAGTTGGTCAATTAGCAAAAAGACAAGCTATTTTGAACCCAGATAAAACAATTGCATCAATCAAACGTCACATGGGCGAAGATTACAAAAAGAACATTGATGGCAAAGATTACACTCCACAAGAAATTTCAGCAATGATTTTGAGAAAATTGGCAGATGATGCTAGTTCATATTTAGGTGAAAAAGTTACTTCTGCAGTAATCACTGTTCCTGCATATTTTAATGATGCTCAAAGACAAGCAACAAAAGACGCTGGTAAAATCGCTGGCTTAGATGTTTTACGTATCGTAAACGAACCAACTGCAGCAGCTCTTGCTTATGGTCTTGAAAAAGAAAAATCAGAAAAAGTTCTTGTATTCGACTTAGGTGGTGGTACATTTGATGTTTCTATTTTGGAAATCGGTGATGGTGTTCACGAAGTTCTTTCAACATCTGGTGATACTCACTTAGGTGGTGATGATTTCGATAAGAAAATCATTGATTGGATATGCGAAGAATTTAAGAAACAAGAAGGCATGGACTTGACTAATGATAAACAAGCTATGCAACGTATTAAAGAAGCAGCTGAAAAGGCTAAATGCGAATTGTCATCAGTTGTTGAAACTACTATCAACTTACCATACATCACTGCTGATGCTAACGGTCCAAAACACTTAGAATTAACTCTTTCAAGAGCTAAGTTTGAAGACCTTTCTCACGACTTGTTGGAAAGATGTAAAACTCCAGTTGAACAAGCTCTTAAAGATGCTGGTTTAAGCAAGAATGAAGTTGATGAAGTTGTTCTAGTTGGTGGTTCAACTCGTATTCCTGCAGTTCAACAATTGGTTAAAGATTACACAGGTAAAGAACCTAACCAATCAGTAAACCCAGATGAAGTTGTTGCAGTTGGTGCTGCTATCCAAGCTGGTGTATTGGCTGGTGAAGTTAAAGATATCGTTCTTCTTGATGTAACTCCATTGACTTTGGGTATTGAAACATTGGGTGGTGTTATGACAGCTCTTGTTCCTCGTAACACTACAATTCCAGTAAGTAAGTCACAAGTATTCTCAACTGCTGAAAATAACCAAACTGCCGTTGATATTAACGTTCTTCAAGGTGAAAGACCAATGGCATCTGATAACAAATCATTAGGTATGTTCAGACTTGAAGGTATCGCTCCTGCAATGCGTGGCGTTCCTCAAATCGAAGTTACCTTCGATATCGATGCTAACGGTATTGTAAATGTTTCTGCTAAGGATAAAGCTACTAACAAGGAACAAAAAATTACAATTACTAACTCTTCTAACTTGTCAGAACAAGATATCGACAAGATGGTTAAGGAAGCTGAAGCTAACGCATCAGAAGATAAGAAGAAAAAAGAAGAGGCTGAAATCAAGAATAATGCTAACTCTTTAATCACATCTTCTGAAAGAATCGTTAAAGACTTTGAAGGTAAAATCTCTGATGAAGATGTTAAGAAATTAACTGAACACAGAGAAGCTTTGCAAAAGGCTTTAGACGAAAATAAATCTGCTGATGAATTGAAGAAATTGTCAGAAGAATTGCAACAAACAATGTTTGCTATTTCTCAAAAGGCTTATGAGGCAGTTCAAAAAGAAGGCGGAAATGCTGACGCAAACTCTGCTGGTAACGAAAACGCATCTTCTGATAAGAAAGACGATGATGTAATCGATGCAGAATTTACAAAAGAATAATTTGAGAAAATATTCTGAATAACTGATAAACGGGGCAACTTGAAAAGTTGCCCCGTTTTTTTTGTAAATATCCTCTCCCGCCTTCGCACTACTGTCCATGATAAATTTAGTGGCAATCAAAAGTTATTGGTGCGTCAAACGACAGCACCCTACATTTCTCAATGAGGTCGTAGTTGTTCTTGAGCTTTGCAAAAGTTGCAAATGCGGGTGGGTATTGATAAAAAAAATATAACTTTTTCTTTACAATTACTTGTGCATAGCCATTTTTAATAATATAATCAAGCCAAAAGGGATAATTATGCGTATCGAGAAAATAAGTACAAACCAACCAAACTTTGAAGGAAAAAATTACAAATCAATATTTATAAATTTAATCAGCCCATTTACAAAATCAAAAACAAAACAAACAGAAAAAGCTTTTGAAACACTAGCTGGAGCAAGTGCTGCGACTGCTATGGCAACAATTGCAATTAATAATAAGGGCGAAAATTTAACCTCAAAAGCGCAAACAACAAAAGAAAAAACGCTTGAAGATACAATCCCAGATTTGCCAGAAATTTCTGACAAAGAATTTGAGGCTTTAAAGAAAAGGGTTTACGCAGACGAAAGAAGCCGCTATGTTGCAATAGATTATAGGTTAAAGCCAGAAGAGCAACTAAGCAAACAGGAAACTCAACTTGTTGCAAAAATTCTTGATAATGAAGATTTGTACAACAGTGAATATGTTAGAAAATATGCAAATGACTTAATTTTCCCAAAACAACCGATTAACCAAAAACAGGCAAAAGTTGTTAACTATATTTTGAGCGACAAAGATTTGTATGATAAAAGATATCTAATGCAAGATGCAAAGCGTGCTTTGCCTAATATTGATGAAACAAATATCAATTTTGTTTTGCGAGTATTAAGTGATGAGCGTTTAAGAAATGCAGAATTTTTTAGTTGCGCAAGTTTGCTTGAAATAAGTAAAGATTCAGCAAAACCACAAGAAGTTATTGATGCTGCAAATGCAGTCGTTGACAAGTTTTTGAGCAGCGAAGCTTTATACAACAATAAAAATCTTTGCCGTTGGCTCGCCCATATTGCCTCTGGTGCAAAAAATAGCGAAGGTGCTGAACGTATAAATTCTATATTTGATAGATATGCAAATTCAAAAGATTTGCAAAATCAAGAACACATTTCGAACAAAATTGGTAATATTGCGCTTGTTGCAGATAACGAAAACTATAGTTTAGCAAAAAGAGTTTTAGACGACCAGATTTTATACAAAAACAAATATCTTTTTGATGGTCCTCGTACTTTTAGTACTAATCAAATTATAGATGTGTTAGGGCATGCTGATACGCTTTCAAAAGCGCAGTGTATGAATAAACTTCTTGATGTTTATTTGTCAGACGAAAAATTGTACACTAATGAGAATTTGAACAAAGCCTTGTCAAGAATTTTGGAAAGAACAGATGAAAAAAATATAAGTTACAGAACAAGAATTATGCAAAGGTATTCAAACAACAAAGCTTTGCAAAATGCGGCTATAGCTGAAAAAATAGGCGATATAATTTTAGATACAAATGATGATTTGAGATATCTTGTTACTGATAAAGTTTTGAAAGATAAGAGATTGTATAATAATAAAATCATTTTGGAGAAAATTCCATATATTGTTGTAAGAATTGGAAAGCCAGAAGATGTTGAATACATAAATAAATTTCTTGACGTTGATACTATTATTAATGATGAAGAAATAGTGAACGATATTCCATTGTTGGAATCTAGAATGAAATTTTCTTCTGACAAAGCTTATAATAAAAGGTTGAAAATCTTGAACATGATTTTAGATAACAAAGAATTGCATACAAATAAAGCTTTGTTGTATGAATTGCCAGAGATTATAAATGGTGTAAGATACGCTGAACAAGTTGAAATTGCAAAGATAGTTTTGAGTGATAGCAAATATTATAATAACCCTCAAATCATAGAAAAACTTCCGCAATGGATTAAAAGAATAGATGGTATATATCAGGTAAACAAGCCATTTTATAGAGAAATTAAAACAAAACTAGAAAATATAAATTAAAGAAAAATAAGGAATAAATTATGCGTATCGAGAAAATAAGTACAAACCAACCAAACTTTGAAGGAAAAAATTACAAATCAATATTTAATCGTTTTACTAATATGTTTGCAAAATCAAGTAGCGCAAAAGCTGAAAAAGTTGAAAATACTTTTCAAGCGTTAGCTGGTGCAAGTACTGCTATTGCGCTTGCAGCAATTGCAATTAATAAAAAGCAAGAAGAAGATAAAGAAGCACAAGTAAAAGAAGAAATTTCTGCAAAAGAAGAAATAAAGCAACCTAAAAAAACGCTTGATGAAATTTTCCCAGATTTGCCAGAAGTTTCAGAACCAAAATTGCAAGCGTTGGAAAGAAAAATTCGTTATGACGAAAGAAGTCGCTATGTAGTTGGTGAAAGAATGCTTGCAGGTAAAAAAAGAGAAATTCAACTAGTTAACAAACTTCTTGATGATGATAGCTTAATAAATAATCCAAAGGTTAGAAGAAATATGTCAAAGCTTATTTTTTCTCGTGGTAGAGAATTAAGCACAAAGCAGGCTAAAGTTGTTGACTATATTATGAGCAACCCAAGATTGTATAACAATGATCAACTTGTTGATGATGCAAAACGTGCTATCTATTATGTTGACGAATCAAATATCAATTCTGTTTTGAGAGTTTTGAGTGATGAACGTTTTGATAAAACGTATTTTTATGCTTA
The DNA here is from genome assembly GCA_934757275.1 of uncultured Candidatus Melainabacteria bacterium. Taxonomy (GTDB): domain Bacteria; phylum Cyanobacteriota; class Vampirovibrionia; order Gastranaerophilales; family Gastranaerophilaceae; genus CAG-196. The sequence goes on from CAKVLN010000008.1 coordinate 24,838, forward strand.
TGGTGATATTTTAGACTCAAATGCTTATTCTGATAATCCGCAATATACTGCAAGAATTAGAGAGGCAGTAGTTGATAAATTTTTGAGCGATGAAAGATTGTATAATAACGCTAATATCTGTAACGAAATTTCACACATTACATATTTCACAAAAGATAATGAACGTTTAGGGTATGTGAATGGTTTGTTTGACAAGTATCTAAATACGCCAGATGTATTTAACAACAAACACATAAAACATAATATTGCTGGCATTGTTGAGAGTGTAGATGACAAGCGAAAATTTGATTTGGCTAATAGATTTTTTGACACTCCAGAATTATACAGAAATAGATTTTTACTTAATGGCGAAGGAATGTATCGTAGTGGTATTACATCAGCTATACGTTCTATAAAAACTCCAGAAGACGCTCATAATATCAACGAGTTTTTAGATTTGTATTTATCAAATGGAAAATTTTACAAAAACGATAATCTAAATGGTGCATTAGGTTACATTTTAGAGACAACAGACAATGATAATTTAAAATTCAGAAAATCTTTACTTAGAAAATATCTTAATAATCCAGAAATTCAAAATTCAGAAGTAGCTAATAATTTAGGTCTTTTGCTCGGTTATAGCAAGAATGAAATGGGATACAAGTTGGTAGATCAGGTTTTTAGTGATGAAAGATTATACAATAATAAAGCTGTAGTAAAGAAACTTCCAGATATTCTTAAACAATCAGAAAGGTCAGAAGACATAAATTATATTTCTAAAATGTTGGACAAAGATGAAATAATTTCTGATAAAAAGCTTATTGATAACATTACAAAATTAGAATGGTTTATGAGTTTTAGCAATAAGAACATTTATCAATTAAGATCAGACCTTCTTGATAAAGTTTTATCTGAAAAAAGATTGTATTCAAATAAAGAGGTAATGTATCTTTTACCACAAATTATAGAAAATATGGGATTTTACGAACAATATGAAATCGCAGAAACTGTTTTGAACTATGAAAATCTTTTCAATGACAAAGCGGTTTTAGGTAATCTTCCTAGCTGGTTAAATAAAATAGACGGTTTTAGAGAGCCTAATATGAAAGTTTATTATGAAACAAAAGCAAAGCTTAATGATATGGTTCAAGAGTGGTTGCATGGCGAAGGGAAGACGCAGGGGAAGTGAATAGGTGAATAAGGCAATAGGTGAATAAGTTCGTATTAGATATTTCTTATTTTTTATGCGTTCAATAGGTGTAGGTCAGGCGTTGCTTGACAAAAACTGTTAAAATAATGGGTGTGCCAAAAGGCGCACCCATTATTTTTATAAAACCTACTCAAAAGGAATTGTCACGATATATTTGTTTCCTTTTTTCTCTTTAACGATTTTGTTAGGTAACAATTTTTCGTCAAGATAAAAAGATTGAGAAAAATTCATAAGCTTTTCGCCTCCAAGTTCCTTTTTTTCCATATCACCAGATACTGTAACAATATTGTTGTCCAATTTTACATCAACATTTTTGTCATCATCGCCGAGTGGTTTTAAATCAATAATAACCTTGTATTCATTTGCCTCTTTGACTAAATTTACTAGCATTGGTGACATTTTGGGAACAAAAGGGTTTTCCATCATTTTTTCATCAAATTTTTGAATATTGTTCATAGATTTTTCAATTTTTCTAATTTGATATTCTGGATTGAACATTCTATTGAGAGTTAAATCTACTGCTAAATAAAAGGCGAGAAATGCTCCTAAAAAAGTTGCAATAATTACTCCAATAACTTTTAATAAGTGGTGTTTGTTTTCTTCTAACATATAAAACTCCTTTCTATATTCAAATTTTTTACTTCATTATAATACTTAATTCAATAACCGAGTTGGGTAAAATAAATTTCAAAAAACTAATTCTAGTAAACGCATCTTGTCGTATAGACCGATTTTAGGTATAATATACTGGAATAAGAGGTGTTTATGAAAAAATCATTAATAAAATATCCGTTTTTGACAAAAGAAGTTGAGATTTATGAAAGAGAAAATGGACATAAAATTGTACTTGCACACAAAGAAGGTGGAATGGTAAATATTTCATCTTGGGTTAAAACAGGTTCAATAAACGAAAACGATAAGAACAACGGAATTTCACATTTTCTTGAACACTTGATGTTTAAAGGCACTCACAAACACAAAGCTGGCGAATTTGACAGAATTTTAGAAGCAAAAGGTGCTATTGTAAACGCTGCAACTTGGAAGGATTATACCTTTTATTATGTGACTTTGCCAAAAGGTGAAAACAATGAAAATTTCTATACGGCAATTGATTTGCACGCTGATATGATGACCGACCCAGTTGTACCTGATTATGAAATGGGCGCACCATTTGACGTTAATGACAAAACTGTAACCGATAAACGTGAGCGTCACGTTGTTATTGAAGAAATAAGAATGCGCAAAGACCAACCTTGGACAAAGGTTTATAACGCAACTAATAATGCAATGTATACAAATCACCCATACAAACGTGATGTAATTGGTACGCCAGAAATTATTTCACAGGTTAAACAAGAAGAAATAATGAATTATTATAGAACCTTCTATTCTCCTAAAAACGTTACAACTATTGTTGTGGGTGAGTTTGAGTCAGAAGATATTTTGCCTAGACTTGTAGAGGCTTTTGATTGGGGCGAAAGACCAGAGCCTCCAGAACGTAATATTAAACCAGATGAGCCGGTTCAAAATCAAGTTTATGTAGAAAATGAGGCACACATTAATTCTTCTTTCTTGATGTTCGGTTTCTTGGGTGCATTGGCTCGTGATTTGAAAAATGTTATTATGCTTGAAATGATTGCAATTATTTTGGGCGAAGGCACAAGTTCTAGACTTTATGTGAACTTGATTGAAAATATGGACGAGCAAATTTTCAACATGATTGATGCAGAATGCTATACCTTTAGAGATGGTTGCAATTTCTTTGTTCAAGCAAACTTCAATCCACAATATAAGGATAAGGCAATTGAGTTAGTTAAAGAGGAACTTGCTAAATTGCAATCTGGAATTACTGAAAAAGAACTTAATAAAGCTAAGAAGAAACTTAAATCTCGTTTTGCTTGTGAGGTTGAAACGGTTTCTGATATTGGTGAAACAATTGGCTATTATATGACAGTTTGTGATGATTTAGCTATTGCGGAAGATTATCTTCCAATTTGTGAAGAAATCACTTGCAAAGACTTAGAAGAGGCTGCGAAGAAATACTTAGACCTAAATCATGCAGTAATTTCTGTTCTTGTGCCTAAAAAGTAGGTTTATCCTTTCACTGCGCCGTCGTTTTCGCCAGAGATAAAATATCTTTGCATTGCAAGGAAAAATATAATAATTGGAATGGTGGAAATTATTGAACCAGCGGCTATGAAACGCCAATTTGATGAGAACATACCTTGCAAATTATTTATGCCGACTGGCAAGGTGTACATAGAATCTTTTGTTAGCATAATGCTTGGCCAAAGAAATTCGCCCCATGAGCCAATAAAAGTGAATACTGCAAGTACTGCAAGTGTTGGTTTGACCATCGGAAGTACTATTTTAACAAACATTTGAAAAACATTGCAACCGTCAACGATGGCTGCTTCTTCGACCTCCTTAGGTACTTTCAAAAAAGCCTGTCTCATTAAAAATATTCCAAATGCGCTTACTGCAAATGGCATTACAAGTCCAATGTAACCCATTACATTATTTACGCTATCGATTAAATGAAGTTTTAGTGTAATGATATAAACAGGTAGCATTATTGCTTGAAAAGGTATCATAATTGTTGCAAGTATTGAAAAGAAAACAATCTTTTTACCTTTAAAATTCATTCTTGCAAGTGGATATGCTGCAAGAGAGGATAAAATTAGATTTAGCAATACAGTTAAAGCCGCAACAATAACGCTATTCCAAAAATATGCCATAAAATCGACTTTGCCCCAAACGTCAACGTAGTTTGCGAAAGTAAAATCAGATGGAATAAGTTTTGGCGGATACGCAAAAATGTCTTCGCTCAAACCTTTTAGTGACGTAGAAGTTAACCAAATAAAAGGAAATATTGATAGAAGTGAAGTCAATATTAATATTGTATGTATTGTGAATTTTTGTGTAAGTTTTTTGAACATTATTTTTATTTTATAACATGTTAAAGAAAATGAAAAGGTTTAAAAACTCTAAATCTTGTTACATTTCCCCTTTTATGTAAAGATTTTGTAATGATTTGACATTTTTTTGATACAATTAATAAAAAGTGGTAAAATAGCCGAGAATTAAGGGAAAAGAGATTATGATGAGATTTTTAATGATGTTATTTACGACAATGCTTCTGACTCTGCAATCAGCGCAAGCAATGAATGTAGACGAATTTATGGATAAGCATGTTGCGCCTATTTCGGACGCTGTCGCTAAATTAATATTCTTTCCAATTAATATTTGCGGGTGTGATGTTCCGTTGATTATTTTTTGGGTGTTAATAGCCGGTTTCTTTTTTACCTTCTATTTTAAAGGTGTATCAGTTTGGGGTTTCAAACACGCATTAGATGTTGTTGCAAAACCTGCTGAAAAACATAACGATGGCTGTGGTGAAGTTTCTTCTTTCCAAGCTTTGGCAACAGCTTTGTCTGGAACAATTGGTATCGGAAGTATTGCAGGCGTTGCAATTTCGATTTCAATTGGTGGCCCTGGTGCTGCTTTCTGGATATTTGCTGGAGCACTTTTAGGTATGTCAATAAAATTTGTAGAGGCAACTCTAGCAGTAAAATATAGAAGATTTAACTTAGACGGTTCTGTTTCAGGTGGTCCTATGCATTATATTGCACATGGTCTTACTAGAAAAAAATTGCGTTGGTTAGGACAACCGTTATCTGTATTGTATGCAATACTTTGTATTGGTGGTGGTATTACTGGCGGTAATATGATTCAAATTAACCAAACTGCGCATCAAATCGTATTTATTACTGGCGGTTCACATAGTATTTTCCATGGCTACACTTGGTTAATTGGTTTAGTTGCAGCTATCTTAATTGGTATGGTAATTGTAGGTGGTATTAAGAGCATAGCAAAAGTTACAACAATTTTAACTCCTACAATGTGCTTGTTATATATTGTTTCTGGTTTGATTGTAATTTTTGCAAACTTTATGAACATTCCACATGCAATTGCTTTAATCGTTCGTGAAGCTTTCCACCCAACTGCCGTTGCTGGTGGTATCTTCGGTACAATTATCATTGGTTTAAGACGTTCTGTTCAATCAAATGAAGCTGGTACTGGTGCTGCTGCAATTGTTTATGCAACTGCTCAAACAAAAGAACCTGTTTCACAAGGTTTCGTAGCATTGTTAGAAACCTTCTTAACTGGTGTTCTTTGCTTGTTCACTTCATTTGCAATTGTATTCTCTGGAGCTTGCACACACGCAGCAAAAGAAATTTCTGGTATTGAATTGGCATCAAATGCTTTCCAATCTGTAATTCCTTTCTTCCCAATAATTCTTTCAATAATTGCAGTAATGTTCGCATTATCAACTTTGATTTCTTGGGCTTATTATGGACAAAAGGCTTGGACTTTCTTGTTTGGCGAAGGTAAAAAACGTGTATTAGCATTCAACTTAATTTATTGCTTGTTTATCATTATCGGTTCAGCAATGAATGTTAAATCTGTAATTGATATTACAGACGCAATGATGATTGCACTATGTGTTCCAAACATCATTGTATTGTACATCTTGTGTCCAGAAATCAAACGTGATTTGAAGTCATATTTGGAAAGACATAATATGAAATTTATCAAATTTTAAGAAGATATTTTAATAGTAAAAAAATCAATGTATATTCGTTATACATTGATTTTTTTTGACTTCTATTCTATAATTAGGCTGAACATTGAAACAAGAATACAGGCTAAAGATTTTACAAACATCGTTGACTTTTACAAATGAAAGGAGGACGCATGCTTGTCGAAGTCAATGCAAGAGAATTAGCATTACTAATAATACTAATTCTCATCATCAAAACCCTTTAATAGGGGTTGGGTAAGGGTAGTTGCATTACCCTTGCCTGTATTCTTATTTTAACGTAATTTGAAAATTTTTCAAGTTGTATATTTAGAACATTAAAATGAGAATATAGGCTAAAGATTTTACAAACATCGCTGACTTTACAAACGAAAGGAGGACGTATGCTTGTACAAATCAGCGAAAAAGAACTACTGATATTAATATCAATAGTTCTTTGGCTACAAACCCTTTAATTAGGGTGCGGGCATGGGTATTACCGCTACCCTTGCCTGTATTCTTATTTTAACGTATTTATAAATTTTTTCAAGTGAGAAACATGATTTATTTAGACGCTGGAACAACATATTCAAAAATAATAACAGACGGAAAACAATTTGATGAAGAGTTTTTTGTGACAAAAAAGGGCGATTTGTACTATTACATTTTACCTTCTCGAATAATTAAGGCTCAAAAAATTGTTCCAACTCGTTCTTGCGGTCATATGTCAAACGCTAATGAAAATGAGATAATTGCATTGGCGCAAGGTGCAAAAAAACGTGAAATCTCTTCAAGTGCAACTATTTTAGATTTAGGCAGTAGAGATGCAAAGTGGATTAAGTTTAAGGAGGGTAAATTCCATGATATGGACTGGAATACTTCTTGTGCAAGTTCTACAGGTGCGACGGTTGAAATGTTATTGAAGTTTTATGGCGTGAGCGCAGACGAATTAGCTTATGATGATGAAAAATTTGCTGTGACTTGTGGTATTTTTGGCATGGAAAAGATTATGGACTCAATTTCTGCAGGAGTAAAGCCAGCAGAGGCCATCTCAAAATTTGTCCACGGAATTGCGTTTAATGCTTGGAATTTCTGCAAAAAACCTGAAAAGATATATTTATCAGGTGGTTTCTGTGATAACAAATGCTTAGTCCAATCTTTGGAAAAATATTGCGAAGTCGAGCTTTTAGGCAGGTTTGTATTGTGTGAAGGATTATTCTAAGTTTTTTAATTAAGATAAAACAAATTCGTGCGTGCCATCTTCGTTCAAAATCAAACCACAAAGGTGAGCATTTGGATACTTACCGCAACCTAAGTCAATACAGATTTTTCCCTCATCTATATATGGTTCATCAAATTCTGTGTGTCCAAAAATAATTTTTTGCGGAAGTTTGTGTTTTGAATAAATAAATTTGCTTCTAATGTATACTAAATCAACTTCATCTTGGTCTTCTAGTGGATAATCTGGGTTTATTCCTGCGTGAACAAATAGATATTTGTCTGTTAAATGGTAAAATTTCAAATTTCTGTAAAAATCACCATGAATTTTGAAGATATTTTCAAAACTTCCATAACTTTTTACAGTTGCTGGTCCACCATAATTATCGAACAAGAATTGGTAATAATCATCGGTTTTGGCGTGCATAAATGCGTACTCGTGTGAGCCAATAAGGTAGATACATTTGTTTGTTTCGGACTGTTGAAGAACTCTCTCCACAACGCCTCTTGAGTCAGGTCCACGGTCTATATAATCGCCCATAAATACAAAAATATCATCTGGTCTTGTGTCAATTTGGCTCAAAACGCTTTCAAGTTTTCTTAGTTCTCCGTGAATGTCTGTAATTGCAATATATCTTGGCATAATGTATCTCCTAGAAGACATTATAGCATGAATTGTACTTCGGACTAATTGATTAAAAAAGGCTGATTAGATTGGGCTTTTAGCCAAACGACAATAAAGTAAAGATTTTTTTTCATTAGTATATAAAAACTGACAAAAAAATTTTTTTTGGTGTATTTATATAAATGGAAAAACACTGGCATGAAAATAGGTAAGACATTTGACAAAATAATTAATTCACCATATCTATCAGCTTCCATTTTTTTAGCAAGCGGAGGTTATAAGATATATGATGATTATAGAATTGCAGATGAGAAATACAAGAAAAAATTTCTAATAAAAGATTCTGTTGTTTTATCTGGTTCTGCGCTGGGAATGCTTGCAGAAAGAGGGCTAACTAAAAAAATATCGAAAAGCAAATGGTATCATAAAACTATACACAAAGCATCTGAAAATATTTTGCATATAAGTAATATTAAAAATGTACAAACTTCTTTAGATTATACAAAAGCAATTGTAAAGAATTTTTTGTCAAACTTTACCCTCTTTGCTTCTGGTATTTTGGGCGCACTAGGAATGGATTATCTGCTTTCAAAAACTGGTTTTGAGCAACCAAAACGAACCTCAAGAAACCATGTTCGTGAAAAAAGCAAGATAGGCAAGTACATAGATAACAATATCAGCAGAATTATGGATAAGGATACAAAAGAAGAAATGTATTCAAGAGTTACTGATATGCCTCAAATGAAGATGTTTACAACAGGCTTAATTGGCACGCAGGCAATAGAATTAGCAAAAGATAAGGAATTTGATAAGAGATTAAATCATACAACAAAATGTATGATTAATGACTCAATGCTTCCATTGTTTTTCTTATCAACTTCGGGGACTTTAACTCGTAATATGCGTTCCATCTATCGTGTACCAATAATTTTTACTTCGCTTGTTGGCGGTACGATGTTGGCTAAAAAATTTCTTAATAAATATGTTGAAAAATTGAGTGATTAGAATTTAATCTTATACTATAATTGAACTATGCAAGAAATTACTGTTGGAAAAATTTACAAACATTATAAAGGTAGTGTATATAAAATAATTGCTCTTGCTAAGCATTCTGAAACTTGTGAAGATATGATTGTTTATCAGAATGTTGATAAGGGTGATATTTGGACACGTCCTAAATCAATGTGGAATGAAGAAGTTGAAGTTGATGGCAAAAAAGTTCTGAGGTTTAGTTTGATATGATAACAAGAGAAGTTCGAGAATGGTTGCAAAAAGTGGAGCGCAGGCAATATTCTTATGATGATGCAATGTATGAATTTATGCGTTTTTCTTCCTTCTTGACTAGAGAAGAAATGAAAATGATTAAATCAAAATTAGAACAAGAATATAAAGTTAGATAATGTCTTTTCTTGTTACAATACCAAGAACTTTTTGGTTTTTATCAACAACAATCGCCCATTCTGTTGAATTTTCGTGCAATCTATAATATGTGGTGTACAAATTATCTTCGGGCGAAACCGTTACAGGACTTGTGTCCAAAATACGGCTAACTGTGATTGATTTCATCTTTTTGTCAATTAAAACATCTTCTATATCTGATTTGGTAATAATTCCAGCCAATCTGTCTTTTTTGTCACAAATCGGATAAGCATTGTGTTCTTCTTGTTGCATAATTTTAAGTATGTCTTGAATAAGAGCGTTATTCTTAAAAGTTCTCACGTTTTTTGTCATTATGTCTTTAACTTTTGTTGTATCAGACAAACTAACATCAGAATTTTTGTATTGATTAACTACAAGTTTTGCATAAATTGGCTTGTGGTTGAGTTTTTCTGCCGTTAAATCTGCGATAGCGGAAACCAGCATAAGAGGTAATATACATTCATATCCGCCAGTCATTTCAAAAACCATAACAACTGCCGTGAGTGGCGTTCTTGCGACAGAAGAAAGAAAACCAGCCATGCCCAAAGACGCAATTGCCGTAAGATTTACACCTGCACCAAAATCGTTCGCAACATATCCAATAATGTAGCCTAAAAAAGAGCCAAGCATTAACATTGGTAAGAAAATTCCACCAGCAGCACCAGAGGCAAAACAAATTGGTGTAATTATGAATTTGGCAAGGAAAATCACGCAAACAATGGCGATTGGAAATGAGTTTAGCATAAGTTTTTCTACAGAGCCATTGCCAGAAGATAAAACGTAAGGTAACATCAAACCTGCTAGACCAGTGATTAAGCCTGCGAGTGCTGGTTTGCAATAATTTGGGAGTTTTATTTTTGCAAAATTTCCATTAAAGAAGAAAATTGTTTTAGAAAAAACTACTCCCAATACACCAGAAACAAGTCCCAAAACAATGCAAACAACTACGACAGATGGACTTATGCCAATCGCTGGGATTGATACATTGAAAGCTGGGTTTGCGCCAAGAAAGTATCTTGCAATACTTGCTGATGTTACAGTTGCGACAAGTGTTGGAAATAGCATTGATGGAGTGAATTTGTGGATAAGTTCTTCCAACACAAATAGTGTTCCAGCAATTGGGGCGTTAAAAGTCGCTCCAATCGCAGCTCCAGCACCTGACGCAATTAGTTTATCTCTATTGTTACCGCTAAGTTTAAAAAGTTTGCCGACAAATGAGCCAGCACCTGCGCCCAATTGGACGCTAGGTCCTTCTCTGCCGAGTGAAAGTCCTGTACCTATTCCAATTATGCCTGCAAAGAATTTTACAAAAATTGTGCGCACTCTAATCAGTTTGCCGCTTCTTAAAAGTGACATTTTGACATAAGGAATGCCGCTGCCAGAGGTTTCTGGAGCGAATTTGTAGACTAATAGTCCAGCAATTAGTCCGCCAATAGTTGTAACTGCTAGAAATAAAAGCGGTGTTGAGTAGAATTTTGACATTACAAAACCGAAAAGGTTTTCAATTCCAAGCCTAAAAGCGACAACGATTAAACCCGTAAGTAGACCTACGATTATTGCTTGCCAAAATATTTTTGTGAAACTCTTTTCCATATAGGTCTATTATAGTTTTAAAAAGAAATTAATTAAAGCTCACTAACTTTAATTAATTTCTTGTTCTTTTTATGTACTTTTCTTTCTCTTTATTTAACTTCTTACTTTTTTCTTTTTTGTTGCGAAATAAAAAGAAAAAAGTAAGCAAAAAAGAAAAACCACGCCATTGTTTCCTACAACCTTACGGTTGTTGTTCAAATAGCTGATTAGCAGGCAGAGCCTGCACTCTAACGTTCGCTATCGTGGCTAAACGCCACACGCTCACGGCGTGAAGTGCGTTAATTGAATGTCTTTAGTGCCCTCCCTCGGGGGAGGGTGCCGAAGGCGGGAGAGGGTTTTATAAAAGTTTCTTTTGTCAGGCACTGCCTGACCTACAAGTTACTTCACCCATTAAACGTAAATAATATAAAAATTTTAATACCTCTTATTCCCCTATTACCTTATTCCCTTTCTTTCATTCACTCCTTCACCTATTCACTCAGTCACTTATTGACTCTCTATCCCCCCACCCCAAGTGACTTCCAACGTAGAAAACCAAAAATTAATTGACTATTCTAATTCATTAAACTAAAATAATATAAATAACTTTAAGGAGAAAATATGGCAGGATTAGAGTTCGACCCTGGGTTTGCGCCTTTTATCTTAGCGTTTAGGGGTACTGTAGAATATTTATACATGGATATTAATCGTTTCAAAAATCTTTCACAAAGAAAAATGAAATTTAAGCAATATTACAAAAAATTTATTGCACTATTTAATAACAATCTCGGTTTTTACGTTGGTTGCTTAATGTGGGCAGCATATATCAAAACTCAACCAGAGCAAGAAATCTTAAACAATAATTGCTTAGGTCAAGAATATAACGAAGAGGAAAATATTTCAGATACAGTATTTATGATTAAATTCTTAGAACTCTTGCCAAAAGATATGAAATATTTTCTCGGTCAAAACTATGAAGTTGACCAAACTGATATGAAGATATTGGAGCTTTACAAGGAATTTTTAATCTTGAACAAGGGTTTTGTTAATTCTAAAAACAATACAGATATTGTTCTTCCAGCTGGCATGAAAATTGAAGGTGCAGAAACCTTTAAAGATAAAATTATGGAAGTAATAAAAAGCGAAGATTTGTCAAAATTATTAGAATATAAGGACTTGATATGTCAGATATAATTAATGTTGCAAGAGGCTTGGAAAAAGCTGATTTAGTAATTAAAAACGCAAATATTGTGAATGTTCTTTCAGAAGAAATTCACAAAGGTGATATTGCAATTTGTGATGGTGTGATAGCTGGAATTGGCGAAAATTATTCTGGCGAAAAGGAAATTGATATCAATGGAGCTTATGTAACACCTTCTTTTATTGATGGTCACGTTCACTTGGAAAGTACTATGATGTTGCCGAAAGAGTTTGCGAAAACAGTTCTTCCAGCAGGTACTACAACAGTAATTATTGACCCTCACGAGATTTCAAACGTACTAGGCTTGCACGGTATAAGTTTTATGCACGAGGCGGTTAAGAATTTGCCAATGAATATTTATACAATGTTGCCTTCTTGCGTTCCAGCTACGCCATTTGAAACCTCTGGCTTTGATTTGAATAGTTATGACTTATCTCTATTAATCGACAAACCTTGGGTGCTTGGTATTGCTGAAATGATGAATTTCCCTGGGGTTTTGAACCGTGATAAGAACGTAATGGCAAAACTTGAACTTGCAAAATCAAGAGGTAAAAGAATTGACGGTCATGCACCATATTTGAGTGGTAAAGATTTGTGCGGTTATATTGCAAGTGGTGTGAAATCAGACCACGAATGCACAACTCCAGAAGAGGCAATCGAAAAATTGCGTTTGGGCGTTTATGTGATGATTAGAGAAGGAACGGCTGCAAAAGATTTGGACGCTTTGATTCCTGTTCTAAAAACTTCTAATACTAGAAAATGTATTTTTGTAACCGATGACAGACACCCAGCTGATTTGAAGGAACATATTAATGGTATGGTTCGACGAGTTGTCGAGGCTGGTGTTGACCCAATTAAGGCGGTTCAGGTAGCGAGCCTTAATACGGCTGAGTACTTTGGTTTGAAAGATTTAGGTGCTATCGCTCCAGGGTATAAGGCTGATTTATTGGTGTTGCCAGACTTGAAATCATTTAGACCTGATATTGTCTTGAAAGATGGTAAAGTGGTTGCGCAAGATGGAAAATTGGCAGTTGAAATTCCAGATTCTGACGCTATTTCAACTCGTAACTCTGTAAATGTTCGTTGGATTACAATGGACGATTTCAAGATACCTGCAGAAGGTGATGGATTGAAAAAAGTTCGTGCGTTGGAGGTTATTCCACACCAATTAATCACAAAATCTGTTTTATCTGATGTGAAGGTGGTTGATGGAAACGCCGTTAGCAACGTGGAAACGGATACTTTGAAAATCTGTGTAATTGAAAGACATAGAGCGACTGGCAACATCGGTAAAGGTTTTGTTAAAGGCTTTAACCTAAAATGTGGTGCGATTGCGTCAACTGTTGCACACGATTCGCATAATATGATTGTAATTGGTACAAACGATTTTGATATGTACACTGCAGCAGTTGCTTTGATTAAATGTCAAGGTGGTAAAGTTGTGGTAAAAGATGGTGAAATAATTTCTCAATTACCATTGCCAATTGCAGGACTTATGTCTGATAGAGAATTTGATTTTGTTGTTGAAAAATGTGATGAGCTTAATAAAGCGGCGCACTCTATCGGTTGCGAATTAGAAGATCCATTCATGACAATGGGCTTTTTATCATTACCTGTAATTCCTGAATTAAAAATTACGGACAAAGGCGTTTTTGACACAAATAAATTTGATTTTGTGGATATTTTTGAAGATAAGGAAGTTGCAGAAGGAAATAAGGTGTCAAACTAACGCAGTTTGATTTACCCAATTCTTGAGAGATGCGAGGGGAAGCCTGTAGGTCAGGCAATGCCTGACAATAACATTATTTAACCTTTGGACCGTTCAAACGCCTGTAGAAATTCATCACATAATCATCATAAGTTTCACCCTTAACAAGCCCTTTGAACACTTCCGCAACAAATTCTAAGCCTTCATCATTCTGTGTTGCACGTTCCGAAACCTCTTTTTTAATTTTTTCTAAATCAATTTTTGACCAAACATTTTGTCTTTCCTCTTTTGGTGGCAAATTCTGAAAATGTAGCCAATGTCCAACCTCATGAAAAAGTGCATCAAATTTTTCAGAAACTGGTTTGGTGAAATTGTTTTTTGAAATAAAAATGTAAAAATTGTTGAGTGCTTTTACACAAGCAGATTGCTTAATAAATTTCGGCCGAAATGCTATTTTTTCTGGCAGTTTGTCAACTTTACCTCTCAAAAGATTTAACCCTTCTCTCTGATAATTTTGAGCATTTACATTATTTTTATTAAAAAAAACGGAAGAATTGTATTGTAATTTCCAAGCCAATGTAGATATTTTAGGACTAATTTTCATATTAGAAAGACCTTTCCACCACTATGTTTAAGGTCGCTTTTTGCTTCTTTTATACAACATTCCAAGTTCTCGCTCAAAACGCCAGAAATAAAAGGCACAACCTCGTTTGAGCCAACGGCTTGACCATGATTTGTTAGCAAAATTTCGTCTTTGTCGCCATAAAAATTCTTGAGCTCTTTCCCGAAATATTTTGACTCAGCATTGCCTTTACTTGCATAATACTCGTCACCTTTCTTTGAAAATTTAATAGCCTCGCCAATATGAATTGAACTTCCTTGTTTATTATGAGCAAAAGCAAGCGGTACAACTTTGATATTGTCACGTTTCTCCAAAACCTTCTTTATTATGGAAGATACACCAGCTTGAAATTTGTACTTGAGCGGCAAAAACGGTATCATTGCCATTGCGCCTTCTGGGAAAATAAAGAAATTGATTTTGCCAGACACTAAATTATCAACAATATCTTGAATACTCGTTCTATTTTTTTCTTTTGAACCCTTATCGTGAGCCTTTGCGTCTATTGGCATAACACCCATAAATTTTAATTCGTCCGCCATTTTAGAACGTCTTAAAAAACCTTCACCAGCTAAAATTTTACTTCTCGGACAACTTTCAGCTTTATTTTGATAAATATATTCTCTATACAAAAGCGAATTGAAGAACAACGCTCCGTTAATATCTTTTGCTTGTTTGGTCGTGTGGTTGAGTATAAAAATATGTGGTTCGTTAGATTGGGCGATATCTAAAATTCTACCTGATTCAACATTAATTTCAAAAGGCATGTAGCACATACTTTTTGCTTTTTTGTACACATATTTTATAAAATCAGCAGAATTTACGTCCACCTTTTTAAAACCAGCGTCAACGCTTTTATTTACAAAAGAGGCAGATGCCCTAAAGCTCTGCCCTCTCTTGTTATAATTAAAATTTGTATTTACTCCGATATTTGTTATCATACTTAGTCACAACAATTATCTGATAAATAATCGCTTGGATTTTCACCAATATCATCATTAGCTTTAATTATTTCATCAACTTCTTTAACTGGTTTTGAAAGACCTTTTACAAAAGTATCTGCTGCAAGAGCTGAACCTGCAGTCGCAAATGTAGCAGCAGCTGCTTTTTTTGCGATACCTTGTCTGTTACCAAACATTGTTGCGTTAATAGCATTAATCTTCATTTCTTTTCCTTTCTACCCTATTAAGAGGGCAATTTCACACTAGATTTTATTGCTTTTATTTTGTCTATAAATACACCTGTTTCAGATACGAGTGCTTTAAGCATTTTCCACGAAAACAATTTCCTGCTCTTTACAAAACAATCCTTGTTTAGTTTTGCAGAAGTTTTTTGTTGAAATTTCGGCTTGGGATTGTCAAATTGTATTTTTGCATAAAAACTTGTACTGTTAATACTTATATTCATATCTCAAGTACAATATTATCATGCGTTTTAAAATTGGCAAGCAAAGTATATACGATTTTTATAAAAATTTACAAAAAATAGTATGTTTGAACTAGATTATAAGTCTTACGAGCTTACACCCTATAGAAAATTCGCTACAACACAAAATTCAAAATAACAGCAATGACAGAAAGAATGAAGGAAACAACTGTAAATTCTTTAACAATTCTAATTTCAGAATGACCGCAAAGTTCAAAATGATGATGAATTGGTGACATTTTAAAAACTCTTTTACCAGTTAATTTAAAGCTTGTTACTTGAATAATAACAGAGAGAGTTTCTATAACAAAAATTCCACCAAATAAAGCAAGCAAAATCTCGCATCTTCCAATTACAGCAAGAGTTCCTAACAAACCACCTAACGCTAAAGAGCCTGTATCACCCATGAATACTTGTGCTTTTGGCTTGTTGTATTTTAAAAAGCCGATAAGTGCGCCAATTACGGTTGCCGCTACGATTGCAGAAGCAGTATGTCCGCCAAAGTATGCAATAATTCCGCAAGCTAAAAACGCAGGAATACCGGTAGAAGCCGCAAGTCCATCAAGCCCATCAGTTAAATTATATGCATTAGATGCACCAGTTACTACAAATACTGTAAAAATCGGATACAAGAAACCTAAGTCAAAATCCATAGAGCCAAGAGTTATAACTGTTCCATAAGTTTGCATTGAATAAACTGTTGGAATAAGTGCTATTAAAATTTGTCTAACAAGTTTTCCTCTTGGACTAAGACCTTTATTTTCATGACCTTTAATTTTTAAATAATCATCTTGAAAACCTGCTAACGCCATAAACAAAAGAGTTATAACAATAATCCAAGCTGAATTATCCATTTGTTGTGCCATAAGGAGTGTAATTATTGAGGCAATAATTATAGCAAGGACAATGAAAACACCACCGGTTGTTGGAGTTCCAGCTTTCTTTGCATGTGCTTCTGGCGCAACATCAAGAATATATTGACCAATAGTTTTCTTTCTCAAAAAATCAATATAAGGCACACCAAACAACAAGCATAAAACCATACTCATCAATAAAGCAACCGCTAACATTATCATAACTCATTCTCCTTTAGCTTAACTTCCTAAATTAACACTAATTTTACCCCAAACAGAGAGGAATATTCAAGCCAAAGAAAATTTTTATTTGTCTAAGTTTTGCATTGTTCGTTGAATTGTAGATATTGAAAGATTCATTTTTTTAGCGATTTCCTCGTTGGACAAACCTTCGCCCTTAAATCGCAAAATTTCATTTATACGATTTTGCATTCTTTCTTTTCGCCAATTAGCTCGGTATTCTTTGCCCATCATCATATAAACAGTTTCATCTGTACAACCCATTTCTTTAGCAATTTGTCGAACTTGATACCCCTGCCTTACATAATCTCTAACTTTATTAAATTTATATTGCTTACCTTCTTCTCGGGCTTGTTTTAATTCTGCTTTGTCTATATAAGCATTAACTGTATTCTTCAGATTCAATTCTTTAAGAGCTTGCACAATGCTTAGACCTTTTCTCACTAAATTAAGAACTTCGTTTGCTATTGCTTGTTTATTTGCCTCTCGAATTTCTTTTCGCATTTGAACTTCGGCATGCTTAACCCCAATTTTGAAACCGTTTAGCTTTTCATCATAAAAGTCGCTTGTGTCTTGATTATTTTCTATTCGTGGTCGTAATTTTTCAACCTCTTGTCTAATTTTGTTGTTTTTACCTTCTCTTTTTACTTCTTTTAAATCTTCTTTTCCAATTGCAAAGATGGCGGTATCATAAACAACACGCCTACTTAAATTAAATTCTTTTGCGATATCACTTATACTTTTTCCGCTTAGTATAAGGTCTTCAATTTCATTAGTAAGCCTTTGAACATTTTCCATGTGCAATGTGCGGAAACCATAATTTTTAACAATGCCTGATGCCCACGCTTTACTTTTGCCAAAAAATTTTCCAATTTCTGCAGTGCTATATCCTTTATTAATCAAGTCTTTAATTTCTTCTTTGGAAACATTAGCTTGTCTGCTTTTAAAATTTGTATTGTAGTTGTTGTAATTTGTATTAAATAAGATTCTCATACCATGAGTAAAACTTGTAAAAATAAATTTTGTTAGTTTGTGAAAAATTTTTACAAAAATTAAAATTCTTATTTGCCTGCATTCAAAAAACAATAGCAACCCTAGGTACTGCCTGACAATAATCCAATAAAAATGTTTTTTGTCAAGCAATGTTTGATATACAATTTCTAGTACTCAAGCATAATACAATCCGCACTTACTCTATTTGCTTAAATAATTAGTTACTAAATTTTCAAAAAATTTTCTTCTTGAAGAAGTTTTTTGAAAATTTACATTTTTGTCACCAATAATATTTTTCAAATCTTCTTGATAAAGTAATTCAACCATAGAATCTATTTTTGACATATCTGGAGTTCCGCTTTGACGAACTTTTTCTAATTCGTCATTATCTAAAAATTTTGCACCGCAAGTGTTGCAAACGTCGATTTCTACGCCACCATTGCCTGCACCCATTTTTACCATAGGAACTTTACAGATAGGGCAAATTCTAATTTTTGAGTCGTCAACTTTTTCAAATACTTTGTCTTTGATTGCGTTAAGAATTTCGTCAGCATTTTCGTGTGCTTCGTCAAACTTTTCAAACTCTCTATTGTCAAAAAGCATTCCACCACAACCGTTTAGGCAAATATCTATATTTATTCCGTTGTTTTCATCGAAAACTTTTACCATTTCCTTGCCACAAGCAGGGCAATTTATTGTTAATTTATTATCGCTCATTTCTTCTCCTAGCCTAGTACTAAATCGCCATGTTTTTTGATGTGTTCAATTAGACCGCCATCTTCAAGCAATTTTATCATAACTTCTGGCAACGGTTCAATTGCAGTTATAGTTCCTTTTGTAAGGTTTTTTAAAGTGCCAGCTTTAATATCCAAATCTAATTCGTCACCAGCATCAATACCATCGGTATCGCATTCGATAGCTAAAAGTCCAATATTGATTGCGTTGCGGTAAAAAATTCTAGCAAAAGATTTAGCGATAACTGCGCCAACCCCAGCAATTTTAATAATTTGTGGTGCGTGTTCTCTTGAAGAACCTAACCCGAAATTATTGCCAGCAACCACAAAATCGCCTTTTTTCATATTTTTCGCAAAGTTTTCATCAGCATCTTCCAAGACGTGTTTTGAAAACTCTTGCAAGTCTGAACGTAAGTGAAATAAACGTCCAGGAGCGATGTGGTCTGTTGAAATGTTATCGCCAAATTTAAAAGCTTTTCCTTGCATACAAATCTCCTTCTAATTCCCCAGTTTAAACAAAATTAGGGCAAAAGTGTTACTCTTCTTAGTTTCTCAACTGAACAGGCATTACAAGATAAATGTAATCTTCGTCAGAAACTGGCGCAAATACAGTTGCTGAAAGTGCAGAATTTAGTTCAACCTTGATTTCTTCAGATTCAACAATCTTTAAAAATTCAAGAATAAACTTGTAGTTGAAGGCAATTGCAAGAGGTTCGCCCATATATTTGATATCGATTTCATCTTGAGAATTACCCGCGTCTGGAGAATCACCAGAAAGTTTAAGTGTGTTATCAACAAATTCAAATTTAACGATGCTGCTTTTTTCGTTAACCATAACCGCAACTCTTTCAAGCGCAGAAATCAAATCGCCCTTATCAACTGTAGCAGTTTTAGGGAAAGATTGTGGTATCAATTGGTTGTATTTAGGGAACTGACCTTGCATAAGTCTAGTAACAATCTTAGTTTTGTCAAGCATTATCACAATCTTCTTCATTTCTTTGCAAATTTTGATTGACTCAGAATCTGTCAACAAAGAAATCTTTGACAATTCAGAAAGTACTTTTGAAGAAAGCAACATTTCAAACGGTTTTTCTTCGTCTGTAGAAGTGTTTTTAACCACTTCTCTTACTCTTGCAAGTCTGTTACCATCAGTAGCAGCCATTTCTAAGATATTTTTGTTAACTTCACAAACAACGCCAGAAAGTAGGTTGTTAGTTTCATAACCAGCAGCGGCTGAAACAACTTCTCTGATTGCTTTTGTGAAAGGTTTTGTTTCAATTTCCATGCAGTCAGTTTCAGCAATATTTTCTTCAACTTGTGGAAATTCGTTTGCTGAAATACCGATAATATCGAATTTAGAATTTTTACAAGTAATTGTTGCAGTTGAACCGTTAAGCTCTAGATTAATCAATTCATCATTCAATCTTGAAAGAATTTCACCAAGCTTTTTGGCTGGTAAAGTGAATTTACCTTCTGTTTCAACATTTGCATCAATTACAGTTATTATAGATAAATCAAAATCTGTTGCAGTAAGTTTAATTTGGTTTGTACCAATAGTTTCAATCAAGACATTTGCCAAAACTGGTTGAAGTCCTTTTACAACTGTTGCTCTTTCTACAATCTTTATCCCGTTTAACAAGTCGTCTTTATTTGCAACAAATTTCATCTGATACACCCCTTAAATACATGATTACAGAGTAATCTTAAAACAAAAATACTAGGTGTGCAAGTATTCTAGTTTCCTTCCGATATCAAGTAGCAAATTTTATTTTTAGGGGGGTTAAAACAAAAAGTAAGGAGAAATTATGCAAATTTTAAATAACAATATATCAAATACAAATTTTACAGGTGCTTTTAGAATAAAACCGCAAGACGTGAAGGCAAAGGCTGAAATTCCAGCAATGTTTACGCAAGGCAAACAAGTTTTTCATAATGTTCTCGAAAAAGGCGATGAAGTAATTGTTCTAAGAGATAATTACGACAAAAGGGTTGGCAAGTATATTCAAGAAAATGGTTTGACAAACCTTGAGTATTACCCAAAAATCAACACAAAATCTGGATTAGATGACGAACAACCAGAAGGCTTAATTCAGTTGATGAAAGATAAAACTGCTGAAATAAAGACTGAATTAGAGGACATTTTTGCAACCATAAGTGGACAAAAAGGGATTAGAAGACCTAAAAAATTCAGAGCAGAAAAAGAAGTCAAAAAGATTGCTAACGCTTTGAGGTTAAACATTGAAAACCCAGAAATCACAACAAGTAAAAACGTTACACGAATTAGAGATAACCAAAAAGGACGCACAATTGAGGTTATTGCGACAAATCCTGCAACTAGTTATGTTTATGTAAAACCAGATTCTTTGAACGAGGATTCTACAAAGTGCATAATTAACACACAAGGTCAAGTTGTAAAAAGATTTGAAACCCCAAAAGATATTACCAAATTCATGAAAAAGTTTAAAGAGATGAAAGAAAGCGGAGTTAATATATTGGTTTAGGTTTGAGTTATATTTAACCTTCTTTTTCTGGGCGAAAAGGTGAATAAGTGAATAGGTGAATGAGTGAATAAGTTCGTTTTAGAGTGGTTGTTGGGCTGAAAGCCCAACCTACTTTGTGCATAAATAGTTAAACGCCAAGTTATTACGAGGAACGAGAGTGACGAAGTAATCCATATCTAATTTTTTCTTACAATTCTTGACTTAATACAAATAATCCTTAAATACCTATTACAACTCGTTTTTACATTTTTATGTAACGAATTGTAAATCTTTGTTTAAAAATCCTAAAGTTTTTCAAAAAAATGCCGATATAAAAACTGTAAGCAAAAGCAAAGGACAAACAAAACAGAAAGTACCCCACCCGAAGATTTAGGAAAGGATTAAAAAAATATGCGTATCGAAAATGAAATGTTATCAAGATTCAACAAAGTACAAGATTTAGAACAAAATTCAATTAACATGTCATTGTCACAAGAATTGGACTTCTTCTTTGATAATGTAATGGACACAGTAGTCGACTATTTCAAAGAAGAAGTCACTGTTTAATATTAAGCGAGACTCAATCATACACATTTATTCCAAAAAAATTACAACCGTAAGTTTACTTACGGTTTTTTATTTTGTATAATGCAGGTATGGCAATAAAAAGTTGGACAGATTATTTTTTAGATTTGGCAAAAACTTGCTCTTCACGTTCTAATTGTTTGAGAGCGCAAGTTGGTGCAGTTATTGTTGGACAAGACAAAAAAATTAAGGCAACCGGCTACAACGGCACTCCATCAGGCGTTGAATCCTGTTACGAGCGTGGCGAATGTTACAGAATAAAAAACAAAATTCCTTCTGGAACATGTTACGAAACTTGTCGTTCAATTCATGCAGAACAAAATGCCATTATTCAGGCAGGACAAGACCGTTGCACAGGAGCTTCAATGTACATTTATGGTCACAATTTCATTTGCATTCTTTGCAAAAGATTTATTGTGCAATCAGGAATCGTTGATGTTTACTTAAAAAAAGATGATAACGCTCCAATTCTTCATGTTTCAGTAGAGGATATCAGAAGAGAGCTAGAAAACCCGCAAGTTGTTAATCAATAATAGGTTTTAAGAAGAGCATTTTTTGATATGTTCTTCTAATTTTTTGAACACTTCATCACCAATCACATGCTCAATTTTGCAGGCAGTTTCTTCTGCTAAAGTCTTATCAACTCCGAGAATTTTTTCAAAAAACATAGACAAGGTTTCGTGCTTTTTGATAACTTCTTCAGCTTTCTTGACGCCAATTTCGGTTATAGAAATAACTCCATAATGTCCGTAATTAATCAAACCTAGCTGTTCCAATTTTTGCAAAGCTTCGGTCGTAGAGGCTCTTGATACGTTCAAACGTCGAGAAACATCAATAGCTTTGACTTTGTTTTCTGATTTATAAATGCTATAAACTGCTTCAATATAATCTTCTAAACTTGAAGAGATTTCAGCCATTTCATTCCTCCAATCATATAAAAAGAACCGCAAATAATATTAAGTTTGTCGTCAGTGAGTTTTTGATGTTCGTATTTTTGAACCTCAAAAGGACATTCTGCCTTCAATTCCTCATAAGTACAAGCGTTTGGGTAGTCAAATTCGTTTAAATAAACCTCGTCGCCTTTTCTAAACAAAATATTCATCATCTTTGCGTAGTCTTTGTTTTTGAGGCAACCGAAGATAAAACGTCTTTCCTCGCTTGGAAAATAATCGTCAAGGTTTTCTCTCAAGGCTTGCACGCCGTTAGGGTTGTGCGAGGCGTCAACAATCAAATTTTCAACTGGGAAATATTGAAATCTACAAGGGTTTTGCACTTTCCTTAGTCCAGCAAGAATTTTCGTATCATCAATGTCTTTGAAAACGTAGTTAATCGCATTTATCGCAAGCGCAAGGTTTTCAACTTGGTGATTGCCTTTAAGCGTTAAGGCGTCAACAAACTCAGGCTTAACAAAAGGTGTTGCCAAAATAAACATTGAGTCCATCTCGTCAGCCTTATCTCTAATTGCCTCATAGCCCATAGAGGTAATTATTGGACAATTTTTCTTAATTATTCCAGCTTTTTCATAAGCTATTTTTTCCTTTGTGTCGCCTAATCTTTCGGTGTGGTCTAAATCAATCTGCGTAATTATTGCACAGAGATTTTTTTCTATAACATTTGTTGCGTCTAATCTACCGCCCAAACCAGTTTCAAGTATTGCAACATCGACATTTTTGCGTTTAAAGTACAAAAACATCATCACCGTAAGAATTTCAAATTCTGTTAAGTGTATACCGCAGTTACAGATTTCATTTACATAATTTGCAAACTCTTCTTTTGAAATTTCAACGCCACAAACTTTAATTCTTTCGGTATACTCCCAAATATGCGGGCTTGTATAAAGTCCAGTTTTGTAACCTGCCTCTCTTAAAATTGCGTCCAAAATTGTGCAGACAGAGCCTTTGCCGTTAGTTCCAGCAACATGAATACATTTCAAATCTTTTTGTGGGTTGCCAAATTTTTCGAGCGCTGATTTGACTCTCTCCAGCCCTAAATCTATATAAAATTTGCCTTTACTTGTAAGTAGTTTTATTGCGTCTTGATACATTTAATTAACTTTCTGAATTTTATGCAGGCGTACGCTTGTTGTATTTGTTTTGCAAATTCGGGTTATTCCCTCGCCTTACAAGACAGGGTTAGGGTGATGCTCTAAGCTTCACTTTCTGCAGGAAGCTGGTTTTTGGGAATGTATTCTTCAATTTCCTCTGGTGGAGGATTTATTGGAAGTCTAAAACCAAAAGTTGAACCTTCGCCTTCTTTAGAATTAACAAATACTTGTCCGTGGTGGTGCTTTTCT
Source organism: uncultured Candidatus Melainabacteria bacterium (assembly GCA_934757275.1). GTDB lineage: Bacteria > Cyanobacteriota > Vampirovibrionia > Gastranaerophilales > Gastranaerophilaceae > CAG-196. Next base: position 48,575 of record CAKVLN010000008.1, read on the forward strand.
ACTGTAACTTTAACAAGGTGCAAGCCTAAACCAGTGCCTTTAACTGTGTGAGTAGCATTTTCGCATCTATAAAATCTGTCAAATACCTTTTTCTGGTCTTTTTCTGAAATTCCAGGGCCTTGGTCTTCAACGCTCACTTCTACATACTCGCCATCACGAGAACGCTCTACACGCACCTTGATTCTCTTGCCGTCTGGTGAATATTTAATCGCATTTGACAAAATATTCATAAACGCACGAGAAATACTGTCTACGTTCAAGTAGATTTGTGGCAAATCAGGTTCTTTCATAATAGAAATAGTCAAATCGTGTTCTTTTGCGAGTACTTGAACTTGATTTACTGCATCTTCAACGATTTCAATGATATCCTGCTTAGTTTTTTCCATGTGAACATTTTGAGCTTCATATCTTGAGAAATCAAGAATATCGTTAACCATTCGGTTAAGTCTGATAATTTCTTGGTTCATTACGCCAATAAATTCTCTTTGAGTATTGAAGTCAAAATCGTTACCGTAGTTGTAAAGTGTATCAATGTAGCTTCTTAAAACAGTTACAGGAGTTCTCAATTCGTGAGAAACATTAGAAATGAAGTTAGAACGCAATTGATCCATTTCAACATCTTTTGTAACGTCAATCAATACAATAATGTAGCCAACATAAGAATTTGAACGTGTGAACATTGGTGAAATCAAACATTTCAAAATTCTTTGGTCAATTGTAATGTTGAATGGTACAGGCGTGCCATCATCATCAAGTGGTGTGTCTTTAAATTCTGTGATTTTGTTTGCAAAACAAAATTCTCCGCTAGAATCGCAGAATTGTTGAATTTGGCTATTAAGGATATCCTCTTCTTCAACCTCTAGCAATCTTTTGGCGTAATTGTTTACCATAATAACTTTGTCGTGGTTGTCACAAACAACAACACCGTTCACAATACTCATCAACACAGATTCAAGCTTGTTACGCTCAAAAGTTAGGCTCTCAATTGTTTGTTCGTTGTAACGGCTCAAACGCTCAGACATATCGTTGAAGGCAGAATAAAGTTCTTTGATTTCCTTATCAACGTCTTTGTCGTCCAATTTGTAGCCAAATTCGCCAGAAGAAATTTTCTTAACACCTTGGTGTAATTTTCTAAGTTCTCTAGTAACGATAGAGGTGTTCATGTAAATAATGCCGACAATTACAAGCCATGCAAGCAAGAAAACGATTGCAAGCGAGGTGTTTGAGGTTGCAGAAACCTTGTCCATAATTGTTCCAGAAAGCCCAACTTCAACAGAACCAACGTTCATAGAGTTGCTCATATTTTTGACAATCATTGGCGAACTTACTGTTATACGAGCCTTTTCAGCTTGGTCTGGATAATCGTCTTTGCTGGAATAAATAATTTTTGATTTATTGTCTTTAAAAACAATGTATGCAATGTCGTTGTTGCTCTTTAGTACAGAAAGTGAATTTGCTCGAAGTGCATCGTATTTTGCCAATTCTGGAACTTCTTTTGTAACTTCAACGCCTTCAATTGCAAGAGTTTTAGAAAGAACTTGTCCAAAATTCTTGTACGCACTGTTCATATTTTGGCTGATACTATAAGTCGCAAAGCCAGCAGATGCAAGGATAAAAGCGGTACTAACTCCTAAACCCGCAAGAATTAAACGAGTTTGAGCAGTCATACTCTTCTTCTTTTTTTTGTTTTCCACACCACTTTCCATAACGAAATTATAGCATGTAAAGTTTTTTTAAGCAATGTTGAAAGTTGAAATGGGGGGAGGGAAAGTGAATAGGTGAATAGGTCAATAGGTCAATAAGTGAATAAGTGAATAGGTGAATAAGTTCATTTTAGTTATTTTCTATGTTGAACCTTGTTAAATATTGAAAATATTTAATACGAACTTATTCACTCATTTACTTATTGACTTATTCACTTTCATGTCTTAGAAACGTGAAATAATTTTAACATTATTAAAATAATAAAAGGGCTTGAGGAAACCTCAAACCCGCAGAGTCGTAATACTGAAATAGTCTAAAATTTTTAAGTCGATAAGTGAATGAGTGACTAGGTGAATAAGTTCATTTTTGTTATTATTAATTCTAAATTTTGTTAGATACTGAATATAGAATATTTAAAACGAACTTATTCACTCACTCACCTATTCACTTATTCACTTTCTTATAATAATCTCTAATCTTAACCTTTGGAACTACTGACATTCCAGGAATTACAGAATATTCTTGCAAATCTTCTTTATTAATAAACACAATTTTTACAGGTATTCTTTGCACAATTTTTACGAAAGAACCAACTGCATTTTCTGGTGGGAATAAACTTGCTTTTGCGCCAGAACTTCTTTGGATACTGTCAATCTTACATTTGAAAACTTTGTCTGGGTATGTATCAATTTTTACATCAACGTCCATACCTTCCTTCATGTGTGTCAACTGTGTTTCTTTGTAGTTTGCTACCACCCAAACATCATGTGGAACAACAACAAATAATGGGCTACCAGGTTGAACCATCATACCAACTTCAACTTTTTTGTTAGAAACTGTACCATCGATTGGAGCTTTGATGTCTGTGTATTCCAACGCTAGTTCTGCTGCACGTTTTTGAGCCTTCAATACATTCAAATCTGCGTCAGCAACTTTTGCACTCTTTGCAGGATTTTTAGAAAAAATTGATTGGTCAGCAGTTGTTTGTTTTGCTTGAATTGTTTCTAAGTTTGTTCTTGCTCTATCCAAAGTTTGTTTAGAAACTGCACCCGCTTTGTAAAGATTTTCGTATCTTTCAACATCTTTTCTTGCTAATTCAATTTCAGAATTTGCTGCACTTAAATTTGCGTGTGCATTTTGTTGATTTAATAGCGCTTTTTCATACGCTGCAGTTGCTTGGTCTAATTTAACTTGATAGTCTACTTTATCAATTACTGCAACAACTTGACCAGCTTTAACTGGTTGGTTGTCTTTCACTAGAACTTTTACAATTTGCCCAGAAACCTTAGGCGAAACAGATACCGTCGTTGTTTCAACATAAGCATCATCTGTTGATTCAGAACCTAAAGTGTCATAAATAAAATAACCGCCAACAAGAATTGCAACTATTGCTAAAAAAGTGAAAATGTATCTCTTTTTAACAGGTAATTGCTTTGTCGCCTCTTTTTTTTCAATTTTATTTTCATCGCTCATAGTATATTGCCTTTCGTTCAAAATGGATAAATATTACCTTATTCACATTCTATATTTGTATTTCTAATGTTTCATCAAGAATTTCTCTCAATTGTTGCAACAATTCACCAACTCTTGCAACATCACTGTTATCAATCATATTTTTAACTTGTAAATAATGAGGTCTAATTTTGTCAAGAACAAATTCTGCTTTCTTTCTTCCTTCATCTGTGATTTCAACAATTTTCACTGGTCGATTATTTTTTATTGAAAGTGTTCTTGTTATATAACCTTGTTTCTCCAAACCATCTAAAAGCTTGCCAGTATTAGCTCTATCTTTTAAAATTATTTTGGCTAAATCTCTTTGACACATCTTTGGACTATTAGCCAAAACGTCCAAAACGGTATATTCTTCACAACTTATGCCTGCATTATATTTTTCAAATACTTGCGAACCCAAAAGCTTGCAGTATTTTGCAGTTAATTCAATTTGATAAAATATTGTATCTGTAAAATGTGTTTGCATTTTTTAAATCAATCCTCTATTTGAAGTATGTTATTTTCGCAACATGTTGCAAATGCAACACATTAATACTAACATTCTTTTTTTGAAAAATCAAGAGGGGAAAATATTTTATCACGCTTAACGTTTTTTAGGCTAATAATCTTCTCAAATTATGAAAACAATTAAACCGCCCTAGTTAGGGAGGTCGCAGTTGTTCGAGCGATAGCGAGTTACAAATGCTGGTGGGTATTAACAAAGGAGGTAACTAAAAATTGAGTAAATAAAAGAAATCTATATGTAATTTATCGCAAATCAAGAAATCACTCCTCTATTTGAAGTATGTTATTTTCGCAACATGTTGCAAACGCAACACACTTGTGCTATGATTTCATGTAATAAATCAAATGCTTTAATCAAAGAAAGAGAAAAAGATATGAAAAAGTTATTATCACTAGCTATATTATTATCATTGAGCGTAGGCAATGCAGTTCCAGTTTTGGCTGCACAAAAGACTGTTTTGAAAGCTGGCGCAGAGCAATCAATTGACAAAAACAAGAAAAAAGAGTCTGCTAAAGTTAAGCCGACAAGAAATAAATATGAATATGTAAACCTTGCTTGGTGGGCGCAATTTAATGACGAATATTTGAATGATTATATTGTAAAAGCAGTTGAGAATAACAAAGATTTAAAAATGGCAACATTAACAATAGATGAATATTATCAAAATGTTGTAATGCAAAGAGCTGGCGAACTTCCAACACTTCAAGCTGGTTTCTTCCCAGGGTATGGAAAGTTTATTGGCCCATCATCAGGCGGTTTTGCTTTGCCGATTGTCGCAAATTATGAGTTAGATTTGTTTGGCAAAAACCATAACAAAACGACTGCAATCAGAAAACTTTACGAAGCATCGATTTTAGATGAACAATCAGCCTACATTTCTATTGCCTCTTCTGTTGGAAGTGTTTATGTAAACATCGTGAAATTAGATGCAATGATTGATTTGCAAGAAGATATTGTAAAATTAAGAAAAGAAATTTTTGAAATTATGTCAGTAAGTAACGCAGAAGGTATTGTATCAACTTCTGATCTTGTAAAAGCAAACAAGGCTTATATCTCTGGCGTTGCAGACTTAACCGATTTACAGAAGGAAAGAACAAAGCTTCTACACCAATTAGCGGTTTTGATTGGTGATAGTCCAAATAATATTGAGGAATACAAAAGAACAGATTACAGAAAATTGGCGTTCTCTGGTTCTATTCCAGAATATGTAAGTTCTGATGTTATTATGCAAAGACCAGACTATAGAAAAGCTGAAAAAATGCTTGAAAAAGCTGGCATTGACGTTCGAGTTGCAAGAAAAGAAATGTTACCAACTCTTAGTCTAGGTGGCGGCGTATTATTCAATGCAAAACATTTTGAAAGCTTGTTTACAACCTCACAAATGATTTGGGGTTTAGGCGGTTCAATAATGCAACCTCTTTTTGCTGGTGGTAAAATCAAGGCTAATTTGAAGGCTAAGAAAATTGCTTATGAAAGAAGTTTGAAAAACTATGAGAAAGTAAATTTGACTTCAATGCAAGAGGTTAATGATTCATTAGTTTCAGTGAACATGGACAAAGAAAAATTAGCTAAGCAAAAGAAAATACAAGAACTTGAACAAAAAGACTTCAAACTTTCTCAAGACAAATTTAATCAAGGTGTGATTGCAAAATTAGACTTGAACCAAATGGAAGAAAATTTGCTAACAGTTAACAAGTTGGTTTATTCTACAGAATTTGATTGTATGGTTGATTATATCAGTTTCTATAAAGCAATTGCAGCTCAGAAGATTTAAGAGAACTGTGGACAAAGATTACTAAAAGGTGCGCCAATGGCGCACCTTTTTTTGATTAAATATAAACAATCAAACCTAAATCTTCCCCTTAATTTTATCTGCTATCTTTTTGCATCTCATTTTGTCGATTTCTTCCAAAATCTGATTTACTGGTGTATTCCAGTCGCCAGAGGTTGGGCATTGGAAAGGTTTAATGCTCTTGTACCACGCAATATCATTGCCTTCCGTCTTAAACCAACGCCACTCAACGATTTTGTTGAAGATGCCGAAAGTCTTAATTCCGAGTGCACCAGCGAGGTTCATAACACCATTATCTGTTGTAACCATCAAGTCCATACAATTCATTGCACAAGCGGTATCTTCCCAGTTCTTGAAGGTCTTACCTAAACGGATTAGTTGTGTATCTTCTGGTATTCTATCCATTTGTCGAGTTAAGTCATCTACTTGGAAACTATAAACCTCAACATCAGGCAAGCGCATTAGCGGATACAAGTAACTTAGTTGAATATCTCTATCTGTTTCTTTAGATGCCAACGTGCCTTCGTAAGCAATACCAATCTTGATTTTGTCATTATCGTTGATATGTTCTTTTTTGTAAGCGTTAATTTTTGATTTTGGAACTCTCAAATATCCACTCGCTTTAGGAATTGTATCTGGCTGGGTTTCGCATACAATTGGCAAGTCCATCATAGGTATCCAATAGTCGTAATTTATAGTAGGAACTTCATCTTCTGTATAAATATTTACACCTAATTTTGAATCATTGAACAAACTTACCAAAGAATTTTGAACAACCAAAGAAACCTCTTTGCAACGTTTTTTCAACTCGTCTAAAAATCTTACAAACATAATTGAGTCACCAAAACCTTGTTCAAAGTGTACCAAAATGTGTTTATCTTTGATATCAAGTTTCATGTTCCACTTTTTCTTTTTAGTCGTTAATAATTTAGGAAAAGCAACATTGTTCAAATCTTCCTTTAAGAATCTGTGTTGCAAGAATTTGAAACCTTCTGAAAAACGCTTGTGGTGTACCAAATATGCGCCATAAGAGTGCAAATCAGAGTGCGTTGGGCTTAAATACATAAGTTTTTGATAAAACTCGTCAGCCTTTTGAACCTCGTCGAACTTACCATAAACATAAGCAAGGTTCTTAACCACAATTCTGTTGTTTGGCGCAAGCTCATAAGCTTTTCTAAGGTAATCAATTTGTTTTTCTTTGAATTTGTCTTGATAATAAGTTGAATACAAGTGACCAAGCATATTGTAAAGAGAAAAGTTGTTTTGGTTTTTCTCAAGAGCTTTTTCGTAGTATTCAATAGCCTTTTTATTGTCCTTGATATCAGTGTAAGTCAAATCTGCAAGGTAAATGTAAACATCTTCCTTGTCTGGTGAAATTTCTTCAAATTTTTTCAAGAATTTGATGGCTAAATCGGCATTTCCAATTGATTTCATGCAAAGCCCGATATTCTTGTAAACATTTATTGGAAAACCTGAAAACTTCATTATGTCACGGTATTGTTCAATCGCTTCAATATTCTTATTTTCAGACGCCATTTTCTGAGCATATTGTAAAGCGTAGTTCATATAATTGTTTGTAATATTATTTCTTTCCGCTTCATCATTGATTGCGGGGATAACCTCTCTAAATAATTCCAAACCTCTTTCATAATTTTTGTTTTTGCAATAATATTCAGCCATTGCAACGTCCATGGACGTAATCAAATCTTTTGAATTGTCCATCGGAATTTCTTTTCTTACTACCAAACGCTTTGAAACTTGCATGCTCTTTCTCCAATTTAAACAGTTTAATATGATGATATCATATTTTTCTTAGTTTTTAAATAAAAAGCGACGAAAATGGGTTGTTTAGAGTATTGGCGTTTTGAAGTCAGCTTGTTGCTGATTTCACGCCAATACTCTTATTACTTTTTGTGTACTTTTCTTTTTATTAAAAATACTTTTTTCTTTTTTGTTGCGAAATAAAAAGAAAAAAGTAAGCAAAAAAGAAAAACCACGCATTGTTTTCTACGCTCTTACGAGCGTTTGTTTAAATGGCTGAATTAGCAGGCAGAGCCTGCACTCTAACGTTCGCTATCGTGGCTAATCGCCACACGTTCACGGCGTAAAATGCGGTTGTTGCAGGAAAGGGTGTTTTAAACATTTTAACCCCACCCCGAAATCAAAGATTTCGACCCTCCCTCAAGGGGCGGGTAAGCCCAAATGCGCCAATTAAACGCAGATAATATAAAATTTTTTAAACCTCTTATTCCCTTATTACCTTATTCCCCTATTCCCTTTCATGTATTCACTCATTCACTTATTCACCTTGTCCCTCCCCCCTTCACAAATTACCCAGTCGGACTCCCTTTTTCGGCAATGTTTTAATCTCTAAAAAATAACATAATTTAGGAGTTAAACAAAGTTTAGAGGCTGTACTTCTTAGGCTATCTCCAGAAGCCAGCTTATAAGCCATTAAATCACCTATTGAAAAGGTTATTTACAAAGGAGGTCAAAATGACGATTAGAAAACTTACTGTGGCAGCTGCGATTGCCGTTGGTATAGCAACGTGTTCGTTCAATACGGTAATGGCAGCCTGCCCATGCAACCAGCGTCCGACTGTAACAGAAGGTGCATGTCCGATTGAGGAAATGCCAGAAGTTACTGGAGCTGCTTGTCCATGCCAAACTCAGGCTCCTAAAAATGATTGTGGTTGCCCTGTTGCACCACAGTGTGAGCCTGACCCAGTTCCTTCTTGCGCTTTATGCCCAGGAACAAAAGATTTACAACGTGAAGATATGAAACAAGTTTATTCATATCCTAACGCTGTTTACGGTTATAACAACTATATTGGTACAGAAAAAGATTCTATCTACAAAGCAGAAGGTTTTTCCGTAAACAGAGAAATTAACAAGCTTACCGCTGGTACAATGGGAACAACAGTAGCAACCGACGGTAATATTACAGGTGCTGCTACAAATATTCCTTGCTTAAACGATTTGACAAGCCATAGAGGTACGCCAATCGTTAGAGATGAAGCTAAAATGGACGGCAATGCTTGCCCTATTCAAATGAGTACAGCAAATTCAATTCAAGCTATTAAAAAAACTTTAACTCCTTTTGACTTATCACCATTTGAAAATATGACTGGTGCAGCTGCCGGTTTGCAAATGTTCCCTGATGTACCTGATGGCTATTGGGCATCTTGTGAAATCGATAAACTTGCTACAAACGATATTGTAGTCGGTTATCCTGACAGATTATTCAAACCATCAAGAAACATCTCTCGTGCAGAATTTGCAACAATGTTAGTAAAAGGTTTTGACAAGGATACATATTCTTGCGCACCTGAAAAATTATTCTCAGATGTACCAACAAATCACTGGGCAAATTCAGCAATTACCGTTGCTGTTCACAACGATTTGTTAAAAGGTTATCCAAACGGCAAATTTATGCCTAACCATAATGTAACTAGAGTAGAAGCTCTATGTGCTTTATCAAAAGGTATCAAATGCGCAGATATGGATAAATGCAAGGCTCAAGAAATCTTATCTAAATATTGCGACGGTAATACAGTACCAGAATGGGCAATTATTCCTATTGCAAAAGCATTGGAAAAAGGTGCTTTGAATAATTCACCGGCACCAAACACAATCGCTCCATTTAAAGACGCATCTCGTGCAGATATAGCCGCAATGTTGCAAAATATCCGTGTCGCAGCAGGTATTGATAAAAACCCAGTAACTGCAAACAACGATTGCCCAATTTGCCCAACTGATAAGAAGGCATTTATTGAAAACGAAGAAATCGTTAAAATACCAACTTTACAGTTGAAGTTTAAGGACCAAGTAAGTGCTAAATCTTCTCACGTTGGTCAAAGATTTGCAGCTAAGACATTAGAAGACGTAACTATCAATGGACACTTGTATCCATGCGGTTCAGATGTTCACGGTAAAGTTGTTGAAGTTGTAAGACCATCTGGTTGCCAAAAGGGTGCTTTGAAACTTGCATTTACAGAAATCGAAAACTGCGGTCATAAAGATGTTTTACCACGACAAATTCTTAACGCAGAAATCAATAAATCTAATACACCAAACATCGTATCAAGAGTTGTTACAGCTCCACTTACATGGGGTGGTCAAATGTTAGGTATCGTAGGTAGAACAACAGGCGGTATGTTGTCTAACTTAGGTAACGCCCTAGAAGACGTAGCTTCTGGTACAGGTATCGCATTGGGTGAAGCTTTCCAAGGTCAATTTATGGCATCAGCAAGAAGCTTGGGTGACGTAGCAATTGATACTGTAAAAGCTCCAGTGGATATTACAAGAACTGCTTTGTCAGGTACAATGGGCTTAGTTCAAGCAACAGGCGACGAAGTTGGTTACTTAGTTGACGCTAAAGGATACAAAATCTCTGCTATTAATCCGAAAGAGCATGTAACTATTGCCTTCGGTTGCAGTGGCGAATAGTAAGTTAATCGTTCGCTAATAGGGGGAAGAAGTCGTAGGAAATACGGCTTCTTTCTTTTTTGTGTAAGGTATTTTTGTTGGGCTGAAAGCCCAACAAATTTGTAGAACGTGTTGGACGATTGTTCTCCAACACGACAAAAAATAAATTATTGTCGGGTTCAATGAAATTGTTGAACCCGACCTACAAACTACTGTTTCAGAATATCCAATGATTTACTCTTTAGCCTCTCGATATTCTTCGTCGGCTTCTGCCTCAATACGTTTGATTTCAAGCTCTTCTTCGTCTAAGTCTTCTTCTTGTTCTTCTTCAAGAATATCTTTTGGGGATTTTTTATGTTTTTTTGAATTTAAAACGGACGCAACATTTGACATTGCAAGTGAATTTAAGGTTGCACGGAGCAAAGCACTTCTATCAACATAAGGTTCGTTGTTGTAATATTCGCCTTCCTCTTCGCCTTCTGCAGGAGGAAGGTACATGGCTTCTGAACCATATTTTTCTTGACTCATTTTTGCCGCAGTTCCAGAAGGGTCTCCACTTTTAAAGTTGAACGCCCCGCCGATTCCATAAAAACCTGCTGACCTGTTATCTACCACTCTAAGACCTCATGTAAGAATAATATAACTACACTATTATACTTATCCTCATAGTGTAATATAACCTCTAAAAATATTATTTGCTAGTTTGTAACAGAATTGTTACAAATAATTAAATCAATCCTGTAATATTATCTCTTGTTATTACTGCATCGTAGTTTTTGTAGCCTAAGATTTTCTCAATATTATTGGAGTGTGAACCAACGATTCTGCGACATTCTTGAGAATTATAATTAACCATGCCTCTAGCGAACTCTACGTTATTTTCGTCCATAATTGAAACAACTTCTCCTTGGTTAAAGTCGTTTACAACATTCAAAATGCCAATAGGCAACAAGCTAGAACATTGTTCCAAAATCGCTTTTTTTGCACCTTCATTAACGATAAGTCCGCCAATAATATTTGTCGCATAACCAATCCAACGTTTTTTATCAGGCAAGTTTTCACTTGTTGGCAAGAACATTGTGCCAATATCTTCGCCCTCAAAAATCTTGTTGATAACGTAAGGAATTTTACCGTTTGCAATCAAAACCTTACCGCCAAAACGTGTTACAAGTTTTGCTGCTTCAAGTTTTGTTCTCATGCCACCACGACCACCTTCTGATGCGTCTGTTCCAAGTGACATGATTTCATCTGTAACGCAATCAACCTCTTTGATTAAGGTGGCATCTGGGTTTTCTTTTGGATTAGCTGTATAAAGTCCATTGATATCTGATAACAAAATTAACAAATCAGCGTCAAGCTCACTTGCAACAAGTGCTGAGAGTTTATCATTGTCTGCAAAACAAACCTTCATGCCAGCCATCATCGGATTCATCGCAATCGTTGACACAGTATCGTTTTGGTTAATGATTGGAACTACACCAAACTCCAAAATCTTATTCAATGTCGTTCTAAGGCTTAAATATCTGTATCTTAGCGAAAAATCATCTTCTGTCAAAAGAATTTGTGCGATTGGCACATCGTAAATTCCAAAACCGTTCTCGTAAAAAGACATCAAACGGCTTTGTCCAACTGCTGCACAAGCTTGTTTAACTCCGTCTTCTGCGGTAGAATCAAGATTTAATTTCTTTTTGCCTAGCCCAACTGCGCCAGAAGTTACAAGAATAACCTCTTTACCTTGTTTTACTAGTTTTGACATATCCTCAATGAACGAATAAATACGAGAAATCGCAACTTCGCCATCAGGGTTTCTCAAAACATTTGTACCAAGTTTTATTACAATTCTTTTTGCGTCAACAAATTCTTTTCTTAACATTTTAAATACCCATTGCTCTTAAAACATCATTAAGTTCTGATGAAGTCTTTTTAACATCAGCGTTAGAATACTTGATTGCATTATCTGGGTCTTTAAGCCCATTACCAGTCAAGATACAAACTATATCAGAGCCAGCTTTTACAAGACCTTGAGAATGTGCTTGAATTAAGCCTGCAACAGACGCTGCGCTTGCTGGTTCGCATAAAACGCCTTCTGTTGATGCTAACATTTTATACGCTTCAACGATTTTTTCATCAGACACACAACCGATTTTGCCTTTGCTTTCATCTCTTGCTGCCTCTGCTTGTTTCCAACTTGCAGGGTTGCCAATTCTGATTGCGGTTGCGAGCGTTTCAGGTTTCATAATTCTTTCACCACGAACGATAGCTGCAGAGCCTTCTGCCTCATAACCCATCATTTGCGGAAGATTTTTGACAGTGCCTTCTGCAAAATATTCCTTGTAACCTTTCCAGTAAGCTGTAATGTTTCCTGCGTTTCCAACTGGAATAAAATGGTATTCTGGAGCTTTGCCTAGTGCATCGCAAATTTCAAATGCGCCAGTTTTTTGACCTTCAATTCTGAAGGGGTTTACAGAGTTTACAAGTGTAATTGGGTATTTTGCAGAGATTTCTCTAACACAATCAAGTGCTTGGTCGAAGTTTCCTTGAATTGCAATAATTTCTGCGCCGTACATCATAGCTTGAGAAAGCTTACCTAGTGCGATGTAACCATCTGGAATAAGTACAAAAGTTTTAATGCCTGCTCTTGCACCGTAAGCTGCAGCAGAGGCAGAAGTGTTACCAGTAGATGCACAAATAATTGCACCTGCGCCAGCTTCTTTAGCTTTGGTTACTGCCATTGTCATACCACGGTCTTTAAAACTTCCCGTCGGGTTGCAACCTTCAAACTTTAGATAAATATTTGCTTCAAGCCCAATCTTTTTTGCTAAATTGTCTGCCTTGATTAAAGGAGTGTTGCCTTCATTAAGTGTAACAACTGGTGTTGCCTCTGTTACAGGTAAGTATTTTCTGTATTTGTTAATTAGACCTTGGTAATACATATTAAATCCTCTCTTTTTCTTGAATATAGCACGAAGATAAAACAATCAACATTATCCATTGATAATATTTTTAGCAATGTTTGCAAGATTTATATTATCTTTCATTGTAGGAAATGCTTTCTTTAATAACTCAATCATAGCAGTTTCTGTAAATTTCAAATGAACTTCATGTTTATTTTTAGCCTTTGCAATTTGTGCAGCAGTAGTAAACATGTTTAATAGTTCTAATGTATCTCTGTCTGTCATTTTAAACCACCTTTTGCGAAGATTATTTAGTCTTTTGAAATATAATTTCCCAGCAGAAATTGGCACACTATTTATTGAATCAGGAGATATTTCTTTTGCAATTTCATCAGCATTTAAAAATTCTAACTGTTTTGCCTTCAAAAGCTCTTCTGCCAATGTGCTTTTGCCACTACCATTAGCTCCTGCAATTATATACAAAATAGAATTTTTATTTTCCATAGACATATTTTAACATAAATTAACTGATTATTCTGCAACCCTAATAATGCTATTAACTGTGCAATCTTTGAGTTCGTCAACAACTTCTTTTACCAATCTTTCGTGAGCTCGCTCTGTAATTACGGTAATATCAGCCGTGTTATCACTTGATACTCCTTTTTGCAGAATGCTTGATAAACTGATATTTTTATTTGCGCAAATTGTACCAATTTTTGCAATAACACCAATTGCGTTAGGTGCGGTTATAGAAATATAATACTTATTAAAAGTGTCTTCAATCTTAACTGGTTTTGCGGTTGTGTGGTGGTGACATCTCATCATTGGGAGCATGTAATCCGTTTTTCCAAATTCTGCTTTTATTGATAAAATATCGCCAACAACAGAGCTTGCGGTAGGAAATTCGCCAGCCCCAGGACCAGAAAGTACAATATCACCGATAGGGTGTCCACTAATAGCAATCGCATTTTTTACATAATCAATATGTGCAAGCATAGAATCTTTGGAAACGAGCATTGGGTGAACTCTTACATCTGCATTGTCATTTTCATCAATTGTTGCAGTTGCAATAAGTTTGATTTTGTAACCAAATTCGTTTGCTTTTGCCATGTCCTCTTTGCGAACTTTAGTGATACCTTCTCTGTGAACATTTTCAATCTTTATACGTTTTTTGAAAGCAATTGTTGCTAGAGTAGTAATTTTATAAGCCGCATCAAAGCCTTCAACGTCACCAGTTGGATCTGTTTCAGCATAACCCAATTGTTGAGCCTCTTTTAAAACATCTTCGTAAGAAGCTCCATCGGCGTCCATTTTTGTAAGAATATAATTTGTAGTGCCGTTCAAAATTGCATGAATTTTTCTTATTTTATTCCCTGCAAGAATTGTCTTAATTGGCATAATGATTGGAATACCGCCTGCAATTGCAGCTTCATACAATATAACTCTATTGTGTTCTTCTGCTAAATTAAATAACTCTTCGCCTTTCTTAGCCAAAAGTTCTTTGTTTGCAGTAACTATATGCTTACCATTCTTAATCGCAGTAGAAATATAATCCCATGCAGGATTAACTCCGCCAATTAATTCAACGACTACATCAATATCTGAATTGTTAACCAAATCATAAGGATTGTCTGTAAGTAGTGAAGTCGGTACTTCTACGGAGCGAGGTTTGTTAATGTTTTTTACTGCGATTTTAACAATCTCAATATCGTTCATTTCCTGCAAGGTTTTGTAAACACCAGAACCAACTGTCCCAAGGCCAATAATACCGATTTTTAACTTACTCATAATGCTCTCCTTTGCTTGATTTATAGAGAGATTTTAACATATTCTGGGTGTGATGGCAATGAGGGGGAAGAGGGAATGTTTTGAGGGGAAGGAAGGGAAGGGAATAAGGTAATAGGGGAATAAGGGAATAAGTGGTTTTAGATATTTTATACGTTAAACGTGTTTTATAGAAATGTAGGGTGCTGTCGTTTGACGCAACAACAGCTTTCTTATTTACCCCACCCCGAAATCAAAGATTTCGACCCTCCCTCAAGGGTAGGGTAAGCCTTACTAAACCAATTGAACGCAGATAATATAAAAATTTTTAAAACCACTTATTCCCCTATTACCTTATTCCCCTATTACCTTAAAAACACCATTGCTTATAAATTTATCAATGATAAAATATCACTATGGAAAGTTTAGCAGAATTTATACAACAAAGAAGAGAAAAAGCAGGTTTATCTGTTAGTGGTTTAGCAAAAAAAACCAACATTAAGCAAGAAATTTTGGAAGATATTGAAGCTGGGAAAGAATTATTTTTGTCAGTAACTCAACGTCAACAAATTGCAAGAGTTTTAAAATGTTCACCAAAAGAATTAAAGAGTCACGAAAGAGATTACAAATTTGAAATTGTGAGTCAAGAAACTATTGACGAATTAAAAACAAAAATCTTAAATCGTGAAACCAATTTAAGATGTCCTCTTTGTGGTGAACCTTTAATTACTAGAATTGCTAAAATGTACGATTTGGAAGACAATTTAGTTCTTCAACCAAAAGCGCATTGCGTAAAGTGTATTTTCCAAATTAAAGAATAACTCCGTCAATTTTTTAGTATTGGTGCGGAATTTAGTAGCATTTTGGTATAATCTTTTTGAGGTGAATTGAAGATTGCACTTGTCACATTCTCTTCTATCAATTCTCCAAAATACATTATACCCACTCTATCTGCCAAATATTTAATCACACTTAAATCGTGAGAAATAAACAAGATTGTCAAATTTCTTTCCTGTTTAAGTTCTTTTAACAGATTAATAATCTGTGCTTGAATACTTGCATCTAGTGCGCTTACAGGCTCGTCTGCAATCAAAAGTTTTGGGTTCAGAATTAAAGCTCTTGCAATTGCAATTCTTTGTCTTTGTCCGCCAGAAAATTCATGAGGATAACGATTTAGAATATCATCTGTTAAACCGACTTCTTCCAAAACTTGATGAATAGCGGCTTTTTTTCTTGATTTAGAAAACTTTGTGTTAATGTCTAACGGTTCTTGTAGTGCAGCTCCAATCGTCATTTTAGGATTTAAGCTAGAATATGGATTCTGAAAAACCATTTGAACGTTTGTTGGATAAGCCTTTTTTTCTTCTTTTGTTTGCTCAAATATATTTTTCCCGTCAAACAAAATTTCGCCAGAAACAGGCTTAACGAGTTTTGTAATGGCTTTAGATAAAGTTGATTTGCCACAACCAGATTCGCCAGCGAGTGCGTAAATTTCGCCCTGCTTGATATTTAAAGAAACATCTTTAACTGCGGTAACTGAGGACGTAACCTCATTTTTAAGACTTCGATATTCAACAGTTAGATTATTGATTTCTAGCAAATTTTCCATAAAGTAATTTTATCATAGAAGTGACCTTAAAGTATCGTCTAAAAAGGTAATTTTCAAGCTGGGTAATAAAAATTTGAACTGAACTCTTAAATATAAAGTAGACTTTGAGTTCAGTTCAAATTTTATATAATTTTATCTTATGAACAAATTTTTTCGCCTAGCATATATCCAGCAACACCACCAACAAAACCGCCAACAACGGTTCCAATAGGACCTACGAAGCTACCAACGGCTGCTCCTAATTTAGCACCAGCTAAACCAGCAGAAACAGAAGTAACTGATTTTACAACTTGTTTAGTTCCTTCTTTAACCCCGCCTTTTTCAAAAGCTTGATAACATTTACCGCCCTCAAAAGCGACAGTTAGTGGTAATGCGTATCTGCTTGCGCCTTTAATCAATTTTGGTGCAACCTTTGTATTTGCAATAAATCTTGTATATCTACCACCAACTTTTGCTTTATGCATTGCTTTGCCTGCGGTTGTTTTTGTTTTAGAAGCAATGTTTTGTGCATTTGTTTTGACCTTTTGAAAACCATTTTTAACCTTTGTTTCTACTGCATCTTTGCCAAACGCATAATGTAATTCTGCTGATTTTGCAGCATGCTTGATTTTTTGCGCAACAAAACTCTTAACTGCTTTTGCATTTTGTTTTGCAGTTGCTTTCATATTTGCATAAGCTTTTGTTGTTCCAGACTTAGCATTAGTGTATGCAGTTTTAGTTTTATCTATCATTTTGGGCAAAACTTTTTGTCCTGCTAAAACTGCAATTGCTGTTCCTGTTGAATAAGCTAATGGTGAAAATGTATTAGCTTCTTGTGGTGTTTGTTTTTCAAAACTATCCAAACCAATTGTTGTTTCTTTTTGAGCAGTTGTAGCTGGGTTGGTTGTGTTGCCTAAACTTAGTTCTTGACCAATTTCAATTCTGTTGACATCTTTAATGCCATTTTGTTTTGCTAATTCTGAAACCGTAGTGCCATGTGCTTGTGCGATTTTTGATAATGTATCACCTGCTTGAACTGTGTAATCTGCCATAATTTTTCTCCTTATACTTTATTTTCGTGTTACGTATATATAAAGTATTTTGGAAATGAAAAATTGCCTATCCTATGAAAATAAAACGTATATACAATGTAAATAATGCGAAATAATTGCATTATGACGGTTAACATTTCTTCACAATTAAACCAATAGACTCCAAAATCGTGTTATTCGTTTGCAAGTGCTTTTACAACTTTATAAATGTTTTCGACTTTTTCCCTGTTATCTTTAACCTTGTTTAAATATGAATATATATCATTAAGCAAGTCTTCTGTTGGTCTTAAATGACTTGAAATAAAAAAATCTTCAAAAGATATGCCAGAAAAATTAAGGATATTTTCGATTGTTTGCGCCGAAACAAAGCTTTCGCCAATTTCTATTCCAGCCAATGTACGAGTTGCTATATTAAGTTTTTCAGCAAATTGTTCTTGCGTAAGTCCTTCTTTTTGTCGAAGTCTTTTTATTTTTAGTCCAAGTTCTTTTTTTACATTCATAATATAATTTTATGAAATGTTTAATAAAATAAAATGACCCTAAATAACAAGAAAGTATGTTATATTGCATTATCAGCACAAGTTGAAAATGGCGACATGCAATATAAGCACATTTTGCAAATTTAAGTACTTTAATTTGGAGTAATTTCATGGTAAAATCACTGCAAAGTAGGAGTTTGACTATGTTTGATATGTTTGTTAAAAAATACATTACAATAAAGAATATTATTTTCTTTATTATTGCAATTTTATTCTTGATTTTTATTACCAAAATTAAAGATATTGCAATTCTATTTTTTGCGTCGTACGTTGTAGCTTGTTCACTTAACCCGATTGTTGATAAGTTAGAAAAGAAGATGAAACGACCATTAGCGTCAGCCTTGATACTTGGTGGTGGGCTTTCTATCGCTACCTTGTTTGTAATTCCACTTGGAATAATGACTGGGCATCAAATAAAATCTTTCTTGCAAAGTGTGCCAGAGCATATTGACGCAGTTAGGGAGTTTTTAGTAAATCTTCCTTTTATACAAAATTCACTTCAAGGCTCAATTGATGTTGGTGAACTGATTTCATCAGCATCTGGAGTTACGACAAATTTTGTTAATAGCTCAATAAATGCTAGTATGGGTTTGGCTAGTGCAATTATTTATTTCTTCGCAGGTTGTATTATTGTTTATTATTTTATGGCAGATAAAGACACTGTTAGAAAAGCATATATGAGCCTTTTCCCTAAACAAATGAAGATTAGAGCAGAAGAAATTCTTGACTCAATTTCGCAAAAAATCGGTGGATATGTAATCGCTCAATTGGTAACTATTGCAAGCGTTGGCATAATTATGACAATCGGACTCTTGCTATTAAGAGTTGATTACGCTGTTTTGTTTGGCTTGCTAACCTCTGTTTTAGATTTGATACCAGTTGTAGGACCTGCAATTGCGCTTATTATAATGTTAGTTGCCTCATATAAATTGGGTGCGCTTACATTATTTTTTATCATTGTAGTTTTTGCAATTGCACAGTGGGCAGAAAACAATTTTGTAAGACCTTATGTGTTTTCAAAATTTTTAGATTTGCACCCACTAATAATTTATTTCTTTTTATTTGTAACTGCACAATATCTGGGCGTAATTGGTGTGATTTTTGCGCCAGCAATCGCTGCAACAGTTTGTGTTTTGATTGAAGAACTTTATATAAAGAACGTTAACTAATATGGAAAAATACTTATATTCGAGAACAAATGGCAACTATAATTTTTTAATGGCGTATCCAGCTATTGAAGAATTTGCCTTGGCATCTCTTGGATATTTATGGTTGTATAGACTTGCAGATATGCAAGAAGGAATTAACGCAATAAGAATTTCAACGGACAATATTCCAAATGTTAGAAATGTTGGAGCAATTGCCTTTTCAATGTCGTTCGACTTTGATTTTATGGGTGTTTTTGAAATTCTAGAGAAACTAAATATTCCGTTTTCTCGTCATGAGCGTGATGAAAACTTTCCACTAATCTTTGCTGGCGGGCCCGTTTTGACGACTAATCCTAGACCTTATGAAGAGTTCTTTGACTTTATGATGATAGGTGATGGCGAGGATTGTTTTAATAAAGTGCTTGAGATTATGAAAAATAACGACAAGCAAACTGCGTTGAAACTGCTGGAAGAGGTCGAAGGTATTTATATTCCAGAAAAACCAGTCAAAAAATATACAGCAAAACTTGATAATGTGATTTATACGCCAATTTTGAGCGAAAAGAGTTATTTTAAGGACACTTTTATAATTGAGGTGGCTCGTGGTTGTATGAATAGATGTGCTTTTTGTACGGCATCTTATATCAATCTGCCTTTCAGACATTATGAATACGAGAAAATTATTGAGGCGATTGATTTAGGTTTGAGTTATACAAACAAAATCGCTCTATTAGGCGCACAAATTAGCGCACACCCACGTTTTGGCGATATAATGAAGTATTTGCGTGAAAAAATGGAGGCTGGTGCTGAAATTCAACTCGGAATTTCTTCTTTAAGAACCGATTCTGTTACTCCAGAAATGGTGCAAACACTTGTGATGGGCGGTCAAAAGCACTCAACAATAGCAATAGAAAGCGCAAGCGAGAGATTGAGAAAATTTATCAACAAGAACTTGAAAGAGGAGCAAATCATAAATGCCGTAAAAATTGCGAGAGAAAACGGCTTGAAAGGTTTAAAAATTTATTCAATGATTGGCATTCCAAACGAAACTCAGGAAGATATTGATGAATTTTTACGACTTGCAAAAATTTTAAAAGAAACGAACAAGGGCTTTAGCATTGAGTTTTCGTTCTCTTCTTTTGTTCCAAAACCTCAAACACCACTGCAATGGTCGCCTAGAGAAAACACCAAAACTTTGGAAACTAAACAGAAATACTTAGAAAAATCGCTGGCAAAAATTGGTGTTGGGGCGAAATTTTGCAGTATCAAATGGGATTATTGGCAAACTATTCTTTCTCGTGCTGGGGCTGAAATTGCACCTTTCTTAATCGAGGTATACAAACGTGGTGGCAAGATTGGGGCTTATAAATCAGCACTCAAAGAGTTGAAAATTGATGTTACAAAAGCAATTGAAGGTTATAGCATTGAAGAAACTTTGCCGTGGGAAATTGTTGAAAACTATCCGCCAAAACAACTATTGATAAACGAATTTAACCGATTAACAAAGCGTCTATAAATTAGATGAACACTTTCAAGCATTTGATTTTATTCTCATTAGCTTCGGCTACTGCAACGAGTTTAGAGTTGTGCGTCAAAATCACAATTCCCTCTTCAAGCAGATTTTGAGCCCAAATCTGCATGCCATGTGAAACTAGCTCAAGCTCTTTTTCGTTAAGTTCATAAGTCTGGTAATCAAGCTTTTCTAATGGATAAATCAAATGTTTTTTGACTTCTTCGACGCTAGACAATTCGTCCAATTTTATTGCGTTTTCTACCAGAAAATCGCCAGCTTTAACTCGCACTAACTTTATCAAGTGTCCAAAACAGTTAAGATTTTTACCCAAATCATGCGCAATTGAGCGGATATACGTGCCTTTTGAGCATTCGATGTAAAGCTCAAGAGTGCGGTTTTCTTTGTCATAGTTTAAGAGTTCTAATTCACTAATATTTACACTTCTTGGCTGAATTTCAACCTCTTCGCCTTTTCTTGCGTATTCATAAAGTTTTTTACCTTTGACTTTTATCGCAGAAAAAATCGGCGGTAATTGTTCAATATCACCACGAAAATTATTCAATTCAGCTTCAATCTCTTCTAGGGAAGGTGTTTTGTCTGAAATCTCTACAACTTCGCCTTCTAAGTCGTAAGTTGTTGTAGATTTGCCTAGCTGAACAGTACCTATGTAAGCCTTATCGTCTTTTAAATATTCAATCAAACGAGTAGCTTTTCCTATGCAAATCGGCAAAACTCCTTCTGCAAAAGGGTCAAGCGTACCTGTGTGTCCAATTTGTTTGACTTTAGTTATACGTCTTAAAATTGCAACAACATCGTGCGAGGTCTTGCCTTTTGGTTTGTAGATATTCAAAAAGCCGAACATTTATTTGATTTCGCCTCTTGAAATTTTCTCAATAAGGTCAAGAACACGAGAACCTTGTTCTAAGCCGTCAGAATAAATAAATTTAATTTCTGGAGTAACTCTTAGGCGAATTCTTTTACCAATTTCAAATCTAACTTTGCCTGTATTTTTTTCGATTATTGCTTTATCTTTTTCAATTTGTTCAGGGGAACCTAATACGCTATAAAAAACTTTTGCGTATGAGTTATCGTGTGAAACTTCAACGTCAACAATGGATACAACGCCTTCAAGCCCTCTAACTTCTTTTCTTAAAATATCAGATATGTCACGCATTAATTCTTTTCTGACACGTTCGTTTCTTAAAGTCATTGTTTTCTCCTTTGTTAAATAGTCTATATTGGTATTATAACATGAAAGGGAAGGATTGAAAGTGAATGAGTCAATAAGGCAATAAGTGAATAAGTTCGTATTAAATATTTTTTATTTTTATGCGTTCAATTGGTATAGAAACGTAGGGTGCAATTTTTTGCACCAATAACTTAAATAACTCCCAATTTTTTACAAGCTTCTAAGGCGCAGTTTTGTTGGGCTTCTTTTTTAGATTTTCCGCAACCTGTAGCAACAATTTCCCCGTTCCACTCAACTTGAACTTCAAATTCTGGTTTATGCGCAGGACCTTTTATCGCAATCGTTTTGTACACAGGCAACGTCTTATTTATGCCTTGCGTGTATTGTTGAAAAATATCTTTTGCGTTATATCTCTCAAAATGTTTATCAACATCTTCTGCGTACGCCATAACATATTCTTTAATAAACGCCTCTATTTCAGCCTGTTTGCCATTAAAATAGCATGCGCCTAATATCGCCTCTAGCGTACAAGCAATGTTTGATTCTCGTTTGCGTCCGCCTTGTCTTTCTTCTGCTGGGCCTATATTCATCAATTTGTCTAATCCGATTTTTTTAGCAATTTGCGCCAAAATAGCGTCAGAAACAAGTATTGAACGAATTTTTGAAAGCTCGCCCTCAGGAGCTTCTGGATAAGTTTCATACAAAAGCTTTGAGGTGTAAAGTTTAAGTACAGAGTCGCCAAAAAACTCCAAGCGTTCATAGTTTTCTAAGTCGCTAAGTCCATTTTCCTTTGTAAAAGAAGGGTGAGTTAGCGCAATCTGCACTAACTCATCATTCTTGCTAATATTAAAAATGTCTTCAAACATTACATCAAACCTCTAAATAAGTCTATAAAATTATTGACTACAAAGAAGTACATGTAATAATGAACAACTGGAATTGTTAATACAAAGCTATCAGTTCTGTCTAAGAAACCACCATGCCCAGGAAGAACATTGCTTGAGTCCTTAACACCTGCATCTCTCTTAATCATTGATTCGCATAAGTCACCAATTTGTGCGCATGCAGCAATTATGAAACCTAATATTAATGCGTGGTACCAAGGGAATTGCATCACCAAAATTCCAAAGATTAAGCAGAAAATAACACACATTGCAGTACCACCAATCGCACCTTCAATAGTTTTATTTGGGCTAATAACGTGTGAAAGTTTGTGCTTACCTAATCTACAACCAACATAGTAGCAGAAACTATCTGTTAGAATTACGGCAAAGAATAAGAATAGTGCGTACCCTGCACCCTCTGTTCCGACATTTTGCTTAATTATTCCGTCGTATAAAGGGTTGCTACCTAAATCTCGAAGGAATAATAGGTGCAAAGGAAACCAACCGCAATAAACAAAGCCGAGAATTGTTGTTGCAACGTTGGCTATGTATGGTTGTTTACCTTTAAACAACACTGATAAAAACGCCAAAACAGAACATGCCGTAAATGCCAATGCTACTAAATCAAAGCGATTAAAGTATGCAAGTGCTGCAAACAAAAAGCTTGAAATGACAATGACTGTCGAACTCGGCAAAAAGCCTTTGTGATTCAGTATTTTAACATACTCTTTCGAGGCAAGTACTACAATCGTGAGTACCAACGCCACTATCCACAACCCTCCTGCCATAATCGCAAATAGAGCTGTAAAACCAAATACCAATCCTGTTAACAATCTTGTTACGCTTTTTGTTAAAGCCATTATACTGTCATAACCTCTTTTTCTTTTTCTACAACTTGAGCATCAATGATACCAACATATTTATCTGTTAATTTTTGAATTTTATCTTGATTATCTTTTACTGCATCTTCTGGAAGATTTTCTTCTTTTTCAATTTTCTTTAAAGAATCAACCATATCACGTCTTACGTTTCTAATTGCAATCTTTGCATCTTCACCAAATTTTTTAACTTCTTTTGCAGTTTCTCTTCTTCTTTCTTCTGTAAGAGGTGGGAAGTTTAATCTAATGCAAACACCATCGTTGTTTGGAGCAACGCCCAATTCAGCCTTGATAACTGCTTTTTCAACATCTTTCAAGATACTTTTATCAAAAGGAGTAATTACCAATGTTGTACCTTCGCTTACGCTAACTTGCGCCATTTGTCTGATTGGAGTTGGTGCGCCATAATAATCTACAACAACTCTGTCTAAGATTGCAGGGTTAGCACGACCAGTACGAACCGCAGAAAATTCTCTTTTCATCTGCGCAATCGCTTTTTCCATTTTTTCCTCTCCGAATAAATACATTTCTTCAAGAGCTTCTGACATAATTTTCTCCTTTATTATTTCTATTATATTTTAATTAACTTACATAAGTACCAACGGCTTCACCGTTCATAATTTTAGTTAAACTTCCTTGAGCTTTGAAATCAAATACAATAATTGGAATATTGTTTTGTTTGCACAAAGCGCAAGCAGAAGTGTCCATAACCTTTAATTCATTTTTAAGAATGTCATCATAAGACATTTCGTCGATTTTCTTAGCCTCTGGATTAACCTTAGGGTCATCGTTATAAATTCCATCAACCCCATTTTTTGCCATCAACATTACTTCTGCATTAATTTCAGAAGCTCTTAGTGCTGATGCTGTATCAGTTGTAAAGAATGGGTTTCCAGTTCCGGCTGCGAAAATTACAACTCTACCTTTTTCCAAATGTCTGATTGCCCTATGACGAACATAAGGTTCAGCGATTTGGTTCATTGCAATAGCCGTTTGAACACGACATTCTACGTCAATTTTTTTTAATGCACATTGAAGAGCGACTGCGTTCATAACGGTTGCAAGCATTCCAACATAGTCACCAGACGCTTGATCCATTCCTAATTTTGCACTGTTCTTCATTCCTCTAAAGATATTGCCACCGCCTACTACAACTGCTACTTCAACGCCTTTGTCATAGATTGATTTAATTTCATTTGCAATCATTTCAACAGGCTCATAGTCAATTCCAAACTGTTGTTTGCCAAGTAGTGCTTCTCCGCTAATCTTTAATAACACACGTTTATATTTAGTTGCCATTAGTTACCTCTCTTTTGTTTATAGTAGTAAAAAAAAGGCTTTTTGTAAAGTAGAAGTTGTGAGGGAGGGAAAATATATTTAAGGGAATAAGGTAATAGGGGAATAAGGTAATAAGTGGTTTTAAATTTACTGTTTATATATTACGTTAATTTAACGCATTTAATTAGGAATATTTCTAAAACCTCTTATTCCCCTATTCCCTTATTCCCTTTCTCTTAGCCTGTCGGTCAGGCACTGTCTGACAATAGCCTATCAATTTCCCCCACCCAAATTTAATCCTTTCTGCTGATTAAAGACCATCAACAAAGTGTAATTATATAGTTATGAAAGTAAAAAGTTTTTTTAAATTATTAAATAGAAAAATAAATAAATATAACAAAGCTACTTCAAATCCATTTGAAGCCCCTCCTTTGCCAATCGTTATTGTGTGGGTTGAAGAAAATGAAGAAAAAAACTCACCTCTAAAAGATTTACAATAGAAGTTTGACTATTAAAAAATAATAATTAATCATACAAATAGATGTATTCAAAATAACAAACTTCTGCAACAATACATGTGTGAGAATATATTATGCCCTTTAGATATAGATTACAAAAAGTTTTGGATTTCAGAATCCGAAAGAAGGAAGCACAACTGATTGTTGTACAGAAGGCTCAACACGAGGTTTTCCTTGCAGAAGAAAGAATTAGGCAAAACCAAGCTGAAATTCAACAAACAGTAATCAATCGAAAGTCCGCAGATTTTAGAATGATGGAATATTACGACAATTATCTTCATCACCTCTGGGACAAGGCAGAAGTACTCGAACAAGAGAAACAGAAAGTCCAAGCTATTTTAGACGAAGAAAATCGAAAACTTGTACAATATGAACAAGAAGTAAAAGTTGTCGAAAAACACAAAGAAAAGCAAAAAGAGGCTTACAAAGAAGCCGAAAAAGCCGAAGAGCTAAAGCAGTTTTCAGAAATCGGCGTTCAGAGATTTTTCATTCGAGCGAGAGAAGAAGCAGAAGAACAAGAGTTAGAAGAACAGTTAAAACAGTTAGAAATGGAAGATAAGAATGAATATTGATACTCAATCAAAAATCACCTCTACAAACACTACAAACACTACATCTTCAAAAATTAACAAAGAAAATGAAGTAAAATTTTCTGATGAACTTAATAAAGTTGCAAAACAAGAGGAAAAAAAAGATATTAAAGAAGCAAACAAAACAGAAGTTTTAGAAACAACAAAAGAAACTCAAAAAGATGAAAAAATAACCAATAAAAAAAATTTACAAGAAACGCAAGATAAACAAAAAGAACTAATAAATAATGATGAAGTATCAAACGATATAAATACTTCAGAAACGCAAGATAAACAAAAAGAGCTAATAAATAATGATGAAATATCAAACAATATAAATATTTCAGAAACACAAGGAATAATAAAAAAAGAACAACAATTATTACACGTTACAGAAGAAGCTTGTGTAACAAATAACAAAAATGCCACAGAGCCAGAAATAAAAACTAATAAAGATATTTCAAATAATTCACCTGAAGACGAACCTAAAATAAAAGATGCAATTGGTGGTTTACAAGAAACATTTAAAGAATTTGATAAACTAAGTCAAAAGAATGAAAAAAATAACATTCTACTAAAGGATAAAACTCTTTCTGTCGATGAAAAGAAAAAAGAGGAAAACGAATTGATTGACAATAATATTAATATTCCAGAAAAGCCAGAACAACAGTTGCCACAAATGAATGCAAACATGAACTTTAACAGCAATGGGCAACCCTTCTCTGCTTTTGTTGAGAATACCAACAACGACGAAAACTCTCAACTTTCTGCAACAGAAACTGATTTAGCGGAAGAAAGCGCAATTTTATCAACTATGAGTGAAAACATGGCGATTGCGCAAAAAAATATGTTATTAAATAAAACTAATAAACAAGAAGTTCAACCTGCGCAACAAGAAAAACAAGTTCAGCCAATCAATCCGCTAGAACAAGCAGTTCAAGTTGAAGAGCAAGCAGACAGTGCTCCAAAAACAAAGACTGTTACTAACGAACAGGGTATAAAAAAAGTAGACGTGAAAACAAATGTTACAACCGAAACCATTGTAAAATTTGATGAGATTGCAATGAACAAGAATGACGTAGAATTTTTTGCAAACCTTGTAGAAAATGGTTCTGTTGATATGAACTCTGTTCAGAATGCGCAAAAATCATCACAAGTTTCAAAGACTTTGGCGGATATGATTGCAAAATCTATGCAAGACAATCAGCCAATAAGAATTAATTTTGACAATGACATTTCTGTCATTATAAAAGTAGGTAAGAACGGAAAAATTTCTGCGGACTTTTTACCTAGTTCGCAAGTGGCAGAGGCTTACTTGAAAGAAAATCTTCCAATCTTAAAACAAAGGTTTGATGACAATAATATTGATTACGAAGAATTAAACCACAGAAAACAAGAACAACAAGACGATAGAAATAACAGAAAGAAGGGGCGCAAAGATGAATGATTTATACACAACTGCGATAAATACCCAAAAAGCTACCGTTCAATGGATGGACGTTTTGGCGGACAACCTTACAAACGTTTACACTCCTGGGTTTAGAGAAAATAAAGTAACCTTCAAAACCTTCTTAGGCGGTGCAGTGATAGATAATAATGTTAAAAACCTCGGGCAAGGTAAATCTATCCCTGGAACTTCAAACGAAAACCTATTCTTTGAAGGTAGCGGATATTTTATGTTGCGTACTCCAGACGGTAACGTTTCTTACACACGTCTTGGCGAATTTACGTTTGATTCAGAAGGCGTATACAAGGCAAAAAATGGTGCAACCGTTCAAGGCTACATTCTTAATGATAAAGGCGAAATAATGTCTGGTACAAAATCTATAAGTGATGATTTGTATCAAGAAACTGCACTTAAAGGCGGTGCGCTAAGTATTCCAACTACAAATATCAAGCTTTGGATTGACCCGAATAACGGTAAATTCTTAGGAAAATACGATGAATACGAAATCAAAAATGACGGTACAATTTACGGTAAGGCAGATGGTGGAAACCGTTCAGTACCTTTATATAAGATTGCGACCGCAAATTTCCACAATCCAAATGGGTTATATGAAGTAAAAGACGGTTTATTTGTTGAAACTCCAGAATCAGGAAAACCTGTAGTTGGACGTGGTGAAATCCGTTCAGGGCTATTAGAACAAGCAAACACAGACTTTAAAGCTAACATGGCTGACTATCAACAAGCAAAAGTTCAGATGGAGCTTGTTAATGCTTTGATTAAATCAAACAAAGATTTGCTACAATCAGCCATGGAAATGGCAACACAATAGTAAGGTTGTTGCTTACTATTGTGCATTTTTTGTATGTACTTTTCCTTCTCTTTTGTCTTAACTTCTTACTTTTTTCTTTTTTGTTGCGAAATAAAAAGAAAAAAGTAAGCAAAAAAGAAAAATCACGCAATAGTTTCCTACAACCTAACGGTTGTTTCTTTTTAGCAGGCAGAGCCTGCACTCTTGCGTTCGCTATCGTGGCTAATCGCCACACGCTCACGGCGCAAAGTATGGTTGTTGTGTGATAGTTAATAAAACCCTCTCCCGCCTTCGGCACCCTCTCCATGTAAAATGGATAAAAGGAGAGGGGACTAAAGACGTTCAATCAGCGCAGTTTACGCCCTCCCCTGGGGGAGGGTGCCGAAGGCGGGAGAGGGTTTTATAATGTTATTGGTGCGTAAAACAACGCACCCTACATTTCTATAAAACGCATGCAATGTATAAAATATCTAATACGAACTTATTCACTTATTGACCTATTCACTTCTACTTACCCCTCCAAATACGTCTTCAAACTATCAACTCGCTCAACTTTCCTCAACTTTTGTATTGCAATGTTTTCCAATTGTCTTATTCTCTCTTTTGAAAAACCCAGTGAGTTTCCAATCTGCTCCAAAGTTTTCGGCTCATCATTGTCAATTCCAAAACGTTTTTTGATAATCTCTTCCTCTCTCTTATCCAAGGTTTTCAACAATCTTACAATATCCTTCTGTTGCAAGGCTTTCTGCGCATTATTTTCTGGCGAAGAATAAGAAGTATCTTCCACATAGTCCTGAATACACAAATCGTCTGTAACATAGGTGTCAAGGCTTACAGGTTCTTTTTTTAATGCGCTCTTAACTTCGTCAATCTTTTTGGTATCTAAACCAGACAATTTTGAAATCGTTTCATCATCAATTTCCAGCGTTTCATTAATCGTTGCCATAGAACACGCCTTTTTGTATTTACGAATTTTTTCCAACATATGCACAGGTATTCTAATCGTTCTTGAATGATTTGAAATCGCACGGATAATTGTCTGTTTAATCCACCAAGTTGCATAAGTCGAAAACTTAAAATTCTTTTTGTAATCAAATTTCTCTGCTGCCTTGATTAAGCCTAATGACCCTTCTTGAACCAAGTCCATAAACAAAACACCTTGTCCAATATACTTTTTAGCAATACTTACAACAAGCCTAAGATTTGCTTGAATAAGTTGTTTTTTTGCTTCTTCCTTTTCTCTAAGCGTCCCCTCTTGAATTTTTCTGCCTAATTCAATCTCTTCCGCCTTTGTAAGCATTTTTTTCCTACCAATTTCCTTTAAATACATTTGTAAAATATCATCGTTATTTACAATTGAACTAAAGGTTTTGGGAACATTGTTTTCTTGAATATCTATAAACCCAAAATTGCTCAAAGCTCTATTCATCTTATATCTCCTCTTGCTATTCTAATTTCTAAGACGATATAGATAAAAAAAAGTTCCATTAAATTTATTAGTTTGTAAATAATTGTAACGAAACTTGGCATGGGTGATTGTTTTTATTCAAGAAGTGTTTGATTAACAATTAATGTGATGTGTGGAAGTTGTCAAGTTTTTTACTACATCTCATGCGAAAAACGTAACAAAGTTTTACAATGTTTAGAAATGTTAAAATGCCGTTATTAGTGAGTTTTAGCCAATGTGTTGTTTTGTAAATTTCTTGATTAGAATTAATGTTTGAATTATCATATAAACATAGGATTAGATTTTGGGAAGAGAATGTTATTCTCATATTATAAGGAAGCTGAACAAAAATAGCTCACCTTACTTAGATTAGGAGGTTTTTAAGGCAATGCAAAATAGTTTGAATAAGGAAAGAAATATCGTAGAATTTACCTCACCAACAAAAGTTGCAACCGACGTAATTAAAGGCTCTACAATATCACCAATGTCAAAAATCATTGAGCCAAAAACAGCGCAGATTAAACCTTTGAAACTAAATTGTATTTATGTTGTTAAAAAAGATGGTACAAAAGAAGAATTTGACAACAACAAAATTATTAATGCAGTAAAAAAATCTGCTACAAGAATGTTAGTAGAGTTTACTGATGTGGAATTAAAAGAAATATGCGATTTTGTAGATGAAAACATCGTTAAAATGAACAGAACAGAAGTTACAATCGCTGATATGCACAACCTTGTTGAAGGTGCTTTAGAACACATTAGCCCAAAGGTTGCGCAAAGCTATCGTAATTATAGAAACTACAAGCAGGATTTCGTACACATGCTAGACAAAGTTTACCAAGAATCTCAAAGAATTATGTACATTGGGGATAAAGAAAATGCTAATGCCGATTCAACATTAGTTTCCACAAAACGTTCTTTGATTTTCAACGAATTAAATAAAGAATTATACAAAAAATTCTTCTTAACAGTAGATGAATTGCAAGCAATCAGAGATGGTTACATTTATATTCACGATATGTCTGCAAGACGTGACACAATGAACTGTTGTTTATTTGATGTTGCCTCAGTTCTAAAAGATGGTTTTGAAATGGGCAACTTGTGGTATAACGAACCAAAATCATTAGATGTAGCATTTGATGTTATTGGTGATATTGTTATGGCTGCTGCAAGCCAACAATACGGTGGTTTTACTGTACCAGAAGTTGATAAAATTTTAGCTCCTTATGCTGAAAAAACATATCAAAGACAATACGACAAGTATTTGTGCTTAGGCTTGTCGTTTGAAAAAGCAAGAGAAGCAGCTTTAGCAGATTTGGAAAAAGATTTTGAACAAGGTTTCCAAGGCTGGGAATACAAGTTCAATACAGTAGCATCTTCAAGAGGTGATTATCCGTTCATCACTGTTTCAACAGGTTTGGGAACTAGTGAATACGAAAAAATGGCAACTCTTGCAATGCTTAAAATCAGAATGGGCGGACAAGGTAAAAAAGGTAACAAAAAACCTGTATTGTTCCCTAAAATTGTTTTCTTGTATGACAAAAACCTTCATGGAGAAGGCAAAGAAAATTATGATTTGTTTAAAGCTGGTGTTGAGTGTTCTAAAAAGACTATGTATCCAGACTGGTTATCTTTGTCAGGCGAAGGTTATGTAGCTTCTATGTACAAAAAATACGGAAAAGTTGTTTCACCAATGGGTTGCAGAGCTTTCTTATCACCTTGGTTTGAAAGAGGCGGTATGCACGCAGCTGATGAAAACGATACACCTGTTTTTGTTGGTAGATTTAATATTGGCGCAATCAGCTTGCACTTACCAATGATTTACGCAAAAGCTAAAAAGGAAAGCAAAGATTTCTACGAAGTTCTAGATTATTATATGGAATTGATTAGACAACTTCATATCAGAACTTATAACTATCTAGGCGAAATGAAAGCTTCTGTAAACCCACTTGCTTTCTGCGAAGGTGGTTTCTTAGGCGGTCATTTAGGTATCCACGATAAGATTAGACCTGTTCTAAAATCTTCAACTGCTTCATTTGGTATCACTGCGTTGAACGAATTGCAAGAAATTCACAATGGCAAATCTCTTGTTGAAGATGGCGAATTTGCTCTTGAAGTTATGAAGTATATCAATAATAAAATCAATGAGTACAAAGAAAAAGATGGTATCTTGTATGCTATTTATGGTACTCCTGCAGAAAACTTATGCGGACTTCAAATTAAACAATTCAGAAAAAAATATGGCATTGTAGAACACGTTTCAGATAAACCATATATTTCAAACTCTTTCCACTGCCACGTTTCGGAACAAATCAGCCCAATCGAAAAACAAGATTTGGAAGGCAGATTTTGGGACTTGTTCAACGGTGGTAAAATTCAGTATGTAAAATATCCTATTGATTACAATACTGGCGCAGTTGAAACTCTTATCAACAGAGCAATGGATAAAGGTTTCTACGAAGGCGTTAATTTGTCACTTTCATACTGTGATGATTGCGGTCATCAAGAATTAAATATGGACGTTTGTCCAAAATGTGGTTCTAAGAACTTAACTAAGATTGAAAGAATGAACGGCTATTTGGCTTATTCAAGAGTTAAGGGTGATTCAAGACTTGCAGATCACAAGATGGAAGAAATCAAAGACAGAATTAGCATGTAATTGAATTAAAGAGAATATGAGGAAAAAAGGAGGTTTTAAGACCTCCTTTTTTCTGTTTTATCACTTTTACTTATAATCGCAAGTCCTGCACCTATTGCGATACCTACACCAATTGCAAGTAATGCAATCTTACTATGCGAACCTTGTTTGCTTTCGAGAATTTTTCTATATTTAACGATTTTTCTGAATAATTCTGGCTCTTTTTCGTTCAAACCTTTTGCTCTAAACGCTTTTTCTAATGCGTCCATTGGGTTAAACCCTTTGCCGTTCTCCAAATCTTTAAAGTATTTGTCCTCAAAATTTGCTGGAATTTTGTCCGTCTTATTATTTAAGGCATCTCTAAAATAAATCATATTATTATATGCCATCATTGGTTCTGCAAATTTAGCTCTTATAAATTCTTTTTCGTCCGTTAATTTTGCATACGGTATGTTTAAAATTTTACTCAAAATTTTTGCTTGATTTTTGTCAAACTTCATCGGCTTAGAGTCATGATTTGTTGCACCAATTATGAAGTTTTCTTTGCTCCAACCACGTTCTAAAAAACTTTTATTTGTACCCCAATCATTAGAGAGCCAATCTGAAGTATAGATTTTGACACGGCTATCTATGTATGGCTTTATTTTATTTTCTTCAAAAAGATTAAAGTCTTCTGCTGAGGCTACAAATTCGTGCATAACGTTATGTAAATCAAAATCTTTTCCCTTAACCTTTTTGACCTCATCATCAATTATGTTTAAGATTTTATCGCCGTAATCCTTGCTTAAAGGTTGGACGTATATCCAAGAGGCGTCAATTCTTAGCCCATCAAAACGTTTGGCGTAGATGTTGACTTTTTCTCTGATTAATTTTTCTGCTTCTTTCGAGTCTAAATCGAGTGCTGGCAAGTCCCATTTGATTGTTTTGCCTTCTAAAAATGCTTTTGGGTGTGACCAAATTTCATCAAAAGAAAGTCCACAAATCAAATCGCCATCAAGTTTTAAGCCTTTTTTATTAAGTTCTTGTTTTGCTTTTTGTAAATCGTTTTCTGCCAAAAACTGCTTGAATTTGTAAAAATCAATTTCTTTGCCTTTGAGTTCGTAAATTTCTTTTATTCTTTTTTCACGCTCGATTTTAGAAAGTGTGTACAGATTTTTGTCGGTATTATTCCATTGCTTGTAGTCGTGTGTGCGGTTGATTTCTCTAAGTGCTCTATATAAAGCTTTAGGCTCAAGTCTTTGGGAGTTTTCAGCTTTAAATTTCGTAAATTCTACATTGTTCTTCTCTCGTTCATAAACTTTTTGCAAGATTTTTTCTTGTTTTGAAAATTGTTCAACAACGTTAGAATAGTTAATTTTCTCTTTTTGATTATTCGCATTCACAAGTTCTCTAAACTCTTTTTCTGTGCAATGCGATTTAATATCAATCATGTGGTTGCCCAAATCCATAGAAGTTCCAGAATAAATTGGATATTGACCTTCATAGCTATGATATTGACCGCTCGGCTGAATTTGAATTTCGTTTATTCCCCAGTATTTTTGTGCAAAGTCGAAAAACCTTGCACTTTCTTGTGTGTTAAGCGTGCCAACTCCCGTGTTGTTGCTGGTTTCCTGCGGAAGTGATGAGGTGGGAACAATAAGAATTGATTTTCCTGTGTTTCCTATTTTTTCTTTTGCTTGTTTAAGTACGGCAGAATAATCGTCCTCTTCTTTAGGTTTCAGACGTCGTTGAAAATTAATTGCGCTATTAATTTTAATGTCCATAATCACACACTTCTATTTATATTAAACCAGAAGAGAAAAAAAATTGCCTGTTTGTTGAGAATTGTGAAGGGAAATGGATTGGAGGGAATAGGTGAATGAGTGAATGAGTGAATGAGTGAATGAGTGAATAAGTTCGTATTAAATTTTGTTTTTTTATGCGTTCATTAAACGTATTAAATATAAAAAATTACTAAAATGAACTTATTGACTTATTCACCTATTTACTCTCTATTATTTTGTTGTCTGACGCACCAATAACTTTTTACCCCACCATATATAGGAAATTTTGTGGGTAAGTCCAATACGTCTATCAAACGTATTAAACATAAAAAATTACTAATACGAACTTATTCACTCATTCACCTATTCACTCATTCACTTATGATTATGTAGATTTGTTAAAATAAATTGCATTACTTATTTATTTAATATACGATAGGTTTAAAAATAGTCAGAATAGGACAAAAAAGGAGGACACTTAATGTTCAAAAAACTAGTAAAAGGGTTATTTGTTTTAAGTATATTTTTCATGCTTAACTCCCCTGCACAAGCATTCTATACCGATATGGACCAAAATCACTGGGCGTATCAGTCTATCAAGTTTTTGACAGAAGTTGGCGTTGTTGTTGGTTATCCTGACGGAACTTATAAACCAGATATTCCTGTAACAAGAGCTGAATTTGCATCTATGGCAATTAAGGCTTTGGGGCAAGAAGATGCTAATGTTACTCAAGATATACATTTCTCTGATGTTTCACCGGATTTCTGGGCGTATAATATTATTAAAAAAGCAGTATATTTTGATTTAATTCCAGATTCAAAGGAAACTGAATTTAGACCTTATGACTCAGTTACAAGAGCAGAGGCTATTACAATTGCAGTAAATGCTTTAACTACTTCTCAAATAAGTGAACAAAGAGCTCAAGATATTGTTGCAAAGAGCTATGAAGATTATACTCAAATGCCTGCGTGGTTTTTGATTTCTGCAGCAAAAGCTCAATTGCTTGATTTGGTTGTCGTAATGCCAGGCAACGAAGGTAAGTTGGAAGCCGATAGACCTGCAAACAGAGCAGAAATCGCAGCTTTGTTATACAAGATGATGCAGGAAGCAAAGCTTAATCCAAACGCAAAACTAGCTGAATCTATGCAAAAAAGAACTGCAGATGGCTATATTGTTGACAACGTAAGAGTTCAAGGTTCAATTGGTATTATTCCTGCTGGTGCTATTTTCCCTATCCAAATGGAAACAGTAGTTGGTTCGCAAATTTCTAACGTAACTGATATTTATACTGCAAAAGTTCCTAAAAATATTGTTACTAAAGATAAATATTTGTTGATTCAACAAGGCAGCGATTTGAAAGGTCAAGTAAAACACATTCAAAGAGCAAAACTATTTAAACAAAACGGCGAAGTTATCGTTAAAAACGAACTTCTAGTAACACCTAATGATCAAGCAGTTATGCTTTATGGTGTAGCAACTCTAGACCCAACAAAAATCGGTTTCTGGAGAAGATTATTCAAGGGCGCAAAAGTGTTAACAATGCCTAACCAAATTGTTAATATCAGACTTCTTGGACCATTGAAGATTGACTTAACTAACGGTTATATCTACGAATAGTAGAGGTTATAAATTTAATTACAAAGAGGCGGTTTTCTGAAAGAAAACCGCCTCTTTATACATGCAACAATTAATCTTTTTCTCTTGCCATATTTATCACCCAACCATCTGTGCGAAAATGCGCATAATTATTTTTTCCACGGAATTTTTCGCCTTCTGGGCTTTTTGATAACCAGTTTTCTAAAATTTTTAGAGCTTTGTTTAACAATTCGTAGCCGTATTTTTCTATAAGCGAGTTGTATTGTTTGGGTGTTAGGATAACCAGATTGATGTCAGGAATTTCTATTCTGACTTTTAAGTCGCTTTTTGGTCTGCCACCTTTTCTGCCGTTTAAAATACTTGTTAAATGTCTATTCATACCTTTTTTACTCCTCTATTAACTCTGGTGTGCCTAATTTCCGCACAAGTTCAATCACTGTTTCTTTCATCTTGCATTTGAAGATACTGTCTGCAAAATATAACTTGTGCAAATTGCATTGTGAGCAACGGCACCCCAATTTGTAGCAATCTATTGCAGTTGGTGTCCAAAATTTTGACGTTGTTTCACAACATGAAACATTGTACCTGTAACTCATTTAAAACCTCTTCCCAAGCTATTTGACATAATCGAAAATATATGCTTAAATATCAAGTATAAGCTTACATTTGTATTTTATTGTAAGACAATATGATACATCTGTCAAGTGTTAATTTGCAATGGTGAAACATGAAACTTGATGAATTATTATCATTATTATCTAAAAGGCTTAGTACGACTGTAAATCAGTCTATGCTTGCTGATGCATTGGGGATTACTCGCCAAACGATTAGTAATAGGATAAAAAACGAAAGTGAGGTTACTGTTAGCGAATTGAAAAGGGTGGAAGAGTTTTTTAATGTTAATATGTTTGGTGAAATGCCAGAAGATATTGCATATATAGATTACTATAGTGATGTTTTTGCAAGTTGTGGTGAAGGTAGTATTGTATTTTCAAGTGAAAAGACAAAATTGCCGATTTCGATTTCTATGATTAGCGGATATTCTAAAAACAAATTGTATTCTATGATTAATGCAACTGGAAATAGTATGGCACCAACTATTGACAATGGTGATAAACTTATTGTTGAGCATTGGTCTGGCAATCAAATTCAAGATAATAAAATTTATGTTTTTTGCTATAATAACGAATTTTTTGTAAAAAGATTATCCAAAAACCTTGATGAAATAATTATTAAATCTGACAATCCAGAGTACAGAGTGCGTACGATTAGTGGTCAAGCCGTTTCAGATTTAATTTTGATAGGCAAAATTGTGGCTACCATCAAACAAGTTGGCTGATATTATTCGCTAAAATTTCTTAAAATCAGTTTAAACTCGTTTGTCTATTAACTTATAATAGTTTCTTGTGTTATAATAAAACCAAAGAATTAATTGGAGAAAAGTAAATGAGTAAATATTTATTGGAAGTAGGTGTTGAAGAATTACCATATAAGTTTATTCCGATGGCAATATCTCAACTTAAAACTGGTTTTGAAACTTTTTTGAAGAATAGCAATGTAGAGTTTGATAATGTAAAGGTAATGGCTACACCAAGACGTTTGGCGGTAATTGTAAGTGGCTTAGCTGTTTCTCAACCTGATGTTGAAAAGGTTGTAAAAGGGCCTATTGCAAAGGTTGCTTTTGACGAAAACAAAAATCTTACAAAGGCTGGCGAAGGTTTTGCGAAGAAAAATGGTGTTAGCGCAGGTGAACTTTATGTAGAAAATGATTATCTTTATGCGAAAATTTCTATCAAGGGTAAAAATACAAAAGAGCTTTTGCAAGAAAATGTTCCACAAATTTTTGCAAAACTTCAAGGTCCACACTTTATGAGATGGGGCAATAATGATGTTAAATTCTCTCGTCCTATTCGTTGGGTGCTGTCTATATTAGATGGTGAAGAAGTTAAAATCAGAATTATTGACAAAGACTCTTCAAACGTTACAAACGGACATAGATTTTCTACACAAAACATTGTTATCAACAATCCTGATGAGTATGTAGAAAAATTACGTGACGCTAAAGTTATTGTTAATCAAGACGAAAGAAAAGCTAAAATTCTTGAGTTAACAAAGGCTGAGGCTGATAAATTGAACGCAGTAACTAAGATTTCTGACGATTTGTTGGAAGAAGTTACATTCATTTGTGAATATCCAGTTGCAGTAACTTGTAATTTTGATGAGGCATTTCTTACTATTCCGCAAGAAGTTGCAGTTACAGTTATGGAAACTCACCAAAGATATTTCGCACTTTATACAAAAGAAGGCAAGTTGATTAATAAGTTTGTTACAATCACAAACTACATTGGCAATGAATTTGAAAATATTAAAGCTGGTAACTTGCGTGTAATCAAGGCTAGACTTGATGACGCAGTATTCTTCTTTAATGAAGATACTAAGAAACCATTAGAGGCTTATGTTGAAAACTTAAAAGGCATGACTTTCCAAAAAGGCATGGGTTCTGTTTATGATAAAACTCAAAGAATTATTAAGCTTTCTGAAAAAATCGCAACAGAGCTTAATGTAAACAAACCTTCTATTAAGAGAACTGCAGAATTATGCAAGGCTGATTTGGCAACAAACCTTGTGTTTGAATTTACTGAACTTCAAGGCTTTATTGGTGCAGATTATGCAAGAGTTGCAGGCGAAGAAATTGGCGTTCAAGAAGGTATTAAGGAACACTATTTCCCTCTAAATGCTGATTCTGAAACTGCAAAGAGCATTGAAGGACAAGTTGTTGGTATCGCTGATAAGATGGATACAATTTGTGCAGTATTCGCAGCAGGTAAGAAACCTACTGGCTCTTCTGACCCATTGGGCGTAAGACGTGCAGCGTTGGGTATTATTAAAACAGTGCTTGAGCATGGTTTAAAATTAGATTTGTCAAAATTAATTGATGAAACTTTGGCGTTACTTCCAGTAAATGCTGACGTTAAGGCTGATGTTGAAGAATTTTTCGCACAAAGATTAATTATCTTCTTGAACAGCGATTATTCTAAGAATGTTTTAGAGGCATGCGCATCAATCAATCCTTGCAAAGACCTTTGTGACT
The DNA here is from genome assembly GCA_934757275.1 of uncultured Candidatus Melainabacteria bacterium. Lineage (GTDB taxonomy): Bacteria > Cyanobacteriota > Vampirovibrionia > Gastranaerophilales > Gastranaerophilaceae > CAG-196. Next base: position 87,121 of record CAKVLN010000008.1, read on the forward strand.
ACGTTGAAAGAGTTAAGGCAATTGCAGGTGGAGTTGATGAAAAACTTCTAGAAAATGCAAATCGTGTTCTTAGAATTTTGAAAGAAGAGGCTGGCGAAGTTGATACAAACTTGTTTAGTTTAGACGCTGAAAAAGACTTGTATAAGGCTATTCAAGGTATTAGCTTTGATGGTGATTACAAGGAATATTTGGCAGATTTAACTGGAATTAATCCTGTTGTTACAAAATTCTTTGATGATGTTTTGGTAATGGATAAGGACGAAAAGGTTAAAAATAATAGATTAGCACTCTTGAACACATTGAAAAATAAGTATATAATATTAACAGACTTTTCTAAATTGTAAAAATTTGTAACAACTTTTAAAAAAGAAGTCAATTTTTTCTTTTAGGAAACTTTATACAAATACAAAGTGAAGGTAGTAAATAAAGAGGTCGTTATGTTCAACCTAAAATTCTTAAAGTCACTAAAACAAGTATTAGATTCAAGAACAAATTTGTTAACATTTTCAAACGCACAAAAACAAGCGAATGAAGATTATATAGCATCGCTCTCATCAACAGAGCTTAAAATAAAATCTGACGAACAAAGGCTAGAAGCAATGGTCAGACAACAATTAAAAGAGGAATTTCCAAATATTGAAAAGAGTTCTTCTTACGACTTATTGGTTGACGCAGTCATTCACAATTACAAGTCAAAACAGCTCCAAGCCACCGACAACGCCGAAATTAGTGAATAGTTGTCAAAATTTTAAACATATAAAACCGCCATCGAATATTGATGGCGGTTTTATTTTGTTGAATTTTGTGGAAGTTGCGAGGGGGGGCAAAAAGGGATTGCTACAAAAATCTTATGATTTTTTCGCAATGACACTCTGTTGGTAGGCTCATTTTTCAGTCATTACGAGGAGCGTGAACGACGAAGTAATTCATATACTAACGCCAAGTAAGCAAGTCATGGGTCATTCTGAGTGCGATTAGCACGAAGAATCCAGCTTTTTATAAACTATTATCATTTGGTCTAAACTTTTTGTTGGGCAGGTATGCCCAACCGACATTTTTTATAATAATTCTAAATTATGTTGTAACTACAATTGAATGACCTCATCTAACATGCTATAATCAAATTTGTTAACAAAGGTTAAAAATAAAAGAAAGGAAATAATTATGGCAAAATTTGTATGTTCAGTATGTGGTTATACAGCAGAAGGCGAAGCTCCAGAAAAATGTCCAGTTTGTGGTGCTGCAAAATCTGCATTTACAAAAATGGAAGAAGGTAATAAAAATTACGCTGACGAACACAGAGTTGGTGTAGCAAAAGACGTAGCTCCAGAAATCTTAGAAGGTTTGAGAGCAAACTTTGTCGGTGAATGTACAGAAGTTGGTATGTACCTTGCAATGGCTAGACAAGCTGATAGAGAAGGCTATCCTGAAATCGCTGAAGCTTACAGAAGATATGCTTTTGAAGAAGCTGATCACGCATCTAGATTTGCAGAATTGTTGGGCGAAGTTGTTACAAATTCAACTAAGAAGAACCTTGAGTTAAGAGCTGAAGCAGAATTTGGTGCTTGTGACGGCAAATTACAATTAGCTAAAAAGGCAAAAGAATTAGGCTTAGATGCAGTACATGATACAGTTCATGAAATGGCTAAAGACGAAGCTCGTCACGGTCGTGGTTTCGATGGTTTGTTAGCTAGATATTTTGCTGGTTAATTATATTTATAATTTAAAGTTATTAAAATTTAGGTGTCGATTGTTTGCAATCGACACCTAAATTTTTAAACATGAAGGGCATAACCGTGCTATCTTTCTAGCGGTGCACCAATTCTGTGAACTCTGATAAAGTTTGTTCTTCCAGTAATCAGTTTTGGAATAGAGCCGATAATAATGATTCTTTCACCCTTTTTGAAATCGGTTTTTGTCAAAATATAATCGTCAATTTTTTCTAACAAATCTGCGTCCAGAACTGTATCCCAATCTTTCAAGTCTGCATAAATATCCCAATAAAGGTTCAATCTTCTACAAGTAGCTTCCATGTTAGAAATTGCAAGAATTGGAACAGATGGTTTAAGTTTTGAAAGCAATTTTGGTGTGTATCCACTATGTGTAAATGCCATAATTGCCTTTGCATTTAAGTCTTCTGCCATCTTAACTGCTGCATTTGAAATTGCTTGTGGTGAAAGTTCGTAATGTTCATTCATTGCCAAATCCAGATTTGAAAGTACAAAATTGTCGCTTTCTACGTTTGTTGCAATTTTTCGCATCATTTTCACAGCCTCAACGGGATATTTACCCATTGCAGTTTCGCCAGAAAGCATTATTGCGTCAGTGCCATCAAGTATAGCATTTGCAACATCACTAGCTTCTGCTCGAGTAGGAATTGGTTCTTCAATCATAGATTCAAGCATTTGTGTCGCAACAATACAAACTTTGCGTTCTTTTATAGTTTCTTCAACAATGTATTTTTGCGTCATTGGAACGTCTTCAGGTGACATTTCAATTCCCAAGTCGCCTCTTGCTACCATAATTCCGTCAGTAACGTTCAAAATTTCTTTCAAATTTTCAACGGCTTGTGGCTTTTCAATTTTTGCAATAACAGGAATATTCCCGCCAAAATTCTTAATATGTCTTTTCGCTAATTCAATATCTTTAGCTTCTCTAACAAAAGATAATGCTACATAATCTGCATCGTATTCTACTGCAAATCTAATAAATTCAATATCTCTGTCTGTAACTGCGCTTAAACTTGCGGTTGCTCCAGGGATGTTAATACCCTTTCTAGGACGGATTAGTTCGCCATAAAGAACTTTTGCGTGAACCTTTTTGCCGTCGATTTTCAAAACCTCTAAACCGATTTTGCCATCGTCAAGAAGTATTTTTTCTCCTACTTTAACATCTCCTGCGATTCCTTCATAATCAACAGGAATAATGCTAGAATTGTTAATGTCATTGGAGGCTTCCAAAATTATTTCTTCGCCAACTTTAATTTCTCTTGGAGCTGGAATGTTTCCAACTCTAATTTTAGGTCCTTGAAGATCAACCAAAATAGGGATAAATTTCCCAGTTTTTTTAGAAACTTGTCTTATAAACTTGATATTTTGTGCGTGACCTTCTTCGCTACCGTGTGAAGTATTTAGTCTAAACATTGTAGCTCCAGCATTTACTAGCTCTAAAATCATTTCATAACTAGAAGTTGCAGGCCCTAGCGTTGCAACAATCTTTGTGCGAGCTTGCTTAATTTTTTGCTTGTCCATAGTTTCCTCTCTTATCGTTTAAACATATAGCTCAATTATACCTAAAACAAAAGTTTGAGTTAAACATATAATTGGACAATTTTTAACTTAAAATTGCAACAAAAAAGCTGAATTAATTTTGCGCTAATTCAGCTTTTTTGTATAAGTATATTTTTAAACTAACCTTCTTCTTTATTCATATTGCTCAAAGAATTTAGTCTTCTAGCTGGGTCGGTGATGTGCGTAATTCTTAGACCAAAGTTATCTTCGATTACAACAACTTCGCCATAAGCGATTAGTTTGCCGTTGGCATATAATTCAACAGGCTCACCAGCGGCTTTGTTAAGAGTGACAATAGAACCCTTTGTTAATTCCAAAACCTTCTTGATTGGTAATTCAGTTTTACCAAGTTCAACTGTCAATTGCAATTTAACGTCTAAAAGTATGTTTAGATTTTGGTTTACTGGACCTTGAACTTGATCCAAATCTTCAAAAGATGCAAACTGAACAGGTTGAACTGTAACAGTTTTATCTTCTGATTCTGCATTATCTTCTTCGATAGTATTTGAATTTTCTTCTGGTATTGAAGATGTTAAATCTTCCATCTCTTCATTATTAACATCTTTATCGTCATCTAGCATTTACAAAACCTCTCTAAAAATAATTCCTTAATAATTCGTGCATTTCATCATATACATCTGTTATTTTAACACAAATTTTGTCTTTCATGGTTCCTGGGCGGGCAAAAAACTTCTTTTCGCCGTTAACTTTTACCACCAAGTCATCTTGAACTTTGTTATCAAGTTTGATAATATCACCTTCTGAAAGTTGCAAGAAGTCGTCCAGCGTGATACTACATTGACCAAACTGAACTCTAATATCAACGTTAGAAGTATTGATTTTAGAAATCATCTTCATTCTTTCATCGTTAGATGCTACCAAACCTTTTGTTTGGAAAATGTGTTGAGTGCTTAAATGACCCAAAACAGTTTCTAATACTGGATATGGGAAACATAAGCTGAACAAGCCGAAGTGTTTGCCTTGAATTTGTACCTCAAATGTTAGTAATGCAACGATTTCGCCAGCTGTTGCAACTTGAATTGATTGATAATTGTCGTCCAAACTTATAAATTTTCCTGAAACTGGAATGATTGTGTTCCAAGAGTCTTCTAGTGATTTGATGATTATATTAATAACTTTTTTCGCCAAAGCTTTTTCTATGTCAGTCAATTCTCGTGTTTGGGTGTCGATAGAACCAACGCCACCAAGCATACGATTAACAATGCAAGAAATAACTTCAAAACTTATACCGAGCAAAATCTGTCCGGATAGTGGCTCAAATTCAAACACACCAACACTAATTGGTGATGGCATTGAACGAACAAATTCTTCGTAAGTTAATTGGTCAACAGAAACAATTTCAATTTCAACTCTCATACGCAAATAACCGCTTAGAACAAGCGAAATGGCTTTAGAAAATTCTCTATGAATGTCCCTCAAGGCTTTCAAGTTGTCTTTTGAAAATTTATCTGGACGGCGGAAATTGTAGAGTTTGTAACTCTTGTGTTCCGCATCAGAAAAATCTTCTTCAAACTCTTGCGTATTTATTAAATTGTTATTATTGTTTTCTGCCATTTTGTCCTACTGAATGATGAATTGTCCAAAACTTACTCTAATAACTTCTCTTTCGCCGCCTAAAATAGAATTTATGTCATTTGTAATTTGTTCTTTAGCAAGTTCTTTACCAGCAGCAGTCGCTAGTTCAGAAGATGTCTTGCTTGAAAGATTTGTAATTACTGCATCTCTAATCGCAGGCTTAAATTGGTTCATTTCTTTTTGGATAGCTTCCATTGGGTCTGCTGGAGCTGCTGCTTCGCCGTGACCACCGTGTCCGCCACCTTTTTCCTCTGTTTGTTCAGGGAAGTCTGTGTCTTTCTTTGTAACTTCAAGAGCTACATTAACTTTTAAATATTTCTTTTGGCTTTCGTCGCAAAGGTTTAGAATAAAATCGCCTAAATCAACGATAATTCCTTTTTGTATTTCGTCTTCATCACCGCTATCATCAGCCAATTCTTCTTGAGAAGTCGGAAGTGCGCTTATTTTTTGGCTAATCAAGTTTTCCATAATCACATAGTTAACGCCTGCAAAAACTATAAACATAATAACGATTGATGCAAGAGTCATTATTAAAAACTTAGTTAGTTCTTTTTGTTGTCCGCCTTCAGCTCTTTCGTTTTCAGCCATACTATTCTCCACTTATAACTACATGGTATTATTATACCAGTTTAAAAACAATCTTTACACCATTATTTGATGTATTCTTTTGCCTTATTTAATATAACTTCACCTCTATTATAGCAGGATTATTCAATTTTGCCAAAAAATGACCGAGAATTTTCTAGTTAAACTCTTTTAATAGATTTTTTTGTCTGATGATTATATAATGTCGTTATGGGGAAGTTTGATTTATTTAACAAATTCAATAGTGCTGTTGTCGTGCTGAATGAAAACCGAGAAACCGTGTTTAGAAACAATGTTTTTAAACGTGTTTTCCCAGATTTTGAGAACATCAAAAAGTTTTCTCACAAATTGAATTACAGTGTTTGTGCGCTTGTAAGTAATGATGTTAGTGTGCATTCACCGATAACTCAAGCCATAAATTCTAAAGAAGATTTTTCCGCTCACGTTCTTTATCAGAGTTCAAATAACGATTATTCGTATTATGATTTGAACGCAACGAAAAAAGGCAATTATACTTTAATCGTTTTTACTGATGTGACGGCAAAAATCAGCCTTGAAAATGTTATTGCAAGAAATCAAAATTACCAAAAGAAAATTGAACTTTTGGAAAGCGAAAATAAAAATCTTTCTAAAATTAAACTTCAAGCGCAATCGCAAGCAATGAAACTTTTGTTGCTTAATAATATATCTAATATCATTAGAGAATCAATTGACACCTCTGTGATTTTAAATTCGGCGTTGGAGGAGCTTGTGCAAATGTTCGGTGCGTTTAGAGCGTATTACGCAAGCGCAGAGGAAGAAAACAAGTTTTTAATAAGAGAATCGCTTAATAAAAGAGATGTTGACCAATTAATTTCTTTTGATAACGAAACAAAGCAGAATATCAACAATGGCAAGGTTTCTTGTTTGACTTGTATGAAGGAATACAAAGAGGCAAAGCCATTTAGAGAAAATGTTCAAAGGATAGTTTTGCCGATTTATCATTTGAACGCACTTCTCGGAATAATCGTGCTTTCTACAAAACAAAAAACAAAACTCGACGATACGCTAGAAGTCTTGAATGGTGTATCTTCTCAGCTAGGAAATGCTATTATTCAATCTGAACTTTACAAAAAGAACGCAAGTATGGTTAAAGATTTGACAAAAACGCTTGCAGAACTTCAAGACACGCAATTAAAACTGATTAACTCTGAAAAAATGGCGTCATTAGGTCAATTGGTGGCTGGCGTTGCGCATGAAATTAACACGCCAGTAGCGTCCATAAAATCAAACAACGAGATTATGAAGAAGTTAATTTTGCAGATTGAAGATAATGATACAAAAGATTTACTTAAAGAAATTAATGATATAGATACTGAGGCAATTGCACGAATTAACAGGCTTGTGGTTTCTCTAAGAAAGTTTGTGCGATTAGATGAGGCAGAACTTCAAGAGGCAGACATAAATAAAGAAATTGATTTGACGCTTGATTTAATCCGCCACGAAACAAAAAACCGCATAACTATTGTCAAAAAATATGGCGATATTCCACCAATAAAATGTTATCCGAATATGCTTAATCAAGTGTTTATGAATATTCTGGTAAATGCCTCTCATGCTATTGAAGGCGATGGAATTATAACTATTGACACGGATTTTAAAAATAACAATTTGATTGTAAAAATTAAAGATAATGGGTGCGGAATTAAAGAGCCAGAAAAAATCTTCTTTGCTGGATACACAACGAAGGGAGTTGGTGTGGGAACTGGCTTAGGGCTTGCAATTTCTCAAAAAATTATTGAAAAACACGAGGGAAAAATCGAAGTAAAAACAAAATTAAATGAAGGAAGTGAGTTTATTATTACTATCCCTAGTAGGTAGCAAATGTTAAGTTTTTTGAAGACGTGTTTTTTAAGATATATCTAAGTTATAAACGTATCACAATTATAATATTAATTAACTTTTGTAAAATTATCTGGTAGAGTAGTCATGAAAATGTAAAAATATGGTATATTAATACTACTAAGATTAAGTGTAATTTTTACCCTAATTGGGGTATGTAACAAAATCTTTACAAAACGAAAAATAAAAGCAATTTATGAAATAAAGAAAACTTTATATTACTGTGTAGAAAATTAAATTGATATATTGCATATCGGAGGTAAAGTGTATGGCAATTACTGTAAACAGCAAAAAGAAACAAGTAAAAAAATCTTTCCAAGAACTTATTAATGATTTGATGTCATCAAGTTCTGAAAAAGTTAGATATAATGCCGCTCGTGTTTTAGGCGAAATGGGCGATTCTAAAGCTGTTGAACCGTTAATCAATGTTTTGAAAAATGATAAAAACGGTTCTGTTCGTTTATATGCAGCTCGTGCATTGGGCGAATTGGGCGATACAAAAGCAACTGAACACTTAATTGAATCTTTAAGAGAAGACCGTAACGTTGACGTTAGAGTTCGTGCTGCTCGTGCGCTAGGTCGTTTGGGCGGTAAAATTGTTGTTGAACCACTTGTAGAAGCTTTGAATGATGAAAATTCACAAGTTTGTATTACTGCAACAGACGCTTTGATTGAAATTGGTGATGTTGCAACAGACGCTTTGATGAAATCATTAGACCACGAAAAAGTTAACGTAAGATGTGATGCTACAAGAGCTTTGGGCGAAATTGGTAACAAAAAATGCGTTGACAAAATTATTAACATGTTATATGACGAATGGGTTAACGTTAGAATTTATGCAGTAACTTCTTTAGGCAAATTGAACGATACAAAAGCAGTTCCTGCTCTAATTGACGTTATGAAAAACCGTTCAGAAAACGATTTGGTAAGAGCTGGTGCAGCTGCTGCATTGGGTGTACTTCGTGACCAAAGAGCTTTGCTACCATTGAGAGAATTGATTATGGAAGCAGAAGAATTGGGCGAATTGGAAGATACTGCTCTTAAATCTTTCAAAAAGATTATGGCTGCTAATTGGCAAGCTATCCCTGGTGCAACTCAACAAAAGAAACCAGCTGGTTCTTACTAGAAAATTTAATCAAAGATTTGCATTCTAGAAAATAATAAAAACACGTTCTATTTAGAACGTGTTTTTTTATTTGTCTTTTTTATTAAATTATCTTACTTTGTTTTCGTTACCATTAATCAATCTTTTTATGTTTTCTCTATGCAAATAAACGATATAGATGGCACCTAATGCGCAATACGCAACATAAGCGATTGGAGCGTGTAAAAAGTACATTACAAATGGTGAAACGATTAATGCGATTATTGAGCCAACAGAAACGTATTTGGTTGTGTAGGTAATAACACCCCAAACAAGTGCAATAATTAAGCCTACAATCCAGTTTAAAGCTAAAATTGTGCCAACACCAGAGGCAACAGATTTTCCACCTTTAAATTGTAAGAAAATTGATTTGCTGTGTCCAATAATTACTGCAACCGCTGCAATTACAGGAGCTAGACCAACTGAAACGCCAACTGTTGCAAAAAGTTTTGCAAGTACAACAGGCAATGCGCCTTTGAAGGCGTCAAGTAACATTACTAAAAAGAAGTAATTTTTGCCTAAAACTCTTTTTACATTTGTTGCACCAGTTGAACCTGAACCTACTGTTCTAATATCTTGTCCGGTTTTAGCTTTTACAATAATATAACCAGTTGGAATTGAACCGATTAAGTATGCAATAACTGCAACTGCTAATAATTCGATACATTTTAATATCATTTCTCCCCTCCTAAATCATAAAAGTATTATACTTAAAATTCATGTTACGAAATGTAACAATTTTAGAAAAATAGGTTCTAAACGCTAAAGTTTTTAGTGAAATGTGCCGTAAATCATGTAAAAGGGACTAAATAAAAAAGGAAAATGGCACAATTATGGGAATGGCAGCGTCACAAGCTAGATTATTAACAATAACAGCCAGACTGCATGATGTAGAATATCAGGCACAGTCCATTCAGAATGCCAAAACTCAGTTAGCTACTCAAAGTGATGAAGTATATCAAGCGTATTTGGAAGCATTAGACGCAACCACTTTGACAGTAAAAGACTACGATGGAAATATTATTACAGCAAACTTCAACAATTTGTGGGGAAGAAATGCCGTTGATACAAAATATCAATACGCAATCAGAGATGACCACAATAGATTAGTTGTTTCAGAAGACATTAAACAAGCTTACGACAACTACAAACATGATAAAGGTGACGCAGATGCTACACCTTACGGCTTTGCAATGTACATGTTAGGTGGCGCAGAAGATATTGACTTAAATGAATTAGATAATGACTGTGACGAAGTATACGCAGAGATTTCAAACAACAAAGATATTACTAAAACTTCTAATTATAGCTCTATTAAAGCAGCCAAAGACAAAATGGACGAAATTATAAAAAATGCTGGTGGAGATTACAATGATTTAAACGATGAAGATAAAGACAAGTATGATAAAGCTGAAAAGACTTATTACAACTTGATGTACAACAACTACGGTGAACAAATTTACAAGAAGAACGTTGGCTTAAACGCTAGTGATGAATCAGATTTTAATAAAGAAGATTTTACATATTACGAAAATATTTTTAAACAAATTGAAGCTGCAGGTGGTTGCGTAAGCATTACAAAATTTGATGGACCAATGAATGGTGATGCAGCAAACGATTCTGATTGGTTAAAGAACCAATTGGAAAGTGGCAGATTTACAATTGAAATTGTTGAAACAGACAAAAAGACTGGTGAAGTAAAATTAAATACAACTTCAATTGCAACAGATAGTTATGTCGGCACAACAACTACAACTTCAATTGATAAAAAGGCTTATGCAAAGGCAGAGGCACAATATGAACACGATACAAAATTAATTGATGCAAAAGATAAAAAATACGATATGGATTTATCAAAATTAGAAACCGAACGTACGGCATTAACTACAGAATACGATTCAGTTAAGAAGGTAGTTAGCGATAACATTGAACGTACATTTGGTATCTTCTCATAATTTTAAATTTTTCCCTTTAATCCCTTTTTCCTTTTCCCGCCACTTTTTAAGTGGCTTTTTTTTGTTTGTGGCTTTGTTTTTTGAGAGGGGTGGATTACTTTGTCGCTCCCGCTCCTAGTAATGACTGGACGAAAAATTTCCAGTATTAATCGCATTATACTAAAATAATATTTAATACGAACTTATTCACCTATTCACTTATTGCCTTA
>CAKVLN010000009.1 GCA_934757275.1 uncultured Candidatus Melainabacteria bacterium
TCCATTTTCTGTACCCTTTCTTTTTTATACCACACTCGCTACTTTTGTGTGTCCACTTTTTAGGGTACAGTTCAGTGTTATTAACTATTTTCACTTTAATCAATACCCACCCGCATTCGTAACTCGCTCACGCTCGAACGACTGCGACCTCCCTAACTAGTGAGGTGGAACTCCTTCCCCAGATGTAGGGTGGGAAAAGCGACTATAAGTAATGGTAAGTAATGCTAAACGTGGAAGGCGTTCCCACCATTTTAGTCTGTAGGTCATGTTCAACTATTGTCATTGAACACGACTTTTGCTCAATTATCTCAAAGCCAAAATTTCATCTGCTTGTTTTGGGGTCAAAAGCTTTGCACCACCTAAAAGATAAGTATTTAAAACAACTTGCGCATAAGATTCTGCCAACTCTAATTTCATATACGCATCTTCAATAGTCTTTGACGCAACAACAAAACCATGATTTTCCATCAAAACAGCATCAAACTTATCAAAATATTTAACCGTGTTTTCAACAAGTTCCATTGTAGAAGGTAGCGCATATTTAGCAAGTGGAATTCCACCAAAATAGAACACATTTTCTGCCATAATTGGCTCCATCAAATCTTTGCCAGCAGATGCAAAACTACTCAAATATGGTGCATGAACATGGATAATATAATTAACATCTGGTCTTTGTTTATAAATTTCTATATGCAAAAACTTTTCGCTTGAAGGCTTTTTACCTTCCTCCAAAGATTTTCCAGAAAAATCTGTATAAACAACATTTTTTTCTGAAAGATATCCGTTTGAAGAACCAGACGTTGTTATCAACATTCCGTCTTTATAACGTGCAGATATGTTACCAGAATATCCTGGAGTATAATTTTTTTCGCCACACAACTTGCCATACTCAATAATTTTTTTAACTTCTCTAGATAACATCTTCCACCGTTTTTACATCTTCTACTACTGCATGTTCTAAGACAGGAGCTCTGTCACTATTCTTGAAGGAATTATCATCTTCTTCCTCTAAGTCCATTTCCTTCTTAGCCTTTTTACCTTGCTTAATTTCTAATCTTTCATAATCAACCTTAGTACCTTTAGGGTCCATCATAACTACAAAGTTAAAGAAGGTGTTTTCTCTAACTGTATCGTAGCCCAAGTTGAACTTGAAGTCTTCTGGACCAAAAGATATGTAGAAAGAGTTTTCTTGAAATCTCTTGTTGTTAGGCGAATCGCCAGACAAATTGAGCGAACCAAACCAAGCAAGAGTAATATAACGGTTCAATCTAATGTACTCTCTCAAGTACACATTTGAACGTCCATATCTATAAGCGTCAAATACAGGTATAGGCGAATTATCGTCAAATACAGATTGGAAATAGCCGATATCTTGCATCCAACGTCTATATTGTGTGTGTAATCTAGGACCAACTCTACCGATAACCTGAGTATCACCAGTACCATATAAAGCTGCTGACAATTGACCAATAACGTCTAATTGCAAAGCTTTTTGCGTTTCTTCATCTTCATAAGAGAACAAATTTTGACCAGCTTCAGCCATATATCTAGCACGCAAAGTACCAATATGAGTACCATTCAAATTTCTAAAGTTTTTATCTTCTTCAATATCGTGATAATAACCAAAATCAAATCTATGGCTATAATGTGCTTCGTGTCCAGGAAGTAAGAAATTTCTAGTACCATAAGTATTTTCATAAACCAAATCTAAGCCATACTTAGGACGTCTTCTACCTAAGAACCATTCGTTCATATAGTCATTTACACCATATTGCAAGTATAAATTATCATCTAATTTTTGTTTACCTCTAAGTACAAACTTGCTTTTTGCAGTACCATAACCAATTTGAGTTCTGTTTGTGGCACTTTGATAACGTCCTATACCACCAACGCCAATTCTGTGGTTATAATTTAAAATTGGAATTGCTTTTAATACTGCACCGTGAGGTGATGTAAACACAAACCCAGGGCCTATGTACATACCCAAACCTCTAATAGAACCTAGTTCCCAAGAGTTTGTTTCTGCAAAGTCATGATTTTTGTTTGTATAAACTTTTAAAGCAGGGAATTTAAGAACCTTTGTTTTGCCTTTATATAAAGAACCATGGCTAATAGCAACCGTTTCTAGATTTCCATTTTGAGTAATTTTAATTTCTCTTGCCTGTAATCTTACAATTCCACGCTCCATATCAGCACTCAAAGTCTGATTTTTTGGAACTAACATACTATCCATAGCAGGACCATTCGCTACAGAACGATACCTAATCGGATATGACTGGTCGACAACAATAGAACCGTGTTCTTGAACAATCTTATCGCCATACACATAACCTTTTTTTGCTTTTATCTCTATTGTTGCAGTTTGCGTAATTGGGTTTTCAATCAAAGCATTTTCTTCGTTCATATCAACAAAAATATAGTCACCATATATTGTTTGACCATTTTTTAGAATACGAACATTTCCTTCTGCTTTAATAGTATTGTTCATTCTATCATAAGTAATTTTATCGGCTTTAATCGTTGTTTGTTGTTTTACAAACTTAACGTTAACGTTGCCAGTTGCAAGCATACTGTAAGTTTCAGTATCATAGTCCATGTTGTCACAATCTAGAATGATGTTTTCTGTATCTTCTTGTTTTGCAACTTTCTCAGCTTTTTTCTTTTTATTCCAGAAATGTTTTTTTTGCTCATCAACAGATTGTTCATCAGCTTCAAAACCATCTGGCATCATATCTTCGTCAAAATGTTCTTCTGCATCTTTAATTGCATAATCAGAAGTAGTTGCCTCTGCTGAAAAAATATCATCTCCACTCGGCGCAACAGGAGCTTGTTCAAACTTCTTTGCATCACGCTCTTTTAATTTCTTTTTAATAATTAAACGAGCTTTTTTAAGCGGTGGCAAAGTAGCCTTTCTTGTAGGTGAATTTGCCTCTTCTTGTTTTGCCTTCACTCCTGGTGGTTGAAAGAACGCATCACCAGTAAAGTCGCCTTCGTCAACAAACGAATAATCAGCAAACGCCGTGTTTACTGCAACAAGAGATGTTATTAAAAATATAGTTAACTTTTTATTCAAAATTCAAATTCCTATTATATATAATTTAGTGGATTATTTGGTTGTCCGTTCACTCTTACTTCAAAGTGACAGTGTGGACCTGTACTGTAACCTGTTGTTCCTTCATAACCAACTAATTGACCCTTTTGAACTCTTTGACCGTTTGAAACCGCAATTGAGTTCATGTGAGCATACAAAGTCGTAATCGGCTTGCCATTTACAATACCATGCTCTATTATAACAACTTTTCCATAACCGCCATACCAGCCAGAATAAATAACTTTACCAGAGTTAGACGCTCTGATTGCACCCAAATTAGGTCCGCCTATATCCACGCCTGAGTGGAAAGATTTACTGTTAAATATCGGGTGAGTTCTCCAGCCGAAAGGTGAAGTTATTCTACCTTGGATAGGTTTAATAAAGCCCGATGCAACATGCACATCTGAAGCCTTTGCCGTTTTATTGATATAAGAACCAATACTTGCAGACTGCTTAGCAAGCTCTTTTTCCGCCTTTTGGTAAGCAACTCTATCGGTTCTCAATTTATTAATCATGCTTTCATTTTTAGCAATCGCTCTATCAATATATGCCTTTTCGCTATTAATATTTGCAACAGAACGTTCTAGATTTTTTTTCTTTGCTTCAATATTGTATTTTAGCAACGCAATTTCTTGAGCTTTTCTTTTTGCAACGGCCATTCTTCTATAATCGTCTTTTAATAGAATTTTTTGGAAATAAACTCTATCAACAAGCATGTTAATATCTTCTGAACTAATCAAAAGTTCAAAAAACGCTTTTCTTTGAGATTTAAAAACTTTTCTTATGTGTCCTGCCAAAACGTAGTTCAAACTATTGTATTCATTAGAGGCTTGCTCCAATTGAGCCTGCATGCCAGACAATTCCTTTTGCGCACTAATTATTTGAGTTTTTGACTGTTTTAAGTTATTATTCGCATTTTCTAATTTTTGTTGGTTCTTATAAAGCTTGTTTGTTTCAACATTTTCTAGCCATTTAAGGTGATTAATTTTTGCTCTCGTTTGTCTTTTTTTGGTTTCCAAATCTTGCGCACCAAAAGACGTACAACACGCCAATGTGTTGAATACGATTGCAAAAAATACGAATAAACTTAATAATTTCTTCAAACAGCTACCCCCGACCTACTCAATTATTTACTAAACACTGGAAGTAACATCAACAAGCCCATGCCCGCAGTCCATAAAATAAATGATACTGTTATTAAGCCAACTATTAGTTTTTTATGTTGTCTGAAAAAATCCATCTTCACCTCTCTAGTTACAGTTTAATACAAAAAAGCACCCATGGCAATTTATTAAGAACGCACTTTTTAAACGTTACATTCTTGTTTTTTAAACTGCATTTCATAAAGAGCTTTGTACTGACCGTTTTCAATACTCATAAGTTCTTCATGATTACCAAGTTCTACAAGTTCACCTTCGTTTATAACCGCAATTCTATCTGCATTCTTAATTGTAGACAATCTGTGAGCAATTACAAACACTGTTTTATTTTTGATTAAGTTATCCAAAGCTTTTTGAACAATCGCCTCTGATTTGTTATCCAATGCAGAAGTTGCCTCATCTAAAATTACAATTGGCGTATTTTTAATCATTGCTCTAGCAATTGCAACTCTTTGTCTTTGTCCGCCAGAAAGTGTCATACCTCTTTCGCCAAGCAAGGTATCTAACCCCTCTGGGAGTTCATCAATCATTTCCTGCAAATGTGCAGATTCAATAGCATTTTCAAGTTCTGCATCAGTTGCCTCCGGTTTACCCATAAGAATATTTTCTCTAATTGTTCCAGAGAACAAGAAATTATCCTGAAATACCATTGCAATATTATGCCTTAAAGAACCTAATGTTAGCTCTCTAATATCTACGCCATCAAACTTAATTGCACCCGATTTTATATCATAAAATCTAGGCAAAAGATTAACTAGAGTAGATTTTCCACCACCAGAATTACCTACAATTGCAACAGTTTCATTTTTATTAACTGTTAAACTAAAATTCTTCAACACTGGTTGATTTGGAACGTATTCAAACCAAACATTTTGAAATTCGATTTTGTCGTTTAAGCCTTTTAACTCAATAGCGTTTTCTTTGTCTTGAATTTCTGGTTTCAAATCAAATAATTCAAACACCCTGCCTAGAGCAACAAAAATATTTTGAATATTTGTTAATGTGTTACCTAATGTTTTAACAGGCTTGTACAATAGCAACAAAGAAGTTACGAAAGATGCAAAACTACCAGCAGTCATTTCGCCTGATGTAATCAAATGTGTTCCATAGGCTAAAACAAGTGCAATACCGCAAGAAGCTATAACATACATCAATGGTGACATCCACGCTGCACGCTTTGTCAAAGACATATTAACATTAAAAGATTCCCAAATTTGGTTGCGGAAATATTTTTCTTGTCTTTCTTGAAGTTCATACGCAGCCATAACTTTATTGCCACTATAAGTTTCGTTAATATTGGTAGTAATATTACCGCCAATAACCATGTTTTTATTAGATGCTGATTTAATTCTTTTTCTGATTAAAGCTACAGGAATAAACGCAACACAAAGAACTAAAACGCCAATAACCGCAAGCTTCCATGAGCTATAAAGCATTACTGCAATCAAACCTAGTGCACCAAACAAACTTGTTGTGATTGTTTTGATTTGGTCAACAATACCAGATGATGCTGTTTGCGGGTCATTCATATATCTAGTAATTACAATACCTGATGGGTTTTCATCGTAGAATTGCGGATCCATATAGATTAGTCTATGGAACAAATCGATTTTCACATCGTTAGTAATTCTTTGTGAGTTCCACGCTGAAAGATAGTCATTAAGGTATCTCAAAACACCTTGAAAGGCAGCAAAGGCAACGACACCGAACGGAATAATAAAGGCAAAAACTTGCCAAGTTAAAGTATATTCGTGTCCAAATAAATGGAATATCCAATCTTGTTTTCCAACAACATAATCCATAAAAGGTTTTAGCGCAAACGCAGTTACGCCGTCTAGCAAGCCTAATGGAATGGCAACTAAAAAGCAGCAAATAATTCTAAACAAATAAGGTTTTAAATACGGAAAAATTCTACCTAATAACCAACCGTATTTAAAAGAATTTTTTGCCGTTGTTATCTCAAGTTTCATATTCTCTATTCCTATTTAAACTATCCCTCTTTTATTTAAACACAAACCGAGAAGATTTACAAAAAAAAGCCACTATTCATAGTGGCTAGTGATTTTTCATGTTAAATAGATTTTTTTTAAATAGCTTTCGCTATCATTTTATAAAGACAGTGTCTTGTACTCTAAATTTTGCTCCGTAAAATCAATTGGTGTATTGTAGTCATAAGGAATTGAAATACTAATTTCACTTGACGGAAGTTTTTCTAAGCCATAAGCATCAACAAATCTTTCATCGAGCTTTAAAGTATAATTTCCAGGAGCTAGACCAGAAATATAAAATTCACCAGTTGAATCTACAGTTGAATAATTAACTTCTTCGTCATTTTCATCAACAATAACAACTACAAAATCTGTAATTTTCAAATCTCTCTCGAAATCATCAGAGATTTTTAGAACACCAGAAACTGAACCAACAGTACTCATCAAAGGAATTTCAAGTTTTGTAGTTGAACCACCGTCAATTTTAATTTTTTTACTAATTAAATCATTTGTTAGAGGTGCAACCGTAATTGGTAATTGATTCATATCCAAAGAAACTGTGTATACGCCTTGATTTAAGCTAGAAGAATATGTTCTTCCTCGTTTATTTGTCAAACAGGTTTCACCTGACCAACTTGTAATAAGTGGAACATCTTTTATTGGAATATCAACTTTCTTGTCAAATTTACCATTCTTATTTACGTCAACAAAAGCGATTGCTTCAAAAATACCTTTTTCTAAATCTTCTTGTCCAACAGATTTCAAACCGTGGTTGAACAATTGAAAGGCATCATTAAACACAAAATTTATAGAATGTCTGTTTGTTGTTGGTGTAAACATATTATCAATAAAATATCCGCCATTTTTTGAATATTGATAACCAACAGACATTGTTTGTCCAGATTTTGCACGATAAGCAAGATTAATATTAAAATCATTACCACCTTGACCGCTATATCTAAAACCATACCCAACACCTAGTGTTAAACGTTTCCAAGTTGGGAAAGTATAACCAAAGCGGAACATATTATAACCATTTTTATAAGTTGCCGTATTATATTTTACAATACTGTGTCCAAGAGAAAATCTACCATGATTTCCTGGGATTGGAATATCCAATTGAGCGTAGTTATCTGCATATTTTGAGTGGTAATTTCTATTAAAAGAAGTTTCTTCTCCGTATTTTGTATCATACAAGCTTTCTCTTCTACCAACTTGAACTCTTGCCCAACGACCTAAATCACGAGAGGCGTTTGCATCGTAAAAATAGTTTTTGTTTCTGCCTAAATCATTTGTACCACGTCTGTAGTAACTGTTAAATCTTAGATTTGCTACTTTTGGAACTTTAGTAGACACATTAATTGAACCTTCGTCAAACTTAATTGTTCCACCGTTATATCTGTGGTTCATGTTTGAATAATATCTACTATAACTACCATTTGCATTTGTTTGGTTAAATGTTAAGCCGCCTGAAACTTTTCCACCTGTGCGGTCATTTTTAGACGTTGAATCACTACTTGCAATATAAAAATCTGGTGAAGTTTGGAACGCCTCAACTTTTGAAAAGAATCTTTTTGGCTTCAAGATTTTTCCTTCATATTTTGATAAGTCTTTTTCATACTCGCCAGTTCCTTTAACAATATAACCTGCGTGAGTGTATTCTTCTCTGATATCATGTGCAACGCTTGCGCCAGCAGTAAATCTACCTTTTATACTTTTATTTTTAGGATTAACCCATTCAATGCTATTCAAAGAAGTTGCACCTTCTAGGTAGTTTACGCTCTTTTGAGTACCACTTACTAGTAAAGTATCGTTAGTTGGGATTCTATAAATAACACTTGAACCATTCTTTTCATAAAGCTTGTCACCAGTTAATTTTGATTCAAAAGTAACATTATCTTTTATACCTACTTGATAATCAATACCAGCAGTAACTTTCTTGTTGTTTCCACGATAAATATTTGCACCTTCTCTAAAGAATCTGTTTTGGTAGCCCCAAACACCAGCATAAGCAGTAGCACGTTGTTCTTTTTCAAACGGTCTGTTACCAAAAACTGAATAACGTTCCTCTTTGATTAATTCAATTGTTCCATCTTCATTAACCTCTTCCAACTTAATGTTTTTAACGGGGTTAGGAAGTTGTACATCTTTCAAAGTATAATAACCAGCGTATGTGTTTAATAACGTTGGCTCTAAATCATTTACAGTTAATCTAACTAAACTTGTTGGCTTAACATAACCGTTTAATTGTTGAGGCGGAGTTTTTTCATAATCGTAATTCCAAATTTGAGCACCAAAAATATTAGTACCTAAGCTAGAATCAACGTCGTTTACACCTCTAACCTTACCTAATTCATAGAAGTATTTGTCTTTTCCAGTTTCTTTATCTTTAATACTGTTTTTGTAAGCTGCACTTAACCCACCAAACATAAATGCATCAGAGCGATAGTGATATTCAGTAGCTTCAACACGATATTTTCCACCAAAGAAATTACCATTGATACTAGCTTGAGTACTACCAGACAAAGTTCCATTTATACTATCATAATTTTGTCCTCTTATTCTCAAGTTATCATTTTGAATATTTGAACGTAAACCGATTTTGTTTAATGTAATTTTTCCTTGTGGTTTTGGACAAACAACATCTTGATGAGCTTTTGGACCCTTATCTTCTGCAGTAATCACATTACTGCTATGTAAAATTGGGATATCACGTTCTACATTTGCAATAATTGTTAAATCATTGAAATTAGCGTCGATTTTTGCACCAAAAATTTTAGATGCAGTATCTGGAGTAATGTAAGCCTCATTAAACACGCCATCCATAATACCTTGTTGCAAGAAAACGGTTGGAGTTTTTGAGATAGGAGCGTCGTTTACAAACACACCTCTTTGAGAAACCACACCATCTTTTCCATCTAAGGTTTTAAAGTTAATAATTTTATCAACACGATTTGCAGTATATTGAATATTAAAAATTTCTGCTAATTGTTTGAACGGTACTAATATTTGATTGTTTTGCGCTAAAACAATTTCTACATCTTGATAAGCCATGTCATTAATAGAAATATAAGAAATGGTAGAATCCACAGCAAAAGCAGGCATGGTTAACGCCAAGCCTATTGTTGCAATTATTAAGTTTTTCTTTATTCTATTTAACATGATGGCTTATTGGTTGAAAAAGTGAAGAGTTGTCGCCCTTGTTAGGGAGGTCGCATCTGTTAGCGAGTTTCTCTAATTGATACCCTTCCCAACCTTCCCTAACTAGGGAAGGAGCTATCGCCAGACTCGCAAACCTTTGGTTATTCCCTCTCCGAGGGAGAGCGAATTTTCGGTAGGGCGAAAGCCCGTAAGAGCAAATAATATGGAAATGACCAGAAAAAGCCATTCTGGCTTTGAGGTCATTGAAATATTATGCTCGCCCGAATAATTCAAGACAGGGTTAGGGAGAGGGTTTTCTTTACAGAAAAAACACCCCAATATCTCTTCACTTTTTCAATGTTCAATTCTTCCACATAGGGCAAGCCTTGCCCAGATATCTATTTAACATGCCTCTTTTACCCTCAACAAGGGAAAGAGAATTATTTACTATATGCCGTGAACATAACCACTGCTTGATATATCCCTGCTTGGTCTTGTCCCACGTTATATGTACCACTAATTGGTACACCTTGAACGGAGTGAGTAACAGTTCCTTCATCTCCACCATTAACTTTTACTACATAACAAGCCCCTCTGCTATTCCCACTATCAAAACTTGCAGTAAATGGACTTGTTGCCTGAATTGTAACTGGATATGCAATAACATTTGCATTATTGCTACCACCATTTTTGGCATTCTCAATTGCGTCCGCAGTAGGCAAATCTAGAGTATGCCCAAATAAAATACAACCATTGTTTCCGTATGCAGAAACCGTTCCCCCCGAAGTCAAAATGCTTGATTCTACAAGAAAATCATAATCATCATCGGTACCATTTGTTTTTAGATTAAATATTGAGCTAAAACCACTGTGCGTACCTTTTTCTGGATTAGCATTAAGATTCTCGATAGAAGCTTCTGATTTAGTAATGGAAATAGCAGGCTGAACAGTCGTTTTTAACGACTGTTCAGCTTCTGTATAACCATAAGCCTTTCCTGCAACAAAAGTTGCAGCTACCAAAAATATTAACAATTTTAGTGATTTAGCTTGTTTCATATTCTATCTCTTACTATGTTCCAGAAGTTGTCAAAGTAACTGTTGCTTGGTAAGTACCATCTGTATCATGAGTTGAGAAAGTTTCTGCAATAGCAGTTGTGTTCAAGGCATAACTCATATCATACTCACCGTTTTTGATAGCGTATGTTACTTTGTTGTCAGCATAAGATACTGATGGTTCTGCGGCACCAGTACCATCTTTTGGAGCAATTGCAGGTGTTATTGTAAAACCAATTGCATCTGGGTTAGATGCTTTTGCTACACCTGTTCTTCCTGTAATATTTGTTACTGCACTTGCAGCAGGTTGTCTTGAATTATTTGTTAAAACAATGCTCAAGCCATTACCTGATGCATCAGTTGCAAACAAAGCTGGAGTGTTACCACCACTAGTTGGTGCAGTTGCTGACAAATAAATTTTTCTAGTTGGGTCATTGTTAATAACATGGAAAGCTGCAGTTAATGCTTTGTCTGTTGTTATAGTTGTATAACTAGGGTTAAAACTTGCATTAGCAGTTTCTACACTAGAAGCCGAGTGAGTAATGTTGATAAATTTGTCTACAGTTAAATTCAAAGTTGATGTAGCATTTTCACTTGCAGTTTCAGGTTCTTCTGCAAATGCTGGCACTGCAATCATTAATGCAAGTGCTACTGGGAGTAATTTTACGATTTTTTTCATAGGGTAAACCTTCCTTTCTTTCTTTTGTTTTACACTTTACCTTGTATATTTACATTTGTTTCTTTTTTAATATTTTTACGCTTGCCGTTTTCGTCTGAATAAGACACAACCAATGTCACTGTATATTCACCAGAATTTTTTATGTTATCAAGCCTAATTTTGTCTTGGCTAACGTTATAACTTCCGCCACTAACAACTTTTTCGCCAATACTAAACTCGTCAATGAGTTTTTTACCTTGAGAAATTTGTATTGTTCTATTACAACGGATTTTTGTATTACCTTTTGACAAAATTTTTGTATCAGCGTACAAACCACCTTTAGCCTTTACGACATTAAATTTTTCAATTTCACCAATTTTACTAATTCTGCCTTTGTCAATATAAATAGGAATACCAGCACGAGTTTTTACAATAATTTGTGCACCGATACCATCTCTATGAGTTGGCAAAGCCATTTCTTTTGGGTTTAAATCTTCTATATAAATCATTGCTCTACTTTCACCATCTGGTAATTGTTTTAACCCTGCTATATTTACACGAACCTTTTGAGCCTTACCTTGTGGAATAGTAAATTCAGATGGCACAAATCTAATTTTTTTAGAAATATCGTAAATATCGCCATTTGAATGTTCAACCATTACGGCTTCATTATCTTCATTTACCTTAAAATATCCCGTATAAACCTTATAACGAGTTGATGCATTTGGGCTACCTTTAACGTCAATTGCAGTCGTTATATAATTTGTTTTCAACTTGTTAGCATTTATTTCAATTCTTGTAGGCGATACACCAATTGACGCAAACGCTGGCACTGATAGCATTAGTGCTAAAGTCGTTGTTAAGATTTTTTTGTTTAATTTTTTGAACATATCATTTTCCTTGTCTTTTTGAACACCTCCCTCGTTAGGGAGGTCGCAGCCGTTCGAGCGGAGCGAGTTACGGATGCGGGTGGGTATCGTCTTTTCTGTAAGTTGTTTTCCTTGCATATTATTTTACATTTAGGGATTAATACCCACCCTAACCCTCCCTAATTAGGGAGGGAACGCGTTACCCAGCTTCACGCAAGATATAGCGCACTTTATTGTCATAATATCCAGCAGGTAAATACTTGCCGTCTTTTGTTTCAACCGAATACTCAACTGAAACGTATTCATTATTAGCAGGAGCTTTTCCCTTTGCTAAAATAATTTCTTTTCCTTCCTGCAACAAAACTCTTTCTTGCAAGCGTTCGCCCACATTAGAAGAAGCTGTCACAGTTCTTACATAATAATTGCCTGCTTTTTCGCCAAAACTATCCGAATTAACAGACAATTCCCAATCACAATTAGAATTTATATAAACCATTGGGGAAGTTTCATTTGTCACTTTTTTTTGTGTATCAAACGCTTCTGATGCGCCGACTGAGATTTTAGGAATTTCGCCATGTAAACTTATCTCTTGAATAGCTGGAACAATAAATTGCAAGTTAAAAGTAGTTGTTGATGCAATTTGGTTGGTTTCAATATCAGTTGCTTGAACTTCAAAATTTATACTATAAGTACCAGCTGGAACCATTCCAAAGTCACGAATTTTGGCAACCATATTTTTAGCAACACCACCCATTTCAAGTCCGCTAAATATATTGGAATATTCGTTGTAACGTAAATAAACATCTTCTCTTGTGTTATTGATATACAAATTTGTTAAAGGTATAGACACTCTGCCATCAGAACTTTTTAAGGCATCATCAAGCGGTCTAAGAGCAATATTATACACACCATCATCATCGCTATTAATTATCAAGTTTCTTTCAATATTTTGTTGATGCACAACTGTATCGCCTTGATAGTCCACGATTACAAAGGACGCATACGACGGTGCGCACAAGAAAAACAAATATAAACTTGTAATCAATAACTTTTTCACTTAAATCTTTCTATATAGTAAAATTCCTATTATTATTGTAACAATTTGTAAACAAACCTCAATAAAAATTTGAACAAAATCATCTATTAATAGGAACTAAACGACAAGATTTCATCTTAAAAGAGTAGTCCGTCAATTAGACTTTACAATGTGTTACAAATTGCAACTACAAGTTCTTTTAAGGTAATATAGACTTAAGGGGAATGGTTCTAATCGATAAATCGATTAGACTAGATTTGGGGAAATCGTTTTGAAGAAAATATTATTATCATTTTTAGTGCTTATTTCAAGCACGCTAGCCAGTTTTGCTGACGGCAACAGTGCTAGTGCAGTTTTCAATGTAACAATTCCTCGTTTTGTAAAAGTTGAAGCAATTTCTAGCCCAGTATTAACTGCAAACATTACCGACAGAACTGGAAATTTATACACTCCGCTCTCAACTACCTTCAAAGTTATTTCAAACAGTGCAGAAAAAACAACTCTTTATCTTAAAGCAAACACTGTCACAGAAGGTGGGTTTGAAGAAGCTATGTTTGAGCAAGGAGGAAGAGTTTATATAGCATTTGCAAATCTTGCAAACAAGCCAAAATCACAGGCTTTAGCTAATTGTAAAATGGGAGCTTTACCAAAAGCTAGCCCAGGGGTAGTTGCTTATCCAGTAACTTCAATCTCTGGCGCAAAATCAAGATACTTGCAAGGACAAGGTAAATACGAAGTTTATGCAGAAAATGGAACTACGCTAGTAACCGTAAACGTGGGTTCAAATGTTCTAAAATCATCTTTCGCAGGGAATGACCCAAAAGGCTTTTACCAAGCAGTTTTGTCTTTAACCGAAGCTGATATTTAGCAAAAAAAATTAAGAATGGAAGTGAAAAATAAGAAGAGAAAATTTAATACAAAGCTAACTGTAGCATTATTGCTAACAGTGTGTTTAAGTTGCACTTCTTCTTTAGCTATCAACACAACAATAGAACCTCAAAATTCTGAACTTCTTACACTTGCAGATGACCCAATACTCCCTATTTCAAAAGATTACAACTCTTATTTGGTTTCTTCAAAGCCAGATTTTTCACTGCTAGAATTAACTCCAGCTAAACCTATAAAATTAATCAACCCCTTATATTTAGATACAACAAAAACAGCAAAACCCGTAATCAAAACACTTGTTCCCTTTAACCCTAATAGTGAAAATACCGACGCCGATTATTTTTCTTCAGAAATAGATGACCCTCAAGCTCCACAAGCTAACAAGGAAGAAGAAAATAGTGTTAAGGAAGAAAAATCAGATTTCTTCTCGCCACCAACTATTACAGAAGACACTTCCCCAGAAATAAAGTCAGACGACACTTATGTTGTTGAGGTAAATGAAGACAACACAGAACATCTTAATTTAGAAGGTAAAATTATTAGCAACATTGAGTTTAGAGGACTACATCTTCTTTCAGAAGATGTAGTATCTTCAAAAATCAAAACTCAAGCTGGTTGTTTGTTTAGCGAGGACTTGTTGCAACAAGATTTGCAAAGAATTTATGCAATAGGTTTCTTTACCGATAAAATGGCGGTTTCTCCTATTTTAAACTCTGATGACACAGTTACGCTAACCTTTGAATTACAAGAAAACATTATGGTTTCGGAGGTTTCCATTGTTGGAAATACTGTAATTTCGACAATGGAATTAATGCCTTTTGTAATGCCTTTAAAAGGACTTCCTCAAAATATTTCCAATATCAACACCGCAATCGACAAAATGAGTGGCTATTACCACAATAAAGGCTACATCTTAGCTGGCGTAAGTTCTGTTGATGACGACCCCGATGGAGCATTAACCTTCACCTTGACAGAAGGTGTGATAGACAAAATCTTGATTGAAGGAAACGAAAAGACAAAAGATTATGTCATTGAACGTAACATAATGACACAACCTGGAACTGTTTACAACGAAAACTATTTAAAAGAAGATTTGGGTAGAATCTATTCAACACAAATCTTCAAAGATGTTGACAGACAAATTTGCCCTAGCGACACAGTCGAGGGCGAATACAATGTAAAAGTCATTGTAAAAGAAGATTCTTCTAATAGCATTGCAATCGGTGGTGGCATTGATAATGGCTTGGGAGCCTTCGGCTCATTAAGAATTAGCGAAAACAACTTTTTAGGCAGAGGTCAAAGAATTTCTGCCTCTGGAATACTTGGCTCTGGGATATTACTAAGCGATGCATCTATAAAAAATAGAATGAACTATCAATTAGAATTAAATTTCTTTGAACCACACTTCTTAAATGCAGATACATCATTTTTAAGCAAATTATATTATAGAGATATGGGCAGTTGGCAAGTTCCACTTGCAATTGAACGCCGATTTGGAATTAGCGCAGGAGTTGAACACAAGTTTAGAAAAATAGATGGAGTTTCTGCAGATTTCACGACTGGAATTGAGCATATCAGTATGAGCGAGGGAGATTACGATAGAATTTCGCAAATGTACGCACTCCGGAATTTAGACATTCGCCACAGAGCTGAACAACTTGCTGGTGGAACGTTCTTAAACTTTGCACCTGGAATTAAATACTCAAGCTTAGATTCTGACGAAAACCCTCGAAACGGTATTATTGCTAATGCTAAATTTATTGAATCAGTAGGACTTAGCTCTATCGGCAGTACCCATGGACGTGTAGCAGGTGGAATTACAAAGTATTTCCCTGTTCTTAAAAAATCTTCCTTCTCACTCAATGCCCGTGCTGGAATAAGGGCACACGGTCGCAACATGCCAGAAGTTATGGCATTTAGGCTTGGCGGTCCTTATTCAATAAGAGGCTTTAGAATGAGTGGAGTTGGCTCAGGCGACGCATTTGTAATGGGTTCTGCAGAACTTGCCACACCATTACCATTTTCTGATAGAGTTAAATGGGATTTCTTCCAAAAAATTCGTTTAACCTTCTTTGTTGATGCAGGTAAAATTTTTGACCCAACAATTTCGAGCGTTTTATATGATAGACCGCTTAGCGCAATCACTGCAGGTGTCGGCTTGAAAGTTTATATTCCAGGAGTTGGACCAATTTCTGTTGACTATGGAATACCAATCACCAACCCAGGAAGTTACGGTTCAAAAAATGGTTACTTCACATTTGGCACAAGCGGTATGAATTTTTATGGGTATTAATGAGGTATAAAATGAAAAAAATCATCACTTTAATCTTTTTATTGACACTCTCACTGCCATCATTTGCGGGCGGTGTAGGTTATATAAACTACGAAAAAGTTATTCAAAATTATCAATATGCAAAAACAACATTGACGCAAATTGAAACAAAAAATAACGAAATTAAACAATATTTAATGATGAAAGAAAATGAGTTTAACAAGCTGGAATCTGCAGTCCAAAAACAAAAATTTGAAACGACGGTTCAGGCTGAACTCAAAACGAAAGAACAAGCTTTCAATGATTTTAGAGAACGCAAAGAGGAAGAAGTTTACAACCGCATTCACGCAGTTACAGAAAAAATTCGCTTAGAAAAAGGACTTGATGCAATAATTGACTCAAGGAGCGTTTTTTCAGGCGGAGTTGATATCACAGATGATTTAATTCAAAAACTAAACAAATAATAAAAAAATGTCGAGCTTTTTGAAGCTCGACATTTTTAATTTTATTCTTCTTCAAACATATCTTTACCAACTGCACAAAGAGGACAAGTCCAATCTTCTGGCAAATCTTCAAACGCAGTTCCAGCTGGAATACCGTTATCTGGGTCGCCTACTTCTGGATTATATTCATAGTGACAAACTGTACAAATGTATTTTTTCATAATTATCTCCTTTTTATTTACAATTTTATATTAACGTAAATCAATATAAATTTCTATTGTAATTACAACATTTTTCTATGATGCAACTTTTGCTCCATTAAAAAACATTATAAACTTAAAGAATTTACGATAACATCTACCACATTATCTAATTCTGCAAGTTGTTCTTCCTTTAGAGTAGACTTAATACAAATAGAATCATTAAGAATTTCAGAACCTTTAATTTTTTCTAAAATTTCACGCATTTGTTTGCCACAAGTTGGTGCCCAACTTCCATTTTGAATCAACACATATTTTCTATTTTGCAAATTGTGTGATGCCAAAATATGCAAGAAATTTTCCATAGATTCAAAAATTCCAGCGTTATAAGTAGTTGTTGCAAGAACGATATTTGAATACTTAAAAGCCTCTGCTAAAACAAAAGATGGGTGTGTCATTGAAACATCAAACATTTTGATATTCTTCACACCTTTATCTGCTAACTTTGATGCAATTAAACTTGCGACACTTTCTGTTCCACCATATACAGATGAATAGGCAACCAAAACAGAATTTTCTTCTGGAGTATAAGTCGACCATTTATCATACTTTTCTACAAACAAGCCAATGTTTTCTTTTATCAATAAGCCGTGAAGAGGGCAAATTAATTTTATATCAAGAGCTTTTGCTTTCTTTAACAACATTTGCACCTGCAAACCGTATTTACCTACGATATTGGTATAGTATCTTCTAGCCTCATCTAAACAATCTCTTTGCCAATCAACCTCATCGTCAAACAAGTTGCCATTGATTGCACCAAAAGAACCAAACGCATCGGCTGAAAATAAGATTTTATCGGTCTTGTCATAAGTTACCATAACTTCTGGCCAATGCACCATTGGAGCAAGTACAAATTGTAATTCGTGCTTACCTGTATTTAAGGTGTCACCTTCTTTAACAACTTGAACTCTCGCATCAATATCAAAATTAAAGAACTGTTTTATCATACCAACAGTTTTAGCAGTACATACAAATTTTACCTCTGGATAAATTTTAACAACCTCGGCTATTAGCGCACAGTGGTCTGGCTCCATGTGTTGTACAACAAGATAATCTAGTTTTTCTCCATTTAGAGCTTCTGTTAAATTTTCAAAAAACTGTTCTGCGCAAACTTTATCAACAGTATCAAATAAAACATTCTTCTCATCTCTTAACACATAAGAATTGTAAGAAACGCCGTCTTTAACCGGATACGCACTTTCAAACAAACTTAATCTTCTATCAGAACAACCGATATAAAATAAATCTTCTGTAATTTTTCTTACATTGTGCATAGTCAAATCTCCCTCAATATAAATGAATTATAACATAAAAATGCAGCAACGCTATAAAAATTTACCACACATTCG
The DNA here is from genome assembly GCA_934757275.1 of uncultured Candidatus Melainabacteria bacterium. Lineage (GTDB taxonomy): Bacteria > Cyanobacteriota > Vampirovibrionia > Gastranaerophilales > Gastranaerophilaceae > CAG-196. The sequence goes on from CAKVLN010000009.1 coordinate 18,208, forward strand.
CCCAATACCTTTTAAGCATACTTGCAGAAAAATCTTTATAATTTATAATCATTCTATAATGAGTATTATCCAAAAATCACAAAAAGCATTAGAATACGACAAGATTTTAGCCGAATTAGCAAAATTTGCAAAAACAGAGCAATCAAAAAAACTTTGCCTTGATTTAACTCCTTTTGTAAAAGCTAGTGACATTCAAGCTCAAATTGTTTTGACAAGGGAAGCTAAAGATGTTTTGGATTTAGCTCGTGATATTCCGATTGATAAAATTCAGAAATTTAAAATTCTTCGTGAACGCAACGAGTATTTTGTAGAAGAAGAACTTGTTGATATCGCAAAAACTATGCGAACTTCAAGAATTGTTAGGAATTTTCTTAAAGAAAATCTCCCCTTCGACGCCTCAATGCAAACCCTCACCAATGATTTATACGCAAACAAAGAATTAGAAGACAAAATTCTTGACACCTTTGATGACAATTTTACTGTCAAACAGAATGCGAACCCAGAGCTAAAAGGGCTGTATTCTTCTTTAAGAGATACTGAAAGCAACTTAAAACAAAGAGTTCAAGAGTTGATGAACTCGCCAGAGTTTCAAAAGCATTTGCAAGAAAACATTTACACGCTAAGAGATGATAGAATTGTTTTTCAAGTTAAAGCCTCTTCTAAAAGCAAGGTGGGCGGTATCGTACACGATGTTTCTGCCACAAACAAAACTTTTTACATAGAACCTGCACAAATTGTACCTATAAACAACAAAATTAGAGAAATCAAGTCAAAAATTTACGCAGAAATCATACGAATTTTAACGGCTCTAAGCAACGAAGTTCGTCGTGAGATGGACAGTTTGGTGCATACAGAAAACTTGTTAGCACAAATCGACTTCCATTTTGCAAAAGCAAGATACGCTGTAAAAATTCAGGCAATTGAGCCAGAAGTTAATATTGAGAAGAAAATCAAAATTGATTTGATGCGACACCCACTTTTAATTGGACACGTTGAGAAAATTGTTGAGAACGATTTTGAGATTGGCGAAAACTATAAATCAGTAGTTATAACAGGTTCAAACACAGGTGGTAAAACTGTTGCTCTAAAAACAGTTGGCTTGTTCATTTTAATGATGAAATCGGGTTTGTTCTTGCCTTGTGCAGAAGCTCACATTTATCCATTTGAAAAAGTTTTGGCTGATATTGGTGACGAACAGAGCATTTTGCAGAATTTGTCAACTTTTTCTTCTCACATGAAGAATGTAATTGATATTCTAGAAAATGCTGATTCAGAAGCATTTATACTTATTGACGAACTTTGCGCAGGTACTGACCCACAAGAAGGTGCGACTTTGGCAGAAATCATTATGAAAGAGTTTGCAAAGCGTCACTCACAATCAATCATTACAACTCACTATGGTGAATTAAAGACCTTGGAATACACAGACCCATATTTCAAGAATGCGAGCGTGGAATTTGATACAGAATCGCTTTCACCGACTTACAAATTGATTATTGGGATTCCTGGGTTGAGCAACGCTATTTCTATTGCCTCAAATCTTGGTTTGCCAGAAAACTTAGTTTGGGAGGCTAAAGAGCTTTTAATCACCCAGCATGACACTTCTAGCCTTGTTGTAGAACGTCTGCAAGACACGCAACAAAGATTAGACACAAACCTTAAAGAGGCTGAAACTAGGAACGCAGAGGCTGATGAGCTTAAAAAGCATTACGAAAAAGAGCTGTCTGAACACAAAAAAGAAAAGAAAAAGTCTTTAAAAATAATCAAAGACCGCTTTGAAGGTCAACTAGACGAAGCGAAAGCTGAAATCAAAGAAATTTTGACAGAATTAAGACGTGAAAAATCTGAAAAAATTGCACGCCGTTCTTATGAGAGATTGGCACTTATTGAACAAAGTTTCCGCTCTGATTTGCACGCAATGGAGGAAAAAGAACAGTACCTTGAACTTGATTGGACAAAGGTTCAAGTAAACGACAAGGTTATGATTAAAGATTTGAACCAACAAGTAACGGTGCTTTCTTTACCGGACAAGAATGACGCTTTGTACATTCAGATGGGCATGATTAAAACTAAGGTTAAGAAGAATAAACTTGCGGTTTATAACCCACAACTTGCGAAAAAGGTGCATTTGCCTTTGGGTGCTTTAAAGAAGGATACGTCTTTTTCTGTGCGCAGATTGGACATTTCTAATACGCTTGATTTAAGAGGTGAAAGAGTTGAAGAGGCGTTGGATAATTTAGAGGTTTATTTGGATAAAGCCAGCCTTGCTAACTTGTCGCCTGTATATATTATCCACGGACACGGGACTGGTGCTTTAAAAGCTGCTGTAAGAGATTTTCTCTCCACCTCGCCTTACGTTGCAAAATTTAGAGTCGGTGAAGATTCTGAAGGCGGTGACGGCGTAAGCGTTGTTGAGATTAAGTAAACCATTATAAAGAAACGAGGTTTGCGACTTTAGTCACAAACCTCATTTTTTTTTACGCATCAAAGTATTTCTTTTCGTATTTTTCTTTAAAAGCTTCGTTCACTTGTTCTTTGTTTGCCTCGACTTTCTGTTGATATTTAGCAACTCTTTCCTCGTTGTGTTTTCTTTTTGCTTTTAACAAACGACGAAGATTTTTTCTACCTTTAAATCGTCCAACTTTACGAAGTGTTATTAACGCTTCTGCAATATCTTCTTCATCTGTTGCTTGCAAAACTTTTTGCGTAATATCACGTTTTAGTTCTGGATCTATATCTGGTTCCTCTTTAATTTTAGCATCTTCTACTTTTTCTTCTGTATTTGAAGAAGTGGTTTCATGCGTTGAGTTTGTTGCAGCTACTCCAGTAGTATTGTTTCCTGTTGTATTCGTTGCCAAAGGTGCATCATTTCCTGCGCTCGGTGTTGAGGTATCGGTTCCTGCAGGAGTTGTAGGAGTTGCGGGAGTTGCTGGAGCTTCTGGAGTTGCAGAAGGTTCTGGAGGGGCTGGAGCATCTTTATCGTCGATATTATCTGATGGAGGATTTACCCCATTATCAGCTGGGTCTTGTACTGGAGCTTCAGCACCGCCCTCATCAAGAGCCTTTTCTTCGGGTTCAGATTTGTCAACTTTTTGAACAGGTGTTTCTGGAGCTGGTGCTACCAGTTTTTCTTCATATTCATAAGTTTCATTTTCGTCAAATACATAGTCTTCTGGTTTTTCTATTTCGTGATCTTGTTCAGTTCCAGCTAAAGCCATTGCTTTTGCCAATTTAATCTTATCAACATTTTTTAGTTTATTAATTAATCCATTAGATTTTTTCGGAGTTTCTTTAGAGCTTGGTTTTACTTCATTATCAGCTTTTGGCTCAGCTTTTTCTTTAGGAGTTTCAACTTCTTTTTTAAGTTTTTCTTGCATTTTTAAATCTACGTAGCCTTCACCTCTTTTCAAAGAAGCTTCACGTTTATTCAAATGGTTTAAAAGTTTACGTTTTTCGGCTTGTGACAATTTTTCAAATTCTGGATTATTAGAGAATTTTGCACGCACTTCTGACATATTTTTAGATTCATTAATCATTTCTAAAAATTCGTCAAATGTCTTTGGCTTAGAAATATTGGCAGGCTGCGCTGGTTTACCTAATTCTGTTTTCTTTGCATCTAAAACCTTTTGCAATTCTTGGCGTTGAGCTTTATCACCTAGCGTATTTATTCTTCTTTGAATTGTTGCTAATTTTGAATCTTTTTTTGAATTTATTTCTTTTAATGCTTTCGTCAAACTTTCTTTAACCTTGGCAAAATTTGTTTCATTAAGTTTACTTACGCTACCTTTTTTTGCAATAACTCTGTTATTTTTACTATCAACATTACTTGTCGCTTTTTCAAAAAGAGTTTCATTTTCTGGAATTTTTGTCTTTTGAAAACTTGGTTCACTAAACGCTGATTTTTGAGGTTCAGCTTGCGGTTGTGATTTTTGAGCTTCGGTCTTTTTTAACTCTGCTTTTTTTGCATCAAACATCTTTTGTAATTCTCGACGTTGTCCTCTGTTTTGAATTGCGTCAATTCGTTTTTGCAAAGTTGTAAGTTTTGTATCTTTCAAATCTGAAATATTTTCCAACATTTGCGCTAATTCTTTTTTTACTTCTGCAAATTTTTCTTTACCTAATTTTACAGTTCTAGCTGGAGCAACCTCATTTGCATTATTGCCATTTTTTGTTGCCTTTTCAAATGTAGATTCTGTTTTTTTATCAAGATGCTGTTCTTCAGCAGGCTTTCTTTTTCCTGACTTAACAATTTCTGATTTTGGTAGCTCTGCAGGTGTTTGTGGTTGTGCAGGTGTTTGTGATTTTACTTCTGCTTTTATTACGTCTACATTATGAGCATTTTCTCTTGCTTCCAACAGTCTTGCACGAGCATTGATTTTTCCAATCAAACTACGTTGTTCTGCTTGTGATAACTTTTGGAATTTAGGATCATTTGACAATTTTGCACGAACTTGCGACATATCATTTGACTCTTCTATCATTTTTTCAAAATTAGGCAAAGCGTTCTCTGCTTGGCGATTTTGTTTCCAGTTTGAAAAACGTTGTTTAACTTTGCCGTAAGCATTAGCAACACGCTTTCTAATCGTAATTTTAGGTTCTGCATTAACAGCTTTATTTTCTAGAACTGCTTCACGTGCATTGATTTTTCCAATCAAACTACGTTGTTCTGCTTGTGGTAACTTTTGGAATTTAGGATCATTTGATAATTTTGCACGAACTTGCGACATATCATTTGACTCTTCTATCATTTTATTAAATTTATTATTTGTTCTCTCAATTTGCTTTTGTTCAAGTTTTGCTCTCGTTTTTGGAGCATTTTTTACAGTTCCTTTAGCCATGCCTAACGCCATAGCTACTTCAGTACCACCTTGGCCTTTTTTCTTCCAGTTTTCAGCTCTTTCATTATTGGAAAGCATCACGTTTTGGTTTTCTTGCTCTGCATCATACATTTTCTTTGCACCATTGTATCCAAATACACCCGCAATGCCTAAACCGGTAAGCGTACTCAAAGTAGATGCTACAGCTGCTGATGCACCTAAGAAGGTAGCAGCAGATGCAACAAAAGGCGCAGCTGCAACAATTACAGCACCTGCTACTACAGTTGTACAAGTTCTACCAAGAGAAAATTTTCTATCCGTTTTCACTGAACCGTCTTTATTACGTTCCGGTATTGGGTGTCCTTTACTATCAAGTGCAATTGCACCAGATTTCGTTCTTTTATAAACAGGTTTTGCCTCTGAAAACATATCCAAAAACATATCGCCAATGCCTTCTGCGGCTTTCTTTGCTTTTGCCTTCCAGTCATAAGGAGCAACGTTTCCATCACTGTCTATATAAGCTTTTTCAATATCTAAAAAAGCACGCTCAGAAATTTGTTTACCGTTTGCTTCATAATATAATCTGTTGCCATTATTTTGAACATAATATCGTCCTGATTTTGTAACAGTCTTTGCATTTTTCGGTCTTTGTGCAACTTTTGTTTTTGAATCTTTTGCAACATATTTTTTGCTTTTTGCATCATAAACGCAATTTGCACCCTTCAAAAACTGTTCTTTTGTAATTTTTTGATTATCCTTATAATAAACAGTATTATAATTGCTATCTACCATTGTAAAATAAGAAGAATTACCGACAACATAATACTTTTTATTCTGTTCAAAGCCACTTGCCTTATTGTAATTCTGCCCTGTCTTAGCTTTTTGTTGAGCTTGCTTAAAAATTGATTCACCATTCGCAACTGGACGATACTTTCCATTTGTTCCTTTTTGATAATACTTACCATCTGAAGTTTTAATGATGTTGTTTGAGGCATCTGCTCCTACATAATCTAAAACTTTTCCACCTACATTAATTTTTGGCATTACACAACTCCTTTATTCTTTAGTTCTATACTATGTATTACGGCATATTTTTCTTAAACTTTAATCTTTTTTGCGGAAAAGCTGCGATTATTATTATTATTATTATTATTATTATTATTATTATTATTATTATTATTATTATTATTATTGCGTTTTAGCCAATTGTAACAATTTTCCCAATTTCTTAACATTTGACTTTATATTAAAATATTTAAGTTTTTGTTTTACTCTTGCGCAATAGTTCTTTTGTCGTGTATAATTGAATAATAAATTTATTAAAAGAGGTAGTTATGGTTAAGCTTGGAATTATTGGTTATCCTTTAGGACATTCGATTTCTGCGGTTATACAAAAGGCAGGGCTTGCAAGTATCGGACTTGAAGGCTCTTATGACGTTATGGAAACTCCGCCAGAAGATTTGATTAGCCGTATCAAGTACATAAAATCTAACGGATACAACGGTTTTAATGTAACAATACCTCTAAAAGTACCAATGTCATTATTTCTAGATGACATTGATGATTATGCTAACATCGCAGGTTGCGTTAACACTGTTAAAATTGGCGAAGACAAGTCCTTTTACGGCTTCAATACCGACATCTACGGTTTCAAAAAAGCAATTCCTGAAGAAATAGATTTAACAGGAAAAACCGCAAGCATCTTAGGAACCGGTGGAGCGTCAAGAGCCGCAGTCGTAGGTTTAGCTGAAAGAGGAGTTGCAAACATTGATTTCTATACAAGAAATATTATCAATTCCAGACAAACACTAGAATACGTTAGAGCCAAATTCCCAGAAATAAATTTTAACGTTTATCAAATTCAAAATATAAGAAGTTTAGAAGGTTCTGCAATAGTAGTAAACGCTACTCCTATCGGTATGAAAGGTTTTATGGCTGATCAAATGCCATTAGAGCGTATTGATTTAGACAAACTCCGCCCAGACACAGTTATTTATGATATTGTATACAATCCCGTAAAAACAATACTTATTCAAGAAGCTCAAAAACGTGGGCTAAAAACAATTGGCGGGCTTGATATGCTAATTTACCAAGCAGAGCGTGCAATTCAGATTTGGACAGGCAAAGACCCTGACACAAAATTAATGAAAATTGCTGCGTTAGAAGCGTTACAATAGGTGGCAAGATGTTTATACTAGAAAAACCTTACGTTTCAGAATACTTAATTGATACAATCGTCAAAAATGATTGGACGATTCTTGATAATGACGAAATTGAAAGTGTGGACATAGAAGAAGATGCATTGCATTTAATTTCAAGCGAGAATGCAAAGAATTATTATTTAGCTCAAGAATATCCATTTATTTATGGTAACTCTGAAAAATCTACCTCTTGGGTGCTTGAGAATTTGCCAAACTCTAATTTAACAAAATATATTAATACTTTAAAAAACAAAGCGAATTTCCGTGATGCGCTAAAAAGTATGTATCCAGATTTTTACTACAAAGCCTACGATGCAGCAGATTTAAGAGATATCGAGATTTCAGAATTAAAATTTCCTTTCATAATCAAGCCAATTGTGGGTTATTTGAGCAACTGCGTACACAAAGTGGACAACGAGACTGAGTGGAAAGACACGATAGAAACCATCATCAAAGAGGTTAAAGCCAGCAAAAAGACTGCATTAAAAGACATGATGGACACTTCTTCTTTTATAATAGAAGAATACATTGATGGCGAAGAATTTGCGCTAGATGCATATTTTGACCGTAACGGCGAGCCTGTAATTTTAAACATTTATCAGCACCCATATCTAAATGCCAAAGATTTGAGAAACACGATTTTTCTAATCTCTACAGGCATAATGATACGTTACATGGCAAAATTTGGGCTACTATTACGAGAAATCGGCAATCTGCTTGATATAAGAAACATACCAATCCACATGGAGCTTAGGGTTACAAAAGAGGACAAAATAATCCCGATAGAAATGAATCCAATGCGTTTTTCTAGCTGGTGTGTTGCAGATATTGCAAAATACGCATGGGGAATTAACCCTTATGAAATGTTCTACACACAATCTCACCCAGATTGGAACTCAATACTAAATGAGGCAGGAAAAGGCGTATTTTATTTTTCAACAGTAGAAGTACCAGCGAGTTTAGACCAAAGTAAAATCGAAGGTTTCCAATACGACAGGTATTTGCAGAATTTTTCTGAATTATTAGAAGTGAGAAGAATTGACCCGACTTGCAATCCGTTTGCCTTGATAGCATTTGGAAGAACTTATAACAAAGATGAAGTTATAAAAATCTTGACAACAAAGACGAATAATTATTTCATAACGAAATAGGTGCGGTTGTTTTGAAGTTTTTGTTGGGCAAGTATGCCCAACCGACAGTTTCGACGTTAATAATGGATTACTTCGTCGCTTTCGCTCCTCGTAATGACTTGGCGTGAAAACCACTATCAGGACGTCATTGCGAGAAAATCGTAAGATTTTCGTGGCAATCTTTTTGAACGTTTTATTATTTCTATAATACAAAGCGGTTGGCTTTCGCCAACCGCTTTGAATAGTTTCATAAATTCTTCTTATTGAAAATTTTCAATATCATGTACTCTCAAAGCGAAATAAGGTTTATTTTTACCTTTTTCCTTCAAGAATAAAACAAATGTATCATCAAAATTGAACATTCTTGGATCAGCTGGTGGCTCTAATGACATTTTCATAATTGTCATAGCAGCTTCGCTTTTCAACTTAACGCCAGTATTGTCCATATCAAATCTAATAGTTTCCATTGCTTGGTCAATCATTAGATTTGTACCCTTAATTCTCTTTCCGCAAACCTCATCGAAAGATTTTTCTTCAAAGAATTTTAAGTTTGGAACTTTCAACTCGTCAACTTTATTGAAAGCAGTGTCGCCTTCGTAAGCTGCTTGTTTTTTCAACATATCTGAATAAATATAATTAAAAGTTTTTGTGTTTGGAGTTTTGTACAAATAAACTTCATCTTTACCTATTGTATCAAGTTTAACAGCAAAATCAGAAGGTGAATTGTAGAAAAGAACGCTAACATTCTTGTCCAAACCTTCATCTGAACGAGAATTTATTCCGAAAAATTCTGCATTCTTTCCTCTAAAATCAGATGTGCCCAATTTGTCAAAAGCAGACGTAAATTCAAAGTCCTTCTTCAACATTGCGTAAACAATAAATCTGTCTTTAGAAGGTGACATATCCAATTTATCCAACAAATCGCTTGATTCGTGGAATTTCTTTTTAATCGCTTTTGCAATTATTTTTTTAGTATTCTTTTGAATTTTTCCTACATAACGGTAGTAACAATTTTCACTAAGCTCATTCACGGTAAAAGCTTGTTTGTTAAGTTCATTAACCGTTTCTGGAGTTCCTTCTGGAAATTTTACAATTGTGTGCGCTACTTTGTCCATTAAATCGTTCCATACAATTTGGAAAGTTCCCACCCATACACGGTCTTGAACGTTTGTTTTACTCTGCATTGTAGGTAAAACTTCGATGTTTGAGGCATAAGCCTGTCCGAACAACAATAAAGTTGTTAATAATGTAATAATTAGTTTTCTCATAATACCGATATTTTAGCAGAAAATCTTAAATAATTCAAATTTCTTCTCGTTTTTGTTATCATATACCTATGAAAATTGAAAGTTTTAAAATTGAAGAATGGATGAATAAATATGAAGCGTCAGCAACGTATGACCTTACTACCACCTGCATTGCTCCGCTTTCTGTAAACGAATTACCCTTTGAGAAGAGCATATTTGACGTTAAACTAAGCTACGGGGATATATTAGGTTCAAAACGTTTAAAAACTGCAATTAAGTCGCTTTATACAAATCAAGAACTAGAAAATATAACCGTTACGCACGGTGCAATCGGCGCAAATCAGCTTGTTTTCCTATCTCTATTGGAAAAAGGTGACGAAGTTGTTTCAATCGTTCCAACTTATCAGCAACACTATTCAATTCCAAAATCGCTGGCATGCAACGTAAAATTATTATTTCTAAAAGAAGAAAATAATTGGTTGCCTGATTTGGAAGAATTGAAAAAGCTCGTTACAAAAAAGACAAAACTTCTCTGTTTAAACAATCCGAACAATCCTACTGGCGCAGTAATTCCAGATAAAATGTTAATGGAAATTGTAGATATTGCCAAAGAAAATAATTGCTGGATATTATCAGATGAAGTTTATAGAGGGCTTAACCTAACTGACGATGCTTATTCTATTTCAGTTGCAGATATTTATGATAAAGGCATCTCTGTCGGCAGTATGTCTAAAACGTATTCACTCCCTGGGTTAAGAGTTGGTTGGATAGCTAGCCGTTTAGATTTAATCAATGAAATAAACCACCAAAGACAATACAACACAATAAGTGTAAGTATTTTAGACGATTATTTTGCCTCTATTGCAATAGAGAATAGAGAAAAAATTGCTGATAGAAATTTCAAAATAATGAAAAACGGCATTAAAATCTTAAAAGCATGGTTAGACAAAAACCCAGATATAGACTGCGTTTTGCCAAGCGGAGGAACAACGGTTCTTATAAAATACAATTTAGTTATTCCATCAAAAGTTTTTTGCAAGAATTTGCAAGATGCAACCGGAGTTGCGCTCCTCCCTGGAGAAACGCTCGAGATGGAAGGTTATGCTCGATTAGGTTTTTGTGCAGAAAATCTTGAGCCAGCCTTAGAGAAGATTTCTGAATACATCAAAGGTTTAAAATAATGACAGATATTGATAAAATCGTAAAACTTTTAAAAGCTGCGAAACAACCTCAAAGCGAGTTTGTCAAACTTATGGATTCTTTCAAGAACCCATATTTGGTTCTTATCGCTTGCATTTTAAGCCTTAGAACAAACGACAAGACAACTTATCCAGCTACATTAAGAATGCTGGAACTTGCCAAAACTCCGAAAGAAATGAAAAACGTGAATGTCGAAGAGTTAGCAAAAGCAATTTATCCAGTTGGTTTTTACGAAAATAAAGCAAAACAAATTGTTGAATTATCAAAAACAATAGACGAAGAACTCGACGGAGTTGTTCCAGATGAGATTGAAGAGTTAATCAAATTTAAAGGAGTTGGACGCAAAACCGCAAATTTAGTTTTGTCACTAGGTTTTAATAAGCCAGCCATTTGTGTAGACGTACATGTTCATAGAATTTTTAACCGACTTGGATATATAAACACCAAAACTCCAGAAGAAACAGAGTTTGCACTAAGAGAAAAACTCCCAGTTAAATATTGGATTGATATAAACACGCTCCTTGTAACCCACGGTCAAAATATTTGCAAGCCAACAAAACCGAAGTGTTCAGAATGTCCTATAGAGAAGTACTGTGCAAAAATCTTATAATATGTTATAATTTTAATGCAGAGAGAGGTTTTATGACTGAACAAATTAATTGCCCGTTTTGTGGAAATCTAATCGCTAGTGACGCATTAAAATGCGAAAAGTGCGAGGCTTTATTTAAAGAACCAGAATTACCAAACATCAAGTTTAAAGAGCTTGCACCGTTTCTTGCAATTGATGTTGTAACGCTTGGTTTCTTCTCTACAATTTGGTTTTTCATAAACGCAAAAGCTATCAACAACCTTGTTTCTAAGCCAAAAGACGGTATCAAACTTAATTGGCTGGTAATGCTTTTAGCACTAAATGGCGGTTTTTATTTATTTATGTTTTATCACCACAATGCTTATTTGTTAGTTTTCTCTATATTGCAATGTTTGCTATATATTGCACTTTCTTATAGAGTTTTGAAAATCGTTCAAAAATATACGCTCGCAACTTACGATGTGGCACTAAGTTTCAACCCATATTACATGGTGTTATTTAATGTCTTATACTTAGTTCACGTTGCAGAAACTTATTCAGACAGAGTTTTCCACACTCATGAATACTTTGATTGGAAGTCACCACAAGCAATTATGCTGATAATTTTGCTTCTTATAATTCTGTTTATCCTACGTTTTTATAACGAAGTTTATTATTTGATGCATTAATCTTTTTGAGGTTTTACAACTTCTAATCTATCAGTTTCTGGATTATATTTTCTAACCTCGTAGATTTTAGTCATCTCTGGTAAAGGTGCTTCTTTTAATGTATCAAGCTTCCAATAAGCAATGTTTGATATAGAAGTATCTCTTGCTACTGGAACCATTACAGGGAATACATTGCTTTCAGTACCTAAATTCCATTTACCTGCAGTCATTAATTCATCGTCAGTAAATTTTAAACCATCTTTTTTAGTGTAGAGAGCTAAAGCCCAAATTTTTTCCCCATTTCCTCTAATTCGTTCTATAGTTCGTCCTGTTTCTGGGTCATACTTTTCGATTTCTCTAATGTATAAGTATTCTTGAAGATATGATGTATCATTTGTACAATCATAAGTAGCTCTGAAATTTTGGAACTCTGTTTGTTCTATCAACTTACCGTCTTCATTAAACTTTTGTATTCTATCCAAATATCCATCATATTTGTAAAATTTTCTTTGCGAAATTTTACCAGTCTTCGTATCAAACTCGTCAACGTGAGTTAATCTGCCAACTCCATATAATTTGCCAGACTTACTTTTACGAGCATTTTTAGGAGTTATATAGTGCATTTTCTTTAATACATTGCCAGTTTCTTTGTCATAAGTTAGCATTTCGCCATTTTCTGGAATATTAGGTTTTATCCAAGGTTCTTTTACCTCTACCCCCTCTTTTATAAAATGTTTTCTAATCTCAAACATACCAAAGTAAGGATTTTTTTTAGGTTTTGTAGTATTTTTAGCTGATACTGTTGTGTTTATTTCGTTTGATATTACAGGCTTTTCTACTTCTTTTTTAGGAGTTGTGGCAGTTTTATGCAAATCTTCTTTTGCAGGTTTCCTTTCAACAACCTTGTTTTCAGCAATCTTTCTTTCGACAACCTTTTCTTGCTTTTTAGCATCAAAAAGAAGTTTGCTTGTACCATCGAGAAGAACCACTTCCAACTTGCTTAATATACCCTCTTTAGAAATTGTTTTAAGCATTCTAGCACCGTTTCTATTAGGTTTTGCAAACAAACTATTCCCCTCATTGTCTGTATTTATAAGTTTAAAAGGCATTTTTGTCTTTAATTTTGTTATCAGATTTCCTACTTTATCTTTAAGAGAAGAATTTTCATCTACTAGGGAAGAGTTTGCACTGGCAAGAGAGGTGTTTTCTTTTTCTAAAGCCTTGTTTTTGTTGGACAAATCTAATATTTCGGCATCTTTTTTATTAATCATTTCAATTTGTTTTGCTTTTACTTCTTCAAAATTCTGCTTTAACAAAGACATTGCAGCTTTTTTGTCTTCCAAAAGAGTTGTTTCTACATCTTTTGCAGTTGCCAAAAGCGCATTCTCAGCACTTCTTCTCGTAACTCCACCAAGCAAGCTTTTTTCTAATGTTCCAGTATTTTTATTTACAATGCTTTCTAAGGAAATCAATACACACCCCCGTTAGTTCAGTTTATTTCAAAACAAGTATAACACTGAACACCTCTAAAAATAAAGGTTTACGGAGTAAAATATAAAAAAAACTTTACTAACTTATAAAAAATGCAAAACTAAACACCAACTTCAAAGGTAGATTTTGCTACTCTGTAATTAGCCTCATAAGCAGCTTTTGCTTGTTGTATATTCACCGCATCTTGCACTGTATAACCGTTTTGCAAAGCTGTAACCATAGCGTTATCTAAATCATTTGCAGATTTTGCAACATTTTCTGACACAGTCTGGATAATATCACCGGCTGGTACATTTTGGTAATAATTGCTCAAATCAATACTTTGAGTAGGTTCATTAGGCGTAACGAGAGTTTCTCTTTCCGCACCTCTATCAGTCGGTGCGTTATAACTCTTAGCCATTTGTGCGCTATCGAGTAAATGTGAATAGTCAGATGTTGTTATATTTGATATTGCGCTCATTTTCAAACCTCTACTATCAGTTTAACTCTTTTTTCAACTTATACAACCCTTTTATATGGAATATGTTACAATGTTAAGAAGTTTTATTTTTGTATTTGTCAACCGTATCTTTTATAAAGTAGAATAAATTCATCAACACCTCAAACATTTCATCGAAACTCATGTTGCGATTTGACACTAGCAATATTGATTTTCCCTCTTGACAAGTTTTTGGAGCAACTGTAAATTTAATTCTTCTTGCAATATCTTTATCCAAGCCCTGTTTAATAATATTCCACTCATAAGGCGTAAATGGTGAATAAACTCTTATATCGTCACCTGCTTCTCGAATAATCGTAATACCGCATTCTGTCGCAATAAGTCTTAGTTTTATGAGTTTTATTAAATTTTCAACCTCATCAGGTATCCTTGAGAAACGGTCTTTCCACTCTGATACGATATAATCAAGTTCCGTTTCGTTTTTAACATCAGACAATCGCTTATATTCAATCATTTTTTGCTCGCCAGAACCAACCCACTCATCTGGAATGTAAGCTGTAATATTGATATCAACAATAGTAGGTTTATTAGCCTTAATAGCCTCACCTTTAAGTTCATTGACAGTTTCCTCTAGCAATTGGCAATAAGTATCAAACCCAACGTTCACCATGTGACCGTGTTGTTTTGTACCCAAAATGTTACCAACACCACGAATTTCGACATCACGCATAGCAATTCTATAGCCACTGCCAAGCGTCGTAAATTCTTTAATCGCTTTCAATCTTTCAGAAGCCTCATGCGAAAGTTCTTTACTCTTTTTGTAGAAACAATAGCAATAAGCTTGTTTATCACTTCTACCTACACGACCTCTTAATTGATACAATTGAGCCAAACCCAATTTATCCGCCTCATGAATAATCATTGTGTTTGCGTTTGGAATATCAATACCATTTTCAATAATTGTTGTACAAAGCAAAATGTCATAATCGTGGTTATCAAAACCAATAATTACGTCCTCTAATTGCTTTTCACTTAATTGTCCGTGACCGATTGCAATTCTAGCATTTGGCACAAGCTTTTGTAGTTCTAGCTTAAATTCCTCAATAGTTTCCACCCTGTTATACAAGTAGAAAACTTGTCCATCTCTATCAAGTTCGTTGACAATCGCATTCTTAACTGTTTGTTCATTGTATTCACCAACAAAAGTTTTTATCGGTAGACGATTTTGAGGCGGTGTATTAATTACAGAAATATCTTTTATTCCTGATAGTGACATATAAAGAGTTCTTGGAATTGGTGTCGCTGACATTGAAATAATATCAATATTTTCTCTAAATTCTTTCAATTTTTCTTTATGTCTTACACCAAATCTATGCTCTTCATCAATAACAAGAAGTCCCAAATCTTTGAACACAACTTTATCTTGTAGCAAACTATGAGTAGCAATAACCACATCACACTTGCCAGTCGCAAGATTTTTGAGTGTTTCTTTTCTTTCTTTTACGCTTCTGAAACGGCACATAAGCTCTACATCAATTCCAAAAGGTTTAAATCGTTCTGAAATTGTCTGATAATGTTGAAGTGCAAGAACGGTCGTAGGAACAATTACAGCAACTTGTTTAAGCGAAGTAACGGCCTTGAACATTGCACGCATCGCAACCTCAGTTTTTCCAAAACCAACATCACCGCAAACTAGCCTGTCCATTGGACTAGGACTTTCCATATCTGCCTTAATTTGATTTATTGATTTTAACTGATCTGGAGTTTCAATATATTCAAAAGTGTCCTCCATTTCCAATTGCAATGGCGAATCTGGCGCAAATTCAATGCCAGTTTTCATCTTACGTCTTGCATACAATCTCAACAAATCATAAGCAACCGTTTCTACCTCTTTTTTAACCTTAGTTTTAGTATTTTCCCAATCGCTTCCGCCCATACGAGAAAGTTTTGGTTTAACTTGTCCAGAGCCACGGTATCTGCAAAGCATGTTAATCTGCTCGGCTGGAATATGTAATTTGTCTTTGTTTGCGTACTCAATTGTCAAATAATCTTTCAATTGACCATCAAACTCTTGTTTTGTAAGCCCTTTATAAACCCCAACGCCATGTATAGAGTGGACTACATACTCCCCTTCCTTTATATCGTTGATATTTTCAATATACTCGGCTTTTTCTTTATAATGGCGTTTTCTATTAGAGGGAATGTCCTTTTGACGCTTATTAAACAATTCTCTATCAGTCAAAAGCAAGATTTTGCCATCACGAAGTTCCGTGCCTTGTGACGTAATATTTCTAACATAATTCACATCAAAAATATCGTATTCAGCCAAAACCTCTTTTACACGTTCCTGAAAATCAGTTGCGATAGTTATTTGATAACCTTTGTGTTCAAGTATAAATTTAGCAACCGCCTCTATATCCGCATCAAAAATTTGAACATTTCTAGCATCAATATCAATAACCTCATTATTTTCATCTGACAAAAAGTTATTTAGATAAATCTTCTGCATTCCAGCAGTTTTTCTTACAATTTCTTCCCAAGTAAAATGATTAATCTCTTTTAATGCGTATATCTGATTTGTTTTGAGAGCCTCGTTATAAGAATTAATAAATGCCTCATCAATTTGTTGGTACTTTGCAGAAACTTCTGCGTACTCGTCAAACACGATAATATAGTCTTTAAAATAATCAATTACATCAACTAAATCGTCATTGAAATAGGATTGATAAACATTAATACCTTCAAAATATCCTTCATTCTCAAACTGTTCTTTTAACTCTTGTGGAAATTCCTTTGGCGCACTTTCCGGCAATACAAATTTATACAGTGGTCTTACGCTTATTGGTTCTTGAATTTTCTTGATAGATTTTTGAGTTTCATTGTCAAAAAATCTTATATCAACAATCTCATCACCCCAAAACTCGAGCCTTATAGGGTTTTCTTCTAATGAAAAAATATCTGCAATATCACCACGAATACTAAACTCGCCGATATCAGAAACCATTGTAGAGCGTTTGTAGCCAAGCTTGATAAGTCGATTTAACAAATCTGTTTGAGAAATACTATCACCGATTTTTAAGGTGAAAGAATTTTCTTTAAAAAACTTTTGCGATGGAAATTTTTCGAGTAATACTTTAACTGGCGCAAATACCAAATCTGGCTGAGCCTCCAAAGTATCAATTTGTTTTGCATAGTCATACAAATTCCCAACTACTACCTCATAAGGCGAAATATTTTGATAAGGAATTGTTTCTGCACTACGTTCAAACAACCTCTCTAAGTCCGCTGAATACTTTAATGCAGCCTGTTCTGTCGGAGTAACAAACAACACTTTTTTGCCAGATA
Source organism: uncultured Candidatus Melainabacteria bacterium (assembly GCA_934757275.1). GTDB lineage: Bacteria > Cyanobacteriota > Vampirovibrionia > Gastranaerophilales > Gastranaerophilaceae > CAG-196. Next base: position 35,314 of record CAKVLN010000009.1, read on the forward strand.
ATTTGCAGATAAAATCCAACAATAATAGTCTGCTGAAAGTCGTTAAACCTGTCAGCGTAAAGCTTTTTTGTTTTTTTATATTTCTTATTAAATGGTCAGAAAAAGATGAGTTCTTTAGTTTCATAATCTTACTTTTGTCGTGTTGAATTTCCATCGTTCAACACGACCTACCTTAGTTTCATCAAAATTTTAACGTAAATATGGAAGTTTTTCAATTTTAGATATAATTATTACTAGATAAGATAGCAAAAAAAATTTTGAGCGTTTTTTCTATATATAGAAAGGAAAAACACATGCTTATATCACCTCTAAATAGAATGACATATAATTACAACCAAACAAAAACAATATCCAAACCTAAAACAATAAATTTTCTTGCAGCAAAACATTTACAACCAATTGATCCAAATTATTTTAAAAGTAATGATACAAAAACAATATATGAAAAAATAAAAAAATATCTACGGATAATTGGCAACTCTGGCAAAGTAGAAAATGTACCATTAAACAAAACAGATGATATCTTTTTATCTATAAAAAAAGATACTGATAGAACTAACATTCACATTTCTACAAGTGATCCTCAAAAATTTATTGATGCAACTTTTAATAAAGACGGTCAAATGACGCTTGGCGACGCTGCCTGCTTACATTTTGAACGTTCAGGCAAGAATAAAAGAATCATAAGATCTCCGTATGGAGATTATACTCCACAAGGTATCGATGATAGAAGATGGGGAGTCTCAGATGTAGGAGTTGTTACAAATAACTATTTAAAAGATCCTTTATTTGAGCTTTTTCTTGAGTTTGCAAGACTTTACACCTCAATCTACAAATAAGATAAAAGCGAATTATTAAAGATTAATAATTCGCCTAATACTAATTATGATTTGGGCTTTCGTAATCAATGCCCTTTTCTTTTAAAGCTGCAATAAAACGTTCTGCACATGCGCTTTGAACCTCTGGCGGAACAACTCTCAAAATTTCAACAGTCTTTGAAATAATAGGGTCTTTGTCATACCAACGACTACCGTTTACAGGTTTTACCAAATCGTAAAATCTATCTAAAGCCTCTTTTGAAACCTTTTGCTCAAGCTTATCTAAGAACACTACTGCATGTTCTCTTAATTCTTCTTGATAATTTTTTAAAAGCTCAATTACTTCCAATAACTTTGGGTCGTGATCATACCATCTTTTATAAGCTGGACTCATTAAACTCTCCCATTTTGTATTTGAGAAGCAGTAAACTGGTCTGTAACCACTTCTGCATCATCATATCTATAAATTTTTCCACCAAGATTTCTAATCTTGTATTCAAATTCCTCATAACCTCTGTCTATGTGGTGCAATTTTTCCACAATAGTTTCACCTTGCGCCATCAAGCCTGCAATAACTAAAGCTGCACCAGCTCTCAAATCACTAGCTGCTACAGTCGCACCAGTAAGATGTTTTACTCCTTTTACGATTGCATGATTTCTGTCTTGATGAATATCTGCACCCATTCTTCTTAAATCAGGAACTTGCATAAATCTGTTTTCATACAAGCTTTCTGTAATAATTCCAACGCCATTTGAAGTTGTCAAAAGTGTCATTGCAATAGCTTGCAAATCAGTTGGGAACCCTGGGTATGGTTGAGTTACAAAGTTTATAGACTGCAATCTATTTTTGCAACTAACTTCAATTGTTGTAGGTTCAACCAACTTAATACTTGCGCCCATTTTAATCAATTTGTCATTGAAGAAAGTCAAATGCGCAGGATAAACATTTCTAATAATAGCCTTGCCTCTTGTAGCAACAACGGCTGCCATAAATGTACCAGCTTCAATTCTATCTGGAATTGTTGTATATTCTGCTGAATGAAGATTTTCAGCCTTCACACCATTAATCAAGATTTCAGAAGTACCAGCACCTGTTACATCAGCACCAATTGTGTTCAAGAAATTCGCTAAATCTACGATTTCTGGCTCTTGCGCTGCGTTTTGAATGCGAGTTGCACCTTCTGCTAAAACTGCTGCCAACATTAAGTTTTCAGTTGCACCAACAGATGGAATATCCAAATAAATATCAGCACCAACCAATTTTGAAGCTCTGGCATGCACATATCCGTTTTCAATTTTTATAGTCGCACCTAATGCCTCTAAACCTTTGATGTGGAAATCTACTCTGCGTTCACCGATTGCACAACCCCCTGGGAGAGCAACAATAGCTTCTCGGCAACGTGACATCAAAGCACCCAAAATAATGAAAGATGCACGCATTTTGCTAACAAGTTCATATTTTGCAGTGATTGAAGTAATATTTGAAGCATCAATTTCGACAGATTTTTCTTTCTTATCGTAAATGTAACTTGCACCTAAATCAGAAAGCACATTTAACATAATCTCAACATCAGTAAGTTGAGGTACATTATAAATTTTTGTTTTACCCTTAACAAGAATAGTCGCAGCTAAAAGCTTTAATACAGCATTCTTAGCACCGCCTATTGAAACTTCGCCTTTTAGAGTTTCCCCACCTTGTATTTTGAATTTCTCTGCCAAAATTCCTCCAATCTATTATAATCATACAATTATTATAACAAAATGTAAAGATGTGTTTTTTTGTAAACTAAATAACTTATAATATCTATTGCAGAAATGAGCGAAGCAGAGTTAAACGAAATCCTAAGAGAGTTTCTATAAATCTTAATAAATGAGCAAATGTTATGCGTAAAAATATGTAAAGCCATAACCCATATACAAACAATGAAACCAAACTTACCAAAAATACAAGGCAACCGTAAAACGGATTTTGAGATATGAATTTATTTTGTATTCTAAAATCTGGATTTCGTTGTTCTTTAATAATTAATACTAGCAAATATAAAAACAGAATTGGTAGCATTAATATCGCCGCAAAGGCAGCTAAAAATTCAAACATAGGAAAGGCTAAAATATAAAATACTAATAATGCAAAACCATGCCATGCAAAAAAGTGAAAACTTCTGCGTGACAAACAACTATCTATAAAGTGCTTAATTCTATCCATTTTTGTATTTTAATATTTGTAGTAAAAATAGTCAATCAGGGAAATAGCTTATATCCCCCCCCCCAAAAAAATGAACTTTTTTGTTTTATAATCGTTTATAAAATATAAAAGCATGGAGGATTAGTATGAAAAAAACTTTATTAGCTCTCACTGTATTAAGCCTTATGGCTGGTTGTGCAACACTTTCAACTCAAGCAGTAACTCAAACTCAATCAGACAGAGGAACAATTTTTGTATCAACTTCTGCAAACACTGAAGTTGCACCTGATGTTGTAGAAATTTCTTTTGCAGTTGTAACTTCTGATACAAAATCAATGCAAAAAGCAACCCTCTTGAACAAAGAAACATCAGACAAGGTTTTAGCAACTCTTAAATCTATGTTGAAAACTGATAACGGCGATTACATCAAAACCTCAGATTTCAGCGCATCTCCAATATATTCATATTCTGGCAGCAAAAGAAATCTTGACAAATACGAAGTTTCAAACCGTGTAATCGTTCACACTAAATCATTAGACAAAGTCGGTACAATGATTGACAAAGCCATTGAAGCTGGTGCTACAAACGTAGACAACCTTACTTTCTCTGTATCAAACTACGATTCACAATGCGACCAATTACTAGGCATAGCAACTCAAAAAGCAAAATCAAGAGCTGGCGTTGTTGCCAAAACTCTTGGAGCAACTCTTGATGGAATAAAATCTTTTGATTTAAGCTGCAGCGCAAACAATAACAACACTCCACGATTATACATGGCAAAAAATATGTTATCATCAGTTGCAGATGAAGCGGCTGGTAGCACTCCAACTTCAATCTCTGGCGGTGTTGTAAAAATTAATGCAAACGTAAACGCAACATTTTTTGTTAAATAAAATTTAAACAAATACTTTTTAACAATAACTAAATCGGGTGGTTCAATCACCCGATTTTTATGTTAAAATTAAGTCTATGAAAGACAAAAGAAAAGTTATAAATAAAATATCTGACGCATTAAATGCAAATGATTTAGATAGTGCAAGAAAATTAATCGAAAACGACTTAAAACGAGTTGGTTCAAGAGAAGAATACTACTTTTATCAAGCACTAATTACAAAAGATTTAAACAAAAAATTGGAGTTATACACTTTAGCTCTAGATTTGAATAACAAATATTTGGACGCTTGGATTAACAGAGGTCTTGTAAATAACGAATTAGGCAACTATGACGCCTCTTTAAAAGACTACGACAAAGCAGTTGAACTGGATTCAAAATGTGCTCTAGCCTTCAACAATAGAGGATATACAAAATTCAAGCAACAAAATTATGAAGGTGCACTTGCAGATTACAACAAGGCAATTTTGCTTAATCCAAAGTTTCAAATGGCATTGGATAATAAGGCGCAGCTTTTTCAAACAGTTTGCATGAAAGATGACAAAGATTTTAATGAAAAATATTATTTGAGTCTTGGCATCTGCGATGTTAACGAAGGCAACTTTCCAGAAGCGTTAAAAAGTTTTGACGAGGTTTTGAAACTAAACGAAAACTCTGAACTTGCGTATTTTTACAAAGGAATTTGCTATCACAGCTTAGGCAAAACCGATGAAGCGTACACAAATTATACAAACGCAATAAAACTAGACAAAAACATGGTCGATGCGTATTTCAATCGTGGTCAACTTATGTTCAAAATTAATCAGAAACAAGCCTTAGACGATTTTGTATCCGCAGTTGCACTTGATTCAAAATTCATTGATGCTTATTATTCAATCGCCTCTATTCAAAAGAATTTGGGACAGTATAAAGAAGCTATAATGAACTTAGATAAAATTATTGAACTTGAGCCTCAAGCCGTGAATGCGAAAGCTCTAAAAAAATTAATTTTAACTAAGTATTTGAAATAAGAGTTTTTGTTGACGTACCTACTCTGATTGGAGTATAAATGTAGTATGAAAAAGTTTTTGGGAGTGAGTTTAATACTAGCACTATTTGCGCCGACATTGGTTCTTGGAGCAGATTCTGACATTGTTACGTTAGATAAAAATAGTGTCGAAAAACCTTCTATTGCTATTGAAAAAGGTGCAAAGCAACTTCAAGGTTCTTTATTAGTAAGTGATTCAGAAGATTTGGCGCAACTTATTGATACACAAAAAGACCACGACATAAAGGATTTGGAACAACTTTGGAAAGGTACAGTTGAAAATAATCAGGTTATTGAATTTGCCTTGAAAAAGCTTGCAACACCTGAATCACAAAGAAGAATACATTCTTCACTTATGGCAAAAACTCTTTCTGCAGTCGTAACTGGTGCATCATTTGTTCCCTCTCTTATGGGTGCAAATTATGGGTTACAAACTTCAGCCTTTTCAGCAGGCAGACTTGCACAAGGCTTGATTAACAGAAAAAATGTTCCGCAAGAAACACCGCTAACTGATACAGAACTAATCGAACTTGCGAGCATGATTGAAGATTTGCAAGACTCATTAATTAGTTCATATTACAACTACAAGAACACTTTAACACAACTTAAAGACACACGTTCTAAAATGATTTTGTATAGCAGAAATTATTCTAAGGCACTTGAAGGCGGTGACGTTTTAGAAATCGCCATCTCTTCTTCGCTTTATGATTCAATGCGTATACAAGAGTTTAATTTAGAGCAATCAGCAAAAAAATACCACATACAACTTCAAAGACTTGCTGGCAAAAAAATTGTTGATAGTCTTGAGTTGTATCAATACGATTTTAATTCTGTTTTATACAAAAACGGTGACACAAAGGACAACAACACAAAAGAAGGAGGGAAGAAGAATGGCAAGAAATAAGCTTTTAACCTCAATTTTGCTAATGTCTATATTAACCACCTTTGTCGCACCAGCTTTTGCAGAAGTTAAAATGGACGATTTGAACACTCCAAAAGAGGCATTTTTTAGACTTGGCACAACTGATATTCCAGAAAACAGAATTGATGTTAACGGAAAGTTAGACATCAAAGCCAATATTGCAAAGGAAGAAAAGTTCTACAACGAAGGTTTAACTTATGCAGATTTGAGCATCAAGAAAATGGCGTTAGAGGTTTCAAAATCAGTTGAGGTCGACTATAACGAAATGTTAGAAGATTTATCACTTTTATGGCAGGGTGCTGCAACGAAAAGTGACACGATTAAGTTTGCAATCTACAAACTTTCTAACCCAGATAAAGATAAGCCAGATCAAGGCGCAGTAAAAAAAGTTTTAACAACAATTGCTGGCATGTCAACCTTCTTAGGAGCTGGCATGGGTAATCCAGTGTTAGCGAGTGCCGCACTTATTGGTGGAAATACTTTAGGTATTATGTCACAAGACACAAAAGCTTTGAACTACAAATACTCACAAGTAAATGATGCTGACATGATTTTGCTTGTTAGAAAAGTTGATGAACTGCAACAAAAAGTTGTTGATATGTACTATGACTACATGACCGCTCGACAACTTTACGATATGACCACAGAAATGGTTCAACAGAGATATCAAAATTACCAAAATTCTCAAAAGCTTAAAAAAGAAGTAATCTTAATTACTGATACTTTTTATAGAGAAGCTATGGACGAACAAATTAAAGCCCGTGGTAATTTCTTTGAAAAACGTTCTCGTCTGGAACAGTTAGTTGGCAACGATGTTTTTAGACAATTTGAAGCAATTGTAGATGAACGCTACACAAAAAAATAAAAATTTCATGGTAAAATTTCTTATATAAAAAGTGTAAGGAGTGTATTTTATGAAAGTTTTACCAATCAGTACTGTTTCTTACAGTAAAAATTCAGTTGTAAATAAAACGCAAAGACATAATTCAAATGTTAGCAATAGCACAGACTTGTTAACCCCAAATGCGCAATACAATGCACTTACATTTGGTGCAAAAGTTCCAGCAGAACTTAAATATGCAGAAGATTTTTTGACGCAAGAAGTTGCTCCTTTTATCGAAAAAAATAAGGGCTTGGTTGATGAGCTTAAATCATTAACTGATTTTTGCAAAGATGAAGTTAAAGAAATTAATAGCCACAAGGTTAAGCCAAAATTCAATCCAGATGAATTTGAGGAAGTAAAAAGACTAAAGCTAGACAGAATTGATGAGAATCAAACTCAATTTGAAAATCTTCTTACAAGAAGTAGAAAATGGTACGCTGATGATGACGCTAGAGAGTACGCAAAAGACTTGATTAGAGAAGATAGTTTCTTTGTACCTAGCTATGTTGAGCCAGCTTACAAAGCTTATTTGAGCATGAAAAAAGATATTAAAAACGGGCTAACAAATTTGTCGCTAGAAAAATTAGCACCAGAAATTGCGAAAAAGAAAATGAATTTGTCTAGTTATGCAACTTATACAGATACCAATAAACGCAGATTTAATAATGTTGTTGAAGCAAAAAGAAGTATTGAAAAAGCTTTGCACAGACCTTCTCTTTACGACAAAATTCCAGAACGAATTGAAGACGCAAAACGAAATATGGAAATGCATCAAGGCAGAATTGCAAGAATTAAAGACGCAATTGAAACTGGCAAAAAAGTAATTGCAGAAAATAGGCTTACTGATAAAGATAGAGAAGTCTTAGCAAACATTCGTAAACCAGCAGAGAGAATTATTAACCACAACGTTAAAAAATTCAAAGAAAACCCAGATGTTGCAAACACATATTTGGGCGAGTATGAGCCAATTTTAGAAAATCAATTAAGAGAACAAGCTCAAAAATTAATCAGACTTTTGAACAAAATAGAAAGAGATTAAAAATTTTGAAGAAAAAAGCGGTTGGTTACATTCTGTAACCAACCGCTTTTTTTATAATTTAAACTAAGATTTAATCAACAAGCTTGCGCCAATAACACCAGCAGTGTTACCCAATTGAGCAGGAACAACTTCCACCTCTTTTTGGATTGTCATTGCTCTTTTCGCAATTGTTTCTCTGATTGGGTCTAACAAAATATCACCAGCATCAGCAACGCCGCCGCCAATAATAATTTTTTCTGGGTTAAGCAAGTTTACAACACTTGTTAAGCCCATACCAATGTATTCGCCCATAATTCTAAAGATTTGTTTTGCAACAGGATCACCTTCTTTTGCAGCAACTGCAACGATATAAGGTGTGATATCAGGGTTAGCAAGTTCTCTATATTTTGTAGATTTACCACCTCTAATATATTCTTCAGCCATAGCAACGATGCTAGGACCAGATGCGTAAGCTTCCAAACAACCTCTGTCACCGCAACCACAAAGAGGACCGCCTTGCATATTTAACTTGATATGACCCAATTCTCCAGCAGCATTGTTAGCACCACGAACAAGTTTACCGTTGATTACAAGACCAGAACCGATGCCAGTACCAACAGTGATACAAACTAAGTTTTCGCAGCCAACGCCAGCACCATAATTAAGTTCGCCAAGAGCAGCTGTTCTAACATCGTTATCTACACGAGTTGGAATACCAAATTCTTTTTCCATAATTTCTGCAATTGGTACATTTACCCAACCAGGAATGTTTGGAGCAAGTCTTACAACACCTTTTTTGCAATCAATTTGTCCAGGAAAACCAAAACCAATAGCCTCAACATCACTAGCTTTAAGTTTTGTTTCTTTTAACAAATCTCTGATAGCATCTTTCATGCTATTGATTGTATATTCATAACCCATTTCTGCACGAGTTGGGATAGAATTTGAGTAAATAATTTTTCCTTTGTCGCTAACAAGCGCAATTTTAACGTTGGTTCCACCAACATCTACACCTATTCTTTGTGCCATTTATAAATCTCCTTCTTTTGCAACTAGATTGTAACATAAACAAGAAAAAGTATTAAGTAGATTTAAGCCTTTTGAGAAAAATTTCCCAAAAGGGAAAATTATTGCAAAAATAGCTAAATAATGTTATAATATTCCCAAAAGGGAAATTTTTGAAAATTTTCAGTTATTTGGGCTAAAAATTTCCCAATAAGGAAACTTTTATGAGAATTGACAATATTGATGAACTAGGCAAATTAATCAGAGATACAAGAAAAGCGCAAGGACTAACTCAAAAAGATTTAGCCTTGGTAGCTGGCGTAAGCGTTCGTTTAATTGTGGAATTTGAAAATGGAAAACGTGGTGTCAACATCGACTCTGTAATAAAACTCTGCTCCTTGCTTGGGCTTAAAATTGATATTGAATAGGTAGGTTATGGACAAAACTCTTTACGTTTATATCAACAATAATTTAGAAGGAAGCTTAACTAATAATGAAAATGGCAAGATTTCGTTTCAGTATGATAAAAATGCTAAAATGCCATTATCATTGAGTTTGCCTCTTCAAAACGAACTCTATACAGAAGAAAAGTGCCATGGTTTTTTCAATGGTTTACTGCCTGAAAACGATGAAACAAGAAGAATGATTGCCCGCAAATATGGAATAAATGCCAATAGTGACTTTGCTATTTTGAAAGCAATTGGCTACGACTGCCCTGGAGCGATTTCTTTTATTTCGGATAAAAGTAATTCAGAATTGGCTGAATATTATGAAATTAAAGGAAAAGCTATTAATACAGAAGAGTTAGAAAAATTCATTAATGAATTACCTCAAAAACCTCTCGGCACTGGAGTAAAAGATTTAAGATTGTCTTTAGCAGGAGCACAAACTAAAACTGCAGTTCTGCTAATCAATAATGAAATCCATCTACCAGATAGACATACGCCTACTTCCCACATTTTAAAACCTGCTATCAAGGGGCTTAAAGAAACGGTTGAAAATGAATATATATGCTTAAAAGTTGCAGAAAAATTAGGCATTAGAACTCCAGAGGTAAAAATCTGTAATGCTGGAAAAACAAAATTTCTTTTAATCGAACGTTTTGACAGAGAAATTCAGAACAATAAAATTAAACGACTTCATCAAGAAGATTTTTGTCAAGCATTGAACATTGCAAGTGCTTATAAATACGAAATTGATGGAGGGGTCAATTTCCATCAAGCATTTGAGTTGCTAAAAAGAACCTCTAAACCAGCTATTTATATAAAAGAATTTATCAATTTGATAATTTTTAACTATTTAATTTTAAATAATGATGCTCATGGTAAAAATTTCTCTCTTTTGCATTTAGAAAACGGCGAAATTGAACTAGCACCAGCTTATGATATTTTGTGTACAAAAGCTTATGCAAAAACAACAAATAACATGGCTATGTCGATTGGTGATTGCTATAATGTTGGCAATATAACGCCAGTGCATTTTAAAAGATTAGCTAATGATGTTGGAATAAGTTATCCACAACTTTGCAAAATTATAAAATCACAATGCGAAAGTATACCAGACATTATTAAAGAGGTTTCTGAAGGTTTTGAAAATAAAATCGGTAATACGATTTTGCAACTTGTTTCCAAACATTGCAACAAAAACCTAAAACTTCTTTCTAAGTAATACAAGTGATATAAAATTTCCACTCATCGTTTTCGTGCTAGAATATTTGTATGAAATATAAATGGTTAAATAGAGAAAACAACAAAGAGCTTATCATATTTTTTAACGGTTGGGGAATGGACGAAAGTGTAGTTAAACACCTAGCACCAGAAAGCTACGATGTTATAATGATTTATGATTACAACAACCTTGATTTTGATTGGAGCATAATTTCTAACTACGAAAAAAAATATATTATTGCTTGGTCAATGGGGGTAATGTGCGCAACTTTGTTTGACCAGTTTAACTCTATAAGCGCAACTGCAATAAATGGCACGCTAAAACCGATTGACAATGAATTTGGCATTCCAACAAGAATTTACGACCTAACAATAAGAGGTTTTAGCCCCAAAGGTAGAGAAAAATTTATTAACAACATGTTCTCTAATCTAGAAGATTTGCCAACTGTAAACAGAGAATTTGAAGAACAAAAAAGTGAGCTTTCAGCACTAAAAAATTATAAAGCCAATTTAGATTTTAAATATAACAAAATCTTTATCAGTGATAACGATAAAATTATCCCTACAAAAAATCAAGAAGCATTTTGGAGCATAAAAGCAAACCTAAAAAGCGGTCATTGTCCTTTCAAATTATTCAAGAAATGGAGCGAGCTTTTATGAACAAAGACTTGATTCAAAAACGGTTTGCAAAAAATCTTGACACTTATAACGAAAACGCCAAAATTCAAAAAAAAATGGCTCAAAGGTTATTGTCATTTTTGGACAAAAAAAGTTATGACGATGTGTTGGAAATCGGTTGCGGAACAGGTTTTTTGACACAACTTATCAATGATAATATTGAGTTTAAAAACTACATTGCAAACGATATTGTTGCAACTTGCAAAAACTACATTAAAGAAATCAATCCAAACATTGATTTTATACCCGCAGATATTGAAAAAGCAGTTGAAAACAGTAATAAAAAATACGATTTAATTATTTCTAACGCAACTTTTCAATGGGTGGAAGATATTGAAAGCTTTATCAAGTTGCTTGTTTCAAAACTAAACAATAACGGTATTTTGCTATTTTCGACCTTCGGACCAGAAAATTTTAGAGAGGTTAATTTCGTATTAGGTAAAACTCTTGATTACTATTCTGCAAACGAATTGCAAAAAATCGTAAAAGATTACAATAATGTTGTTGAGCAAGAAATGCACGTTATGGCATTTAAAACACCAAAAGACATATTGAAACACATTAAATCTACTGGCGTTAATGCTCTTGAAATTGTTTCATGGACAAAAACAGACATGCAAAACTTTGAAAAAGGTTACAACAATTTCTGTTCAGGAGTTCCAACTCTTACTTATCACCCAATTTATGTAAAAATCAGTGTTTAGTTAGAGTTAATTTTTCAGTGTTCCATATATAATTCTATCAATACCAGCCAAATCTTTCTCTATATGAATATCTGTAAAAGCCTTTTCCATTAAAGTCTTTACTGCGCTAGCTTCACCAATACCTAGTTCAAACAACAATTTACCTTGCCTGTTCAAAAAGCTTGGTGCTTGTTTAACAATTTCTCTATAAAATCTCAAGCCATTTTCGTCCGCAAAAAGTGCAATTCTCGGTTCATAATTAACCTCATCGGAAAGAATTGTCCCGATTGGAATATAAGGCGGATTAGAAATTATCATATCAAATTTTTCTTCCTCTCTTACTTTTGAGAACAAATCTGACTTTCTAAACACTGCTCGATTATTTATTCCTAGCCTTGTAACATTGTCCAGCGCAACCCTTAAAGCATCTGATGAAATATCAACACCCAAAACTGTCGCATCAGTTTTATGTGCAATTGTGCAAGCTATGCAACCTGAGCCTGTTCCAATATCGAGAACATTTTTCATCTCATCTTTTTCTACAAATTCTATAGCTTTTGTAACAAGTATTTCGGTTTCATCTCTTGGAATTAAAACATCTGGAGTAACCTTGAAAAATTCTCCCATAAAATACGCCTCACCAATAATATATTGTATAGGGAGTTTCGTATTAGCTCTTTTTGTTGCCTTCTCTTCTAAGATTTCTAACTGTTTTTCGCTTAATTGAACGCCTTTGCATTTATCAAGTTCTGTATATTTACAAAAATGCTCAAGCAACATTTTTATTTCTTTTTTAGCTTCATTTGGTTCAATACCAGCATCAATCAACATTTTTGTAATCGTTTGAATGTTCATTTAAAATTCTCTCTATTTCATCTCTCAAATCAAGTTTTGACAACTCTTCCACATCTTTTTTCTCAATAGAATATTTTTTGCACAATCTATCATAATAGTAAAGTTGTTTTTTGGTAGGTTTTTCCTTTGACATCTTTACTTCTTGCAAAAATTTTCTCTTTTTCTTCTCAAATTCTTTGTTCGCCTCAATTATTGGTCTTTGGCGTTCCTTGTATTCATAATACTTAATGCACTCTTTGATATAATCCTCTGTATCACGCAGAAAATCTCTATCATCAATCACATTTTCTAAAAAGGGAAACCTTGAGGCATTTTGAGCAAGATAATATTTTTCATCATCAATAAACTTGTCCATAACCTCTGCACAAGTTAACCCTAAATTTTGTTTCACTAACGCTCTTAAAAAATTACATACCCCGCTTTTCTGTGTTTTGTCAAAGTCGGGGTATATTCTGTTTTTAATCTGGTACATTTAAACCAATTTCCTCTTTTTCCTTTTCCGCTCGCCACTCATTGAATCGAGAACTTGTCTTGGGTGTAATTTTACACCGCTAAAACTACCATTTCAACAAGTCTTCAATTCCGAATTTCTTTCCTGCTTCTTCGTTTGTAAACTTCATCAACTTTTCTTTCAATGGATTAGTTTGATAAGTTCGATGTCTTTCTTCGTTATTATTTAATTCATTATTAGAAATAACTGTAAATCTCTTTCTTTGTTCTGTTGTCATATTTTGTTGCCTCTCTTATAGTTAATTATCTCTTATGTATATATAAAGTATCTACGAAAGAAAAAATTGCCTTTTTTGAAGCATTATATTAAGAATTGTAACAAACAATTTAAAAATTTTCAATTTTTGTAATGTTTTGCAATAAAAATCCGCCTATTTCTAACACAACCTTAACATAATTTTAATACAACATCTCTATACAGGAACTTATCAGCGACTATAATTTATTAAGGGTTAGGAAAGTATAGACGTGAAAAGGATTATTACACTACTTATAGCAAGTTGTTTATTTTTCGCACAAGGTGCGACCTTTGCCCTTCAAAAAAATGACACCTATGAGGTTCAGATTAATAAGAGCAAAAAAACGCCAGATAAAAGCTTTACACTTAATCCATATTGGGAAAACTACAATGACGAGTTGTTAAATGGCTACATACAAGAGGCTTTAGAGAACAATTTTGATATAAAAATTGCAACTAACAGAGTAAAAGAATCAGAGGCTTTGCTTGGCACAGTAAACGCCCAAAGGCTTCCTCAATTAAGCGTTAATCCTAGTATTTATCCCTTCAAAACCATTTCTCGTTGGACAGGCAGATACGGTAGCGGCAATCATTTAAACTTTCCACTTCTACTAAACTGGGAATTAGATATTTTTGGCAAATTAACCGACAAAGTAAGTTCTTCTAGATACAGTGTTAAAATTAGCAAAGAAGATTTGAATATTGCAAAACTTTCGATTTCTTCTGAAGTTGCAGCCTCTTATTTCAACATAATTTTAGCCGATGCTCTTATCAAAGATTATGAAGAGTTGATTTCTAACATAAACGAAACAATAAGACTAAAACAGCAACTCTATGATGGCGGTATAATCGCATATGACAACCTTTATACAACAGAATATGAGCAAGTTGTATACCAAAATGAATTAAACTCACTACTCAAGCAAAGAGAAATTTTGTTGCACCAATTTGCAGTATTGAGAGGAGTTTCACCAGAAGGCGGAAATGACATTACTCGAGCAAATATAGAGGACTTAAAGTTTCCATTTGATGTAAACCAAAATATCTCATCTGATTTAATCTTCAACCGCCCTGACGTAATTCAAGCAGAATTTGGAATTAAAAAGGCTGCACTTGATGTTAGGGTTGCTAAAAAAATGTTTCTACCATCAGTTAACCTTAATGAAATGGTTGGTTTTGAAAGCATAGCAGCTGGAAGAATTTTCGACTGGAATAGCACAGTTTACCAACTTGGCGCAGGCTTGTTGCTTGATTTGTACACTGGCGGATATAAAATGTCCTATTTAAAATACAACAAAGAGGTTGCAATCGAAAAACTCCACCAGTACAACAATGTTTTATTAAATTCGTTTTGTGAGATTGAAAATGCACTATCTAGCCTAAAAACAGATTTTAACTCTTACGAAGGCTTTAATAATGCTATTGAAAAGTCAAACCACTTTTACAATGTAGCAAATATTCGCTACACAAACGGTACGGGTAATAGAATTGACGAGCTTGATGCAAAACGCAAGGTTTTACTTAACCAAAATTCAATGTACAACGCAAAAGTTAGCGCATTGATTGATACGGTTGATATCTACAAATCATTGGGGAGCAAAATTGAATGAAAAATTTTATGAAGATGATTTTGAAATATTACTACACCATAATTGTAATGGCTCTCTTCATTTTAATTATGGGTTTGGTAACTATTGCAAAAACTCCGATTGACATTTTCCCAGAAATAAACACCCCAGTTGTAACCGCAGTTTGGACTTATACAGGCATGCCAGCTAAAGATATCGAGCGTAGAATTGTTACGATTGCTGAAAGAGCTTATGTAACGAGTGTTGACAATGTTGAACACATTGAATCTCAATCACTATTAGGCGCTGGAGTTATAAGAGTATTTCTTCACCCAGGTTCTGATATCAATACTGGTATTACGCAAGTTAGTGCTACTTCTCACGTTTGTATGAAAACTATGCCAAACGGGATTATGCCTCCTAATATTTTGAAATACAAGCCGACAACAATTCCTGTTTTGCAGGTGGTAATTTCTTCTCTAAAACTTCCTATCCAAAAGGTTACAGACTACGCACAAAACAATATTAAGGTTCAGTTAACAAAAGTTGAAGGAGCGCAAGCACCACTACCAATGGGTGGTAAAGTTCGTCAAATTATTGTTGACTTGGATATGCAAAAAATGGAAGCAAGAGGACTTACTCCTGCTGATGTTACAAAAGCAGTTGCTGGACAAAACGTAATTATTCCATCTGGTAACACAAAAATCGGTGACAAAGATTATTTAATATCTTTAAATAACGCTAGCTCTACAGTAGAAGAGATGAACAATTTCCCAATTGTTTCACCTAAAACAAATCAGGTGGTTTACCTTTCAGATGTTGGATACATTCACGACGGTAACGCAATTCAAACAAACATTGTAAGAGAAAACGGCGCAGCAGGTTCGCTAATGACCGTTTACAAATCTGGAACAGTTTCTTCTCTAAAAGTTGTTGATGGAACAAAAAAATTACTTCCAATTATTGCCAAAACAATTCCTCGTGAAGTAAATATGCAGGTTTTATTTGACCAATCAGTGTTTGTAAAAGCTTCTATCCGAGACGTAATTTTCTCTGGTACTTTAGCAGCGATTTTAACGGCATTGATGATTCTGATATTCTTGGGAAGTGTTCGTTCAACTTTCATTATCGCAATTTCAATTCCGCTTTCAGTTTTATTTGCCGTAATTTGTTCCTCATTATGTGGTCAAACCATAAACATGATGTCACTAAGCGGCTTAGGTTTGGCAATTGGTATGCTTGTTGATAACGCAACTGTTGTAATTGAAAACATTTTGCGTAACAAAGAGGCTATGCAATTTGCAACAATAAAAGATGTTATCTACAAATCTGCTTCTGAAGTTGCAACACCAACTCTTGTTTCAACGCTTTCAATTTGTACAGTTTTTGCACCAATCTTTTTGATGGAAGGTGCTACAAAGTATTTATTCATTCCGCTTGCAATGTCTGTAATCTTCTCAATGCTCGGCTCTTATATGCTATCGAACACGTTAGTACCTGTTCTTGTTGATAAATTATTGAAGAAGAAAGAAATATTAAGCGAAAAATCTATATTATTTAAGATTAATAACTTTGTTAATACAAGATTTGCAGTCTTTAGAGAAAGCTACAAAAAATTCTTAGTTAGAAGTATTCTCAAAAAGCCTAAAAAGGTTGCAATTATTTATGGAGTAGTTGTTTTATCTGCGCTAGTATTAACCCCATTTATTGGCGAAAATTTCTTCCCAGAAGTTGATGCTGGTCAAATTAGACTTCACGTTTACGCTCCACACGGTACTAGAATTGAAGAAACAGCAAGAGAGTTTACAAAGGTTGAAAATGTAATAAGAAAAACTATTCCGCCAAAAGAACTCGACACAATTCTTGATAATATCGGTTTGCCAGCTAGTAGCTTGAACCTTGCGTTTATGGATAACTCTCAAATCGGTGTTGGTGATGGCGAAATTCTAATCGCCTTGAGCGAAAAGCACAAACCTACTAAAACTTACGTTAAAAAGCTAAGAAAAAATCTTAACGAAGAATTTCCAGAAATGACTTTCTTCTTCCAAAATGCTGATATGGTAGGTAAGATTTTGAACTTTGGTTTAGCCTCACCTATTGATATACAGATACAAGGTAAAAATGTTGAAGAGAATTACAAACTCGCTCAAAAAATGCTAGCTGATGTTAAGAAAATTAGAGGTGTTGCAGATGCACATATTCACCAAATAACAGACACACCAGAAATTAAAATCAATGTTGATAAAACAAGAGCAAGTATGATGAACCTTTCACAAGAAACGGTTTCAAGAAACGTATTAACGGCCTTAACTTCAAGCGGTCAGGTAGCACCAAACTATTGGGTAGACCCAACAAACGGCGTTAACTATGTTTTAGCACTAAGAGTTCCTCAATTTAATGTTGACACAGTTAAAAACGTTACAGACATTCCTGTTGCATACTCTAACAATAATCCAGTAAGATTGGCAAATATTGCGTCTATAAATTCAAGCGAAACTTCAAGTGTAGTTAACCATTATGATATCATGCCAGTATTTGATATACTTATAAATCTTCAAGACAGAGATTTAGCAGGAGTTTCAAATGACGTTAACAAGGTTATCAAAAAATACGAAAAAGATGCTCCTCGTGGCACATTTATTAACCTTTTAGGTCAAGCAAAGTCAATGAACTATGTATTTTCATCACTTGTATCTGGCTTGATGCTGGCACTTATTCTGGTTTACTTGCTAATTGTCGTAAACTTCCAATCTTGGAGAAATCCGTTCATTATCATAACTCCAGTTCCGCTTGCTTTATCTGGTATTATTTGGATACTGTTTGTAACTGATACAACCTTTAGCGTTCAAGCATTAATGGGTTCTATTATGGCGGTAGGTGTTTCTTGTGCAAACTCTATTCTTGTCGTTTCGTTTGCTACTGACAAAATGAAAGAGGGTTACACTTCTACAATGGCAGCAATTCAAGCAGGCTATACAAGAATAAGACCAGTTATTATGACCGCCTCTGCAATGATTTTAGGCATGTTACCTATGGCACTTGGAATTGGCGAAGGCGGAGAACAAAATGCACCAATCGGTAGAACTGTTATTGGCGGTTTGTTATTTGCAACCTTTGCAACACTTGTTATCGTGCCATTGTTGTTTGCAATTATGAATAAAAATAAAAAATTTGAGGTAGAAAAAGATGAAGCTTAATAAAAAGAATATAATAATAGGAAGTATCGCCTTTCTGCTTGTTGTAGGAATTGTTCCGAAAATTGCAAGGTTTATTACGACTTCAATGAACGCTAAAGAGGCAAAATATGTAGCACTAATTGAAAAACCGACTTTAACAAACGGTGCTGATGGTTTGGAATTATCTGGGGAACTAAAACCTTATTTGCAAACAGAAATGTTTTCACGAATAAACGGACTTGTTTCTGAAAGATATGTCCAATTAGGCGACCACGTAAAAAAAGGACAATTACTTGCAACGATTGATACACCAGATTTAGATGCAGAGGCTGGAAGTGCAAAATCTGCGTTAATTTCGGCAGAAAAACACTTGATGGAAACAAAGTATCAATATAATTTTGCCAAACAAACTTATGATAGATATGTAAAATCTTCTGCTGATGGTGCGATTTCAAAACAAGATTTGGACACTAAGTATAACGAATTTAAGACTTCTGAAATGAATTATTTAGGCGCACAGGCAGATGTTGATAAGGCAAAACAAGACTTGAATAGATTAACAGCTTTGCAGAGTTATAAGCGAGTGGTTGCGCCTTTTGATGGAGTTATTAGCAAATACAATATTGATGCTGGCGCAAATGTTGTTTCTGGTGGTAGCTCAACAAGCACAAGCCTTTTTGAAATTCAACAAATCGATAAATTTAGAGCAACAATCTTTGTTCCGCAAAATTATGTAAGGTTTATAAAGAATGGTCAGGCAGTTGAGGTTTATATTCCAGAAAATCCTAGCCAAAAATTCAAAGGCTATATTTCACAAATTTCTGGAAAGTTAGACAATGTGTCACGCTCAATGGAAGTTGCACTTGTTATACCTAATGATGAAAAATCGGGTTTATATAGCGGCTTGTATGTAAAAACTAATATCGATGTTAAAGACAAGCAAAAATATTTGACAATTAATCCAGCTTGTCTTACAACCTTCAATTCACCAGACCAGTATGTAGCGGAAGTTAAACCAGATTCAAGCGTTCACTTTATAAAAGTTAAACAAGGACGAGATTTTGGTGATAAAGTCGAAATCTTAGAAGGCTTAAATGGCAATGAAAAGCTAATTACAAACATTAACGACGACCTCAAAGAAGGCGATAAAGTAGAGTTTAAAGAGAATTAATAAAGACATTACAAATTATTAAATTGTAGGTAGGAAAAGCAACTAAAATCGCCGAAATCACAATTAACGTGGAGGGCGTTCCCACCTAATTACTTAATAAACGCTCCACCGAGTAAATGTCCATCGGTTTTGGAGTAAATTACGCAAGCTTGACCTTTTGCTATTGCAGAAACGCCTTCTTTAAAGTCAACCTCAACAAAATCATCATTAATTTTTACTCTTGCTGGCACAGCCTGCATATTATATCTAATCTTAACCAACGCCTCAAACTCTTTATCAATTTGAGGATAGCTCCAATTCAAATCATAAAGCTTTAATGAGCTAGAGAATAATTTATCACGATAACCCACATACACAACGTTATTTGTTGCATCAATCCTCGTAACATAAAGAGCCTCTGGCGCAGCTAGTCCAATCCCTTTTCTCTGTCCAATTGTATACTGCCAAAAACCAGTATGTTTGCCCAAAACCTTATTTGTGCCTTCTTCTAAAAACAATCCGTCCTTAGGCTCAAACAAATTATTCAAATACTTCTTTGTTGTCATCGGAGCTTGGATAAAGCAAATATCTTGGCTTTCTTTTGACGACTTGCTAGGCAAATCATTATCAAAAGCGATTTTTCTCACGTCCTCTTTTTTGTATTTTGAAAGAGGAAACAATGTTCTCTTCAATCTATCTTGCCCTAGCAAAAACAAAAAATACAATTGGTCTTTATGTTCGTCTGAAGCTGGAAATAGCTTATAAATACCATTTTCGTTTTTTATATTTGCGTAATGTCCAGTTGCAACAAAATCTGCACCCAACTCCTCTATAGCAAAATCAAATAGTGCGCCCCATTTCATATATTTGTTGCACATAATACAAGGGTTTGGAGTTTCACCAGATTTATAAGAATCTTCAAAATATTTTACAACTTTTTCATTAAAAACCTTTGTTGCATCAAATTCATAAAACGGAATTTCTAATTTTTCTGCAACACTTCTAGCATTCTCTACAACTTGTCTAGCAGCATCTGAATTGGTTGTATTAGCCGTTATTCCAACAACTTCGTGACCAGCCTGTTTAAGTAGAAAAGCAGTAACACTACTATCTACACCGCCTGAAAGTGCAACTGCAACTTTACTCATCTAATAAAACCTTTTCGCCATAAGCAGTTAGACGATATTCTGATGCTCCAACCAATCCAGTTAAATCAGGCAAACACTCAATGTAATCACGATTAATAGCCTCTTGCAAAACGCTATGGTCAATAATTACTGCAATATTTTGCATAAGTTTCGCATTTAATTGTTTCAACGTAAATCTTGGTTTTTGTTCGTATTGAGTGAAATAATATGCCGTTAATAGCAAGTAATCAATCTTTTTCTCAACATTTCTACTACTTATAAAATTCAAAAACGCATTATCTTTTTTTATTGAAGGGCTTGGTTTGAAGGACAATTCTGTTTGCGGAGTATTAATAGATTTCTCTAAGATATTGTCAAAAACACCGCCTTCGCTCGCTGTTTCATTAACAGTTGTGTGATATTCTTTGCTGCTGCGTGGAGCATAAAAAATATCCAAATTTTTATTCTTTTCTTCAACAGAAGTTTGAGGAACAGGAGCTTCTTCTACTGGCTCTGCTTTTGGCATACGTTTTAGCTGCTCATCAATCTTCTTTTGAGTAATTTCTTTTTCTGTATTGATTTGATTATTCACCATTTCTTTACATTGTTGAACTTTATGCTTTTGAACGTACTCTGAAGCTTTTCTTACCCACAATGCAAATTGCTCTTCTACCAACTCCCTATCGGTGGTAGATAATGACAATATATACTTACCTTTTGTAATTTTGAATGAATAAACTGACATAATTATTTATCCTGCAATAATTCTTCACGCCACTTGTTAAGTTGTTCTTCAACAAATTCTAAATCATCAGATTTCAATTCTATTTCTATATCGCCTTTTTTCATTTTAAAAACGTACTCGTGCATATACCCTCCTTAATGAGTAAAGTTTAACTTAAAATTATGAAAGTTTCAATAATTTGTAAGCCAATTGTAAAGTTATGTCAAATATTGTATAATTTTAGCAACGGTGATAGCAAAAAAATAAATTTATGGTTTTTAAGCTATAATATAAGTGATAAAAGAAGAAAAAAGAGGTTTCTCAAAAAAATGAAAAAGATAGCAATTTGTACATTACTAATCAGCGCAGGAGTAGCTTCATTATTAAGTATTAACAACAATATTACAGATACTACACCTGAATTTAACCTAAAAAATAGTTACGCAATTACACTTGGTTATGATAAATCAATGAGCGAAAAAACTATAAAAGCAGCTGTAATCGACAGTTATTTTAGAGAAGTTGCTGCAAACGGCAAAATCGTTCGTTGGAATAAAGCATCATTCCCTCTAAAGGTTTATGTTCAAGACACTCCAGATGTTCCTGATTATTACAGAGAAGTTGTTTTGAACGCATACAAAACTTGGGAAAGAGCTAGTGACGGTCTTGTAAGCTTTGAAATCGTTGAAGATCAAATGGGCGCAGATATGAAATGTTTCTTCAAAAATATTGATGACAACAAAGCTACACTTGGCACACAATCTTTTACAATAAGTGGAAACGTTATCAAAGATTCTATAATAACTTTCAAGAAAACTGATTACAAAGGACATAATCTTGATTCTAAGCAATTATTCTCATCTGCTCTTCAAGAAATCGGTCTTTCTCTTGGTTTGAATGGAAGAAGCCCTAGTATTTATGACGTTATGTACCCTATCGGAACAAAATTTAACACAGAAATCACTGCTAGAGATTTAAAAACTTTGGCATTAATTTATTCTGTAGTCCCTGATGTTACCAATATTCCTCCTACTTCGGAAGAAAAATCTCAAATGTTTACTGTTCAAGAAATTTTATCAACTTTGAACGTTCCTGTAACCAATGATACTCAAAATCTTGACGAAGTTGTAGCTAATGATATTGATACAAAATTAGCGTTAGCTGAACAATACAGACGTCGTGCAGAATACGACAAAGCAGCTCAAGAATATCAAGCAGTTGCTCAAATGAAAAGCGATAGAAGAAGTAAATCAGAAGTATATTACGAAGTTGCAGTTATGTATTTGGACGCAGAAGAATTTGACAAAGCAAAAAGCTGCGCTGACATTGCTTGCGCAACAGATATGAACGAAAAGACTGAAATTTTACCAGCTTTGATTGATTATTATACAAAACGTTCAAACTCTGCAATCGAACAACTTGACACTATCTTACGCCAAAACCCATACAACAGATATGCATACAATCTATTGTGTCAAATTTATAGAGAAAAGCACCATGAAAACCTATTGAATGCGACAATTAGAAAATACGGCAAAACTGCTGGTGATTTGGAAGATTAATTGTTTATACATAATAAAAAAAGCCTCATCAAGCAAGGGGCTTTTTTTTTATTGAAAAAATCTTGTGTTTAAAAATGAACAAACTTGATTTTCAAATCGTTATACTAACAAGAACGGAAAAAATAATTCCGCAGACACATCAAAAGAAAGAGGTGTTAGTATGAAAAAAGTCTTGTCAGTTTTAAGTTTATTAGCATTGCTAAGCGTTGCTATGCCAGCAAACGCAGCACCACCACCTGCTGGAGGTGGACACGGCGGTGGTCAAATAGTTCAAGCTGGTCCAGGGTTTAGAGGTCATGGAGGCCCACGCAGAGGCGATTGGGGTGCACCACCTCCACCACTTAGAGCATACTATGGAAGGGGAAGCATCGTAGTCGGCGGGGTGTTGGCCAGGCGCAGCTATTGGGGCTATCCTTACGGCTATGATTGCAGACTAGGTTGGTGCGATGATTTCTTTCCACCACCTCCTCCAATGTACAGACCTTCAGGCGTTTACATCAATCTCGGAGTGCCTATAAGGTTTTAAGCGGAAAGGGATAAGAAAAAGTGAAGAATCCTAATCCTCGGAAAGGGAACTATTTAAGACATTCAATTCAATAAAACACGGCGGACTTTGAAAAAAGTCCGCCGTGTTTATATCTTCAACTATAATCAAGTTATTTCTTTTCAACTTCTTTTGTTTCCACTTTTACTGGAACTTTTCTTGGATCGTATTTATCATTCAAATATTCCACCTTAGCATTCTTCATCAAACCATCTGTAAGTTTTTTCAACACTTCGATTTGTTTTTGAGTTTCAATATAGAACTTGATTTCATCTTTCACCTTAACATAAGGAGTTGTTCCTGCTTCCATTCTATCAGTAACTTTAATAATATGGAAACCATAAGGAGATTTAACTAGATTTTCGCTTACAGTATTAGGTTTCATAGAAAAAGCTGCTTTTGAAAATTCTGGAACCATAGCTTCTTTTGTGAAGAAACCTAGCTCGCCGCCACGTTCTGCACTAGCTTTGTCATCTGAATATTTTTCAGCAATTTTTGCAAAATCATCAGGGTTTTGTTTTACTTGTGCCAAAACTGCTTCTGCTTTTGTTTTTTGGCTAGCAACTTGTTCTTCAACCTTTGTATTTAATTCAGTTGGGTCAATATTAGGATTTTTTGCCTTAATTTGTTGAATTAATTCAATTGTATTCGCTGAGAACAAAATGTGAGAAGCTCTTACTTGTTCACCGTGAGTAAATTCTGCCTTGTGAGTATCATAATATTTTTTAGCGTCTGCATCAGAAACACTAATTTTGTTTATAGAATTAACCAACTTTTTAATCTTAATTTGAGTTTTCAAATCTTCTGTGAATTGGTCATTAGAAACACCTCTTTGTTTAAGAAGTTTATTTAATTCTTCTTTTGAGCCAACTTTATCAATAATCGTCTTTAATTCTGCTTGAACATCGTCTGGAGTTGCAGTAATACCACGTTTTGCGATTTCTTGGTCTAAAAGTGATTTTACAATTAGTTCGTTAACGATTTTGTCTTTGAAAATACCAAACATTGGGTTGTCATCAGATTTTACCAAATTCTTAGAACCACCAAACGCTTTTAAGAATGATTTGTCAATTGTTTCGTCAAAAGCCTTATCAAATTCAGCTTGAGTAATAACAGTATCATTTACTTTAATAATGCCTTCTGACTTGTGCATAAGTGTGCAACCTGAAAATAACACAGTAGACAGAGCTAAACACGTTAATAATTTCTTCATTAAAATACTCCTTCTCTCTCGTTTTTATTATAATAAACCAAACTTGTTAGAAAGTTAAACAAATTTTACGCTTCTTAATAATATGTAACTTTAGCCCAATTCTTTTGGTGTAAGTTCACAACACATTTGACACGCACCAAAAGTTCCACCGCTGGCTTTTAGATTTTTTCTGAAACAACAGTAATGTGGAGCATTAAAGAGTTCCTTTAACGTTTTTTCTTTTACATTGCCAATCTTTTGCGAAAGACAAGGATAAACAAAGCCTTCGGGGTTAATCATCATATTATTATATGGATATGTGCAAGGTTTATAAATCTCGCTTAAAGAAGTTTCTGCTGGCAAATTAAAAAAGTTTTCTATAGTTTTAAGCGTATCTTTTGAATACTCAAACTTTGGCGAAAATCTTAATTGCGTTTTTCCCTTCATTGCTTCAATTTCTCTATAAACTTCTTTAAAATGCTCCATATCAAAATAGCGTTCAATTGGATAATTGGCGGTAAATTCTGGAATAAAGCTTTCTTGCAAAATGGAATTTTGTTTCCAATTATTATTTCTCAAAAACGAAATTGAAAGAAACTCAAAACCCATTTTTTCACACAACCTGTACAACCTTGGTAAATCATCAAGATTGTTTTCTAAAACAATTGTTTTTATGTCCACCATCTGTTTTTTATTTTTTGATTTCAAATTTTCTAGGTTAGAAACGATTTTGTCAAAAATTCCGTCTTTACCTCTGTTTTTGTCGTGTGTTTCACCATACCCATCAAGTGATACAGACAAAAGAAGTAATTTGTACTTTTTGAAAGCATTGATTATTTCATCATTAATTAGCACGCCATTTGATACGACATGAACCTTGTTCATGATTTTTTTAGAAGTATATGCAAAAATGTCTATAAAATCTTTTCTAATCAAAGGTTCGCCACCAACCAGTGTTGCTATCGCATAAAAAGGAAGTTGGTCAACAACTTTCTTCCACTCCTCAGTCGTTAATTCTTTTTTATTTCTCTCACAACCTACATAACAATAAGGACAGTTTAAATTGCATCGATAAGTCAATTCTAAAAAGTATCGAAATGGTATTTTCGCCCTACCATATCTATCGTTACAAGAAAGCGAAGTATAAAAATCTCTTGCTAAATCAAAAAGTGTTGAATAATTCATAATCTAGTTATAACATAAAGAAACCTCTCTTCAAAAAAGAGAGGAAAGTTTGAGCGATGAGGATTCTTTATCATATTAAAACCATGCGCTCAATCTTTCATTAAACTTTTAGGTAAGATTTCTCGGTATTAAACTTTTTGCGCAAAACCTACAAATCTTCTTGCACCTCAACTTTTTTGCGTCTAAAGCGTTTTACTTCTTTTTCATCGCAACCCAAAACCTCATTCAAATGATTAATCAATTCTTCTGAATGGTAACACATTGCGTGTTCTGTTTTGTGATGAATATCAACCAAGTGATAATGCATTGCCATTTCTACTTGAATTAAAGCCATATTATAATCATACAAACTTTCTATATACTGACTGATAGCGTCAATATAGTCCTTTCTTGCGTCCTGCAAAGCAGTATAATCAAGTTTTCCAATTTTATAAAGATTTTCAGCCATTGGATAAAATTCTAATGCCTGCTTTACTCGAAGTTGAGTCGTCGGAATTTCTCTTTTTGCCTTATCATAGTTGTTAAAGGCACGTTTCACTTCAAAATACAAATCTTTCTTGAATAACGTAATTTCGTTGTCCGCAAGTTTAACCTGCGCATCAGCCCCCTTGATAGAATGCTTTAATTCCATTAAATTAACAGAGGAATTTAGATTTACGCCAACTTGAAAACTGTTATTTGTTGCAAGATTTGTGTTGTTAAAACCATACCCAGCGTTTGCAGAAAGTTCTGGGAAATAAGTCCTTCTTATAAAAATTAGCGATTGCTCCATTGCATTCTTTGTTGAAATCAAGACTTGCAAATCAGGACTGTTGTCATAAGCCATTTGCACGGCTTTTTCTCTCGGAAACTTAAACTTATACTCTTCAAACCCATCTGGTTCTTTTTTTGAAGAAAGCGCATAATCATCATTAAAGTTGAAGGTTTTTGTATTCTCGATTTTGTAATCTGGTTGAGAATCTAGATACATAGAATTATTCAAATCGACCTTTGCGTTAAGATAATCATTTTTCGCCTCTAAAAGCGAAACTTCAGCCTGACTTAAATTCATTTTTGCGGTGATTAAATCGGGATTGTTTTTTGTATATTTGATAATACTTTTATTTATTTCAATATTGTTTTCTGCAATTTTGAGTAAAGCCTGCGCCCTTAAAAGCTTATAATATTTTTCTTTTACATCAAAAAGTGTTGAACAAAGACTATCCATAAATTCATATTCAGCACCTAGCTTGTAGAACTCTTCCATTCTTATATGCGCAGTTGTTCTGCCAAAGTCCCAAACCATTTTATTTACAGAAACTCCGACATTTGGGAGTTCTCTATAGTATTTGTTGTAGTAAATATTGTTTGAATTATTTTCATTTTGGAAACCAACACCAGCACCAATTATCGGAAAATATTGAGATTTTGCAATTCCTACATTACTTTTTGCTATATCCATGTAGTATTTTTTTCGCTTTATCTTGGGGCTATTGTGAAAAGCCGTTGCAACACAATCAAGTACAGATAACTCTGTACCATCTTTTATGATAACGGTTTTGAACAACTCATCATCTGCGTGCGCAAAAGCTATATTGCAACTGGCTATTAAAAAAGCAACAGTTAGGGTTAAAAATCTCTTTCCTTTCATAATTTAATTATACAATACTTGTCAAGTTTTTATTGTCATAATTTTCTTGGCATTTAAAGTAGTGAAAAATAGGTGGGAATCGCTCA
>CAKVLN010000010.1 GCA_934757275.1 uncultured Candidatus Melainabacteria bacterium
GAGAGGGGTGGATTACCTTTGTTTTCTTGTGGGCGTGGATTACTTCGTCGCTCCCGCTCCTAGTAATGACTGGACGTGAAATTTCCAGTATTAATCGCATTATACTAAAATAATATTTAATACGAACTTATTCACCTATTCACCTTTTTCCTTATCACTTAAAATTTATTAAATTCATACCTCTAACTAGGCTTGTAAAACATATATGTTTTTGTTAATTTACTTAATGTGTGTTGTATTTTTAATATTGTAAAAATATGTTAAGTTCATGCACTTAAACTAGCAAATATTATTTTTTTAGGGACTTTATATATATAGGTACCAAATGGGGTTTTAGTATGATTAAGCCGATAAATTTATCGAACAGTAGTATAAAATTTAAAGCACAAGCAGAAGAAAAAAATGAAACTCCTGCTGAATCAAGGCTTTTGCCAAACACTTTAAAAACTCGTGTTCAACAAAAGTTTCAAAAAACATCAAATGCCTTTTTGCAATATCCTATTAAAGGCTTAAAGGGAGATGTAAACTCAGATTTCTATGAATTTTTGTCTATGGGCATAATTCCTTATCTTGTAGGTAGCGGTATGTTCATGGCAATGTTCAATTTATTGCATGATTTAAAACCAAAATCTCAAAAAATCGCAGGGCTAAATGGCAAAAACATGGCTCTTGGCGTTGTAATGTACGGTGTAGGTAAAACCTTAGCAAATGACTTAGTTACACGTCCTGTATACTGGGGAACAGGAGTTGATACAGAACTTCCAATAGAACACGTTTACTACCCACTTCCTAAAAATTCAGGTGAATCTGCAAATATTGAACCTCAAATACAACAAAGAAAAGTTTACGATAGTGTGGAATTTTTCAGAAAAGATTTAATTCAAAATGACCCTAAATATGGCGTAAAATATTATGATAACATTGCTAAAAAGCTTAATATGGGCGACAATTTGAATGATTCTGTAACAGAAACAACTCCAATTATTCAAGGTATTGTATCATCTACAAAAACTGCAAAAAGCTTAGCATCTTATGCTTGGGCTGGTGCTGCAGTAGGACTTGCAGTTCAAGACAGTTGGAGCAACTTCTTTGATGCAATCTCAAATAGAAAACGCCACATTGCAAAACCTAACGAAAGTTTTGGTGCAAAAATGTCAGCAAGAATGAAAAATGCAGGAGAAAATTTTGTAGACATTTCAAAAACCTTTGGTCAATCTTTCACAAAAGCTTGCAAAACTTTGTGGACAGGTAAAGAAGGAACAACTGGCTTTATGAAACATGCTGGAAAAGCTTGGATATTATTTTCAACTGCATTAACAGTTGGAAGTGTTGCGAACGTTATCCATAGAGCAAAGAGCATGGGCAAACTTGTTAACAAAGACATAATGGATAAAGACAAAGAAAGTACGGTGATTTAGTATGGCAATAACTTCGGTACAACCAAATATAGACAATACTAAAATTCCTTACAGAGAAGCAAAAGGTACAATTAAAACTGATAACAATATCAGACCGCTTCCACCACAAGGACACTTGGTGCATGATACTTTGTTGTCTGTTCCTCAATACTTCTTAAAGGATATTGCTTATGATATAAAAGCCGTAAAAGATGGTTTTCAAGGTAAAGCAAACGACCACCAATTAGGCAGACTGAACGATGTCGGCTTAAAGGTTGGCGGTATCGGCATTGCAACCTACTTAGCTTCAAGAACAACAAACCCAATGGCTAGAACTATGGAATACTTAGGTTTAGGGGCTTTCTTAACTTCTATGTCCTTGTTCCCAAAAGCTTTCATCAATGTTCCATCAAGAATATTACATGGTTTTTCAGTTGGTAAAGAATATATAGATGATCAAGGTCGTAAAAAATCTGTCTTCCAAGACAGCAACTATATTCCAATGGATATGTACAGAGGTGAATATCCTGGCGAAGATTTAGATGTAATCGGCGATAGAATGGGCATTCCTAGAGGAATTAAAAACCGTAACGACTTGATAAAAGAACAAATGAGAAAAGTTGCAACACAAGACAACACCTTGTGGATGTTGACTGCAGGCTTTGCGACTCCAGTTATGACCGCTCTAATTTGTTGCGGTATGGAAAAACTTATTGCACCTGCTATGGAAAAAGCTAGAAATTATAGATACGATTCTAAGATTGCTCACTTAGCAAAAGAAACTGCAGAAATGCCGATTAAAGCAAAAGAGATTGAAGCTAACAAATTAAGTAAAGAGGTTAGTAAAGTTCTAGAAAATTACAAAGGTCAAGAACTTCCAAAAGCTGAGCTTGATAATGTTGTTCAAATGTTAACAAAAAATCTAGATTCAAAAGTTTCAGATGGCATTAAAACAGATTTAGATAATCTTTTAAAAGCTGGTTTTGCAGTTGATGATAAGACTTCTGAAAAAATTATCAATGATATCAAAAACAAAGTTCCAAACAGAGAAAAAGTTACTTATGAAAAAATCTTTGTTCCAACAAAAGAAGAATTGAACAAAATTATTGGTGATAAAAAAGTTATTACAGCTGATGATTTATATGAAATAAAAGGCAACTTAAAAAAATTCTTTGACGAAAAAATCGAAAAAGAAGTAAAAGGTTCTAAAGATGCATTTAAAGGTTACAGAAACCAAATTGTTGATGATATTTCAAAATCATTGCAAAAAACTCCTTCAAGAATTTTAGACGAAAGTAAACTAAGTAACATTCAAGACTTTGCAAAAATTTTAGGTGAGTTTAAAGCAAACAATAAAGCTTTGGATAAGTGCAAAATATTCAAGGTGGAACAAACTCCTCAAACTGTTTTAGCGCATTCTTACGCTAAGTTTGAAGGTACATTGCTTGACGTTTTAGGAATTAAATTCAAAGATTTGAAACAAATGCGTCAATCAGAAGCTTTCTCAAAAGAAATTTTAGATAAGAAATTAACAGAACTTGCTAAGAACGACGAAGCTTACAACAAAGCTATTTCAAAACTTGCAAAAGTTATGGCAGAAATGGATAACGACTTAAACGGCAAAAACGAAGCTTTGAAAGACTTGATTACAGGTATTGAAAACAACTTTAACAATACTGCAAAACGTTTGGACGGTTTAGGCAACTTCAAAAATACAATTGATAAATTAGTTAAAGAAGACGTTAAAACACTTTCAAATTCAGTAAATTCGAGCGAAGAGTTATTTGACTTGTTAGATGGTTTAGCTCAAGATAAAACCAACAAATTAAAAGGTGTTGAATACGCAAAAGCAAACGCAAAAGGCGTTGGTTCAGCAAAACTTGACATGGTTTCAAAAATTGTAGAAAGATATCAAGGTGTAAACAATTCATTCAACAGAGTTTTGCACGCTATGGACTTATACAAACGTGAAATTCCTGCTGATGAATATGGAAAAGAGCTTGTAAAACGTGGCAAAAAAGCAGTTCTTGGAGCAACATCTTCTGATAGTATTTTAAAATTGAATACAGTAAATAACGCAGAACTTTACAAAGACATTCTCCAAACAACTTGGAGAGTTGACGGCAATCCTAATGAAATCAAAGCTAAAGGTTATATAACTGATGCAACTGATAAAGCTATCACAGAAGGCGGTATCAAAACTCGTTTACAACAATACTTGGTAAGATTTAGAAATCTGTTGGGTAACAATACTTTAGACTTTGCGAAACCTGACCATACGCTTAATACGAATGTATTAGATAATTATGTAAAAAGTGCAAAAAGAAGAATGGCTACATTTAACCTTGTCGGTCAAACTCCAGTAGACTTTGTTAAAAATGCTGCAGAAAGAAGATATGGCAACCAAAAATGGGTTAGAACCGCATCTGCTATCGGAGGTACAGTATTAGGTGCAACACTTCTTGCACAACTTTGTTTCGGTAAAATTAGAAATCCGCATAATATAGAAAAGAAGGTAGAAGATGACAACAATAACTAATATTTCATCTGTAAATTTTAGAGCGACTGCAAATTATCAAACCCCAATCAAACCTGAAACAAAAGAATACAACGTTCAGGACAAAGAGGTTACAGGTAAATATCTTCAAAACCTTGCTATGATGAATGCGGCAGGGGTTAAAAAAGTTGACTTAAATTCTAACGCTCAACAACCATATAAAAATAATTTGAGAACAATGGTTCAAAATAATGAATCTGTAATGATGGCTATTGTTCCACGAACCTTCACGGCTAAAGATATAAACGGTGATGATATCGTTATGCTAAAAGAAGGCGAAAAAAATGGAACTTTCTTGAGCGCAATTGATAGATTAGATGAACTTAAAAACGATGGAATTAACACAATCCATATTCTTCCAATTCACCCAATGGGCAAAAAGAATGCACAAGGCACTGCTGGTTCACTTTATGCTCCAGAAAAATTTATTACAGATGATGGACATTTGGCAATCGACCCAATGTTGATTGATAAAAATGACCCAAGAACTCCTGATGAGCAGTTAAAAACTTTAATCGATGAATGTCACAAGCGTAATATTAAAGTAATGCTTGACCTTCCTAGTTGTGCTTCAGTTGATATGTTTGAAGCAGAACCAGAATTAATGGCTTATGGTAGAAATGGAGAAGAAAAAACCCCTCAAGGTTGGACAGATATCAGAATGTTTGAGCCTTGGGCAGACGAAGCAGAAAGAACTCTAAACCCGACACTATTAGAAATGCACAAGCAATATGTTGATGCTTGTATTGATTTAGGAATTGATGGCATTAGGGCCGATGTAGCCAGAGCAAAACCTACTGAATTTTGGGACGAATTAATTTCGTATTCACACAAAAAAGACCCAGAATTTGCTTGGCTTGCAGAAAGCTACACTTACGAATGCGCCTCTCCAATGATAAACATGCCTTATGATAGACCAGAAGATTTGTTAAATGCAGGTTTTGATGAATATTACGGTCAATACCACATTTTCCATGATTGGAAAAATGCAAGTGAATTTAATGACTACATCAAATTTAACTTAGACCTTTCTCATAAATTACCAGCAGGTAAGAGTGTTATAGGTTCTTTCTTAACACACGATGATAGCTCATCAATGATTCACGGTGGCGAAAACTTCTGCAAATTGACAACTATATTGCAATCAACAATCCCAATGTGCAACCCATATTATATCGATGGTTTCCAAACTGGCGATTATTATGATTACCAATATAGAAATAAAGACAACGTAGAAACTTGGACAACAAAGGCTGACCCAGCAACTGGCAAACAAGTTCCTAAATATGACATGAATGAACACCGCTATCGTTTAGCTTTGTTCAACATATCAAGACAACCTGGCGGTGATTGTCCTGATATCGAACGAGTTATTAAAGGTGCTATGGAAATGAGAGCCAATAATTTAGATGTATTAGCAAACAGAAATAGCAGCTTTATTGAACTAGATAAACGTGAAGACAAAAACGACCAGATTATAGCTTTTGCAAGACACAATAACGGCAAAACAATCCTTGTAATTGCAAACAAAAATCCAAACAGAAATGTATCTGGCATTGTTGACATTCCTGGCTTAAAAACTGACCAAAAGCTAGTAAATATGGTTCCAGAATATGGCGAAAAGAGCGAATTTCAAGTTGATGCTAACGAATTAAAAGTTAACCTTGCTCCAGCAGACGCTTATGTATTTGAGATTGACACTCCGAACATTGAAGAAGACAGAAAAGGTCACGTTTACAAACAAAAAGTTAATGACACAGAACAATAAATTTAGTTAATCATAAAAAGAACCGATGCGGTTTATACCACATCGGTTTTTTGTTGTATAAGGTAAACACTAAATTAAACCAAGCCTTCTTTAACGGCTTTTACCGCAGCTTGAACCCTATCATTCACACACATCTTTTGTAAAATAGAACATACATGCGCTTTTGCTGTATGAACACTAACTATAAGTTCTTTTGCAATTTCTGTATTGCTTTTACCATCAACCAAATGCTTTAGAACTTCATATTCTCTGTCTGTCAAAGGAACTCTGCCTTCTTCTGAAGATTTATCTTTCAAAATACCAATTGTTTCTTGTTTAGGAAACGCATCAAGAGCTTTTCTTGCAATAAGCGGGTCTAACCAACAAACACCATTTTTCACATCTCTAATTACATCAGCCAATTTTGCTGGGTCAATATCTTTAAGACAATATGCCATAGCTCCAGAAGATAAAGCGGCAATAACCTCTTCTTCTCTATCGTGTGAAGTCAAAGCAATCACCTTAATGTCCTTATTCATTTCTTTAACCTTAACGGTTGCTTCAATACCATTCATGCCAGCAAGTCCCAAATCCATCAAAACAACATCTGGATTATGTTTCTTTATCAATTCTAGGCCGTCAGTAGCATTTTCACTTTCTGCAACCACATTTATATCTTCATTTGCATTAAGAGCACATCTCAATCCGACACGAGTTAATTTGAAATCTTCAATTATAATTACACTAATCGTTTGTTTTTCTGTTTCTACAACTGCTGTCATATTATTTTATCCTCCTATCGGCTAGCATTCTATGCTTTCTACAATTTTATTAAATAATAAGCACGACAAAGAGTACATTACCCAAGCTACTAATATTTATTGAACATTGTAATTCTTTAGAATTAGTTTCTATGTAAAAGTTTTAAACATAACTGTCGATTAAATCAATAACTTCACAAACTGAATAGTTGTTTTGCGTAACAAAAAAGTTTTTACCAGTTTTTTCTATTACATAATCTAGTGAATTACCGTCTAAGAACAAATTTGTAAACGGTTTTAGCATAATTGAAGGAACTACAATATAATCCGCTTCAATGTCTTTAACAGCATTAATCAAATCTTCCGAAGTAATAAGTCCAGCAACGGTAATATTTTTCCCCCAATATGTAGATTTTACGGGATTTACTGTACATTTTAAATTAACAATTTTATTAAGTTTGCCTGCTATATATTCAAAAGCTGATTTTGCGGCAACTGAACAAGCAAACGAGATTTTAAGCTTTTGAGAAATTCTCTTAGGAAGTTCAAACGTATCAAAATCGTCCATTATTGTTCTAAGAGAGCCAACTCCATCATCTAATTGAGAAAAATTACCATAATACCTTGATTTTGGAATTTCTTTTTCTGCAAGCAAAAAGAACTCGTCAGAGCAACAAACCTTTTTGTACTTAGAAGAAATGTTTATTGTTTCCTCTGCAACAGCCTTATCAACAGTTTTTAATTCGCTTTGTCGAAATTGTGTTATACCAACTGGCACAATCGCAATTGACAAGACCGCAGAACCCAAAGTTGAAAGCTCCTTCAAAGTCCTTTCTAGTTCAGCACCATCATTATATCCTGGACATAAAACTATTTGAGCGTGAAAAGGAATATCATTTTCTTTAAACCATCTCAAATTTTCCATAATTTTTGCTGCATTTGGGTTTCTAAGCATTTTTACACGCAAATCTGGGTTAGTAGTATGCACAGAAATATAGAAAGGCCCTAGATGAAGAGCTGCAATTCTTTCTTTGTCAGCATCTGTTAAATTTGTCGTAGTAATATAAGTTCCTTGCAAGTATGACAATCTATAATCATCGTCTTTGATATAAAGAGTATTTCTCAAGCCTTTTGGTTGTTGCGCAACAAAGCAAAAAATACAATTGTTCAGACAAGGTTTTACCCTATCAAAAACTGCGCTCTCAAAGATTATACCCAAATCATCGTCATAATCTTTTTCTAGTTCAATTTCTTCTATTTCGCCGTTCTTTTT
Organism: uncultured Candidatus Melainabacteria bacterium; assembly: GCA_934757275.1. Classification (GTDB taxonomy): domain Bacteria; phylum Cyanobacteriota; class Vampirovibrionia; order Gastranaerophilales; family Gastranaerophilaceae; genus CAG-196. Next base: position 7,736 of record CAKVLN010000010.1, read on the forward strand.
TTGAATTTCGATTGTTAGAAATTCACTTTTACACATAAAACGGTAATCTATCATATCCTGAAGTTTTTCACCATCAATAGATAGAAGAATATCGCCTTCTTCTATTTCAAGCTCTTGAGCAATAGAATCCTCTACTACACCACTAATGAGCGCAGGCATGTTCAAAGCCCTCCAATAAAGATATAAAGTTTTTATATTCGCAAGTTAAATTATCAAATACCATTTTAGGGTAGAAAGAAAGTTCTTTTTCTTTCATCATATTTTGCGTATCAATCAAAATATTTTCAGCCTTTAATTTCAATTGTCTAATCACCGCCAATTGTTCATTGTTATCAAGGCAATCAGAGCAAGCCAACTTAACACGAGCATTTGTAAAAAATTGAATAGGGTTTTCTAGAGGTGGTTCCATAATCAAGCGTTTCAACTCTTCTACACCTTCTTTTGTGATTGAATAATAGCAAGAAGGGCGACCACCTTTTGACATTGTTTTTTGTTTTTTTACAAAACCACCGTTTTCCAAGCGTGTTAAAGCTGGCTTAATCGTTCCATAGCTAGGAGTTGTAAGCACTGCAAAAGTTGCACGAATTTCTTTTGAAATTCCGTACATTGTTAGCACACGTCTATTCAATTCAAATAAAATCAAAAGCTCAATCATAAACTAATTATATCATAAAGACGCTTTGTATAATTGATAATTATGAATATCTCTAAAGTTCCAATTTACGCTGCGTTTTACAATTTGTGCAGGATTACCAGCAATTACAACATTTGGCTCATCAAATTTTCTAGTAACAATACTTCCCCAGCCGATAATACTGTCATTTGAGATTTTTGTATTTTTACCGATTTTAACATCTCGACCAATCCAAACGTGATTGCCGATATCAATACTTTTACTGAAATTAATCACATTGCCTTCTAAATCTGTAACAGTATGCACGTCAGTACACCAAATATCAATCCCCCACGAAATCATACAATCGTCACCAATTTTGATAGAAGTATCGCTATCTTGTAAAAATAATCTTGCGCCACAAATAATTATATTATCGCCAATCTCGATTTTACAATTGTTAGCATATCTTTGCATACCGATTGCTAACGTATCATCGGACGGATTACCGATATTAATTATCAAACCAGTTAGACCAATTGTTTCATTCACGGGATAAAAAATCTTACCTAGATTAATCTCATTATTATTTCCAAAAATTGCAATCAGCAAGCCTTTTAGACTTTTAAATTTTTCAACACTTTCAGCTTTAATTCTTATTACATTATCACTGCCATCAATTTGTATAAAATCCACGTTATCAATAATTGTTTCTGTTTTATCTGGTAACTCTAAAATAATTTTGTTTTCCATTACAAATTCCTCCTATACAAATATTATAGGAGTTGAGAGTTGCTATCAGTCAAGCAAAATTATTCAAAATCAGATTTTACAAGAGAAATAAACTCATCTGCAAGTTTAGAGTTCCATTTCTTGTCAACTTCTTCTTGAATAACTTTAATTGCATCTTCAGAGCTTAAAGCATCTCTATATGGGCGTTTCTCCATTAGTGCAAAATAAGAATCAATTATTAAGATAATTTGTGATTCTATAGGAATATCATCACCTGAAATTTTTTCAGGATATCCTGTACCATTCCAGTTTTCATGATGTTTTTCAATGATTGGAATAACATCAACAATGTTAGAAATTGGTTTCAAAATTTCTCTTGCAGCAATTATTGGGTGCTGCTTGATAGAAGTTTTGTCCTCTTCGTTCAAAGGCTCTCTTTTGTTCAACAATTCTTTTGGAAGCATTGTATTTCCAATATCATAAAGCAAAATTGCAATTCTCAATTTGTCAATTGCTTCTTTTGGCAAATCAAAACGCTTTGCAAGCATAGTTGCTAATTCAACCTTTTGTTTCATACCACCTGTTTGATGTTCTGGATTGTAAGATTGAACAAGAGCATCTGCAACTTGATACAACCTATCGTTGTTCATCTCCATAAGCTTTTCTGTAAGCAGTCTGGAAGTCACATTGTCCATTGGTATTCTATGTTTAGACAAAATATCTACAAAGGTATTTACTGCTATTTCTTGCCATGAAGTTTCATAAGAAGGTTTTGCAATTGAAACACGGTTTCTACCATTTCTTTTAGATTCGTACATCGCTTGGTCAGTTAATTCTAAAAGCTCTTGAATATCATCAGATTGGTCAGGATAAGTTGCAACACCTAAACTAGCGGTAATTCTTCCGATTTTTTCCAATTCTACAGACTCAATTGCTTTTCTGATACGTTCTGCAGCAATACAACCGCCTTCAATATCAACCCCAGGGAGAATCAAATTGAACTCTTCGCCACCCATACGAGCTGCAATATCAATTGAACGAGCATTGCTCTTCAAAACTTCTGCAATTGCTTTTATTGCAATATCACCATAATTGTGACCATAAGTATCGTTAATTTGTTTCAAATGGTCCAAATCAAGCCCAATAACCGTAAACTTTTGATTTTGACGCATTGCACGAATAGCTTCCTTTTTAATGTATTCTTCAAAATATCTACGGTTATACAACCCCGTCATACCATCTGTAATAGCTTGTTCTTTTACAGCTTGGAACAAATCAGCAATAGTAATCGCTAATTCAATCTGTTTTGCAAAAAGATTTAAAAAGTTCAATTCACTGTTGCTGATATTCTCTCTTGAAGAAAATACAATTAAAGAACCAAAATGTGTTTGCTTAGATACAAGTGGAACAAGTATATAAGATTTCATTTTGGCTTCTTTTAAAAATTCTTTTACTTTATCCTTATCAATATCAACTATAAAACCAGAAATTAGTTTCACAAGTTCTTTTGATTGGTATATGTGATTATTTTTAATCGCCTCTTTCACCTCATCAAACTCTGGAAAGCACATACGATATTCACTAAGGTCGCAATTAAAGTACTCACTGAACTTTGCGCCCATATCATCTCTTGAAGAGGCTACAATTTGCAAATATTTGCCATCGTTATCGCTGCGTTGTTTAACAATAAAGCTATACAAATAGCCTAACTCGCCCTGCAAGCTATTTACAATCGCATTAAGCACACTGGAAAGAGGTTTTGAAGAGTTCATCATATCCCAAACATGTTGTAACGTCAGCATTTGGCGATTAGCTCTATCCAATTCCTTAGTTCTTGCAACTATTTCAGCTTCTAATTTTGCATTCTTTTCATAAACTTCAAGTAAAGATTCAGAGCCTGAATAAACAGTAGACTCAACTTTATCTAATTTATTTTTGAAATTTTTAAAACTATCAAAAATACCCACCGTGCTATCCTATAATTACTCTATCTTTACATTAATAAGTATAACATATTCTTCTAAAAATTAAACCTCCTCGATGGGACTTGAACCCATGACCTTTTGTTTCGGAAACAAAAACTCTATCCAACTGAGCTACGAGGAGTTATTATGTAAATTTTAACATATAAATAGCAAAAAATATTTTTATGTGTTTTAATAAAGTACAAGCTAAATTTAAGGAGTTATCATGAGAATCCAACCTATTTTCTGCACACCAACTTACAGAACTAATTTCAAAAGCTCTAATAAAGCCGAAGAAGAAATTAGAAAACAAGAAGACGAATTAAATAAAGAAGAAGACGAAATCAAAAAGCAAATGGATTTTTTGAATAGAGAACAATACAAGCTTAATAGCGAAGAACATAAGCTTGAAAGAGAAAAAAACGAAATCGAAAGAATGAGTCGTTAATAACTAAACGAGTGCATCTTATGACACACTCGTTTAAAATACATTTTGTTTTAGCAAAAAAATGCCAAACCTCTCTTATTACATATCCAAGCCCAAATCTAAAGTTGGAGCTTTTGCAACAATTGCACTTGATGAAATTATATCAACACCAGTTGCTGCAATATCATGAACTGTATTCAAGTTAACATTTCCACTAGCCTCAACAATAGCTTTACCATCAATTAGTTTTACGCATTCTCTCATTGTATCTAATGACATATTATCAAGCATAATAATATCAGCACCGCAATTAACAGCCTCTTTTACTTGTTCAATTGTGTCACATTCCACCTCTATTTTATGAGCGTGAGAAATATGTTTACGTAATTTTTCAACCGCTTTTGTCAAAGAACCCGCATATTTGATATGGTTATCTTTTATCATTGCACAATCAGAAAGGTTAAATCTATGTAAGCTACCACCACCAGCTTTTACAGAATATTTTTCAAATGCTCTAAATCCTGGAGTAGTTTTTCTTGTATCAACAATTCTTGCTTTATATTCGCCAACCGCTTTTTGGTATTTATTAGTTTCTGTTGCAATACCACTCATTCTTTGAGCATAATTTAGAGCTGTTCTTTCACCCATTAAAATATATCTTGCAGGGCCTTCGATATCAGCAATTTTGTCGCCTTTTTTGATTACATCACCATCTTTAAAATAGAATTTTATATTAATTGAAGGTGAAAGCACTTTAAAAACCATTTCAAAAACATTTTTACCACAAAAAATACCATCAACTCTTGTATTAAGCACACAAGACATTCTATCTTCTTCATTGGTCAAGTAGTCTGTCGTAATATCACCAAAACCGATATCTTCTTGTAAAGCATTTTTAACATGATTTTCTATAAAAAAATTATTTAACATAAGCCAACTCTCTTTCATCACTTTTAATAATATTTGAATGCTTTGCAACCGCATCTGTGTTTTTATAGTCTGCTCTTGAGTGTGCGCCTCTTGATTCTTTTCTTGAGATTGCACCCTCTACTATCAAACCAGCTACTGTAAGCATATTTCTATATTCGTATTCCTCTTGATTCAAGCATTTTCTAGAACGCTTAAATTCTGATTTCATTTTATTGATTTCCTTTTGAGCTTCTAGCAAATCTTTTTCATTTCTAACAATACCAACTTTATTCCACATTAAGTTCTTCAAATTTTGTTTTAAAGTTGGGATATCAAAATCAGCCTCACTTAACGGCGCTGAATACGTTTCGATAATTTCACGAATAGAATCGTCAATCTTTTTAGGTGTATTCAAATTTGCAAATGACAAATAATCGGCTAGTTCATAAGCACAAACTACGCACTCTAAAAGTGAGTTACTTGCTAAACGGTTTGCGCCGTGCAAGCCAGTAGACGCAACTTCACCAATTGCATAAAGTCCTTTCAAAGAGGTTCTTCCTTCTACTGTTGCCTTAATTCCACCCATAGTATAATGAGCAGCAGGAGCAACAGGTATAGGGTTGTGTGAAATATCAATGCCCTTTTCGTCACAACGTTTTGATATCGTTGGGAAACGTTTAAATAATTTTGCATGGTCAATCATTGAAGCATTCAAGAAAACATTAAAAGAATGTTCTTTTGCCATCTCAGAATAAATCGCACGAGTTACGATATCACGAGGCGCAAGTTCACGTTTATCGTGATATTGTGACATAAATTCTTTGCCCTCTTTATTTATAAGTTTAGCACCCTCGCCTCTAACTGCCTCAGAAATCAAAAATCTTTCTTTGCTAGTTGGACTAAGTGCCAAAGCAGTTGGGTGGAATTGAATAAATTCCATATCTTGAATAATTGCACCCGCATTATACGCAATATCAACACCATCACCAGTTGCACCATCAGGGTTGGTTGTAAATTTATATACCTGTCCAACACCACCAGTCGCTAAAACAAGAGCTGAGGTATAAACAATCTCGTGTTCTCCTGTCAATTCATTGTATACTATAAGTCCCTTGCATTCCTTATCAGCATCTACAAGAATTTCTACCGCCATAGCATTTTCCATAACGGTAATATTGCTATCATTTAAAACATCTTGCGACAAAGCATCAGTAATCCCCTTACCAGTAGCATCACCCCCAGAATGCAAAATTCTTCTTATACTATGCGCTGCTTCTAGGGTAAAAGTCAACTGACCATCGCTATTTTTATCAAATTTAACACCATTAGCGATTAAGTCGTTAATTACTTCATCAGAAGCCTCTGAAATATATTCAACGGTCTTTTCTTCGCTTAAACCTGCGCCAGCTTTTAAAGTATCTTGTACATGTGATTGAACATTATCCTCTGGATTTTGGTGTACAACACCAACTATACCACCTTGAGCATATTTTGAATTACTTTCACCTAATACTGATTTTGTTAAAAGCAACACTCCATCGGGTAAATTTATTTGTTGGGAAATTTTCAGAGCTGAATACAAACCCGCAGCTCCACTTCCAACTATAACCACTGAAAATTCGGAATATTTCATTTTATAATATTTCACCTCAAGTCCTATTGTTCAAATGTTATTGTACCTCAAACAAAGCTCTTGATAAAGATGAAATATAAATTTATTATAAAGATTAATTAAAATTATCTAATGTTTAAATTCAAAACTTTTGGGTGAATTGCATCATAAGTAATTGATGATTCTGTATCAATATTTGGAGAATATTCTCTTGCTTTGTCCATGTCTTTAGAATAACCAGATACATCACCTAATTTTTTCTTGATATTAGCTCTATCAACATAAGATCTAGCTACGTTAGGACGTCTATCAATAGCTAAGTCCCATACTCTTAGTGATACATCATAACGCCCAATTGTAGAATACAAATCAGACATACAAGCATAACCTGCATAAGCCGTTGTATCAGTTTCTAATATTCTATTGCAATATTGCATTGCTTCTCTGTAGCTACCTTGCTCTTTAAAAAGCATTGCAACCTTTAAATTATCATTAAATTGAATATCATCAGAATTAATAAAGTCACTCAAAGCACCTTTATAATCACCTGCGAACAAGCGAATTTCTGCTCTGTCTTTATAAAGTTTTTTAAGTTCCGCATCATCAGCATAAGAAGGCAATGTTTCTATTGCTTTGTTCATTTCTTTAAGAGCGTTTGATTTGTTTGAATACATTTTAGCTAAATATACAGCATTGTTTCTATGAAAAATATACTCAGTTGCAGCCGAATTGTTCATAGTTTTTTCAATAAACATTTTAGTATTATTACCCCAGAAACAAATTTGCAAGAATTTATTTCCTGGTGGAGTACATAACCAAGCAACAATTAGAAAACCAACGATAATCCAAACTATGATTTTGGCATCATCTTTTCTAGAAGTTTTTTTCATATTTGTAATCATATTATAGCTCTCTTTCAAAGCTATTATATATGAAATTCTCAAAAAAATAAAGTAAATTTTTATGACTATACTAAATTCGTAAAATTCGCAAATTCTCTTATTTTACTATCAGCAAAGGCTTTCACACTATTTGGAGCTAGTTTAAACGTTTCTTCTTTATTTGTATAAAATAATTCGACAAACCTCGCAAACAACTCTGTTGGGCTATTATAATAACGATTGAGTTTTGATATGCGATTATTAATCCTTGCAATCATTCTCTGCTTTGACTTAATTTTAAGATACAAAATTTCTTCCTCAGAAAGTTCATAAAAATCTTTATATAAATTGTCGATAGAATAAATTGTATTGTTAAAATTAATTCTATCGTATTTTAACAGATACTTTAAAGGCAAACTAAAATGGCGTTCAAACCTCTTGTAAGGAACTGATAGTTTGAAATCTGGGAAGGTTTTCTTAATGGAATTAGCCATAGCTTTCACTTGAATAGCTAACTCGTCTTTTTTGTCAAACAAAGCCTTAGCCTCTGCTTTTGGAATCTTTTTAACAGTAACATTGACTAGCTCCTCTTGCATATCGTCATCAAAATCTTTAAAAGCAAAATCAAGCGAACTCAAGCTTTTGTCATATTGAAAATGAACGAAATGTGCAAATTCATGTAATAGAACTGAAATAATTTCGTCTTCCTTCAAATTTTTGGAAATATCGATTCTATAGTGTCCAGAATTTGTACCTCTAAAAAAGCCCTTGTTTCCTCTAGCTTTATTTTTTCCGATATTAACTTCAATGCCAAAAGACTCTATATATTCTTTAAGCCTTATGATTCTGTTTCGTTCACTAACCATTTTAAATAATCTTCACTGCAATCTACTATTGGCAAAGCAATGATTTCTGGCACTGTATAAGGGTGCAAATCTTCAATAACCAATTTTATCTTACCATAATTTGCTCTTCTGGTTTTAATCATCATTAAGATTTCTTTTTCTTCACAAACCTCACCGTCCCAAGAAAAAACGGATTGAACTTTATCAACCATACTTACACAAGCCGCCAGTTTATGTTTCATTAAAATTTTAGTAATTTCTTTTGCAACTTTTTTGTTAGGTACTGTACAATTAATCACTATAATATCCATACACTCTCCTTTAACTTAATTCAACTTGAAAATCTTACCTGTATTCATTATATTATTTGGATCGAAAAGCTTTTTAATCTTTTTCATATAATCTAAAGCCTTTTCGTCCACTGTTTGTTTTATATATGAAATTTTTTCACTGCCAACTCCATGTTCTGCTGAAATTGTTCCACCCAATGATGTTGCAAGTTCATACATTTCAGTTTTAGCTTTAATATAATTTTTAAACTCATCATCATTTTCTAAATTTAAAGCAACTTGCGGGTGAATATTTCCATCACCAACATGACCTACAATACAAACCGCAAGCCCATATTTCTTGCAAATTTCATTAGCACCTTTTACCATAGCAGCCAATTTATCTCGTGGAACAATTATATCATCAGAAACAACATCAGGAGCTAACTTTGCAGTCGCTGCAAAACTTGCTCGGCGTGCAGTCCAAACTGCCTCTTGTTCTTCTTTAGAAATTTTAACCTCAATTTTGCTAGCATTTGCTTTATTCAAAGCTTCTTCGACTCTCTCTTGTTGAATTTCCATTGAAGAAGCAAAGCCATCAAGCTCAATCAACAACATCGCATTCTTTGTAACATCAAGATTACAAGGGTAGAATTTTTCAACTGTACTTATTGAATTGTTATCCATAAAATCAATCGTCGCTGGAAAAACATTTGTTTTCAAGATATTAGTAACCGCACTTGTTGCCTCATCAATTTCATCAAAATACGCAGTTACAACTCTTGTTTCTTCTGGCTTTGGAATGAGTTTTAATTCCGCCTCCACGACAACCGCCAAAGTACCTTCACTACCCACAATCAATTGATTTAGGTGGTATCCAACTGCATCTTTTATTGTATTAGCGCCCAAAGTCATAAGAGTTCCATCAGCCAAAACCACCTTCAAATTTAGAAGATAGTCTTTTGTAGTCCCGTATTTAAAAGACTTTGCACCACCTGAAGATTGAGCAATACTTCCGCCAATCGTAGATACCCTAAAATTTGAAGGGTCAGGCGGGTAAAAAAGATTTTCTGTTTCTGCCAAATATTTGATATCGTTTAGCACAACCCCAGGTTGCACCTTCATAGTCATGTTAACAGAATTAAAGTCAAGAATTTTGTTCATTCTTGAAAAATTCAGAACAATTCCGCCAAAATCACAAACACAAGCACCCACCATATTTGTACCTGCACCACGACAAATTACAGGAATTTTGTTTTTATTAGCAAATTTTAAAACCTTTTGAACTTCTTCTATTGTTTCAACAAAAACCACAGCATCAGGAAGTTTATGCTCCAATCGAGAGTTTGTAGAATCTTGCGCATAGCAATACCTTTCTTCTAAACTCATTAGAACATTTTCTTTTTTTACAAGATTATTCAAATTGTTTAAGTTACTTTTCAACAACATGTGATGCTATTTTTTCGATACTTTTATTTAATTTTGCGATTTGTCTATCCATACCGCCAACTTTTTTAGTTAGTTGAGCAGTGTCTTTAGGGTCTATTTTGGTCATAACCTCTTCCAACTTAGACTCTAAAGAGTTGATTTTGTCTTGTTGAGAAGACATTTTATCATCTATAGCAACTAAAAATCTATTCAAAGTATTTTCAAACGGAGTTATATCAATTTTTGAATTTTTATTATTTATAGTTGTTTCAACGATAACTCTATCAAGCTTTGCCTCAAGAGAAGATATGCGCTTTGCTTGTTTTTCAAACACATTACTCAAAGCTTCAATTAGTTCTGTGCTTTCTGTATTGTCTTCAGCTTCAGCTTTCAAATCTTCAAGCATAATCTTTATTTGTCCAATATCATCAAGTGTTTCCACTTTGTCTGAAATTGTAGTAATCTGTTCGCCAGCCTTGTCTACCCATTCAGCCAAATATTCAAATACTTGGTTAAATACTTGGTTAGTTTTAGCACCATTTTGAATCATTGTATTGATTGCACCCAACTTGTTATCAAGTCTATCAATACCAGCCTCATGTGCAAAATTTCTTGTTCTTTCATCTAAATCATTAATTACAAGTTTAAACTCTTGTAAATTATCTTGCAAATTCTTGCTTGATTCATCTGATGCCAAAATCAATTTATTTGTTCTTGTACTAATGCTTACAATATCTTCTGATAGAGTTTCAAAATCTTTCTTAAACTCATCATACTCGAACTTCGGCATTTCAGTTTTTAAAGATTCAACAAGTTTGTAAATGTCATTTGTAGAGGCTACAAGCTCTTCCAGTTCTTTTGATGAAGATGACGACTTCATTTCATTAAGAACAACACGCAAATTAGCAATATCAGATTCTAAATCTTGCAAGCTATAAACATAATCAATATCACCATCAGAGGAAATAATTGAAGTAATTTTTTCATTAATCAAATCAATATCTTCTTTTAATGTATCGACTTTGTTATCAATTACTGCAACATTATCTTTTACTGTTTCTACATCGTCAATAGTAGTTACAATGTGGCTTAGAATAGTAATTAATTCAGAATGCTTTTCTTGAATAAAGTCTAATATTTCTTCTTGTTCTGCAACAAATGAAATCTGATTGAAGATATTCAAGAATTGAGTAATAATATCAGATTTCAAATTCGACAACTCTTCATTCAAGCTTATATCTTGAGCGTCTAATTTGTTAGTCAAATCAGATATAGATTGTTGAATGCCATATTTTACTAGAGTGTTCATTTCAGTAAGCTCTGGCAAATTGTTGCAACATAAATCACTAATATCTTCTAGATATCCAAACTGTTCTTTTACAAGGCTTTCAATGCCTTCAATCTGTCTATTTAACGTAGTTTGAAAAGTTTCATCAAATGATTTATTTAATATTTGAGCCTTTAAATCAGCAAAATTAACATTCAAACTATTAACGGAATTGCTAATTCCGTCCATAATAGTCTGCATTGTATTATTTACATCATCTTTTGCTGATTTAACTTCTTTTAAAATTCCTTCTACAGAAGATTGGATATTATCAAAAGCATCATTATACTGTGAAGAAATCATTTTAATTTCTTCATACTTATCAACAACAGTATCAATGAACTTTTTGTCAAACAAATTAAGTTTGTCTTCTAATTTGTTTGAAACATTTGTTAAAATAAAATCATTCAACTGTTTGTTCAATTTATCTGCAGAAGATGTTACTAAAATTTCATTTGTAACTCTTAAATCAGATATAGCAGAAGAAAATACGCTTGCTTCTAAGAATTTGTTCATAGTCGCAATCATTTCTTCAGTGGTTTCAGAAAGCTCTGATTTAATATTATCAAGCTTTTGATTCACAACAGTAGAATCTGTTTTTACGTCCATATATGATTTAAGTTCATTTATATTATCAAAAATACGATCTTCTATAACAGACTCGATTTGAGATGTTAATTTAGTAAACTCATCTTTTTGCAAATCTTTAAACAAATTAAATTGCTCTAAAATATCCTTAACTAGAACATCTGTTTCTTTTTCAATATCATTAGTGATTAATTCACACTGTTTTTGGACTAAATCAACAATCAAGTCTTTGCAAGCAACAACATTTTGTTTATTTTGTTCAACTTGTTTAAGAATATTATTAGCAAAAGCCTCCATAGTTTGAAGTTCGCCTGCAGAAATATCCGCAGTTGTAGCTAAGAGTGTATTAATTTTACCTTCTATCGCTTGTTCAACTTCTTCAAACAAACCTTTGCTATTATTAATCAGGGTTTCAGAAATTGCTGAAACTTCTGATTTTGTTACATTTTTAGCCTCATCAATCAATGTATTAAATGTTCCGGAAAGTTCTTTAACCTGTGCTTGGAAAACATTCATTTGAGAAATTTCGTCTTTATCAAGTCTTTCATTCAAAGCGTCAAATGATGCTTTAAATTCAATTGTTTTTGAAGTTAAATCATTTAAAATCTTCGCATTCTCGTTATCAAGGTGCGTTGTAATACTTAAAGAGGCTCCTTCAAACAAAGCTTGAACTTTATCATATAACCCTTCAACTTCTTCAGTTAAATTTTCAGTAAATTCATGTTTAAGTACATTAGTTTTATTTTGAGTTGTTTCACTAATAACCTTCAATTCCTCAAATTTATTAGCTACAACATCATTAAACAAGCTTTCCAATTTATTTACTACATTTGCAGAATTTTGTTGAAGTTCGCCCTTAATTTCTGTTTTAAAAGTATCAATACCGTTTGTAATATTTTGAACATTAGAAACAACAGCATCATTGGTACTATCTAACTTATTAGACAGCTCTATTGACGCACTAGATAGATTTTCATTTATTCCATTTTCTAAATCAGTTAGTCTATTTCCAGTTACTTCACTAATACTTCTCAACTCTTCGTCTTTTAAAGTTGCAATATTCTCTAAAATAGTTTCTAATTTATTAACAACTAATTCTGAATTTTGTTGAAGATTGCCTTGAATTTCTGCTTTCAAATTGTCTAGCTCGGCTACAAGTTTTTCAGCCTTTTCACCAATCGTTCCATTAACATTTTCTACCTTGTCAAAAATATTTTTAGCATTGCCAACAATTTGCACAAATTTATCTTCTACATTTTTTGCCTGAATTTCTAAACCAGAATCAATAAATTTAGCAATATCATCAAGTTGAGTTTTAATATTCTCAACCATTTGTAAGTTACTATTAGATAAATTTTCTGCAAAATCAGACAATCTTGAACCAAACTGGGAAGTTTTCTCATCTAAAGCATTCAACATATTATTAGCAGAATCATTTAAGCTATTAGAAGTTTTTTCGTCAAATTCTGCTAGTTGAGAATTAAATGCTCCACCTATTTCTTGTAATTTTAACCTAATTTCTTCATGCAACTTTGAATTATCTTCTTTTACTGTTGACAGAACCTCACCAACTTTAAGATTAAGTTTTTGTCCTTGGTCATTTACAATACCTTGAAGTTCGTCGAATTTATCAACAGTTGCTTTTTCATGAGTTTCAAAATTTTTCTCAAGATGGTTAGCAATGATTTCTAATTGGCTATTCAAATCAGCAACCAAAGATTTATTCATAGTCGCAATTTCTGATTGGAAGTCAATCAATTTTGCCTTTAAAGAATCATAATCAGCAGAAGTAACTTCAATATTATCATCAATAATAGTTTTCATCTCTGCTGCAATAGCTTTCAAACGATTTTCTGCATTTTCATTTTGAGTAATTAAACTAGTTTCTAAAGTTTCATTTAACCCTTGAATCTTTTCTTTAATATATTCAGATTGTTCGTTATTTTTTCTAACTATTCCATCAAACAATTCTTCAATTTTTGCTTTATATTGTTCCAAATTTGATGCAACATTTTCATCAATTCTTGCAGAAATATCTACCAAACCATTTTCAATTTTGCAGCTTAATTCATTATCAGAACGAGTAAATAATTCAGTTAAAGAATTTGACAATTCTTCAAAATTGTTTTCAATCAAACTAAATTGTCTTGATAAATCTTCATCAATATTGCTATCAACTTTTTCAAGTTTGTCTTTCAAATTTGCAAAATTATCAGTAATCTTATCAACACTTTCATTCAAATTTTGTAAATTAGTTTCATTAAAACTATTCAAAACTCCTTTTAAAGATACAAAATTATCCAAGACTTTTGCAAGAGTTGAAGTAAGTGATGAGGTTGTTTTTTCTGACATTGCATCAACACTATTTTTCAAGCCATCAAAACCAGAAGTAATAGTATCAGTATAATTCTTCATATCAGCATTAAAATCTGATAGGTCAGATTTCAATGTGTTAACAGAATTATCCACTTCTGCGCAAAAATCATTTTTAATAAAGTTTACAATTTCTCTATTACCACCTTCAACTTTCAATGTAGTAGCAGAAAGTTGTTCAGCTAATTCTTCTACATTAAGTTTTAATGTACCAATAATTTGAGCTATTTCGCCCTTAAATTGTCCAATTAATTCTTGTGAATTTTCTAAGCTCTTAGTATGCAAACTTTCTGTTGTAAACTTTATTTCGCTAATTTTATCTGCATTTTCACAAGTAAATTCTTGTTTAAAATCAGAAATTTTTTCTAACAATGCATTCTTTAATGCAGTCATTTTTATTTCAAAATCGGTTTTCAAACTGTCTGCAGAAGAAATAATATCACCGACATTGGTACTTAGCGTAATATTATTAACATTCAACGCTTCTTTAATTTCATCAAAATTATCCTGAACCTCTAATAATTTATTATAAGAGTATTTGATTTCTTGCTTCAAAGCCTCTGTATTTTTAGAAATTGAACTATTAATTGTATTAATTTTATCAGAATTTTCTTTTTGAATTTGTATCAAATTGTTTTCAACTTGAGTTCTAATAACCTCAACAATGTCACGAACATTCTCTACATAGTTCAAATTACTATCCTTAACAACTTCTTCGATTCTTGTTAGTTTAGAATCAAGAGTGTCAGTATTTAATTCGTTTTGAGAACTTACATAAGAAATTACGTCCATCACAGATGATGAAATATTATCTAATATCGGTTTAATTGCATTTAAACCTTCTATTTGCGCCTTTTTAAGATTCTCTTCAACACAATCTAATTTACTTACAAGTAGCTCATATTTTCCAAATAAATCATTTGCAGCTTTTTCAGCTTGCTCAGTTGTAGATGTTTCAAACGCATTAGCTAAATCTTGTTTAACTGCATATAAATCAACTTTCAAGTCTTTTACTACATTAACAAAATCAAGTGCTAAGACATTATTCACTGCGGTTTTTAATTCTGAGTACTCACGCTTAGAGTTGTTAACCTCTATAACAGACGCATCAAGCTTATAATCCATTACGCTTGATAATTCTTTAATATTTTTAAGCTGCTCCATTAATTGGCTAGAAGAAGTTTCAACATACCCTTCTTGTTTCTCTAATGACTTTTTCAAGCTATTTTCAAAAATTGCCAATCTATCAGTAATATTAGAAAAAATCGCATTATTTGCAGATACATTGTTGTCATCAATTTGTGAAACAACGGTTTTTAAGTTCGCAATATCCTCTACAACATCGCCAAAACTCTTTTCACAAAGCTTTGTCATTGCATAATATGAATCTTTCAATTTTGCAACTAAAGAATCTGTACTTGCTGATATTTCATTTAAAGTTCTTGTTGAATTGACATCAACCAATTGCACTATCTTGTCTGTAACAATTCCAGTGTGGTCTTTGATGTCATGCTCCATTTTTTCTAAATTTGAAGTCAAAGCTTGGAAATTCACATTAATGTCCAAAGCTTGCAAGTTAACTCCAATTTTTTGAATTTCTGAAGTTGCATCAACGAGAGTGTTTTGCAAGTTTATTGAGCTTGAAGAAATATCCTTCAAAACAATTTCAAGCGAGTTCTTAAAATCTTCAAAGCTTTGATTTGTTGTAACCTCTTTTAATAAAGTTTGCAACTCTTCAAGTTCCACCATGATTTTTTCAGAATTTTTGCTTTCGTTTTCTGAAATAACGGTCTTTAAGCCTGCAATAATACTAACTGATGCGTCAATTTTTTCTGCTAAATTGTCAATCTTATAGTATTTATCAGACAAATTATTAACAGAATCGTTCAATTCGTGGTTTTTTGCAACCAAATCACTCAACCATTTTTTTGCGCCCAAAACATCGTCTTGAGAAGCAAGACCCTTTAATGCATCTTCAAACTGGTCATTCTTCTTATCCATCATCTGAATTGCAGAAAGAATTGTGTTTGCAGAATTTACAATATCATCTAATTGTCCGCCAAATTTGTTTATAGCCTCTGATTGGTCAACGCTAGAAAGCGTTTTTATTAAAGTTTTAAAATTTTCATTAAGACTTAAAACTATTGAATCAAAACCATTGCTCAAATGTTCTAAATCATTTTTCAACAAAGAAATGCTCTTGATTATCTCTTTCTTTTGAGAATCATCAGAACGCATAGCATCAAGTCTTAGAGTAATATCGGTTAGAGTTTCTTTTTGAGAAACAACTTCTCTTGAAAACACAGAAAGATTTGTCGCAACAATATCAAATAGTTCTTTAACCTCGCTTGATTTTAAAGCATCAGCACTATTTTTTAGCAGATTTGAGAACAAAGACTCTATTGCGCCAAATTTTGAAATAAGTACGTTGTGGCGTTCGTCTAAATTTTGTTTTAATTCAGATAAAAAGATTTTTATTAAATCAATATCTTCTTCTGTATTGATTTTTTCAAGCTTAGAATTAATTCCAGCAAGCAACTTATCAACATCAGAGGTATTCAATATACCTTGCGCTCTTATTGAGTTTAACAAGGTTTTAATTGTATCAAAATTTTCTGTAATCTCCGAAAAATTATTTATCTCTGCCATATACTTACTCTATCCCACATTCTACGTTCATACTTATTATATAATAATATAAAAATAGTAGCAAATACCAACAAATTGTAATATTTTGTAAAGATATCAATTTGCACAATTAAAATTTGTATCGACAAAAAAATATTTTTTTCTTAATATTGTTTTATGAACTATATCTTTTTTGCATTAATAGCAATTTCAATTATCATAGGGATATTTAATAACACGCTTAATGACGTCGTTAACGCAATGCTTTCAGCCTGCAATACTGCAGTAAAAATTTCGTTCTCTCTAATCGGAATTATGGCGTTTTGGCTAGGAATAATGAGAATTGCTGAAAAATCAGGTTTAGTTCAAATTTTATCAAAATTACTTAACCCAATTGCAAAGATTTTATTCAAAAAAATAAAAAAAGATAGTCCCGTTATTGGCGATATCACAATGAGCGTTGCAGCTAACGCTTTAGGTTTAACAAATGCAGCCACCCCGATTGGGTTAAAGGTTATGCAAGAACTTCAAGCCGAAAACCCTAAAAAGGAAACTGCAACAGATAGCATGTGCATGTTTCTGGGTATGAATACCGCTGGCTTTCAAATTATACCTGCTACTGTAATCGCAGTTTTAGTCGGTGTTGGAGCAAAAAATCCATCTGAAATAATTCTTCCAACACTCCTTGTAACTACGCTTTCTTTTTTAGTTGCAATAGTAACAGCCTTGATTTTAAGAAGATTTTGGAGGGAACATGATTGAAAAACTTTCACTCTATCTCTTGCCAATAATGATACTCTTAATACTAACGGCTGGAATTATCAGAAAAGTACCTATCTATGAAGAGTTTGTAGAAGGCGCAAAAGATGGTTTTAAGGTTTCAGTATCTATAATTCCTTATCTAGTCGCAATAATGGTTGGAGTTGCAATGTTCAAAGCCTGTGGAGCAATGGAGCTAATCAAAAATCTAGTAGGCAATATTATTCCTCCTGATATTGTACCAATAATGCTAACTAGGTCTTTATCAGGTTCTGCAACACTTGGAATTTTTTCTGATATTGCGAATAATTTTGGACCAGATGCTTATGTTACAAAACTTGCTGCTGTCATGGTGGGCAGTTCAGAAACAACGTTTTACGTTCTAGCAGTATACTTCGGCTCAATTGGTATCAAGAAATTTAGATATGCACTTCTTACGGGCATAATTGCCGACATTACAGGTATTGTACTAGCAATTTTGGCTTCACGTCTGTTTTTTCTTGCCAGCATCTAGTTGTTGAACAAATATTTTCTCTACTTTCAACAACCTGCTTAACAAGTGCTGCAAATCTGATATCAACAAAATTGATTTCCTCAAGTTTCTCAACTTTATACTCGCTACTACCGCAATTGTAACAATAGTGAAGCTGTGGAACAATTTCCCCTTTTTTGTTCATTGCTTTTAATTTTACTCCACAGCAAGCGCACCTTGTAATATACCATTCGTTTTTGATTAACTTCCCGCAATCAGGGCAATACGCACTATCTTTATCTGGCGTAACGTGTTCGTGTGTACATTTATGAGTAAATAAATTTGTGAAAAACATTAATACTACCTCGTTATTTTTTTATTAATAATATTTTTCTAATAGACAAGATATATATTAAGATTTGTAACAATTTTTAAAGTTTATAACAATTATAAAAAAGAAAAATACTTTATATATACAAGGATATTAAATACACAATCAAAATTTATATACTACACTTCACACAATTAAGTTTTTAGAGTCGTAATAGACTCTTTTTTTTTGCTATATTGTGCAAATATGCCCAACAAATATTATTTTTAAACTATTATCTTATACTAAAAGTAAATTCTTCTGGTGCGTCGCAACAAGCTTTTTTCTTCTAAAATGGTATTTCTACAATGAATGTCGAGCCATTATTAATTTCACTTATCAAAGAGATTTTTCCTCCATGAAGTTCGACTAACTCTTTTGTAATCGTCAAACCTAAGCCAGTGGAGCTTTCTTTTTTTGTATATGCACTATCTAACTGCACAAACTTTGCAAAAATCTTTCCATGGTATTTCTTGTCTATTCCAATACCATTATCATGTACTAAGATTTTGAATTTTTCATCATCTGCGCTTACAGATATTTCAACCTCATCATTTTCTGGCGAGTATTTTATCGCATTACTAACTAGGTTATAAAGAATTTGTTGTATCTTTTGATAATCAGCAAACACTTCAAAATCAGCATTCATATTCTTGATTAATTTGATATTCTTTTTTTGCGCTAATGGAGCAAGAATATTAGCAACCTCATCAACGGCTCTTGATATCCAGAAGGCACTTTTTACAATCTTCATTGCATTTGCTTCAATCTTAGACATATCCAAAACTTCATTAATCATGCCTAAAAGATGAGTTGCAGAAACCTTGATATCATTGACATACTCCTCTTGTTTAGCGTTTAAGTTGCCATATAATTGAGTTCCTAGAATGTCAGAAAACCCAAGAATAGAATTTAGTGGTGTTCTTAGTTCATGAGAAATATTTGCCAAAAACTCATTTTTAACTTTATCAGCTTCAAGTATTTTTTCATTTTGTTCTTTTATGGTTTTGTATGCCTCATTCTTTTCAACAATACCATCTTTCAAAGCTTTTAACTGAATTTTAAACACATTTGAAAGCTCTAAATCTTTCAACAAATACGAAAGCACAGAAGAAATTACACTTAAAGCGTCCAAGTCTTCTTGTTTATAAAAATTCTTTTCTCTTTTTGATAAAACAACAATTCCAAACACAGTCGATTTTATGAAGATTTTAGACACAATATAAGACTTTTGCGAAGTGCCATTTAGCCCAATTGTCTTGATTAAAGGAGCTGTTTCATCAAGAATTGTACTTTCTTTTGAAAAAATAAATTTCTTCAAATCACCAGTAATATCAAAAGTAGAGTCAACTTCATAATTTGCATGCTTTTTATATGAATATTTCAGTTGCAAACTTTCTGGATTAGCATAGAAAATATAACCTTCATCAAATAAAAGCACCTTCTCAAAATTTTTAAATAAATGCCTTTCACTATTCAAATCAGTTTCAAATAGTGACGGTATCATTTTTAGAATTTTCTCAGACGTTAATAAAGCCATATCTCTGTTTGAAAATATAGCATAAATTTTTGATGTTGTAAACTTTTGCTATATATAAAGTTTTGCAAAATCTAAATCACTTTTGATAGTAATCTTTATATTTGTATAACTACCGTTAACAATGTAAACTGGAATTTTTAATTCTTCCAACATAGAGCAATCATCTGTAAAGTTGCCGTCTTTAAGTTTTTTATGAGCCTCTTTGATTATAGAAGTTTTAAAGGCTTGCGGAGTTTGAGTGTTATACAATTTAGAGCGGTCAATTGTTCTAATAATTCTACCCGTCGCATCAACTTCCTTAATCGTATCAGTTGTTTTTGTCATGACAGTAACTGCATCTTTATCCAAAACCGCCTCTAAAACATAAGCAATTGTATCTTTTCTTATCAAAGGTCTAGCTCCGTCATGAATTAAAACATATTCGTTTTTAGCTACCTGTAAAGCATTGTAAACTGATTTTTGACGAGTATTGCCACCTTCTATAATTTTAATTTTCGGATTAATAAGCAACTCTTCTAGAATTTCAATAATAGAATTATTTGCTGATATTATAATCTCATCAATTTCGTCAAAATCGACAAATTTTGAAACAGTTTCTTCAATAACAGTCTTGTCATTAATTTTTTCCAGTAATTTATTTGTATTTCCGTAGCGAGAAGAAGTTCCGCCAGCAGTTATAATAAGTGAAAACTTTTTCATTCTTTCTCTCCAAAATGATTGTATAAACCTAATTCATCATAATTATAGTATTCTTTATCACCGATTTTTAAAACGTAATCTTGTTTTTCGACGACTTCGCCAATTATTTCATATTCAGAAAGTTTTGGCAAAAAATCTCTAGGCACAGTCACAACTGGTTTATAATCTTCTGCGCCAAATATTCCAGCGACTTTCTTTGCATCAATTGTTACACCGCTCGCCTCAGCAATCTGAAACAGTGCGTCTGCTAAACCGTCTGAAGTGTCCATCATTGCATAATCTTCATCAATTTTTTCAGCGATTTCATTCACAAAATTTTCTTCTAAAACTGGCTCAAGATGCGCTCTAATTGCATCAGAGTCCTTCCTGCCCTTCATAAGTTCTTTAAGTCCTTTTGAACTTTTGCCAAACTCGCCTTTTGCAATTACGACATGCCCCACCTTGGCATTACTCCTTGAAGAAATCCTTCGTCCTTGAGTTGTTCCAATTGCTGTAATTGAAATATAGACTTTATCAGCACCCGTAATATCACCGCCAATGATTTTAGCCCCCCTAAGAGCCTTATTTGCGCCACGATAAAATTCTTCAACAAAATTAGTATCAGTATTAGCAGGCAAAGATAGGGCAATTGTAATATACTTAGGTTTTGCGCCAGCAGCTAAAACATCACTAATATTTACAGTAACCGCCTTGTATCCAAGTTGACATGGAGTACACCAAGCCAATTTAAAATGTACATCTTCAACCAAACTATCCTGCGTAACAACTATTCCTAAATCTTTTAAATACGCACAGTCATCGCCAATAAACTCTGTGCCGATTTGTTTTTTTATTACGTTTATAAAATCTTGTTCCTTCAAGTCAACATTACCCTTATGTAATAAAATGGGTGAAACTAATGATTTCACCCATCTAAACTTATTGATTTATTTAATTCTCTAACTTTTTCAAAGTAGGGAAGGCAATTACATCTCGAATTGTAGGTGAATTAGTTAACAACATGACCAATCTATCAATACCCATGCCCATACCACCTGTTGGAGCTAAGCCGTATTCAAGAGCGTTGATGTAATCTTCATCATAAGACATTGCCTCTTCATCACCATTAGCCTTAGCCAAAGCTTGAGCCTCGAATCTATGTCTTTGGTCAATAGGGTCTGTCAATTCAGAGAACGCATTAGCGATTTCCCAACCATTAACTCTTGTTTCAAAACGTTCAGTCAATCTATCATTATCTCTGTGAACTTTTGCAAGTGGTGAAATTTCACGAGGATAATCAATAATATGCACTGGCTGAATTAAAGTTGGTTCAACTGTTGCTTCAAATACTGCCTCAACAATTTGTCCCCAATTCATTTCTTCATCAACTTCAATATGTAAAGCTTTTGCTTTTTCGTAAGCTTCTTTTGCAGTGAAAAATTCACCAAAATCAATACCAGTAAATTCCTTGATAGAACCTAACATAGTCTTTCTATCCCAAGGTGGTGTCAAATCAATTTCATTTTCGCCATATTGAATTTTTGTTGTACCTAAAACCTCTTGTGCTACATAAGCAACCAAGTTTTCAGTTAGCACCATCATCTCATTGTAATCTACATAAGATTGGTAAAGCTCAATCATTGTAAATTCTGGGTTGTGGCGAGTATCAATACCTTCATTTCTGAAACATCTTGAAAGTTCAAAGATTTTTTCGCTCAAACCACCAACCATCAATCTCTTCAAGTGAAGTTCTGGAGCTATTCTTAATGTTAAATCCATGTCCAAAGCATTGTGGTGTGTAATAAATGGTCTAGCATTTGCACCAGAAGCTTGAGTATGTAACATTGGCGTTTCAACTTCAATAAAGCCTTGTTTTGTTAAATATTCTCTAACCTTTTGGATAATCAAACTTCTTTTTCTGAACGTATCTCTTGTTTTTTCGTTCATGATTAAGTCAACATATCTTTGACGATACTTAGTTTCAGTATCGTTCATATTATGATAAGCCTTCAATTGTTCCAATTTTTCTTCACTAATTTGTTTGTTAGGAAGTGGAAGTAGTGATTTTGAAAGCATTTTAAAAGATTTTGCTTTAACAGAAAGTTCACCACGAGGAGTTCTTCTGATTGAACCATAGAAACCTAGAATATCGCCGATATCAACAAGTTTCAAAGTCTTAACCATTTCTGGATCCATGTTTTCTTTGTGTGAGAAAATTTGAATTTTTCCAGTTGCGTCCATCAAGTCGATAAACATGCCAGAATTTCTGATAGCCATAACACGACCAGCTACTGAGTAGAAATCATCTGTTTCTTCGCCAGCTGGAAGGTCTTTGTATTTTGCCTGCAAATCAGCAGCGTCAGCGTCTTTGTCAAACGCATAAGGATATGGATTAATTCCTTTATCTGCAAGTTCAGCAAGCTTTTGGATTCTTGTCTGTCTTATAGTTTCTTTTGCCGAAATTGGCTCTTTTGTTTGTTGTGTCATTTTATTTTCCTCT
The DNA here is from genome assembly GCA_934757275.1 of uncultured Candidatus Melainabacteria bacterium. Lineage (GTDB taxonomy): Bacteria > Cyanobacteriota > Vampirovibrionia > Gastranaerophilales > Gastranaerophilaceae > CAG-196. Next base: position 30,651 of record CAKVLN010000010.1, read on the forward strand.
TTTTAAGAATACTATAATTAAATTTTACCATAAAATTTTTTTGTGTAAAAATAACAGTATGAAGATTTTACCTGTAATATCAAATACATGCAAAAATATAGATGCCACCTCCAAGAGATTAGCAAATGCAGGGAAAAATGGTTATCAAATTGGCATGCGAACTTCTAAAATTCATAACCAATGCGAGGTTGCAACAATTTTAAATGTGTCAAAAGGCATTGGTAAAAAATTAAAGAAGGAAACAACGATTGACGATTTACCAATAATCGCAGGAGCAGTTGGGCTTTTATCACCAATTCCTTTTGCAAGCCCAATATTATTAGTGCTGGGAAAAATTGTTCAAGTGTTGGTTAAATCACTTCACAAACCTTAATATAAGATTTACAAATGTATAAATTTTTGATATACTCAAGAAGTAAATAGTTTCTTAAAGAAAGAACGGTACAACTCCCGTTCTTTTTTTATTAGGTAACAAATTGAGAAAGACAATTTCTCACAAAAGGAAGGAGTGTTATGAAGCAAGATGTAAACAGATTTGAAGTCTTAGAAAAAATTACACCGCTAATTGAAAATACGGCAATGCGTTTTAACCTAATTCCTATTGAGATTGAGTTTGTGAAAGAAAATCACAAGTGGTTTCTTAGAATTTATCTTTATTCTTACGAAAAAGATATTACGCTCGATGATTGCGAGAACGTAACAAGAAGTCTGAATGATTTTTTGGACGAACTTATACCTGTTAAGTACTATTTGGAGGTTTCTTCCCCTGGTTTAGAAAGAAAATTCAAGTCTGAAAAAGAATTTTTGATTTTCAAAGGTCGAAGAATTAGCCTCAAACTTAAACAACCTCTAGAAGGTGAAACTGAAAAAATCTTCAAAGGTGAAATTTTAGATTGGGACGAAAACACGGGTTTAAAATTCTTGCGTTTTGATGACGGCGAAGAATTGCAAATTCCAAAAGAAAATATCCAGTCTGCGAAGTTGTACATTGATTAAAAGGTAATAAGGTAATAAGGCAATAAGGGAATAAGAGGTTTTAGATTATGTTTCATAAAGATTTAGAAGCTTGGAAAGAATCTATAAAACTTGTAAAATTAGTTTATGAATTAACTAATAATTTTCCTAATGCTGAAGCTTACGGATTAACATCTCAAATAAGACGGGCCGTTATTTCAGTTCCCTCCAACATTGCAGAAGGCAATGCAAGAGCCACTGCAAAAGAAACTATAAGGTTTTTAGATATAGCATTGGGTTCTTTAGCAGAATTAGATACGCAATTAACAATTGCGCAAGAACTAAATTATATAAAGAATTACCAAGCAGAAGATAAACAAATCAAAAAAGTTAACGCATTAATAAGTGGACTAAGAAAATTTTTCACAGAGAAAGTAAATAATAATGATAAATAAATGGAAATAAGAGTAACAGGACAATAATGAGCGTAGCGAATATAATCACTTATTCCCTTATTGCCCTATTCCCTTATTCCCACTAGAAGGAGAAAAACATGATTAAAATTGGAACAGCATTATTTGAAGCTTGCGAAGAGCTTGAAAGAGAACGTGGCATTTCTAAAGAAGTACTTATTGCTTCATTATGTGACGCAATGGTTGCTGCCTATAAAAAACACATGCACGTTAAAGAAGCTGCTAATATTGAAGCAATTCTTGATGAACAAACTGGTGAAATTGGTGTATTCAGTACAAAAACGGTTGTTGAAGAAGTGGAAGACCCTGATACACAAATTTCATTAGAAGAAGCTCAAGAAATCGATGATGAAGTAGAAGTAGATGACGAAGTTAAGATTGAAGTAACTCCAGACCAATTCGGTCGTATCGCTGCTCAATCAGCAAAACAGGTTATCACTCAAAGAATCAGAGATGCTGAAAGAAATAATATTTTGAACGAATTTTTGGAAAAGAAAGGCACTTTGGTAACAGGTATTATTCAAAGAGTTGAAAACAGAAATGTTATCGTAAACATCGGTAAAACTGATGCTATTATGCCTCAAAAAGAACAAATTCCTCGTGAATATTATAAACCTGGAAATAGAATAAGAGTTTTTGTTTTAAACGTTAAAGAAACAAGCAGACTTCCTCAAGTTATTGTTTCTCACGCTCACCCAGAAATCGTTAAAGAATTGTTTGAACTTGAAGTTCCTGAAATCGAAGATGGAATTGTTGAAATTAAATCAATAGCTCGTGAAGCTGGTTTCAGAACTAAACTTGCAGTATGGTCAAATGACCCAGAAGTAGATTCAGTTGGAGCTTGTATCGGACCTCGTGGTTCAAGAATCCAAACAATCGTTGGCGAATTGAAAAACGAAAAAATCGATATCGTAAGATGGTCACCAGATCCAGTTGAATACATCGTTAACGCTATTTCTCCAGCTAGAGTAGTTTCTGTTGACATTATGACTGATGACGAAGAAACAAAAGACGCATTGGTAGTTGTTCCAGACGACCAGCTTTCTCTTGCAATCGGTCGTGAAGGTCAAAACGTAAGACTTGCTCACAGATTAACTGGTTGGAAGATTGATATTAAGAGCGTTTCTCAAATGGAAGATGAAGAAGCTCGCAAAAATTCTAACTACGATTATGCAGAAGAAAACGCAGACGAAGAAGAAAGAGCAGTTGATTCTGACGAAATTCAAGAAGAAATTGAAGAAGAAATGAACCAACAAGCTCTTGACGAAGAAGATATTCAACAAGAAGAAGTTGAAGAAACTTCTGAAGAAGAATAGTTTCAAACTACAAATAAAAATGGTGGGAACAAATCAAAGTTTCCACCGTTTTTTTGACTTTTTTAACAAAATTATACTAATCTCTTCTTACCTTAATTGCTCCCCAAGCCCTTATAAAACCTTTTTCATACATAATCAAATAATATCCACCCTCTTTGACGTACTCAATTGTAGCCTCCATGTGCTCATATTCTTTTGGTGGAGTTGCGCCTGTTTTGGCATATTTCGCATTAATTATTTTTTGGAATTTTTCTTTTCGATTTTTACGCCTTAATTCAGCTTTGTCCTCTTTCGATAGTTCCTTATTCTTTTCGTAGTACTTTTTTAACTCGCCTTCGTTTTCAGCAAGCTTAAAAACTGGAATTACGGCAACAAGGTCTTTTGATTCAATTAAATACAAAAACTCTCTATCATCAGATAAAGCTAATTCATAATGTCCAGGTTTAATAAAATTGCCGTTATAGTCGGGAATATAGTTTATTATCGTTAAAGTTGGCTGCTCATCAGTTGGAATTGCATAGCGATACAGAGTACTCTGATGCACCGTAATCCCAGATGGGATTGCTGGATAAGGAGCAGAAGGTGCTAAATAATCAATATCTCTTAAAGCTGGAGTAATTATTCCATCAATCATAATTTTGCAACCAATTTTTTTACAGAACAATCAACCTCTGCAAAATTTTTGTTCAAAAGTTTTGTAGAAGCAACGAAAATCAATGACATACAATCTGTTTTAAGGCTATTATTCTTAATCAAAAGTCTTACGCTCTCTCGCATTAAGCGTTTTATGCGATTTCTTTTAACCGCTCTTTTATGAATTTTTTTGCTAACCACAAAACCTATTTTTGTCGGGTATTCGCTGGTTTTATTTTTTCCACAAAAAAGCGTTATACCGTCTTTATGAAGAGTTTTGCCAGTTTTATATGTAGCATTAAATGCACTTTTTTTCTTTAATCTATTTTCTTTTGGTAACATAATAAAATCATACACTTACATTGACAGATTGTAAACCTTAGAGTTTTTTGTTGGGTAAAGATGCGCAACCGACGACTTATAACTAGTCCTAATTTTGAGAGTAATTTGTAAATTTTTGTAACAAAGTTACAGATTATCCTAAAGTTTTTGAAAAATATGCCGTAAAGAATACTATAAGGAGTACAAAATGGCAAACGATTTTAGAGTAGATAAAGGTCAAGTAACCCCACAACAAAATAACAACGAAGTTCAACAAAACGCAAACGGCGGTGGTGGAAAAATAATTGATGAGGCTAATTACAGAATCCATGCACCTAGAGAAAGCGGTCCAACCGCTATTGGGCGTGGTGGCGACCCATTATTTAGAGGTATTAGCGCAACAAAAGCTCAATTAGATGAATTAAACAAAGAAACTGCCGATATTCAAAACTGGGTAAATCGTCAAGATAGCAACGATGTAGCAAAAAATTGTCTTAAAAATAACGGCGATTTAAAAGATATTTATTACGAAATCAAAGATGGTTTTGGCGAATATGGAAAAATCTCACTAATGGGTTTCAAAACTCCTCAAGGGGTTGAAATTCCAAGGCTAAAAATTTATGACAAAAATGGTGAAGTTTTGCAGGTTTTAACAGGTCCAATGGCAATCGATGAACTAAATAAACGTGCTTTAGCATATAAAGAATCTAAATACGAAGCTTTACCAATGCAAGAAGTAAATTCTGGCGTAATTGAAGACTACTCAGGCAATCCGGAAGATTATATAACTTAATCGCAGTCATTTGCGCTAAGACGCAAACATTAAATAAACATTTGAGGTATTCCCTGTCAAAAGATAGGGAATTTTGTTTTATTTTGTTCCTTTCTTCAAAATTATTCCGTTCAATTTGCAAAAAGAAGTTAGAATTGATAATTCTTCTCTAATAAGTTTCTGCAAATGAGGGTGTTCAGCAACAATGCTAACATTTTTTGCCATTTGGAACATTTTTAACGACTGTTTTATATAATTTGCTCTAAGTGTAGATTTTGGCAAAGCCAATTCTTGATAGAATTTTGCATACTGAATATAATCCTTAACCAAAATTGTAAACAAATTAAATTGCTTAGCAACAAAAATAGATTTTTCTAAATAAACCTTAGCAGAGTCAAAGTCTTGTTTAGCCATATAAATTTCGCCAATGAGTTTATTAAACAAGGCTATAAAATAGTAGTTATTGATATTTGGACCTTGTGCAATATCCAAAGCTTTATTTGCAATATCTAAAGCAAATTGAGTTCCACTAATTACTAATTTAATTTCTGCTATCAGATACCAACAAAGCAAAACTCCAGTTGCGACCTTTTCCTTTGCAAAATAAGCAACCTGTTCTTCTAAGATTTCTAAGGCTTTTTTAGACTCATTTTTATCTGTAAGCATCTTTGCCAACAAGGTTTTTAAAATATTTTTTGTGAAATTATCGTTTACATTATTCGCATAAGCAACAACGTTAAATAGCTCAGTATAAAGGCTATCATAGTCTTTTGCGATAAATTTGTTTACAATATCAATAAAATTCCATCTTGAAACAATAAAAGAATCCATGCTATCAAGTGGATATTCCTTCAAAATATCATCTAATATTTTTTCAGACGTCTTTAAATCACCTTTAATGGTATTAGCTAAAGCTAGAGCCAAATGAGCTTTGCACAAAATTGCAGGTTCTTTGATTTGATTTTTTTCAATAATGTCAAAAATTAATTTAATAACTTCAAACATTCTACTATCACCTTGGAAGGTTAATGCTTCTGCAAAATCAAAATAAAGATTTATCCAAGTTAAATAAAGCTCTTTTATAGTTATAATAGGAGTATTTTTACCTTTAGCCAAATACTTTTCAAAAATCGGCATAATTTCTGTGTCAATCAAATTAATAACTTGTCCATAATTGCCTAATTTAAGCATTGGACGCACTTGTCTTGATTTAACAAGAGTTTTTTCTAACTCCATTGAATCAGGAATTTTATTCAAAACACTATCTGCGCATTCAATTGCACCCCAATAATTGCCACTCTTCATTGAAGAAGACGCCAAATATCCCAATAGCTCAATGTGCTCAAATTCCTCGTTATCATCAAGCATCATAACTGCATTTTGTAAATATTCAAATGCAAGTTTATAGTCAATTGGTTCAAGAAGTTTACCTACTCGAGTGTAAATATTTTTCTTTATTTTTTGGTAATAAGCACCGTGTTTTTCTTCCACAAGTTTAAGTGCCTGTTTTTGAGAAATTATATAAAGCCCAATATCACCAATGTAAGAGGCTTGTTTCATCAACAAAGTCCAAATAGAAAGAGCTTGCTCATCATTGTTTAACTTTTGAACAATATAACCTAATAGTGCAATTGAAGATTGCTTATAAATACTGAGCGTTTCATATAAAATATTTAGAACTTCATAAAAACAATCATCATTTTTTACAACTGACACTATGTTTTTCCAGATTTCGTTACTCTTAAACTCAAATGACAAATTATTAATTTGATTAATATATCCACGTTGCACCAAATTTTCAATAATTCGTTCAAACTCTTTTTCGGAATTATTATCAAAATGTTCTAGCATAGCAGGATAGAATTTTGAACCTAAAACAGACATTGCAATCAACATTCTATATGATGGCAAGTCTTCTTGTTTCAAGATACCTAGCCTTGCATCTAAAATTGTTTCAAGCGATTTGTATGTAATATGTTTTAAGCCATTTCGCCTAATATCCTTATATAAAAGCACCATCTGCTCTACAATAGAAGGATTGCCAGCTGAAATCTTCAACGCTAAATTTACAAAATCTTCACCAATTTCTAAGTCATTATACTGTTTAACAAGTATTTCTACTTGGCTTTTAGTAAACGGTGCAATTGTTAAATCTACATAATTTTCTTCTGTAAGTTTAGACGAGGTTATACACCCCATGCCAGGCTTTACAACTTTTGAAATGATTATAAACTTACATCTTTCTAAGAAATAATCTTCTTTTAGAATTTCTTTTAAGAAATCAAAAGACATGCCATCAATATTTTCAAAATCATCAATTACAAAAACAGCTTTAATTTTTTCTACAATTGTTAACAAAACTTTTTTCATAATGTTAAACATTTTGGCTTTGTTAAAGTAAATGTTTTCATACTTATCCAAATTTTCTGGATATAAAAAGTTTAACAAGTCTAAAATTTCTGCATTAGAAAGAGTTGGAAAGTCTTGTTTAAAAAAGCGTACAGAGTTCTTTTTTAACTGCAAAGTATCTGGACAAAAATTATTAACATTAAAAAAGGTTAGCAACAAATCTTGAAAATAACCAAATGGAGAAAGTTGCGTAACTTGAGTGCAAGTTCCCCACAACCAAAGAAGTTTAGCGTTTTTTAGTTCATTAATTGTATAACGCAAAACTAAATCTTTACCAATACCACTCTCTCCATTCAAAGTAATAATTGTTTTATCAGCATCTTTGATTGAATCTAAAAGCCTTGCCTTGACCTTTTGTTGCGAACTTAGTTCAGCATTATATTCAGGTTTTGGACTAAATTTCTTTTGAGGTTTAACAAATTCAACACCACATTTTCTACAAAGCTTTGCCTCTGGTAAGTTTGCAGCACCACATTCAGTACAAATTTTCAACAAAACCTTATGGCAATTAGAGCACTCTTTTGCCGTTATTGGATTAATCGTCCCACAATCTTTACACACAGAAGCTATCTTTGTGTTGCAAAATTTGCATTTCAAAGAATTATCATCTATTTCTTTTTTACATTTGGGACATAGCATACTATTTTGAGTCCTTATTGTGCAATTGAGATTAACTCATTCAATGCTTCTATTACATTATCTTCACTCATATCAAGCTTAGATGCAACTTGCGGAATTGTAAGTTTATCTTTGAATTTCAAATTATAAACATTAATAATATTTAATTCTGGTCGCTTAGCTGCAACATCTTTTATTTCATTAACAATTTCTTCTGCATCAATATCATCTTTGTATTTGTCAGTTGAGAAACTGAAAATCGAATAATCAGTTGGTTTAAAATCATCAGCTGATATCAAAGAGCTTTCAGAAGGAGCTTGCAGCGTTGTCGTAATAACATCTGCAATTTGTTCCAAGCCATCTTCATTAATTACATCAAGTGGATTACTGTTTTCACTTTCCTCTGCAGGTTCTAGTGATAAACCTTCATCTGCTTGCAAATCTAGTGACAACATATCATCACTTTCAAGTGACAAATCTTCACTCAAAGGTTCAATATCGCCTTGCGTTGGCAATAAGTCTGAAACCTCGTTCAAATTATCATCTAAAGTTATTTCCTCTAAGCTATCCTCTGTTTTTAACTCTGCTACAGGTTCTAAATCTGTGTCATAATCAGCATTCAAAGTTTCTGGAGCATTGTCTAAACTCAAATCTTCAATTTCAGGCATTTCAACGGCATCGACAGTATCGACGGTTTCAACTGTTTCAGAAAGTTCTAGTGGAGCTTCTTCTATAGCTTCCTCTGCTGCCATTGTGATTTGTGGCATTTCTTCTGGTTGAATATCAGGTTCGCTCATCTCTAACGAAATTGTTTCTTCTGTATCGTTTTCAAGATTATTGTCTTCTACAATTTCTTGAGCTGATAAATCAGAGCCTAAATCTTCCATTTCTAAAGTATTTTCAACAAGACTAGGTTCTTCAAGAACGGTTTCTTTTTCTTCTACAAGCTCTTCAGTTGGAGCTAACAATTCCTCAAAATGATTTTCTTCTAACGCTGGCTCAATTTGAGGTTCCTCTAAATTTAATTCTAAAGTTTCTGCACTATCAACAATTTCAGGTTCTTTAACTTCTTCTACAACAGGTTCTTCAAGTTGAAGGTTTTCAACTGGCAATTCTTCAAAAGCTACTTGAGGTTCTTGAACAGTTTCCACTGGCTCAGTTGTTTCAAGGTTAATCGTAGGTTCTTTTTCAACAGAAATAGTATTAATCATCTTGTCAACAAGAGCATTATTTACTTTTTCTTCTTGTTTGTGAGCAATATTATCAAGAACTTGTGTTGCAGTAATGGTTCTATGCTTAACTTCAGAATGGAAGCCCATTTTCTTAGGAACAGTTATAATTGAAGTTGCAACAACTTTTTCCAAGTATGATTGAATTACACTATCATTACTAATTGAATTAATGATAACTTCCGAATGTGAATAAACATCATCAATAATATCATCTAGAATAGCTTCTAATCCAGAGTATTTTCTGTTTTGTTTCACTAAATTTTCAATTACACTATAGTATTTATTTGTCTTTTCCATATTGCTCTCTTTATAAATGTATTATTAACACTGGATTGCCTTGCAAGTTGTTAAACGAATCTGAATTTACACTTAACTTCATTGCAAGAGCTTTATTAACTGTTTGCATAATCAAATCGTCAACTGATTTTTCTCCGCTTGAAACAGTTATACCTACTGCCTCAAATTTCTTCTCGCCATTATTGTATCTAATTTCAACCGCAATTTTGTTTGTTATTGGCGGTTTATTAAGTAACAACAATTCCGTTTTCAAGTTTAGTTGAATAACTTTACCCAATTTTACAAGATATCTTCTTGCAGAAGTATTAGAAGCATATCCTGCTGGCACTTCCCAATCAACCTTTAAGTTTGATACAAGAATTGAGGCATCTAAATTTTGCTCAATAGCAGGTATTGTTTCTGCAGTTCCTTCATTATCATCAAGCTTAGGTGCTACAGATTCTACAGATTCAACTGGCATAGCATCTTCTTGTAGTGCTGGAGCTTGCGTTTGAACAGAATCTGCAACTAAATTATTTGTTTCTTCTTCTTGATTATTTTGATTTGCAAAATGATTGAAACCTAGATAACCAACTGCACCAATAACAACAAGCAAAGCAACTACAGTCAAAAATTTCATTGAACTTTTTGGCTTAGGCTTTTCATATTGGAAATTTGAAATATCATCTTCTTCTGTTTCTTCTGAACCTTCTGGATTAAATAACGCCTCAATTTGTTCATGATTATCTTCATTTTGTTCTTGAGCATTATCAGAATTATCAAGATTTTCTGGAATTGAAGTTTCAACCTTATTATTTGGCGTCACAACTTCCTTTTCCTTATCTTCATTTTCATCTGGAAGAATTGATAAAAGATCATCAACATTATTAGTATCCTCTGCTGATTGCGAAAGCGTTTCAGCAAAGTTTGCTTGTTCTTCATTAAATAAATCTTCAATATCATCGCTAATGCTATTCAAACTAGGCGATGTGGTTGTTGAAAATTCAAAGCTACTATTAGTTTCTTTGTTTTCATTATCTTCATCAAGTTCAAGAGTTAAATCTGAAATCTCATTATCAGAAACCTCATTAGCAACTTGTTCTGGCACTTTTTCTTCTAAATTATCACCAAAGGCATTTTCTAACTCAATATCATCGGCAAGAGTTAAATCCTCTGCTGGACTTTGTTCCATTTCTTCTGGAATACCCAAACCATCTGTTTGAGTTGGCTCTAACTCTTCGATTAAATCAAGAGAAGAATCTAAAGTTTCTGGTTCAGCTTCCTCTAAAAGCATACTATCGTCACTAGCATCTAAATCTAATGACGTATTATCGCCTTCTAAATCTATTAAATCGTCTGCACCTTCTGTAACCAAATCATCAGGAGCCAGACCCTCGATTTCCAAATCACCAGCCTCTAAATTATCAACTGTCAAATCGTCAGAAAACAAATCGTCAGTTGTTGTTAACAATTCATCTGTGTTATTTGCAGCTACTGAATTATCATCATTTATTGAAACAAAATTGAACGCATATTGGGCTTTTTCAGCTCTAGCCAGTCTTAAACGACCATCTCTTGAGGCAATTAATGCTTTATAGAAATCGTTTTTGTCCTTCAAATTATTTTCTAGGTATGCGAAAATGTCATTTTCTGATACGGCATAAGTATCTTCTTTGGTAACAAGCAAGGTTTCAATATCATAGAAAGATACTAATTGAGTTCCATCAACAGCAATAAAACCTTCTTTAGAATTTTTTGTATCAATATTCTCTGGTTGAATAAAGCCTGTAACAGTTGCGCCAGATAAATCTGGAGTTACCTTAATAAACATATATGCTACTGGTAACAACCCCATATCAAAATGAGCTTTTGGGACACTTAATTCGGCATCGTCGAAATATAATCTTACATCTATATAAGAATTATTGATATAAATATCAGCAATATCAATATCTTCTAAAACTTGTCCAATATTATGTAAACCGGATTTTATGTCTACATCTAATTTATCTTTATCAAAAAAGCGTTCAGCAATTTTTGATGCCAAGCTATCTGCAACTGCACGATTGCGAACATCATCATTTGCAATTAATTTGCATATATTTTGAGCAAGCTCTATATCATTCTCTTCTATTAAAAAATCAGTATTCACCTAACACTCTCCCATACTATGCCTAATAATATCATATTATTAAAAAAAAATCTAGTAAAATAGCATGCTTATTTGACTATTTAATAAATATTATTAAACTAAATGGTGGATATTTAATAATTATTTCTAAAGTTAAATAAATAATATCCGATAATATTTGTTGAAAGGATTAAACAATTATGTTTTCGTCAATGATTCAGAATTTATTAACTTCATCTGGCAAATCTAGCGCAATGCAAAGAGCTGTCCAAATGAATAATTATGTAAACACCCTAAATTCACAATGGACACCAGTAGAAAAGAATGCAAACGCTACTCCAGAACTTAATAATGACAAAATTCAATCCTTTGACAGTGTTCTAAAAAAATCTGCACAAGTTAAATTTGGCGATTTACTTACTAATCCTTCAACAAGAGTAAACGCAAATATTTATTCTGCAAAGGCAGAAACTGCGACAGATAAGATTTCAACAAGGGAACAAATAAAAGGTCTTGTTTCTAGAATTTCTAAAAAGCATGGCGTTGACGAAAAATTAGTTAATGCACTTATTAAACAAGAATCTGGTTTTAACCCAAATGCAAAATCAAAAGTAGGTGCAATGGGTTTAATGCAATTGATGCCAGCAACAGCAAAAGGTTTAGGAGTAAATAACGCAATGGACCCTGAACAGAATGTTGAAGGCGGTGTTAAGTACTTAAAATCAATGCTTAATAAATACAACGGTAATGTGATTTTGGCACTAGCAGCCTATAACGCAGGCCCAGGAGCAGTTGATAAGTATGATGGAGTTCCACCATACAAAGAAACTCAAAACTACGTTAAATCAATACTTTCTAATTATCTATAAACTCTAAGCGTTAGTAGAAAGGTTTTGTTGTCTAGCTTCTCGTTCACGGTCTTGTTTTTCGTGGATTCTACGAGTATTTTTATAAGTTAATCTAGGAATAAACCAACCCAACAAGTAAGGAGAGATTAAGAAGGTTGTCAACAAGCCTGGCATTGAGTTTAAGCCTCTTGCAAATGATGCAATTTTGTTACTGCGATTTTTACCAACACCCTTCATTAATTTTTCAATAAGTTCTGGTTTATCAAATTTTTCAAAGAAAGAAATAATTTTTTTGTTCTTATCAGCTTTCTTCATGCCTTTTAGCGACTTCAAATCAAGAGTGGAAGTTTGAGAGCTATTCAATACAAGCTCTGCATTTTCAGACTTAGAAATAATCTTCTGCAAATCGCCACCATTTTTGTCAATATATTTACAGAAATTCAACATTTTATCTTTAGAATCGATATTGTCATAAAGTGCTGAAATTTCAGCGTTCGTAAGAACATGAGTTTTTGAATATGGGTTCAATAAGTCTAGAGTGGTCTTGAAGGCGTTTTTATTTCTGTCTTTTTGCATCAAAATAAAGCCGGAATTCTTTTCATAAGAAGTTACAAAAGCCCTAGTTCCCATTGGTACAGCAAATACAACTGCTAAACTTGAAGTCAAATCTCTTAACAAGATTTCGTAAAGTTCGGTCAAATCTTTTTTACCATTTTCATCGGTTTGCGCTCTTTTATAAGCATGCAAGCCTCTTGGTGTCAAAAGTCCGAAAATTGACAAACCTGCCATTAAAGAGTTTGTGAAATTATGTCCATTATATTCTAATTCAGAAGAAACAAAATCGCTCTTATTTTTACCTATTAGTTTACCTAAACGTTCCAATAGACTTTGTTTTCCTTTACCTTTAAAGCTTACATTGTTTGGGTTATCAGCATTTTCTTGTTGTTCAGGTAACTTTCTAGCCCCTGGAGCAACATTTCCTCTTGCATAGATTTTTGGCAAAACTGACAAAACGCCCAAAGTTGCAAACATCATTGAAACATTTGTAATCATTCTTTTAGCTAAAGATTTGTTTTTAATACTTTCAGCCTGTAATTCGTCCAACTTGTCTAAATGCTTGTTTGCAACAATAGCATCATCAGTGTATTTTATCATTGCATCGATTGTATCTTTAGTGCCAAACACTTTTTTAGAATCTAAAGTTTCAGAGCCAAATTTAACCTTTTGAAGCATGTCTAAATCAGTGCTAGTCTTGTATTTAATATTGTTAATGTGTTCAACAATATTTTGCATACATTGATTTTTATATTTTGCTTTTCCTCTAAATTTTGCCAACTTAGCATCAGCAGGAATATTCTCTCTATTATTAATTTGCTTTAAAATATATTCAACAGATTCTTTGGTTGCGTTCTCTTTACCAACGGTATCTATAAGCATGTTTTCAACATTTGTTTTGTAAAATTCGTTTTTGAATTTTTGCGCATCTTTTAATAAAGATTTGTCAAATTCAGGTTTTGATAGAATTTCTTTTAAACTGTTGCCGAAACGCTTGATTAATTGAGTGTTTACGCTTGTAGAACGACCAAATTTTGCAGCAAGCAACAAAGATAATGGTGCAACCGCCATCATGCAAGGTCCTGTCATGCCTTCTCTACCTAGAACTTCAAAACCTTCTTGCATGTTGTAATGCCCTGTGTGCTCTTTATCTCTTAAAAAGCCCGCAGCAGTTCTTGGAACGGTCATGCCAATACCGTCCTGAATCAAGAAAGACGCTAAGAAACCACCATTTTCGATGCTTTGCATTAATGCACCAGAAGCATTTAATGCACCTACCATGCCAGCCTTGAAGGCTACTTGCTGCTTCTCTTGCTTATCATTTCTTGGAATGCTTTGAACTGTCGAACCTTGTACTTTCAAATATAACCTACCTAAAATGTTTCTACATGATTATAAAGTCCACTAAAAAAATAAATTTGCTATATTGTAACGAAAAGTTAAAATATTGTTACATTAACACTATTTTGAAAAAATAATTACCAATACCCACCCGCAGTCGTAACTTTCGCAAGGTTCAAGCACGACTGCGACCTCCCTAACTAGTGAGGTAGAGCTCCTTCCCTTGTTAGGGAAGCGGATTCTCGGTAGGGCGAAAGCCCGTAAGGTGGAGGTCGGACGTTACTCCGCCGACACCCCGAGTAATCTAAGACAGGCTGGGAAGGGTATCTGCCCGTAGGGTAAGAAGAGATTGCCACGAAAATCTTACGATTTTCTCGCAAGGACGCACAACTAGACGTTTTTACGCCCAGTCATTACGAGGAGCGTGAGCGACGAAGTAATCTATTGCAGAGAAATGTTAAGAAATCGTAATAATATTTTTAATATATTCTCAATTGTTAAGAATTTAGAAAAATTGTTACAATTGGCGCAAACGTAGTAGTAGTAGTAGTAGTAGTAGTAGTAGTAGACTGCGCAACAATTCATTTGGCCCCTTTAAAAATCATGAAAAAGTCATTATTATGAGTATATAAACCGTATTTAATTTTTTACAGAACAAAGGAGCTTGAATATGAAAAAACGAGGATTTACATTGGCAGAAGTCTTGATTACATTAGGTATTGTTGGCGTAGTCGCTGCACTAACTGCTCCAGCACTTGTTATGAGTAGCAGAAATGAAGCTAACGCTGCAAGACTTTCAACAGTCGTTTCAAACATGGAAAACGCTTTTCAAACGGCTATCGCTCAAGAAGGCGCTGATAACTTGTACGGCACAAGTTTATGGGATTTCGGTGGTGGAGAGCGACTAAATGCAACAGAAGGAAATAAAGCTCAATTTGTAGGTCGTTTAGGACAATATATGATTATAAATGGTTATAAAGATAGTGATGATGAGTACTATGGAAGTGACATTCCAGTTCACCCAATGACTGATTCTGGTGGTACTGCTAATATTAACATTGTAAATGACTCTCGTTTTTGGGGTGATGGTCGAATGTTTGCAATTGAAACTAAAAATGGAGCTGCTATTTTTATAAGAGCATACAGACGAGCAGGTGTTGCACAAGCAAAACAAGCTGCAATTGCTGAAGGTTGTACATATTATACTAATGCTGCAGATGTAGTAATTGACGTTAACGGTAAAAATACTCCAAATGTATTTGGCAGAGATATTTTCTGGTTCGCGCTCGGTGAAAATGGTGTTCTTTATCCTTATGGTGGTAAAGATGTTGCTCGTCTTGAAGGAGGCGATGCTGGAGAATGGGACGAAGTTGGAAATAATTACACTTGTCGAGATGATAATAAAGGAAGTAATGCAAATGTTAAAGGTAGCGGTTGCACTGCCCGTGTAATCGCAGAAGGATATAAAATAAATTACTAATGTAAATTCTTGTGGTGCGCCGTAGGCGCACCTTTTCTTTTTTTGCAGAATTTACACTAACCTATCGAAGGGGTAAGGTTGTTTCAAGACGCCAAACAAACAAATCAAGGGTCCTTCTGAGTGCGATTAGCACGAAGAATCCAGCTGGTTAATAACTATATCCATTTTAATCAATACCCAGCATTCGTAGCTTTCGCAAGGCTCAAGCACGACTGCGACCTCTCTAACTAAAGAGGTTACAAAACCTTTAAAAGCTCTGCTACTTGTTCAGCCAAAGCTTCCTTTGTTGAATTATTATTTAAAACAAAATCAGATTTACTAATTTTCTCTTCTTGAGGCATTTGTGCATTCATTCGCTTCAATGCTTGCTCTTTTGTAAAATTATTACGTTTCATAAGGCGCTCAAGTCTTAAATCATCATTACATTGTACAAAAATAATTTTATCAAACAATTTGTCAAAGCCAGTTTCAAACAAAAGCGGTATTGAAACAAAAACATACTTATCTTTACACTTATCAAAGATATCAAGAATTTCTGCCTTAACTTTTGGGTGTATATAATCCTCTAGTTGCTTTCTTGCGACTGGGTCAGAGAAAACTTTTTCGCCTAAAGCTCGTCTGTCTATATTTCCCAAAAACTTATGCGCAATTTTATCCGCATCATAGACAGGGTAATACTTTGCAATAATTTTCTCAACTTCTGATTTGCCAGAAGCAATATTACCCGTTATTGCTATTTTTAGCATATTCCCTCTTAATTTTTGCGATATAAGTTTTCAATTCCTTCACTTGCTTAGGCTTAATAGGCTTAACTTGTCCTTTTTTAAGTCCATCAATCGTAAGCGTCGCATGCTGTATCCTCTTCAAGCTTTCGACTTCATAACCTAATTTGGCAAACATTTTACGAATTTGTCTATTTATTCCTTGATACAAAACTACTTGAAGCATAGAAGATTTGTTTTTAAGCTCTATTGGCAAGGTTTCTGCGTAAGCTATTTTCTTCTCGCCAGAATCCGTTTCAATTTCTATTCCGTTTAACATTTTTTCAGCATCATCTGGAGTAAATTTACCATTTATTGATACCAAATACACTTTAGGAACTTTTATTGATGGGTGTGTCATTTCATTAATAAACTCACCATCATTAGTCAAAATTATTAAACCTGTAGACTCTTTATCAAGTCTGCCAACTGGTTTTAGGTGCTTTAATTCTGGCGGTATAACGTCATAGATAGTTTTTCTGCCTTTTTCATCTTCTGATGTTGTAATATAACCCGCAGGTTTGTAGAACTTGTAATACTCCAGCTTTTGAGGTTTTACAAGCTTGTTATCTATATAAACACGGTCTTTTTCTCTAACGTAAAAGCCTAATTCCTCGATTGGTCTATCGTTTACACGAACACGACCTTCAAGAATTAGTTCGTCAGCTTTTCTCCTTGAGCAAAAGCCTGTTGATGCTATGTATTTATTTAGTCTTGGCATATTAATTTTCTTGTTTTAAAGCGTTTGTGATTACTTCTGGTAACTTTCTGTAAATAGAACCGTCGTTATGAATTGCAACAACCTCAAATTCAGCCTTAATAAACAATTTATTGTCAGCTTTATTACGAATTGATTGCTCAAACGTAACTCTGATTGGTGAAACCTCTTTAATTGAAGTTTCGATTACAATAACATCGTTTAATCTTGCAGAAGCTTTGTAGCGCACATTTAGATTAGTTACAGGCATTGCGATATCTTGTTTTTCCAAATCAATCAAATTCAAGCCAGCATCTTCGCACAATTCTACTCTGCCTTTTTCCAACCATCTAAGATAGGTTCCATGCCAGACAACTCCGTAAGCATCTGTGTCTGCGTAATAAACTTTTTCTTCAAATATATTTTTCATATAGCTATTCTATCATGATATAATTTGTTTGTACATTTATAGGAGAATTTTTTATGAAATTTTTACACACAATGGTTAGAGTTAAGGATATTGAAAAATCTTTAGCCTTCTATACCGATGTTTTGAATATGAAATTAGAGCACAAAAAAAGACTTGAAGATTGCTGGCTATATTTTTTGTCAGATGAAGAAAACACATGCCAGATTGAACTTACTTACAACGATGAAACTCCAGAAAATGGATATGATTTAGGTAGCGGTTTTGGTCACTTCGCCTTTTCTGTAGACTCATTGGACGAATTTACACAAAAAATCAACAAACTTGGTTATTCTTATTTATACCCACCATTTGATTTGAATGGCAAAGGCTCTAAAATTGCGTTTATTGCAGACCCAGACGGGTATGAAATCGAATTGATTGAAAAAGTTAATTGGTAATTACACACCCGATTTTGTAACTCAAAATTTTTGGTAACATTTCTTAATAATCATTAAAAAAAAGGCAATTTTTGCAAACTTTTTAACTTTATATATATGTAAGGTTAGAAATGTAAGATTAGGAGGCAATTATGAACATTGCAATTAGAAAATTGGCCATGTTGGAAAAGGACATTATCGAAAGAGAAGAAGCTGCAAAATTGGAGGGCTACACAAGTTCACCCGTCGACCCAGCTTTTAGAGAAAAAATTACCAGATTGATGGACAAAGTTAGAGTTCTTTGATAGAAGCAAGTCTAACAAGTTCTCTAAAATCAGCATTATTTTCCACTAAATCGTTAAACTCTGAGATATCAACTATCTCGGAGTTTTTCATAAATACAATTTTATCAGCAGCTTTAATTGTAGAAAGTCTGTGCGCAATTGCAATAATAGTCATCTTGCCGTGCAATTTCAATAAGTCCGCACAGATTTCGTCTTCTGTCTTTAAATCAAGAGCAGAGGTAGCCTCATCTAACATTAAAATATCAGGTTCCGAATACAAAGCTCTCGCAATTGCTAATCTTTGCTTTTGCCCTTGTGAAAAACCTGTAGCATCGACAAAAGGGTTTGCATAAATTCCCTCTGGATAATTTGCAACAATAAAATCATAAAGTTGAGCTGATTTTAGTGCCTTTAGAACTTTAGCATCATCAATTTCATTAGAACCAAAAGCAACGTTTTCTCTAATATTGCCATTTATCAAAGAAATTTCTTGCGGCACATAGCCAATTTTTAGTGGCAACAATTTCGCTTTACCATCAACTAAAATTTCACCAGAATTAGGTGCAAGCAAGCTTGCAATTATATCAATAAGCGTAGTTTTACCCGAACCAGATAGCCCCGCAATACCAACAAATTCGCCTTTATTAATTGTTAAATTTATATTTTTCAAAACGGGTTTTGACTTTTCATATTCAAAACAAACATTTTTCAATTCTAGATTATGTTCAAAAGTTGCAAATTCTGGTTCTTTAAGCGGCGCAACGTTCTTTAAATTTAAGCGTTCGCACCAATTTAACAAATTTTCAACATTAGTAATTGCGGAATTTATACCGTTCAAATTAACCTGTATTCTAGAAATAGTAGGGGCTAATCTAAATATTGCAGACACAATAATAGCAATTGAGGCAATTAATTTATTAGGCTCGGTATAATTTTGAAAAGTAATAATAGATAACAAAATAAACAATAAAATTATAACAAACGGTTCAACAACATAAGGTGGAATTGTGCTCAAAAACGAAGTTTTAGTACATACCTTATAAAAATCTGTAATTGCATTTTTGTAATTATGAAAAAAGAATTTTTCGTTATGCGAAATCTTTAAGCTTTTTATGTTCAACAAGATTTCATTTTCTTTTTGGCTAAAAATCGCAGAAGTTTTATTAGATTTTTGTGCAATCTCTTCTAAAGCTGGTTTATAAATTTTATTTTGCACCACAATCAAAATAAGTGCAAAAGCGAGTGTTATAGCCATTGCAATAGGAAATTTTACAATAAGCAGGAGAGATAGAAACGCAAAAATAAAAATATTAACGTTCATATTCAAAAGTCTTAAAATAAAATTGTTAATAGTATTTGGTATCAAGAAATTAAGTATATTATTCTTATCACCAATAGATATTTTTGACACCTCTTGATATGAGTCGCTCAAAAAACAATTAACAAATTTTAGGTTAACTTCCTTTTCAATAGCCTTTGTCAAATTTGCTTGCAAATATGAATAATAAATCATGAAAACGTTCTTCAAAAGGAACAAAACAACTATACAAACACCGATAAAAATAGGTGAATGAAAAATATCTTGAGCTGATTCGTTTGCTAGCATTTTCATCACAAAAGGATAAGTCAAAGCCACGCCAAAGAGTTCTAAAACACCGACAACAAAAGATAGCACAGAATATTTTATAAAATTCTTTTTATTCTGCTTAAAATAAAAGAAAAATTTTCTGAAACAATCTAATATCATCTTATTTTCCTAATATTTGTTAGAAAGCTTCATTGCTTTATAAAGCTCAAATACACTTATCATAAAGAATAGCCCAAACACTGCCAAGTATGATTTGTTTGTATATACAAGAACTTCACCAACTTTTTCAGGCGCAAAAAGATTTAATAAGAAACCCATTGCAGTCCCTAACAAACCGACCATTGTAAAGAAACAAAAATTCATTATACTTACTGCTGTTCCAGATACCATTTTTCTATTTGTCAAATGCAAAACCGGTACAAGCAAAGAAGTTAAGCTGGCATTTGCGGCTAAAACACAGAAAATTATTGCAATAAGCGGAGTTCTGATATTAAAAACTAAGCAGATACAAATAATTAGCAAAGATACAAACGTAATTATTGATGCATTTTTCAAGAACACAACTCGATGATTATGGCACATTTTGCAAACGGAGGCATTAATTATATTAAAAGCTGCAGCAATCACTGCCATAATTGAAAGAACGATTGCTGACTTAGCAGTCGGCATACAACAAAAATCTTCTAAGAATTTTTTACCGATAATTGCCTGAATAGCGTACGAAATTCCGAAGTTACAGCAGGCAAAACTAAACAAATTTCTATTATGTTTTTTATGTAACACTAATCTAAAAGGTAGCGTTCTCAATTTAACATTTCGGTTTATCTCTGGAAATTTAACTTTAAAAGAAAGAATTATAAATAACAAAACGCCCAGCAAAATTATTGATGCCAAAACTACCAAAATGGTACGCCAGTTCATATACTTCATCATAAATACAAATGGAGCGTTCGCAGCAATTCCACCACAATAACCGATGCAGAGCATTACAGAAATTGCAATACCAAAATTTTTATCAGAAAAACATTCTCTTAATTCTCTTATCAAACTTAAATAAAAACAACTTCCGCCTACCCCTACAAGAACCCTTGAGAAGTACATTAAAGGCAAATTTGTAGAAATTGGAAACAACAATGCACCAATACCTAAAATAATACCGCCTGTTAGCATTACTCTAAGTCCGCCATATCTATCAACCAAAACGCCAATTATGAGTTGGTTAACTGCATAAAGGTACATAAAGATTGCACCAAATGCAGTAATATAAGGTGCACTTACGGCTAGTTCTTGTTGAAGTAAATCAAAAACCGCACCAGGAATTGCTATTCTCTGAAAATTTGCAAAGAAATAGAACAACGCACCAAGCGCAATTAGTATGTATATTATCCCCTTATTGTTCTTCATACTCCAAAACAAGTTTAGTTATTAGCTGATGTAACAACCTTATCAATCAAACCATATTCACAAGCTTCTGCTGCTGATAAGTAGTGGTCACGTTCGCAATCTTCTTTAACTTTGTCAAATGGTTGACCAGAATTTTCTGCCATGATACCAATTAACATGTCTTTCATTCTCAAAATTTCTTTTGCTTCTAATTCAATATCAGTAGCTTGACCTTTTGCACCGCCTAAAGGTTGGTGAATCATAATTCTAGCACTAGGGAGAGCCATTCTCTTACCTTTAGCACCAGCTGACAGTAGAAAAGCACCCATTGATGCAGCTTCGCCCAAACAAATTGTTTGCACATCAGCTTTAATCAAATTCATAGTGTCATAAATTGCCATACCTGCAGTAATAACACCCCCTGGTGAATTAATATAAAGCATAATATCTTTTTCAGGATTTTCGCTATCTAGCAACAAAAGTTGTGCAACAACTGAATTTGCTAC
Organism: uncultured Candidatus Melainabacteria bacterium; assembly: GCA_934757275.1. Lineage (GTDB taxonomy): Bacteria > Cyanobacteriota > Vampirovibrionia > Gastranaerophilales > Gastranaerophilaceae > CAG-196. The sequence goes on from CAKVLN010000010.1 coordinate 52,075, forward strand.
TTCATCGTCAATCTCTGTTCCTAGGAAAATAATTCTTTCTCTTAATAATCTTGAGAAAATATCAAAAGATTTTTCACCTCTTGAAGAAGATTCTATTACAGTAGGCACATAGCTTAAAATCTTTTTGTAATCAGTAGTTTCAGTTGTCATATTACTCTCCCTTACTCTATTATTTATTGCTAAGTTAATTCTACAATAAATAATAGAGCATATCAAGTTTTAATTAAGAGCAAAGAAACTATCTAGCAAACGCCTTTCTGCCTAAAAAGTTTGCGCCACTTGCAAGCTCTTCTTCTATTCTTAGTAATTGATTATATTTTACTAATCTATCAGTTCTAGAAACAGAACCTGTTTTGATAAGTCCGCAATTAGTGGCAACTGCTAAATCTGCTATAAAGCTATCTTCTGTTTCACCAGAACGATGAGAAACCACTGCAGTATATCCATTTTTTTGCGCCATATAAATTGTATTAAGAGTTTCAGTTAAGGTTCCGATTTGGTTAGGTTTTATCAAAATTGAATTAGCAACATGCATTTCAATTCCCTCTTTTAATCTTGAAGTATTTGTTACAAACAAATCATCACCCACCAACTGGCATTTTTGTCCCAATTTCTCAGTCAAATTTTGCCAACCCAGCCAATCGTCTTGTGCCAAGCCATCTTCTATTGAAATAATCGGATAATCTCTTACAAGTTCGTCTAAATATTCCACCATGTTTTCGGAAGTTAATTTACGATTTTCACCTTTCAAAAAATACCTGCTAAGTGAACAAACACCATTTGAGCATTCGCCCTCTTCATACAATTCAGACGAAGCTACATCAAGGCAGATTTTGACGTTATTCGTATTATAACCTGCTTTTTCAATTGCCATTATAATTGTTTCAATCGCCTCTCTTGTTGAATTTAGATTAGGCGCAAAACCGCCTTCATCACCAACAGTTGTAGACAAGCCCTTTTCATTGAGTATTTTTTGAAGTGTATGAAAGATTTCTGAACCAGCTTTTAGAGCCTCTGAAAAACAGGAAACACCAACTGGCGCAATCATAAATTCTTGTATATCCAAGTTATTATTAGCATGCGCTCCGCCATTTAAAATATTCATCATAGGAGTTGGAAGAGTCTTTCCTATAATACCACCTAAATATTTATATAAAGGTAATTCATAAAAATTTGCACTTGCTCTGGCGCAAGCTAGTGATACTGCTAGAATTGCATTTGTACCAAGAGTAGATTTATTAAAAGTTCCGTCCATTTCTAGCATTAAATTATCAATTAATTGTTGATTTGTAGCGTCTTCGCCCAACAAATTTGGAGTAATTACAGTGTTAATATTGTCAATCGCTTTCAAGACGCTTTTTCCAAAATAATCTGTTTTAATATTATCTCGAAGTTCTTTAGCCTCATATATACCAGTAGAAGCACCAGATGGAACGGAAGCTCTGCCAAAAGAACCATCAATAAGTTTTACGTCCACCTCGACTGTAGGATTACCTCTTGAATCAAGTATTTGTCTAGCTTTAATATCTTCAATTTCGCACATAATAACTCCTTATATTTACACATTAAGATTATTAAAATCTATAATTTTCCACCATTAACCAGTACGACAAATTTTAAATCTTAACTAATTTGTGAATACTCATAAATTGTAGTATTATAACTAAGGAGGACTTTTATGACAGAATTTGTATTTATGAACGGCGAATATGTTGAAGCCGACAAAGCCACAATTCCTATTAGAACACATGCTTTTTTGTATGGAACATCTGTATTTGAAGGCATTAGAGCTTATTATAACGAGGAAGAAAATCAGCTTTACGCATTTAGAGTTCCAGAACACTATGAACGACTTTTAAGAAGTGCAAAAGTTATGTGGATTAAAAGTCCTTATTCTGTTAAAGAGTACACAAAAATTACAAAAGATTTGTTGAAGAGAAATGAGTACAAAACTGATGTTTACATTCGTCCGACACTTTACAAATCTTCCATTAAAGTTGGTCCAACGCTAACAGACAACGAGGATTCTTTTTTAATCTTCACAACACCTTTTGGCAATTATTTTGACGGCGAAAAAGGACTAAAACTTTGCGTTTCTAACTGGCGCAGAAGTTCAGATAATTCAATTCCACCAAGAGCAAAAATTAGCGGAGCGTATGCTAATGCCGCATTAATAAAGACTGACGCTCACGAATGCGGTTTTGATGATGCCGTTGTACTTTCTGATAGTGGACAAGTTGCAGAAGGCTCTGCCATGAACATATTTTTAGTGATAAATGACACTCTTGTAACTTCAAACACAACTGATGATATTTTGGTAGGTATAACTAGGAACACCGTTATAGAATTGGCCAAGGAGCTGGGAATTCCAGTAAAAGAGCGTGCAATAGATAGAACAGAATTGTATATTGCAGACGAAGTTTTCTGCTGCGGTACTGGCGCACAAATCGTTCCAGTAGAAAGCATTGACCACAGACCAGTTGGTGATGGTAAAATTGGCAAAATCACTAAGAAAATTCAAAACCTATATTTTGATGTTGTTCGTGGAAAAGTAGATAAGTTTAAGAAATGGTGTTTACCTGTTTATGATTAAATTTTTTGGAAATTGTGTAGAAAATCTCTACAAAAGTATTGTTTATCTTTTAACTGGGCGTTCAAGAGTTACACATGTAATAGCGCAAGCTGCGTCTATTAGTTACGATTCGCTTGTAATTTCGCTTGTAATAGCTTTTGTTTCAGCAGCAGTTATTGCTATTCAAGTTTCTAAACAGTTCTTGATGTCAGGTGCTGAAGCTTATGTTGGCGGCTCAATTGCGGTTGTTATGATAAGAGAAATTGCTCCAGGGTTTGTAGCACTAGCAATTGGCGCTAGAGCTGGAACTGCGATTTCTGCTGAAATTGCTAATATGCAAGTAACTTCACAAGTTGATGCTATTAAAACCTTGAAAGTTGACCCAGTTGGATATTACTTCGCTCCAAGAATTTTGGCAGCTGCAATAACTGTACCAATGGTAGTTTTAATCGCAGAAGTTGTCGGCATTGCTGGCGGCTTGCTGGTATCAAACGCAACAATTCACCTTCACCCTTCTAGATACATCACCTCTGTTTGGCTTTGGTTAAGCACAAGAGATATCTATATTAGTTTATTCAAAGGCTTAATTTTTGGGGTATTGATAGCCCTAGTTTGCGCAACGCAAGGATATAATACAAAAGGCGGTGCAAAAGATGTTGGCGAATCAACAACAAAAGCTGCAGTGCTTTCTACTGTTTATATGTTGTTAGCAGATTTTGTGATTAATCTTGTATTTTATTTGTAAAAAATTTTTATAAGTTTAAAAAAACACCAATGGCGGAGCAAAGCTCCGCCATTGGTGTTATATGGAATTACAGAAAAATGTAAAGACGGACGTATTAAATATTCTGATAAAGATGGAAATTGTTTATACATAAAAAATCAACATTATTAAAAGGCACTACATATTATGATAAAACAGGTACGCCAATTTATAGAACAACAAAATCACAAGATCTAAATGGAGATATGATAAATTTCATATCTGTTGGCACCTTTGCTTCGGAACTCTAATACTTGTTTTTCAATAAAAGGTATGGTTCTTCGTGTTAAATATTTAGCACCTCTTTTTCGTGGTAAAAAGCTCTGGGGATTATTGTTTTCTTTAAAACGATGATAATATTTTAAAAAATTCTGACGATGAATATTGTGGGCTTTGTAAAAATCTGTTACAAACCTGTATCTCGGGTGCTGAGCGCATTTGGTTAAATCGTATTCCTTTGCCAAGTATTCCATACGCTGCATGTAATTTCTTGTCATTGTGTTATCGGTGTCTTTTTCACTAATCATTTTGTTCCTCCTTTTTATTTATATAATGTTAAGAAAAAACAATTTTGTCACCGAATTACGTAACATATACAATTCTGAGTGCGATTAGCACGAAGAATCCAGCTGGTTATTAACTATTTTCATTTTAATTAATACCCACCCGCATTCGTAGCTTTCGCATAGCTCAAGCACGACTGCGACCTCCCTAACTAGGGAGGTTTAGAGAAATGAATGTAAGTCGTGTTCAACGTTTTTCATTGAACACGACTTTTTTATTCTTGTTCTTTAAAAGTTCAACCCACACACATTCGTAACTTTCGTAAGGCTCAAGAACGACTGCGACACCCCTAACAAGTGAGGTTTTAATCTGTCGGTTGGGCATACCTGCCCAACAATAACTTTTTTATACAAAAAAATATTCATAAGGACAGAAAAAAAGAACCAATTTGAA
>CAKVLN010000011.1 GCA_934757275.1 uncultured Candidatus Melainabacteria bacterium
TTTTTCCTATATCTTACATGCATGTTATCGACATATTTTGTAAAAACTTTAGGGTTTTTGATAGAATTGTTACAATTTGTTACATGTTTAGGAAAAGTGAATAAGGCAATAGGTGAATAAGTGAATAAATTCGTATTAAATATTTTTTGTTTTTTATGCGTTCAATGGGGGGAGTCGGGCTTAACCTCCCTAGTTAGGGAGGTCGCAGTCGTTCTTGAGCTTTGCGAAAGTTACGACTGCGGGTGGGTAGCGATAAGGATTGCCACAAAAATCTTGCGATTTTTTCGCAATGACGCCCAACTGGTAGATTTTATGCCCAGTCATTACGAGGAGCGTGAATTGCGCTAAATGAGCGACTTTAGTTCCCTCCCCTTTTATCAATTCAACATGGGGAGCGAATTTTCGGTAGGGCGAAAGCCCGTAAGAGCAAATAATATGGAAATGACCAGTAAAGCTGTTTTGGCTTTGAGGTCATTGCAATATTATGCTCGCCCGAATAATTCAAGACAGGGGCAGGAGAGAGGGTATTATTAACTTTAAAATGGACATACCTGCCCAACAAATTCCCAAATGAAAATATTTTCAATTTGTAGTAAAATATTCAAGTGAAGGAGTTTAGATATGGTTTTAGAAACGCAACAATCACAGATGGAATTAGACAAAGTATCGGCAATCAAGACTATTGAGTCAGAAATTGATACGATAAGCCGACTAAAGGAATCTGTTAAGCCAGAAAGCCTAACTAAAGCTTTAGATTTTATGCAAAATTCTAAGGGCAGAATTATTATTACTGGCATGGGGAAATCTGGACATATCGGCAAAAAAATTGCAGCCTCTTTGGCATCAACTGGAACTCCGTCATTTTTTGTTCACCCCGCAGAAGCAAGTCACGGCGACTTGGGTATGATTACCGAAGATGATGTTGTGATTGCGATTTCTAATAGTGGTGAATCAAGAGAATTGATTGATATTTTGAATTATTGCAAACGTTTTGGTATAAAACTAATTGCGATTACTAAAAACCCAGAAAGCTCTTTGGGCAAAGCGGGTGATATAGTTTTGGAACTCCCAAATAATGGCGAGGCTTGCCCTTTAGGCTTAGCCCCAACAAACTCAACGACTGCAACTTTGGTTTTGGGCGATATTTTGACTGTCGGAATGATTGAGCGAAAAGGTTTCTCTAAAGAGGATTTCAATGACCGTCACCCAGGAGGAAAACTCGGTTCAATTCTTAAACGAGTTTCTGATTTGATGCACACAGGTCAAGAAATGCCTATTTTGGACGAAAACTCAAATATGCAGGCGGTGCTTTTGGAAATGACTTCAAAACGCTTGGGTTGCGTAGGTTTTGTAAACCTTGCAGGCGATTTGACAGGTATTCTTACCGATGGTGATTTGAGAAGATGCTTGTCTAGCAAAATTCTTGAAGAAAAAGCAATTGATTTGATGACAAAGAACCCAAAAACAATCTCGCCAGATGCGATGACTGCAGAGGCTTTGAAGATTATGCACGACAAAAAGATTACGAACCTTTTTGTTTTGGAAGGCAAAAAACCAGTCGGCGTAATCCATATCCACGATTTGCTTAATAATGGGGTCGCATAATGAGTATTAATGCAGAAAAAAAGTTTGCGGCTGGACTTTCAATAACCTCTAATGCGCTGGTGATTGTGACTAAAATTATTGCTGGCATGGTTTCTGGAAGTATCAGTATAATTTCTGAGGCGATTCACTCTTTGTCAGATTTTTTGGCGTCTGTGCTAACCTTTTTTGCGGTTACTCGTTCGGCTGAACCTGCTGATAAGGAACACCCTTTCGGACACGGCAAATACGAGGATATGTCGGGCTTTATAGAAGGCGGTTTGATAATCTTTGCAGGCTTTTTTATTATATTTGAGGCAGTGGAAAAACTTTTGCATGGCTATTCTTTAGAATCTGAATCAATGCTCGGTATTTATGTTATGGCGTTTGCGGTTGCGGCGAATTTTTTAGTAAGCAGATATTTATTTTATGTCGCTAAAAAATCAGATTCTGTTTCGCTTTTGGCTGATGCAGAACATTTGAGCACTGATATTTTTTCTTCTTTGGGAGTTTTGATTGGCTTAGTTTTGATTAAGATTACTGGGATTGCGGCTTTAGACCCTATAATTGCGCTGATTGTTGCGTTGATTATTTTGAAGGCTGGTTTTTCGATTTCTAAAGAAACATTGAACAATTTGTTAGATGGATCTTTGCCAAACGAGGATATTGCAAAGATTGAAGAAATTTTGAAAAGAAACTCTGTTATTAAGGGATATAAGAATATTAAAGGGCGTAAATCTGGACAGTATAAGGATATTGAACTAACTTTGCTTTTTAATCCAGATATGAAAATAAGTTGCGCACATAATATTTGCGACCAGATAGAAAACGAGATTAAGAAAAATTTGGGACAAGTAAGTACAACAATTCACGCCGAACCTTACGTTTGCGTTTGTAAGTAGTCTTGAACCTCCCTAGTTAGGGAGGTATAGAGAAATGTAGGGTGCTGTCGTTTGACGCACCAATAACTTTTGATTGCCACAAAAATCTTGCGATTTTTTCGCAATGACACCCAACTGGTAGGTTTTACGCCCAGTCATTACGAGGAGCGTGAGCGACGAAGTAATCCATCATGAGATTTATAAAACCCTCTCCCCAGCCCCTCCCCATGTCAAATTGCTAAAAGGGGAGGGAACTAAAGTCGTTCAATTAGCGCATTACACGCCCTCCCTCGGGGGAGGGTGCCGAAGGCGGGAGAGGGTATTATCAATTAAATGAACACGGTTCTGTAAGTTGGACTTTCAGCCTAGCGACTTTCAGATTAAATGAAAATAGTTAATAACCAGCTGGATTCTTCACCCTAATCGGGTTCAGAATGACCCCAAATGCGTTTGCTTAGCGCATTTGGTCCTTCCCTCTCCTTGCAGGAGAACGAATTTTCGGTAGGGCGTGAGCCCGTAAGGTGGAGGTCGGACGTTACTCCGCCGACACCCCGAATAATTCAAGACAGGGCTAGGGTGAGGTCTTTTCAAAACGCTCAACAAGCAAGTCTAGGGTCATTCTGAGTGCGATTAGCACGAAGAATCCAGCCTTTTATTAACCATGTCCATTTAGTAATTTGTTGGGCATACCTGCCCAACCGACAAAGCGTTCAACAGACGCAGTTCACACCCTCCCCTTTTATCAATTCAACATGGGGAGGGTAGGGGAAAGGGTGTTGGGAAAAATCAATGCCCCCTCTTCACAAACCCTGCAGGATATGTTAAAATTTATATATAAAGAATAGATACAATTTAGCAGAAAGTGAGAATTGTCCGTGAGAAATGATATGAGGAATGCCTTTTCCTTAATGGAAATGATGGTTGTGCTACTTATTGTGGCAATAGTTGCAGCGGCGACTGCACCAATGGTTACTAAAAAAATGGCAAGAAACGCCGGCTCCGGTGATAGTCCATGGGTGTTTACAGGGCTTGGGAACAACATCGCATACAATATGAACGGTAATGATAATACCACAGTCTTGATTGGTACAACTTCTGTTCCAAACGGCTGGACGGGACATGCAAGATTGTTTGTTGATTCTGGTAACAACGCAGCACATATCGCATTCGGACATGGTAATGATACACCATTACTATTAACTGCCGACCCTGCTGGTAGAATTGGTTTTTCTAATGCACAAATTCCTAGCAACTCAGTAGCATTTGGTACAGGTCAAACAATAGCAAACACATCTACAGGTACAATAACAATCGGGCAAGGTGCTAGTGCGCAAAATGCTGATAGTGTAACTATCGGAAGAGCAGCATCAACAAGTGGTGCAAATGCAATTGCAATCGGGCAGGGAACAAGTGCGCAAAACGAAAATGTAGTTGCAATTGGTCATAGCGTTACTAGTTCTGCTGCACGAAATGTTGCAATTGGAAACGGCGTAACAACTTCTGGTACATCTGCAGTTGCCATTGGCTCTTCTGCTATTGCCGAAGGTTCAAGCAGTATTTCTATTGGTACTAATGCAGGAACTCCTTTATTAGATGGCTCAAAAACTAAGACTGATTCTATTTCAATAGGACACATCGCAACTGCGTCAGGACAAGCAGGGATTGCAATTGGACATCAAGCAACCGCAAGTGGTAAACAATCAGTTGCAATCGGACCTTATGGTGAAAATGGAAGAGAAACTCGAGCTAGCCATCAATATTCTGTTGCTATTGGTTCTGGTGCCCGTACAACGTCTTCTTACCAAATTGTACTAGGTACAGATAATGATACAGTTTATATTCCAGGGCGTTTGATAGTTGGTGGTAATATAATGTTGGGTGCGAATACTGGTGCCAAGGTATATATGAGAGAAGGTAATGGCTATATGTACCAGTTCACAAATGTTAGTGATAATAGAATGTGTGCAAGCGGTAATCCTTTTAATACTAATAGTACTATTAGTTATGATTCTTTTATTAATAAGTCTGACCGTCGTTTGAAGAATGTTGGCGAAAAGTATACCGCAGGTTTGGACGAGTTGAAAAAGTTGGAATTTTTCCACTACACATTCAAAAAAGACGAAAACAAAACTCCAATGGTTGGCGTTATGGCGCAAGATTTGCAAAAAGTTTTCCCTGATGCAGTAACCAAAGGTGATGACGGGTATTTGAGAATTAGACTTGAAGATATGTTCTATGCTGTAATTAATGCGGTAAAAGAATTAGATAGCAAGATTGCTCAAATCGTTGAAAACGTAAACAATATTAACTCTAAAATCGAAGAGCAACAGAAAGTTATTGACGCTCAACAAAATAGAATTGATGAATTAGAAAAACAGAATGCTGATTTTGAAAAACGATTGGCAAAGTTGGAAAAGAAAAATAAGATTGTTGAATAATTGATATATGATTTTATGAGGTTTCAAGGGCTTGCTGAAAGCAAGCCCTATTTTTTTAGCACCTCCCTAGTTAGGGAGGTCGCAGTCGTACTTGAGCTTTGCGAAAGTTACGAATGCGGGTGGGTAGCAACAAAAATTGCCACGAAAATCTTACGATTTTTTCGCAATGACATGTCGTTGGTAGGTTTTACGCCCAGTCATTACGAGGAGCGTGAGCGACGAAGTAATCCATCATGAGATTTATAATACCCTCTCCCGCCTTCGGCACCCTCCCCCGAGGGAGGGCGTGACTTGCGCTAAATGAGCGACTTTAGTTCCCTCCCCTTTTATCAATTCAACATGGGGAGGGGCAGGGGAGAGGGTATTAGCAACTTTAGACCAAATGGCTTTGTCGGTTGGGCATACCTGCCCAACAAATTACTAAATGGACATGGTTAATAAAAGGCTGGATTCTTCGTCCTAATCGCACTCAGAATGACCCATGACTTGTTTACTTAATGTAATCAAGTATCGCAGTTATTCCCTCTCTAAGGGAGAGGGGTAGGGTGAGGGGTAGGGTGAGGGGTGTTCAAGACGTCCAACCGACTGCAAATTTAATAACTAACTTTTCCCAGCACTACACGCTTTGCTGCGCCCGTACAAGAAGGCAAATTATTTGGAATATTATAATAATTGCAATATCCCAACAAAGCGAACGCCATTACTTCTTTATAATTATTTGAAATTCCATAATCTTCATGGGTTTTGAGTGCAATATGTTTTGGCAAATAACTTCTCAAAAACTTCATCATTGTCTTGTTGTAAGCTCCGCCACCGCCTATAACAACCGTATCATATCTATGATGCACAAAGCGTTCATAAGATTGCGCAATCGTCTTTGCAGTTAGTGCAGTAAGCGTTGCAATGATATCTTTAGGTTCACTCGGTGCAATTTTCAAAATATTTTCGATATACTTATTAGAAAAATATTCTCTGCCCGTAGTCTTAGGCGGTTCTAAAAAGTAGTATTCATCTTGCAATAAGCAATCTAGCCAGCTTTCGCAAACATTGCCCTCTCTTGCAATTTCACCATCTTTATCGTACTTTTTGCCAAAGAATTTTTGCATGCAATAATCTATCATGATATTACCGCAACCATTATCAAAACCATAAGTTTCACAGTCATCAGAAATTACAGTCACATTTGATATCCCGCCAATATTTTGCACAAGTGCATTCTTGAACCATTTGTCATCAGCAAAGCAAACGAGCGGTGCGCCTTGTCCACCAAACGCAATATCTTTTTCTCTAAAATTAGAAATAACCATGCACCCTGTTTCCTTCGCAATAACAGAGCTTTCACCAATTTGCAAGGTGCTTTTTAACGAAACTCCGTCCAAAGTTTCATCAAAAGGATAGTGAAAAACTGTTTGACCATGGCTTGCAATAAAATCTGGTTTGCCAAATTGTTTAATCAAGACATTTGACGCATCGGCAAAGCATTTGCCAACGGCAAAATTCAACTGGCAAAGTTCTTTTATAGAAATTTCCCCACGAAAAGCCGAGAAGATTTTTTCTCGAATATGTACTGGGTAAGGATAATTAATTCCTTTTAAAAGTGATACAGACATGTCTGGGTAAACTTCACAAAGCCCTGCGTCTATTGAGTCGCAAGAAGTGCCAGACATTAAACCGATAATTTTTTTAGGCTCTTTTTCTTCCATAGTCTAAATTATATCATATCAAGAGGTGTGTGTTAATCTTTGTGCTGAAAATATTGCGTTAAGCTTAACCTCACTGGTTAGGGAGGTCGCAGTCGTTCTTGAGCTTTGCGAAAGTTACGAATGCGGGTGGGTATTGATTAATAAAAAAATAAAAAAAGGTTTCTTAAAGCTTTAAGAAACCTTTTTAACCCAATAATCTCCTACCCCAAATTTACTACTTTCCTCAAATCTCTCCTCAAAGATTTGTAAAATAAAAACTGATTTGTGATTAAAAAAATAAAACTTTTTTGATTTGTGTTAATCCTTTTTTTAGGTAAATGTTTTGTAAAATTTTTAAATCTTTTTTCTATCTTTGACTCCCCCCGAGCCGTGTAGCCATCACTCCTTTCAGGTATGTATATATAGTATAATTTTCGTATCTTTTTATCAAGTAAATAATTTAAACAAAAGTGTTACAATAGACCATGCTCCCCAAATTTATTGAAGAAAATTCGAGTTAACAAAACTTTACATTTGCATGTCCATAAAATCGTATTGACAATGAATTTTTAAGAGGGAAAAAATACTACTTTTGTCAAATGATTAAGTTTTGTAACGAAAGAGGGAAGTTGTGAAATTCGCAATTGTTTATATATTTTATATATATGTAAGATGTAAATAAAAGATTTAATCCCTAATCCCTTCCTAACTAATTTCCCTGCTTCTCTAAAACAAGAGAAGTTTTTTTTGCGTTTGAAGAGGGGCTAAAGTCATTTGTTTAGCGCAATCTACGCCCTCCATCTGGGGAGGGATTAGGAATTTTTGACTGAATGGACATGGTTAATAACTATTTTCATTTAATCCGAAACATATTTATTCTGCTTTTGTCAGGCAGTGCCTGCCCTACATACTTCTGGCAGTGCGTCATTGCGAAAAAATCGCAAGATTTTTGTGGTAATCCATAGTTGTTACCCACCCGCAGTCGTAACTTTCGCAAAGCTCAAGAACGTCTGCGGCCTCCCTAACTAGGGAGGTTAAGCCCCACTACACCCATTGAGCGCATAATAAAAAATAAAATTTAATACGAACTTATTCACTCATTCACCTATTACCCTATTCACTTCTATACCCTTTTCCTTCTAAACAAATTTCGTACTCCGATTTAATTGTAAATTTTTGTAACAATTTCTCGTCATGCCCTAAAGTTTTTGCCCAAATGTGCCGTAAACATGAGTACAAGGGAAAAATATAAGGACCAAGTAACAACAATGGGAATGGCAGCATCACAAGCTAATTTATTAACTCTTACGAGTAGGCTTCATGACATTGAGTATAAAGCTCAAAACATTGAGAGCCAAAAAATAGCTTTGGCAACTCAAAAAGAAGAGTTGTACCAGACCTATTGTGATGCATTAGATGCAACAAAAATTCAAGTAGCATTTAGAAACGAAAATGCTACAAGTCGTTATGTTGATGCAACTTTCGCCTCTGTTTGCACATATTCAGAAGATAGAGTAAAACAATATACTTTAAGAGATGCTCAAACTGGCAAAGTTATCGTTGATTCTGAGGTTTATGATATGTACATGAACCAAGGTTTTGACAATGATAAATACTCTTTCGCATGGGCAATGATGGGCATGGGTGATAACGGTGCGTGGGCAGATGGTGACAAAGATGCCGCTTCTGTTGGTATTGGAACCTTCCAAGGAGGCACAAGTGGCGAAGTGGAAGATCTTTGGTTGAGTGAGGTTGAGCAAACAGTGTTTGATAACCATGCAAATGACCTTGATACACAAGTTAAGAGTGCTTATGACAATTTAACAGAAGTAAGTAATAAAGATGATGCAACTTCTGCTGAAAAGCAAGAGGCATTACAAAATTTTAGAGATAAGTTTTATAGCAAATATTCAAATGAAATTTACAATTATATGCGCTTAAATAAGGGTGATGATAAAGCGCATAATAGCAACCTTGAAACAGGTTCTTACGATGATGAATATCCAAAAACATTGGATACAAGTAAATTCAACTATTATGTTCATTTGTTTGAACAAATCGAGGCTTCTGGCGGTTGTCAAGAGGTTGATGCGCAATACACTTCTGGTGATGAAGGCGCAGAATGGTTCAACAACATGGTAACATCAGGTCGAGTTTTGATTGATGTATACAATACAAACAAGAAAGAATGGCAAGAAACCAGCGTTGCAACAAGCACTAACGAAAACTATCTTCAAGAAGTTCAAGACGATAAAGACTTGAAGAAAGCTGAAGCTACTTATGAATACGAATTAGACAAAGTTAATAAAAAAGATACAAAATATGATAACGATTTGAGTAAGTTAGAAACTGAAAGAACAGCTATCACTACTGAAATGGATTCTATCAAAAAGGTAAGAGATGACAACATAGATAGAACATTTGGTATCTTTAGTTAAAAAGTTTAACCTATTATTTTCCCTTTTTCCCTTTTCCTAGCCACTTTTCTAAAAGTGGTTTTTTTTATTTTAATGAATGAATGGCGTCCACTTTGCGGACGCCATTCATAAAAAAATTAAACAAAACTAAATTCTATTGTGCCAAACGCCGCCTTGTCTATCAACAAAAGCATCGTAGCAAGACCAGAATCTAAAAATACCAGTCAAACCTAAAACTGCGTGTGTAACGTTCTTTTCAACTGGTTGGTCGTTGATTAATTGACCCAAACCTGGCCAAACAATTAGTGATACTGCTGCTGCGCCAACAGAACGTCCAGAAACTTTTCCTGGGTGTCCTTGAGTTGGAGCTGCCAAGACTGGTGTTGCTAAAAATGTGCTAAGCATTAAGAATGTTAAAATCTTTTTCATACTTCTCTCCTTGATTTATTTTAATATTTTTTTGTAACCCATAATAAATGATAGCCAAATTGCGTTTTTACCGGCTCAGAAACTTCGCCAATATTACCATTAAAGGCTGCGTTTTCAAAAGGTTTTACCATTTGTCCTCTTTGGAAACAGCCTAAATCACCACCATTACGTCCGGAAGGACATGTTGAGTATATTCTCGCATAATATTGAAAATCGCTATAATCTTTGATTTGACTTTTTAATTTAATTGCGTCCATTTCGTTTGGAACAAGAATGTGACTTGCACAAACGGTGTTATACTCTTCTTTTGCTGACGCAATAGAACAAGTCATCATTACTAAAAACAATGCAGATAATATTTTTTTCATCTCTGTCCTTTCTATTATAATAAGTTTTTGCGTACTTCTACGCCTCACTTATCATTACTTTAGCCTTTTTCCATAAATCATTAAATTCATCGAATGTATAATCTTCAAATGGCTTTGTTTTAATCTCTTCCATTTTTCTAAAACGTTTCATAAACTTTTTGTTTGCTTTAAGAAGTGCTTGTTCTGCGTCAATTTTATACCACCTTGCAAGATTAACGGTTGCAAAAAATATGTCACCCATTTCATCTTCCATGTGGTCTTTGTCGCCTTCTTTAACGGCTTCTTCAAACTCTTTGTATTCAGAGTTAATGCAATTCTTCAAGCTTTCAACGCAATCCCATTCAAAACCAACTTTTACGACTTTTTTGCTAATTTTTTGTGCAGTCATTAAGGCTGATTGCGATTTTGAAATGCCATCAAGAACAGATTTTCGGTAAGTTTTTTCTTCTTTTTTTAATTTATCCCAATTGTCTAAAATCTCTTGCGTAGAGTGTACTTTTTGGTTTCCAAAAACGTGTGGGTGTCTGTGAATAAGTTTGTCGCTCAATTCTTTTGCAACATCTTCTATATCAAATTCGTTGTTGTCTTTTGCAATTTGTGCATGTAAAACAACTTGTAAAAGAACATCGCCCAACTCTTCTCTAAGGTTTGGAATGTCGCCATCGTCTATTGCATCAACGGCTTCATAGGCTTCCTCTAACATATTTGGGCGCAAAGATTTGTGGGTTTGTTCTCTATCCCACTCACACCCGTTTTCACTTCTTAATATAGCAATAATGTCTACCAGTTTTTCTAAATTCGGATATTTCATAACCTAATTATACAATAAAACTAGTTATTTGATAATTATTTACAAATAACACTTAGGTTCTTGTCCGACAACGCCTGCGTAAAGCTCTACATACTGTTTTGCAGGGCTAGAATCAATTTTGGTAAATAAAACTTCTTCAATTTGGAAAAAGCCAACATCGCCCGTCATTTCAACGGAAATCTTGATTGGTTTCTTTTCGCCGTGTTGTATTCTTATGCGGTCAATTGCATTGGCAGAATACTTGTGAATATCACCAACTTTTGGAGTGGTGTTCATTGAAAGAGGTATTCTTGCACGACCTTTTGTCATATCGCAACCATCAGCAATAAGGATAATGCCAGCCTCTGTTGAATGAATTTTGCGAGATGCCATGTGTCCGATAATCGCCTCAATTACAAGAGAGCGAATTACAACACGTCGGTGCATGTCGTTTGGCAAAATGTGCATCAAAGCTCTTTCAACAAGCGGCTTTGCTAAAATTACAGACATTTCTTCGTGACCTTGACGACCAATCATCATGCCTAAATCGTGCATTAAGCCAGCAAGAATTACTGCGCACATGCTATCTTCAAATGTGCCGATTTCTTCTTTTTCAAGCGAAGTTTTAATGCCACATTCGTGCAAAATGTTTAGCATCTTGATAGAATTGGCAGCCACTTGCCTCATGTGAACTGGTCCATGGTCATTGTAGCCCAAACGTTTGATTGAAACATTATTCGCATAATCTTGCATTTCTTGAAGTTCAACATCTTCAAACAGATATTGCGCAAGTTCCAAACAAAGAGGGTGACTTTGTAGTCTTTTGAGAATCTTTGATTCTACAGATATTTCTTTTACTGATTTCATAGCTCTATATTCATTTTAGCACATATTTTGAAGAAAATAAACTGCTTGATGTTAAATTATTTCTTGTTGTAAAATAAAAAAATGGCAAATTTTGATTTTTTGAAAAAGGTTGATAATAATTTATACGAGATTATAAATGAGGCAGAAAAGTTGTATGCCTCTGAATTTTTTGAGCAATGCATGGGGCAGACAAGAAGGTTTGGGGAGCAAATGTGCAAAGCTATTCTTGCGGACAAGCGTCAGTATGATGGTAGTTTTGACGAAATGTTAGCGACGCTCAAAGACCAAGCCACAACCATTCCAGAAAAAGAATTTATCGACGATTTGTATTTTTTGAAAAAACAAGGCAATATATCTGTGCACTCGTCGACTGTAAAACGTGATGGCATAACTGCGTTAGAGTGCTTGCAGAGAGCGTTTGAGGCTAGTATAAATTATGCAGTTTTTTATAAAAAAGCAAGCAAAACGATTTTGAAAAAGCAATATGACGTAGAACTGTTGGTGACTGGTAAGCAAAGTTTGAGCGAAAAATACGAAAGCCAAAAACAGAAAACAAAGAAAACAACTTTGCAAAAACAGAAAAAATCTGAAGTAAAACAATCATATACAATGAAACCGTCAAAACCCAAAAAACAAGCTGGCATGACACCATTTTGGATATTTGTATGCATAACCTCTCTAATTTCCTTTGTCATGCTAATTTTTATGCATTTTTGTTTATGACATTTAGTACCCCACCCCGAAATATCCTTTCTCAAGAGGACGGTTAAGCCCTACAATGCGCCCATTAAATGCATTAGACAGTTTTTGTCAGGCAGTGCCTGACCTACATTCTTATAGAAAAATTTTTAATACCACTTATTACCCTATTCCCTTATTACCTTATTCCCCTTGTAGGAATATTAAGTTTTGTAAACCCCTCCTCCCCCCTATTTTCGGCATTTAGTATAACTTATCTACAACTAAAGTATAATTTTTTCAAAAAACATTAAAGTTTTTAAAATTTGTGCCGTTATACATGACATAAGAAGAATTTATTTTTGTAGGAAGGAATATTATGACAGATAAAGAAGAATTAGGTGCATCACTCTTTAGCCGTTCAATCGACTTGATGGAAGATGACCCGCTTGAAGAAATTTTCGCCCTTAACTTAGGCGACTTCATTTCAGAGTACCTAATTTCAGAAGATTTGGCTAATAAGATTGGTAAAGATGTCAAGGATAAGACAACAAAACTTAAATCGCAGTTAAAAGAGCTTGTGTCTATCTATTCTTTAGATAATACGCTTTGCGTTTTGGGTTTCAATTCTCAAGATGAGTATGTAGTTTACAATTCTATTGCCAAAACTTTAACTCAAATTCTTGATGTCGACGCATGTCATATCTATCTTACAAAAGAATTTACAAAGGGCTTGAATATTGAAAACAAGATTTTGGGTCTAGCAGGTTCTTCGATTGAGTTTGATGAAGATATTTATGCAAAGAAACTTAGTTACGCAGAAGATGACAAATCAATTGTAGTAAAAGCGTTCAAAACTCTTGAAACTGTTCAAATCAAGGATATTACAAATATTGATAATTTCACTCCAAAATATGAATTGAAGGAGTTTGATGTAAAATCTTTGGCGGTAGTTCCTATGCATAATAACGCTCATGTTGTTGGTGTGATTGTTATTGAAAACTACAAAGAAAAAACAATCAAGCGTGCTTATATGAATCTTCTTGAAACTATCGGACGTTTGTTTGGTACTTCAATGCACTTGCAAAAAACTATTGATGAAACGAACAACTTGATTAATAGTGAAGGTGTTTTGGCGGAAGAATTACAACATCAAAGAGCTGAACTAACCGCTCTAATTGGTGATTTGGGCGTACAACAACAAGCCTTTGTTGAAAAGCTTGCAAAAGCTGTTGACGAAAAAGGTCAATACAAAGTTGCACATTCACAAAATACTGCTGAACTTTCTAGAAAACTTTGTCGTCAATTAGGCTTGAACGAGAAAACAACAGACTTAGTTTATTACGCAGGTTTATTGCAAAATATTGGTAAGATTACACTCCCAGAATCTTTGTTTACAAATAAAGGTAAGCTTTCAAAAGAAGATTGGGAAAAATTGCAAAACCACCCAAATGTTGGTGTAAATTTACTTATGAATATCAACTTCTTGTCTGAAGTTATTCCGTATATCCATTATCATAAAGAACGTTGGGACGGCGGTGGCGAGCCAGAAGGTTTGAAGGGTAATTCAATTCCATTCGGTTCAAGAATAATTGCAGTTGCAGACGCTTATACCGCAATGACTTCTGATAGAGCGTACAGAAAGGCTATGGACAAAGACGAGGCACTTTCTGTTATCAAAAGCGAGGCAGGAATTAAGTGGGACCCAGTGGTTGTAAATGCCTTGTTTGAAGTTGTGAATGGTTAAAAGATTTTAAATCTGTTATAAAAATGTTATAAAAAAGCGTCCAATTTGTTTGGACGCTTTTTAGTTATTTATTTAATTAATTATTTCAAATCGTTTTCAACTTTTGCAAGAATTTCGTCAAGCTTGTTAGCATCTTTAACTCCGCCTTGAGCAAAGTTTGGACGACCGCCACCATTAGCACCAGTAAATCTTGCAATTTCGCCAACAAGTTTGCCAGCATTAATGCCTTTTTTTACGAAACCTTCTGTTACCTTAACGATAACCATTTTATTATTAGCCAGAACTATAACGCTTTCGCCTAATTTGCTTGCTAACATTTCGATACCAGCTTTTATTGCATCAGCGTCAAAGTTTTCAATCTTAGAGATAAATAACTTTCCGCCTTCGATATCTTGCGCTTTAGAAATAAATGTTGAGAACTTAGATTTAGCCATTTCAGCCTTTGTCTGTTCTAAAGACTTAGCCAATTCTTTATTTTCTTCTGCTAATTTTTCAACACGTTCAAGAACTTCTTCTGTATGAACCTTGAATTTAGCTTCTAATGCGTCTGAAATCTTAGCTTTGTTATTCAAATATTCGATTGCAGCTTTTGAAACAACTGCTTCTATTCTTCTTGTGCCAGCTGCAATTGCGCCTTCTGAAACAATTTTGATTAATCTCAAATCGCCAGTATTTTTAGCGTGAGTACCTGCACAAAATTCCATTGAAATTACGTCAGATTTGTTTTCTTGACATTTGCAACCACCGCCACATTTGCATGCTTTTGCTCCGCCAATTGATACAACACGAACTTCGTCTTCGTATTTTTCGCCAAATAAAGCTGTTGCACCAGTTAACTTCGCTTTTTCAATATCCATTATTTCAGTATTAACAGGAAGTTTTTCCCATATCCATTCGTTGATAATGTCTTCTGTCTTTTGAACCTCTGCTGGAGTCATAGCTCTTGAGAAAGTAAAGTCAAATCTCATTCTATTTTCTTCTACTTGTGAACCTGCTTGTTTAACTTCGTCACCAACAACCTTAATCAAAGCTGCTTGAAGTAAGTGAGCAGAAGTGTGGTGAACTCTAATTTCTGCACGTCTTGCAGCGTTGATTTGAGCTTTAACCTCGTCACCAACATTGATTTCACCGTTTACAACTTGGCATCTGTGAACAAACAAGTGGTTAACTTTGAAGGTGGTTAAAACTTCTACCTTCAAATTGTTATTAAAGATGTAACCGCTATCACCAACTTGACCACCACATTCAGCGTAGAATGGAGTCTTGTCTAAAACTACGTCAACAAAGCCTTCGCCCTCGATTAAAGCAAGAACTTTTGCGTCGCATTCCGTTTCTGTGTAGCCAACAAAATCTGTTGAACCAACTTCATCTTCAACTTTAGCGTATTTCATATCGCCTGTAACAGAAATCTTTGCAGTTGCAGCTTTTGCTCTGTCTTTTTGTTCTTGCATTGCAAACTTAAAGCCAGCTTCATCAACATGTAAGTTGTTTTCATCTGCGATTTCTTTTGTTAGCTCAAATGGGAAACCATAAGTATCATATAGTTTGAAGGCACTTTCACCATCAATATCTTTTTTGTTTGCAATAAATTCGTCTAAAAGTTTGTAGCCTCTATCCAAAGTTTTTGCAAATCTTTCTTCTTCTTTCTTAATTACATCAATAATCTTAGCCTTGTTTTTTACAAGGTCTGGATAAGCTTCGCCATACATATCAACAACTGTGTCAACAAGCTTGTACAAGAATGGCAAATCCATACCTAAAATTTTACCGTGTCTTAATGCACGTCTTAAAATCATTCTTAGAACATAACTTCTGCCTTCGTTTCCTGGGATAACTCCATCAGAAATTAAGAAAGAAACGCATCTTGCGTGGTCTGTAATAATTCTAAGTGAAACATCAGTTTTTTCTGATTTTTTGTAGGCAACTCCACTCATTTCAGAAACTTTGTCCAAAATCGGTTTCAATAAGTCTGTTTCAAAGGTTGACGCAACACCTTGGCAAACCATTGTGATACGTTCTAAACCCATACCTGTATCAACATTCTTATGTTCAAGAGGTGACTGGTTGCCCTCTTCATCTTGGTATAATTCCGTGAATACTAAGTTCCAAATCTCCACCCATCTATCACATTCGCAAGTATCAATACCGCAATTTGGGTCATCACATTTGTACTCTTCACCTAAATCATAGTGAATTTCTGAACAAGGGCCGCAAGAACCAGATGCCCCTGGAGGACCCCAGAAGTTGTCCTTTTTGCCTTTTCTTTTAATTCTTTCATCTGGAACACCAATACTTCTCCAGATATTGTAAGCTTCGTCATCTGTTTCGTAAATAGTAATCCAAAGTCTATCTTTGTCTAATTTTAGAACTTCTGTTACAAATTCCCACGCCCATGGAATAACTTCTTTTTTGTAATAATCACCAAAAGAGAAGTTGCCTAACATTTCAAAAAAGGTGTGGTGACGTGGAGTTCTACCAACGTTTTCAATATCAGAATCTTTTCCGCCTGCACGAGCGCATTTTTGGCAAGAAGTTGCTCTTGCTGGGTCGTAAGGTGATTTTTGGATACCTAAAAAGATAGGTAAAAATTGTAACATGCCAGCTGTTGTTAAAAGTACAGTTGGGTTATCTGGTACAAGGCTAGAGCTTTCAACTATTGTGTGTTGGTGCTTTTCCTTGAAATAATTCAAATATAGATTTCTAATCTCATTTCCTTTAAGCATAATTAATTCCTTCTAAATAATTGTATGTTTTAATTATACACCAAAGGAAAAATAAATATTTATATTGACATTTTGTTTATATACCTGCTAAAATAGGGTTTTCTAAAAGGAGATTTATATGAAATATTCAACTGATGGTTTACAATACCACATAGGCTTAAAAGAGGGTGATGTAGGGGAATATGTTATTCTACCTGGCGACCCAAAAAGATGCGAAAAAATCGCAAAATATTTTGATGATGCAAAACTAGTTGCAGATAGAAGAGAATTTACAACTTATACTGGCTACCTAAACGGTGTAAAAGTTAGTGTAACTTCTACTGGCATCGGAGGACCATCTGCATCAATCGCATTAGAAGAATTGGTAAAAGTTGGTGCTAAAAACTTTATCAGAGTTGGTACTTGTGGTGGAATGGACTTGGACGTTAAAAGTGGCGACTTAGTTATTGCAACTGGTGCAATCAGAATGGAAGGAACTTCTAAAGAGTATGCTCCGATTGAATTTCCAGCAGTTGCTAACTACGATATCGTAACTGCTCTAATTAATTCGGCTAAGAAATTAAACTTGCCATACCACGTTGGCGTTGTTGAATGTAAAGACTCTTTTTATGGTCAACATAGCCCAGAATTAATGCCAGTAAATTATGAATTACAAAACAAATGGAACGCTTGGTTAAAATTAGGCTGTTTAGCGTCAGAAATGGAATCAGCAGCATTGTTTGTTGTTGCAAGCTATTTGAAGGTTAAAGTTGGCTCAATCTTCTTGGTAGTTGCAAACCAAGAACGAGAAAAACAAGGTTTAGAAAACCCTGTTGCTCATGATACAGAATTGGCTATTAAGACTGCGGTTGAGGCTATTAAAGGTTTAATCGCTGAAAAACAATAGTTTTGTGTAAATTATTTTTCGTGCTAACATGTTCTATGCGAGGTAGATATGTTAAGACAATTTTTAAATTCAAAAATACATAGAGCAACAGTTACAGATGCAAACCTAAATTATGTTGGCTCAATTACGATTGACGAAGAGTTCTTAGAACTTTCTGGCATAATGGAATGGGAAAAAGTTGAAATTTTGAACATCAACAATGGCGAAAGATTTCAGACTTATGTAATTAAAGGCAAACGTGGTTCAAGATGTTTTTGTCTAAATGGTGCTGCAGCTAGAAAAGCGCAAGTTGGGGATAAAATTATTATCGTAACTTACGCTGATTTGACGCCAGAAGAAATTAAAACTCACAAGCCAACTATTGTGCAAGTTGGGGAAGGAAATGAAATTGTTCGTTAATCCTTATAAACCAAAAAAGAAAAAGAAATTTACGATTGATACAAAAAATATGGGCGTAAATATTGATAAGAATGAATACTACGAGATTGTAAAATCAAACTCTGCGCACCCTGAAAAAGGGTTGCGCTAGTCTAGTATTCTTACCCCTGCGTTTGAGCCAGTGCTAAAATTGTTTAGACTATAGCCTGAACCAAATGGACCTCTAAATTCTGTAAAAGAAGAGTTGCCGTAGGTTGTTGGATAACTGCTTTGATAGAAGGAATTGTTAAAAGGGCTAGAAGAGCCTATTGATGGAGTGTATCCAGTTGTTTGTCCAACAAAATAATCCCCAATGTTTCTTAGTAGACTTGTTTTGTAATTCTGTTTCGGACGAGAAAGAATTGCGTTTCTAACATTTTCGTACCTGGAATTGATATCACCATTTTGAAGTGCGCCAAAGGCTTGCATTTCCAACCTTTCCAAACGTTGAATGTCGTTTTCTCGTGGGTAATTTCGATTCATAGTATATTTTTCTAATGCGTTTATGTCCGAAAAATTTGAGCAATTATGGCAAGGACTGTAATGGTTGAAAGAAGGGGTGTGATTGTAGGGACGATTATTCCAATGTGGTCTTGTTTGTATATTGTTCAAGCTTGGGTTGTAGTAGTATGGGCTTCTGGTTACAACCGTTCTTGTCGCTGCAAAGGTTGTAAGCGGACTTGTGAGAGCTAGAATGAGCAATGATAATATTAATTTATGCATAATAAATCCTCCAACAATATTCAAACTCTCAAAAAGAGTTTTTTATATTGAGAAGGTGGGGAGTATTTGAGGGGAATTATTGAAAGTGAATAGGTGAATAAGTCGTTTTAATAATTTTTTATGTTTAATGCGTTTAATGAACGCATTATAAAAACAGAATTTAATACGAACTTATTCACTTTTTCACCTATTCACTCATTCACTTATCTTCGTCATAGAAAAGTAGGTACAATTCTTTTCACCAATAACTTTCGCCATTCGGGCGATACAAATTTTGTCCAACTAAATTATTATCAATCTGCGACAATTTCGCAGAAAGGACAAAATATGAGTTTTAATCCACTAAAAGAAAAAGGTATTCCAGTAGAGAAACAAATAAGAAATTGGCATCAAATTGTTGGTAAACCTTATAATAAAACAGAGGTTGATTGTTATACAAGAACAAGACAGATTTTGATGAATGGTATTGAGGTTGAGGCGTGGGGGTTTAAACATCAATTGAACCGTTTTATGCCAAATAATAATGAAAAACAACTTATAGCACTAATTAGCCGAGTAGAAGACGCACAACAAGCGACTGCAAATTGGCTTGCACCAGCTGATCAATCGGTATTGGAAACAACTTTAGCGTATGAGCAAGTTGCAGTAGATTTGACAGCTTGGCTTGCCCAAAATGAGCCAGATGAATACGTTCGAGAAACTTTTGATTTTGGTTTGTTGGAAGATTTTGACCACTTATATAGATATAGCCAGTTTGCTTATATGGTGGAAGGAATTAAACCAAATAGCATTGTTCAAGATAAAACAGATGTCGTTGTAGGTAGACCAACTCAACATCACCACAACAATAATGGTTTGAGAATTAGAAAACATTATGATAAAGACGCTACTTGTCCGCAAACAAAAGTAAATATTTTAACTCTTTTATCAGGTGAACAACAAACGCACAATTTTTATGCAGAGCATGGCTTTATGTATGGCGACCATATTTTAAGAGAAACTTATGCAGAAATTAAGGACGTGGAGGAAGAACACGTTACAATGTACGAATCTCTTATCGACCCAGCTGAAACAATGTGGGAAAAACTGCTTCTTCACGAATTTACAGAGGTTTGTAATTATTATACTTGTCTAGAAGATGAAGTTGATGAAAGAATTAAAAAGACATGGGAATTGTTCCTTGATATTGAATTAGGTCACTTGCAGGTAGCTGCAGATTTGTTCAAAAAATACGAGAAACGTGACCCAGAAGAAATTATTGGCTCTGAAATTGTTATTCCAAACAGATTTACAAGCCAAAAGGCTTACGTTAAAAAGGTTTTGAAAAGCCAAGTTGATAAACGTTTAGAAGATGAAGGACGTTTCACAACAATTGATAATTTACCAAAGGATTGGTTAAGTTATGAAGTTCAGGCTAAACAGAATGAATTGAGTTCGCCAAGCGAAAACGCAGTTAAATTGGCATTTGTTTATCATAAACGTGATATTACAGCTGGTGATAGGGAGTTGCGTGATAACGAACCAGAACTTTTAAGAAAAGGTTTGCAGAAAGATTTGGTTGCTGAAAATACAGTCATGCCAGACGAGTTAGAAAAAATGATTAGCGAACATAAGGCGACAAAAGCAAAACGACATAAATTGATATAGCAATAATAAAGGACTTTAGGTTTACCTAAAGTCCTGTTGTTTTGGTCGGAGGGGAATTTACTCCTCATCATGGACGACATGTTTTATTTTGAAAGAGAGGAATGGAAAGTTCTTGAAATTACGTCATCTTGTTGTTCTTTTGTAAGTTTAATGAAGTTTACTGCATAACCAGAAACTCTTACTGTTAGTTGTGGATAATTTTCAGGGTGCTTTTGAGCATCAAGCAGAGTTTCTCTGTTAAAGACATTAACGTTTAAGTGATGACCGCCTTTTTCAACATATCCATCTAATAGATTGATTAAATTTTCTTCTTGTTGTGTTGCCATAATTTTATCTCCTTTTTTGTTCTTTGATTTTTAACATTTTTATTATAAACTATGTTTAACAACATTTCTGTTGTTTTTACAACGAGTGCTAAATAGAAAAGATAAATTATGGAAAGATTAGAAAAATATTATAATCAGATTAAAAATTCTCCAGTATTTTTTGGAATGAATGATGATGAATTAAAAGGTTTGTTAGAGTGTTTTCATGCCAGAGTTCGCAAGTATGAAAAAGAAGAAATGATAATAAGACAAGGTGACATGATTTCTAATATCTATTTGATTCTAGATGGCGGAGTTAATATTGAAAAAGATTCATATTGGGGACGACGTATTATTATTTCAAGATTAGGTAAAAACCAGAACTTAGCTTTGTCATTTGTCGGGTCAAAAAATGTTGAATCAAGTGTTGATGCTATTACTGTTGAAGATACTTTGGTGCTGATTTTGAGCTACGAAAAATGTACGTCAATGTGTCAAAATGCTTGCACTAGACACAAGGTTTTGATTAATAATCTCTTTCAAATTCTTTCAAAGGAAAATATTGAACTTATTCAAAAAATCGAAAATGTTTCTCAAAAAACAATTAGAGATAAGGTTTTGACTTTCTTATCTAATGAAGCTCAAAAAAATCATTCTAATAGTTTTAACATACAATTCAACCGCCAAGATTTGGCAGATTATTTGAATGTGGACAGAAGTGCAATGAGTTTTGAACTTTCTAAATTGCAAAAAGAAGGTTTGATAAAATATGATAAAAATCATTTTGAGCTAATGTCCTAATCGGTATTGCTATTTTTTAAATAACTTTCAAAGCTTTTGTCTTCAACTTTGTAGCCACAACCTTTGTGCAACTTGCCAGCGTAAGAAATCTTTTTTGCTGGATAATTTCTGCACATCTTCAAACGCTTGTCATATACAGAGCATAAACCTTCTTCGGTTACATATTTGCAAGCAAAAATCAAATTCCCTTCTTCATCTTTTCCTCGAATATAAAACCTTTTGTAAGCTGGGAAAAGAAATTGCATAATCTTGAAATCAGTAGTGGTATAAGTATCAAAGCTATACATGTAACGGCAACATTTTCCGCATTTCAAACATTTACCCGTAATTTTGTATTCCATTTTTTCTGGTACAAAATATGAAAGAAATTCATTCTTCAAAATCGTCAAAAAACTTAACATTTATCTTTTAAAAACTCCGTTATTTGTATTTCTTTGATAAAATAAGATTAATTATATTATAACGCCTAAAACGTTATGTATAAAGAAGGAGTAATAGAGGGTATTATATATGGGAAATTATAGCATTCCTAAAAATAGGAAAAGAGGATATTCTAAAAAACGAGTTATGGTCGATAACCCGATGTTGAGCTTGATAACAGGGATTGTAGTTTTTGCTCTGGGTGTGTTTTTGGCTGGCATGATTGCTTTGAAATTATATTTGATGTCACTTCCACCAATCAAAAATTTGAACACTTTAAAACCAAACATTGTAACGACCTTCTGTGCTTCTGACGGGGAGGTTATCAAGACTTTTGCTGGATATACTTATTCTAATGTTCAATTAAGTGAAGTTCCAGAGCAATTGGTTAAGGCTTTGATTGCAACAGAGGATAAAAACTTTTATTCTCACCCAGGATATGACATGATTGGTCTTGCTCGTTCAATGGTAGCAAATGCTTTGGCTGGTCACGTTGTACAAGGTGCAAGTACAATTACTCAACAACTTTCTAGAATTTTGTTCTTATCTAACGAAAAGACTTTTACTCGTAAGATTAAAGAACTTCAAGTTGCAGCGCAAATAGAAAAAACAATTCCAAAAGACAAAATTTTGGAAATGTATCTTAATAACGTATATTTAGGCTCTGGTGCCTATGGTGTTAAAGGTGCTGCAAGAATTTATTTTAATAAAAATCTTAATCAGTTAACATTGCCAGAAATGGCATTGATTGCAGGACTTCCACAAGCTCCTTCTGTTTATTCGCCATATAATAATATAAAATTGGCTGAAAAACGTAGAAATCAAGTTCTTTTGAGAATGTACAAAATGAAGTACATTGATAAGGATACTTATGAAAACGCTAAGAAAACGC
This sequence comes from uncultured Candidatus Melainabacteria bacterium, assembly GCA_934757275.1. GTDB lineage: Bacteria > Cyanobacteriota > Vampirovibrionia > Gastranaerophilales > Gastranaerophilaceae > CAG-196. The sequence continues at coordinate 22,693 of CAKVLN010000011.1, forward strand.
CAATCAAACTTTCAAGCATGCCAGTTATGTATGCAACAAATAAAGCTCCTTATTTCTGCGATTATGTAATGAAAGATTTGCAAAAATTAGGTTTCTCAGAAGATGAAATCGTAAACGGCGGCTACAAAGTAGTTACAACACTTAATTACAAGGCACAAGTAAAGGCAAATGAGGCAATTCTTAAAAACTTGAATGCTTGGGGCTTGAAGAGTGATAAGAATCAAGCAGCAGTATTTTCATTTAGTCCAATTGATGGCAGAATTTTGGTTTACGCTGGTGGTAAGGATTATACAAAGAGCCAATATGATAGAGTTACACAATCTGCAAGACCTTCTGGTTCTGCGTTCAAACCATTTATTTACACCGCTGCAATTGAAAAAGGTTTTTCACCAAACGATATGATTGATGACTTGCCATTCAGAGCTGGTGATTGGACACCTAAAAACTATGGTAACAAATATAGAGGACCAATTCCTTTGTATACGGCATTAATGGTTTCTTCAAACGTATGTACTGCAAGACTTATGGAATCAGTTGGGGTAAGAGCAGTAATTCAACTTGCTAGAGTTATGGGTATTACAACTCCAATTCCTTACGATTATACAATTTCTTTAGGTTCAAACAGTGTTAAGTTGTTTGAAATGACAAGAGCTTATGGCGTATTCGCAAATGGTGGCTTTAAAGTAGAACCTTATGCAATAGAAAGAGTTGAATCTTCACGAGGTACAGTGCTTTATGAGGCTAAGAAGGCTCGCTCAAGCAAAGTGTTAAATCTTAATACTGCAGCAACAATGACGGCTATTATGAAAACGGTTATTACAAATGGTACAGGTCGTGCTGCAAATATTGGAAAACCTGCAGCTGGTAAAACTGGTACAACTGATGATAGTAGAGATGCTTACTTTATCGGTTTCACTCCAGATGTTGTTACAGGTGTTTGGGTTGGTAACGATGACAACTCTCAAATGGGCGGTATCACTGGTGGTACAGTTCCAGCTCTTATTTGGAAGGACGTTATGACTGTTGCGACTGAACAATACGGCAATGCTGATTTTGAATACCCAGAAGTTGTTTTAACTCCATTTAAGGCTGCTGGTGTTTCAATTATTCCGCAAGGCGAGGCTAAAAAGAATTTAGATGCAAAAGACAAGGCTAAAGAGGACGCACAAAAAGAAGGCAACAATAATGACACAGCCGTTGTTAAGCCAGATAGCGTTAAGCCTGCTGATATAATTCCAAAGAAAAAAGAAGTTCCAATGGTAGAGGTTAAACAGGAACGAGTTGAAGCTCCGCAAGCACAGTTTGCGCCAATTCCTGTAACTAGCGCACCAGTTGGACAGTAAAGAAGAAGTGAATGGTGGAAATGGGAATTGAAGGAAACAAGTGAATAGGTGAATAGGTGAATGAGTGAATAAGTTCATTTTAGTTATTTTCAATATTGAACTCGTTTTTAATTGAATATATTTAATACGAACTTATTCACCTATTCACTCATTCACTTATTGACTTCAATCCACTTTGACCTATTCACTCCATCGTAATAAAAGGAGAAACAATGAAACTAGAAGAAATAAAAATAACAAGTGGTGAAAACGCATATCAGACTGCAAATCTAGAGGCTAACGATAAAACAATCGACTACGAAACAAGTGCAAATCTTTCATATACTGATATTGTAACAATTGCAAAAGGTTTAGATGTAATCAGTGAGTTTTTTGATGTTAATGCCGTTGTGACGGCATCTGGTGCAGGTATTTGCGCAGTTGCATTGGGTAAATCTTTAGAAGATGCGATGTTAAAGGTTATGGATTCTAACCCAGTAGATTTTGTGAACTCAATAGTGCTTGTATCGACTGATGTGGATAGTGATATAGCAAAGATGTTAAAATCTTCAAACAAAGTTGTTGCACCGAGATTTACAAAGAACGCTATTGAGATTTTGGAACGCCACGAGGTTTGTTATGTAACGATTAACACACCATTAAAGGATTACAAAAAATATTTGTCAAATGATGTTAAGGTAACTCCGCTAGGAACATTAACTCAAGCTCCAAATTTGAGCGAATTAACAAAAGATTCGTTTAAAATAATGTCAAAAGTTAAACCTACTGTTGAACAAATTGAGGACGCAGTTTTTGCTTGGAAAATTGCAAAGCATGCCGCATCTCAAGCAATTGTTGTTGCAAAAGATTTGAAAACAACTGCAATTTCACAGGGTTTGCACACGGCATCAGTTGAATTTGCGCTTGATTATTCTTGTGATATGTCTAAAGATGCAGTTTTAGCGTCTGATATGCCAGTAACTGTGCATGATATAAATGTTGCAGCACAAGGAAGAATTGGTTTGGTAATTCTGCCTTCTGCTAATGCTGATGTGATTACAATGGTTGATAAATACAACATGGCATTAATTACAACTGGCATGACGAATGTGTTGTATTAATTGAAGAAGTGAAAAAGGTTGTAAGTTGGGCTTTTAGCCCAACCAACAATCCTAAAACTTTTCAACAAACACCTGAAAATATCCTTGCGGGTGTTCGCAAACAGGACAATGGCAAGGAGCTTCTTTTCCTATATGTATGTGACCGCATTTTCTGCAAACCCACTGTGTTACTTCTTCTTTCTTGAAAAGTGTTTCATTTTTTAGCTCTTCTGCTAAAAGCTCAAATCTATGAGCGTGGTGTTTTTCAATTTCTGCAATATTATTAAATAATCTGAAAATGTCATCAAAACCATCATTTTTGGCTATTTGTGCTGAATTTTTGTATATAATTTCCCACTCTTCTCTTTCTCCTGAAGCTGCTGCTTTTAGGTTTTTATAAGTATCTTCATAAAAGAAGGGATAAGCACCTGTAACAGTTAAATGCTCTGCGTTAGGAATATGTTTGTAAAATAATTTGGCATGTTCTTTCTCGTTTTCTGCTGTGTCAGAAAATATTTGACTAATTTGTTCGTAGCCTTCTTGTTTTGCAATTTTTGCAAAAAAAGTATAACGATTTCTTGCTTGAGATTCACCCGCAAAAGCGTTTACCAAGCATTGTAATGTTTCTGAATGTTCTAATTTCATAAATTTTCTCCTTACAGGAATATGTTATATTATTTGTAAATATTTTGTTATTACCGATATGGATAATGAATTTTGAATATAGTAGCAAAAAAGTTTTTTTTATGTTTTATAAGAAGTATGAAAATAAATAAACTTAATTCAGATGAAGCAAAAGTTAAAAAATTATTATATAACGTTCAAGGCTGCGTGAACAAAGTTCGTTCAAATGAACCGATTAAGCCGGAAAAACTTGCTCGAGATTTGTATGTTGTTGGAAACAAATGCAAAACTCCAGAAAAAGGAAATATTTTAACAAATTGCTTAACTGCTCTTGCTGAAAAAATGTTAAATATGAAGCAGGATAATTTAGCCGGAGTAATATATAGTTTTTTGATTAAGTTTAATAAAGATAATCTGATTGTTTTAAAAAAACTTGTGCCAAAAGCTCTTGAAATAGCGCAAATGCAAAAAGACAGCGTCCATGTTGCTGCAAGAACCGGTGAATTGTGTCAAATATATAAAGAATATGAAATTCATGGCCCAAATTATTTGGCTTGTTTGAATTTAAGAAAAAATGCGCTAAAGGATATTTGTGAAAATTATGAAACTGTTGGGGAGCGATTTAGGACAATTTCTCGCAAAATTAATAAAAAAGATACCTATGTAGAATTATATATAAAGACAAAGCTTGAGCTAGCAAAAGAATTATTGTCGACTAATAAAAAAGAAGCTCGGAAGATTTTATTGTCTGCAAATAAGGACTTGGCTTTATTAAGTGAAGATTACAAGATAAATGATGAAAAAAATTATAGCATGATGAAAAAATATATAAGTATAGAATTAACGAATATCATGTTAAGAGGTAATACGAGTGGGCAAAATGCATCGGAACAATTCGCAAAAATGCAAAAAAATGTTATAGAGGCTATAAAAGAAGGTGCTCCGGTAGAAAATTCAATTTTTAAAGAGCGTTTTATTGAAATTTATGATGAGTACAAAAATAATTCTTTTGAAGATAAGTTTGTAGATAAGTCACTAAAATTTGTTGAAGAATTAAATAATCTTGGAAATCCGATTTTGGCAAATAATATTTGTATAATTTTACAGGAAAAAAATCAATCAAATATTAGAAATCTTAAAGAGATTTCATTGACTCAAATGAAAGTGAGAGATGAAGCAAACGATATATTTGGTGTATTACATCATAGTATTACAATTCAAAAGCTTTTTAGAAAAGATTCAAACGCTGTTTCTATAAATTCTTATTTGAAAGCCATTCAATATCATATCAAAGTATTAGATTATATTATTAAAAATTATGATAGTATGTCAAATGAAAGTAGGCTTAAAACAAAAGACGGATATATAGAGCAATTAGTATTTGCAAAAGTAAATTCTGCAAGGTTGCAACGAAATAAGAATCCGGAATATTTCAAAAATAATATTAAAGAAGCTGGTGAATTGCTTGATGACCTGCCTGCTGGTTATATTGCTGAACACCCCGAAATGAAAAAGATAGTTAGCTTTATTAGGCAATATGTTGATTAACCATGCTCAATGAGTATGTTTTATAGATTATGATTATATCTACAACTTTAGTTGTAGATATAATTTTAAAAGTATGTTTTTAGTATTCTTTCAAACCCTTTTATTATTGGCTTTTAGAAATCTATCTCCTCCAGATGGAGGATTCTATAACTAAAGTTGTAAAGTTATCTTTTATTGTGCCGTAATCTATAGGGAAAGGCAATATAAATTTATTGAAAGGAATTTATTATGGGTGCAACTTCAACAATTACAATTAACACGAATTTGTCTTCCCTAACATGTCAAAAGTATTTAAAAAGTGCTACAAAAGGCATGAACTCAGCAATGGAGAAATTATCTACAGGCTTCAAGATAAACTCTGCTAAGGACGACGCAGCTGGTTACGCAGTGTATACTGGCATGGAAGCTAAAGTTAGTGGTTATGACATTATCGAAACAAACGCTCAAATGGGTTTGGATATGCTTACAACTCAAGAAGGGGTTTTGGATATTATTAACGACTACTTACAAAGAATTAGAGATTTGACAATGCAAGCAGCGAACGGTACTTATGGTACAGCTTCATTAAATGCGATTGCATTGGAAGTAACACAAAGAATGGACGAAATTAACCGTCTTTGTGAAATCACAGACTTTAACGACACTTATCTTTTAGATGGTTCAAGAACAACTGATATTAACTTGCAAGTTGGTCTATATTCAGATAAAAGATGTGTAATCAAGATGGATTCCTTCTTGTTTGCAAGTGCAAAGTCATCAATGATTTTCGGATTTTCAACAAGCTCACCAATTAGTAGTATGAACTTTTCAAGTGCTGGTGCAGAAGATGATAAACATACTTATCAAGCTCCAGATGGAAAATGGTATGCTAACGAATTAACTTATCAAATGACTAAAGATGGTATGGTTAAAAACGATAACATTGATGGTGCAACTTTGACATCTATCTGTAACGCTATTTATACAAACGATTCAACAGCCAGAGCATTTATTGACCAAATTGATGATGCGATTGACAATATTTCTCTAAGATGTACTAAAATTGGTGCATTTATGAACAGATTAGATTCAGCAATTGATTCTACTGATGTTCAAAGAGAAAACTTGACAGAAGCAGTTTCTACAATTAAAGATGCTGATGCTGCAACAGAATCTTCAAACTACATTAAGTATCAAATCTTGCAACAAGCAACCGCAACCTTGTTGTCAACGGCTAACCAACAGCCATCAATAGCTTTGAACTTGATTTAGTTAAGTTATAGAAATTAAACAGACGAAAAGTAAGGTTTATTTGCCCTGCTCTAGCTCTGTTGTGAAAAAACGAAATAATAATATAGATAATAAAGGTCCTTTCAATGACCCTCGTAGTATTGCGCTACGAGGGTTTGCCTTTTGTGTTGTTGGGCTGAAAGCCCAACAACTACCAACATTATCAACTTTCTACCATTTTCTCTTAGCCACGTTGTCTGATTAATTTTCTTCTTTTCGTCTTAAACTTAAATTATGACAAACTATGTAAACCAACTTTTAACCGCTTATGGCGAAAATACAAACCTCCAGTTTGACGTATGGAGCAATGAACACGCTTTTGTTGCAGGAAACAAAAAGTGGATAGCAAATATTTTGCCAGTCGAGCTTCTCAAAAGAACGCTTAAACAAACTGTTGAAAGCCTTGTTACTCTGAATGAAACTGGTGATTTTTACAACCAATTTCCAGACACTGTAATTAGTCCAAACTATGGTCATAAATGGGGCAGGCGAGCAAATTATATCGAAATTAACAACCGTGCGATTGCTGAGATGGTTGGCGATAAAACAAAAAATGGCTTGTTGAGTACAATGAAATTGTTGCCAGCAATTCCGCCTTCTGCAAAAAGTTGGGCAAATTGCATTATATTATCGCAAATTTTTCCTAATATTTATGGTGATGGTTACAACAAAGGTAATGAAGAAAATTCGATTTATGGAATAAAACTCAATGCGGGTTATAGTGTAAATATTGTTGATTTCGGAATTGATTTGTCGCCAGAAAATCAGTTTGTCGCATTTAATGATTTAGCGCATTTGCATGGACTAAAAACAGGTTTTAGAACTGTGATTTCTGCCGACCAAATCAAGGTTAGTGAACCGTACAAAGAAGATGTGACTTTTAATTGGCAAAATCAAGAACACCAAGAGTTGTTTATAAACGAGCATGTCAAACTTGTGAAACTCGGGTTTGAAGCTATCTTTATAGATTCGGCTAAACATATTGGTGGATATGATATGGGGAATTATTCAGGCGTAGGTGCTTTGCCGGAATATCATCAAATGCAATATATTTTAAATGAAATTCGTAAACGTTCAGGTTCATTTAGCATAAGTTTTGTAGGAGAGAAAAGTACTGGAGATTTTGACAGATATAAAAATTTGGGGTTAACAGCAGGTACTGCTTTTGTAACGCCTGATGATTATGACAAAGTAAAATGTTGGTCAACAAAATTTAAGTATAATAAAGATTATGCTCCAGGGGTTGAAGTTTCTAATGATAACGACACTGGTGGCAGAAGTTATGAAGACCGTTTAAAGCGTATAAATTCAATTCTGTTTGCTTATGAATATCCAAGCGACAAACTCCCTAGTTTTATGCAAATGGAGGACTTGTTTCCGCTCAGATACGATACAAACACTCACAATCTTATGATGACAAACCCTTCTTATTCAACTGATGGCTCGAAAGAAACTCATTGGGAAAATCTTTTTACTAAAGAGGACGGCAGAGTTTATAATGCTAAGGTTGGAGAATTATTTGCGTATGCTCTTAATTTATAAATATGATAAAGGTCAAGCATTGCTTGACCTTTTGACTTAATCTTTGTTTGCTATTAAAGCTCTATTAAACATCTGTCTGTAATAATCCATATTGATATTCAAGTCTTCGCCAATCTCAAACAACATTACAATCAAATCTCTATCAGCTTGGCAGTTAATTTTTTGGATAATTTCTTCCATGTTTGTAACAATTTTTGAGAAGTAGTAGCTTTGAGCTTCTGCTATATCAACTTTAATCTCAAGTTTTGCAATGCAATCTAGCAAATCGAGTGTTGCATCAACCTGTTGCAAATCAAGAGCGTAAGACAATCTGTTTATGTTTTGAGCAATCTTTTTGCTGAAAATTTTTGAAGTAGGTGTCTTATCGATTTCTATACCAATACGTTTTGATTCAAAGTTTAAATCAGACGCTTGTTGGATAATATCTGCATCTAAGAAACCACGAGAATCTATAAACAAATCGTTGAATTGCTTTGTCAAAACATATTGCGCAGAAATTTTAAATTCTTTTGGAATGTCTAAGCCTAAAGTTTGCATTTGGTAAATAGAACCTTTGCCTTCGTTGTACATAGATTCATAAGTGTTTGCAAATATTTGCAACTTGCCTTTTAACATAGTTTGCAAAATCTTACGTCTTTCTTCTATGAAGATATCTTTTAACGTAAAGTATTCTTTACCAAAATAACTGTCCATTGTTCTAATTATTTCAGTAAGTGGAGAAACCAGATAAGTTCTGACAAGTTCTTTTTGAATTGTTTCAAAATCATCAGAGTATTCTTTGATTGCGCAATGGAAATCTCCACCAGAGAATTGAAGTAGGGCAAAAATCATATTTGATTTTTCTAATGTAACCTTTGATTCAACTTCAATATGACCTATAACAAGTTTAGAGTTCCCCTTCGTAACACTTTTATAAGAGTGTTTATTAATTTTATAGCAATAAACATTTTCTTCGTCTTCAATATCGGTGTATAAAGATGAAATTGCCCAAAGACTAACAATCTGTTTAGAAGTTACGATTGATGGTTTTACAAACCTTTCGTAAACATCTTTGCCAGTGCCAAATTCTGGAATATTACTTTTTGCCTCTTTTAGAATTTCTAGGAACGGAGTTTCTAAGTCCTTTTTCATGAAAGATTTTGCAAGTTGCATTACTCTTGCAGCGTATTTCATTATCTGAACGGTTTCTATGCCTGAAATTTCAGAGAAGAACCAACCACAACTTGTGTACATAAGCATAGCTTGTCTTTGAATTTCTAATAGCTCCATTGCTTTAACTTTTTGTTCGTCAGTTAAATCTTCTAAGAAGTATTCCTCTTGGTAATTCTTTACACTAATATCACTTCTGTCCATTATTACTGAAATATAGTTTTCACGAGCTTCTAGTGGATCTTTATAGAATTTTTTACCTTGCTTGTGATAAAGTGCAGCCATTTCATCTCTCAAAAAGTCGAGAGCAGCTCTAAGTGGTTTTCTCCATTTTTGATTCCACCCTGGGTGTCCGCCAGTTGAGCAACCGCAATCGTCAGACCATCTGCCAACGCCGTGTGAGCAACTCCAAGAAGAAACTGGCTTGATTTCAACCTCCCAATCACTTCTGTATTTTTCTAAATATTCAGCGTAATTTGTGATTGTGAAACCAGCGTCTTTAACTCTCAATTTCATTGCGTAAGCCAGAGCCATATCGCCAAATTTTGTGTGGTGGCCGTAGCTTTCGCCATCGGTTGCAATGTTAACTAATTGCGGATAGTTTCTTAAATCAGAAATACCGTCTTTCAATCTGTTTACAAATTTGTTTCCATCTGTCAAAAGTTCATCGAATGCAACGGAACGAGAAATTGCACCGTCATAGAAGAAGAGGTCAATGAATTTCCCTGGAGCAGATTTGATGTAATATCTGTAAGAACGAGCAGGGTCAATGTTGCCCCAACTTACATCTTGCCATGTTTTTTCGCCTTTTTTTCTAATTCGTTGAGCTTGATATGGTGAAAGTATTGTAAATTTAATGCCATTTTCAACCAAAACTCTCAAGGTATCATCGTCGCAGGCAGTTTCTGCAAGCCAAATGCCTTCTGGTTTTCTGCCAAAGCGGTATTCAAAATCTTTTATGCCCCATTTTACTTGAGTTTGCTTATCTCTTTCGTTTGCAAGTGGCATAATCATGTGGTTGTAAACTTGCGCAATAGCGTTGCCGTGTCCGTTGTGCGTACGTCTAGAATTTATATCCGCTTTAATTACACGTTCATAAGTAAGCGGTGCAAATTCTTCTAGCCAAGAGAGTAAGGTTGGACCGAAGTTGTAGCTGATATATTCATAGTTGTTTACAACATTCAAAATTTGGTTTTTAGAATTAACAATTTTTGAAACAGAATTTGGGTTGTAACATTCGTTGTTAATTCTTTCGTTCCAATCGTGAAACGGTAACGCACTGTCCTGTTGCTCAATCGCTTCTAGCCAGGGGTTTTCTCTAGGTGGTTGGTAAAAGTGACCATGAACGGTTAAAAACACTTCTTTTTTTATTTGTTTCTCTTTTTCATTACTTACAACTTCTGGCATAATTATTTAACTCCGTCTTTCTTCTCTTCTGGTGCTTTTTTTGTAACGGTTAATTGCTTAACATCAATCCAAGCGTCACCTAAAGCGTCAGAAAATACCACGCCTTTGATTTGGATTTCGTCATTAGTCTTTAAATCGATAAATTTTTCAGCCTCTGTTCTTTTTAAAAATAATTTCATTTCAGAAAGTGGAATATCATGAGTTGAATCTTCTCTTCTGATTAAGAAAGAAATATAATCGTCAGAAGATTTGAATGCAGGTTTGTAATCTAAACCCAGAGTAGAGAATTTGTCAAATTTAGCCTTCATCAAAACAGTTTTGTTCAAGTAGCTTGTCGGGTGGTTAACAATTGTAAGTGGCGCTACTTCAAAGACTTGTGTTGTTGTAGGTTCTGTAACAACTGATTGTTGACTTTTGGTTTGTAATGTATTGGCTGGTTGGGCAACAACTTTGTCAATACAAATAGCGCTTGTTGTTAAAATACCTGCTGATAAGGCAACTAGCATAATTGATTTTATATATTTAAAATATTTCATAATATTACCCTCTTCTTTTCTCACATTGTAGCATGCTTTCAGCCAATTGTAAATTTTGCCAAATGGGGAGTTTTTAATTATGAAATATTAAAATTATGCCATGTTTCTTTCGTCTTGAATTTTGTCGATTTCTTTTTGAGTTGTAACAGAAACGCCAACTAGGTTGAACTTAGATAAATCAACTTCTTTTGCTGCTGCAACCATACCAGAGAAAGAACCTGTGATTTTGTTCAAGAACAAGTTTTGAACAGTTGTTGAAGCGTTTGAAAAATAGTTCATAGCCCAATCTTGAGTAGTAGAACCCATATCACTGAACTTTTTGAAAACTTCTGTAGCAAAACCGAATTTTGATTCGCCAGTTTCTTTTAAGTATGTTGTGATGTTTTCAGCACTTCTAAAGGCTTTGTTTTTCAAATCATAAACTTCATTTACGCTGCTTTTTTTCTCTTCAGCGTAAATTCTTTCATCATCTTTAACACTTTTTTCAACTGTAAATTTAGTGTCTTTTTGTTCAGAATTTGCTTTGATTTGGTTCAATAAAGCTTGTTGTCTAACTTGTGCTTCTTTGTATTCTGTTTCAGATTTTGTGTTAACGATTTCTGTAGAACCAGCTTTTTCAGTTGCTGGAGCATTCAATTCTGCACCAGTATTTTCAACAACGGTTGTATAGTTGCCGTTTGTAGCTTTGTCCATTGCTTTTGCAAAATCTGCTTTTGCTTCTTCTGAGAAAACTTCTGGATTGTTTTGAACATATTCGTTAACTGTGTTTAAAACGTCTGTGTAGTTTGGAAGTTCGTAAGCATCTTTGTTTAAGCGTTTCAAATGTTCGTCTTTAAATGCTTCTGAAAGATTTGCGTTGATATGTGTACCAACAAATTCACCAGCTTCACCAGCGTTGATTTTGTTGTTGTATTCAAGTAATAATTTTTGTTCAGCTTCTGTTAATTCAACTTCAACGCCTTCTGCTTTTGCTTTTTCTATCTTAGCATTGATTGCTTTTAAAGCTTCGCCGTTTTGTTCAAACCATTGTTGGCGATATACGTTGCTTGTTTCGTGAGTTTTAACGCTATTTTCTTCTGTCAATTTAGAGTTAGCTAATGTGTAAATTGCAGTTGCTTCGTCTTTGTTCAAGTATTCGCCATTAGGGTCTGCAGTAGTTGTGATGTCATTTTTAGGATCAACAATCTTCGTTGCTACAGCTTGAACAGTTTTTTCTGTTGTGCAGCTATGGAACAAAGCTTTTAAACCATCTAGTTTATTTTCTTTGTATAAGTGTTTAAGAGCTTGAGTAAAATATGCTTTTTCTTCTTCGCTGGAATTGATTAACAATCTACCAAAAGTTTGCAATTGAGCTTTCTTAGCTTGTTCTGGCGAAGAGAATTTTTGGTTAACGCTTTTACCTAAAACATCGCCAAAGAATTTTTCAATGGCTTTGCCTAATTCTTCTGGAGATGTGTTTTGAATTGTTGCACCTTTTGGTAAACAACCAGTAGCAATCAATCTTTGCATTAGTGAATGTCTAGTAGATTTATCACTGTTTGCTTTTTTGAAACCTTCGATTGACCAACCTGTAGAAAGTGCGGTGAAGTAATTGTTGCTCAATTTTGCAACTTGTTTGATGTCGATTTTGCCATTAACGATTGAATCGTTGATAGCAGCTTCTAAAGCTTTTTTGAAGTTTTCTACAACCTTTTTTCTTTTTTCTTCTGAAATTTGTTTGATGTCATCTTCTTGCATTCTGCATGCAAGTTGAATAGCAGGATTTTTCTTTAAATCTGCAACTGTTAAACCATATTTTTCATATTTTTTACAAATTTCACTTAAAATATTATCAATTTCAGTAGAAATTTTTTCGTTTATTTCGTTTTCTGGAACTGTTTCTTTGTCAAAGATGCAGTTTTTTGAAGCAGTAGAGTTTGTATCAGCAACTTGGTTTGTTTCGCCTACTGCTAAAACAGGTTTGTTATATTCATTAATATTACTGTTAATACCAACTGACATCTTAATTACCTCATGTATATAAAGTCTTAAAGAAAAAGCTGATTTCAATGAGTCTAAAAATGTTTACAAAACTTAATAAATTTGTTGTGGCGAAGGCTATTTAAAAGAGGAAAGGTGGTTGAAGTGAATAGGTGAATGGGGGAATAGGTCAATAGGTCAATAGGTCAATAAGTGAATAAGTGAATAAGTGAATAAGTTCGTATTAAATTTTGTTTTTTGTTATGCGTTCATTATATGTATTAAATAAAAAAATATTAAAAAGGACTTATTCACTTTCTATCCTATTCTCTAACTTCATCAAACATTTCAAGCCGAATGTGAGCGCAAAAAAATAGCTTTCTCAAAATTGTAGAGAAAGCTATTTTTGTTAATCATTTCTTTTGTCTAGAAAGGTTTTGTTTGGTTCAATTTTGCTCTCAATTCTCTAAATCTTGCAATATCTTCTTGAGTTTTTGGAGTTTCTCTAAACAATGCTTGAGATGTTGGGTGAACCATACGAATTGAATCCATGTGAATTTCTAAAAATTCATATCTTCTAGGTGGCTGATTTGAGTTTTTAGCATAAATTTCTACGTTTGTAACTGCTAAAAATCTTCTGTCAGAATTATTTAAAAGCTCTGTCAATTGTCTATTTGCAGCAACATTGTTTGATACATAAACAGTACCTTTGATGTCATCTGTGTCTGTTAGAATTATAACTTCTACTGGTATCATATCTTTGTTTGGCATTGATTTTCCTCTCTTATTAATATCAATTTTATAATAGTTTTCTTTTTCTGTCTAGTAGTTGGTGGTTATTTTATAAGAAAAGTGAATAAGTGAATAAGTTCGTATTAAATTTTGTTTTTTATAATGCGTTCATTAAACGCATTAAACATAAAAAATATTAAAATGGACTTATTCACTCATTCACCTATTCACTTATTCACTTCTACAACGTCTTCCTTCGCTAGACAGATTTCGCCCATCACAAAATGTAACAAATTGTAACAATCTTTCCCCAAAACCGTTATCGATTTTTCAATATGTGGAATTAAGAATATATAGGTTAAAAAGGGTTTTTAATCGTATGCTCTCAGAAAGGAGATTTAATTATGGAAATGTTAAATTTAGTTTTATTCGGTTGTGTATTCTACTTAGCACTTATCGGTATTCCAAGCCTTTGCGAAAAGAAACACTAGTTGGCAAGTCTTGAAAGCTTGCCATCTGATGTTGCAAGCGCAAGTTTTTGCTCTTCTGACTCGAGGTTGATTGATGAAATATCATATTCTCTCACGGTGTCGATAAAGAGTTTTTCAAAGAGTACATAAAATATTTTTGCTTGATTATTGTTCTTTTGTAGCAATGCAAGCGTGTCGTTAATGATGAGTAGAGCTTCTTCTTGTCGAGTTGTTGCGATAAGAAGTCGTGCTATGAAGTATTTTGCAAGCAATATGATGTTGAAAATTGCGGACTTTTCTGCACGGTCGAGTACGTCATTATAAATGCTTTCGGCTTTCTTTGTAATGCCGATATTAGCGTAAGAATTAGCTATTAGTAAGTCGCAGAACAATTCTAGCTGTAACTGGTGTATGTCAGCGGTTAGCAATTTGGCTTGGTAAATGTTTTGCGCAAAAGTTTTGTAGTCGCTGGAATGTTCTGAAAATTCTTGTAATATTAAATATATTACTTTGGCAAATGGTGTTGCATCTTCAACATCAGTAGTGCCGAAGTTTTTGCCAGCCAAATAATCTCTAACGGCAATAAGAACGTTCTTGTCAGGGAGTTCTTCTCCAAAAGCAGTTTTTATTGCCTCTAAAAACTCCTCTAAATCTTCGTCCATCAAGAATAGTTTTGCGAAACTCGCAAGCCTAAAGGTTTCAAACAAGTGTTCAACAAAAAGTTTGATAGAAAAACCTGCTGGTTTAATTTTTTCAATAATTTCAGGCTTAATAATTCCAAGCAAATCTTTGGCAACCTCGACACATTGTGCAAAGTCGCCAATATTGAACAAGATTTCTATGTTAACGAGCGATAGCAATAAGAATTTTGTGTTAACTGACCCATCAACAATTAGCGTTGGGTTTTGCATTCTTGAAAAAATGTTGTGCAACAATGGCAAAGCCTCGGTGTAATTAGAAGATATCAAAGCCCCTTGTAACATAAGATTTGAAAGTTTAACAATTTTTTCATTGTCTTCGTTTTTGATTGCGTCCATCAAAAGCACGTTTTCGATAGAATAAATTTTGGCTGGTGAATAATTATATAAACTCATCAAAATATTTTGGAAAACTTCTTTTTTGTTGTTTTCAATATCTTCTTCTGAAATATTGTTTTCGATATGCTCTATTAGTGATAAAAAGCCCAAACAATTTTTTAAGTATGCGTCATAATCACCAGTATTCATTGCGAATTGAGAATTTCGCCAGAGCAATAAGTATTCCTCTTTGAAGAACCCCAGCTTACCCATTATCAAAAGCGTAAGCGTATCATCAATGTCTTTGCCAATATTAGCCAAAATATTTTTGCATAAAAATTCTTCAATTTGTTTTTTTAGTGAGGACTGAATTACTGGTTTAATTAGGTTGTAGTTATTTATGTAAATAACATTGTTTAAAAGGTGGATAAAGCCAGCTTTCTCTAATGTTTTAGCAACCTTTGTCACTTCTTTTATTCCAAGTTTTTCAAGGGTTTGAAAATCTAATCTTGCACCAAGGTAAACTGAATATGCTAAAACCATTGAGGCGTCTATATTTTTGCTTAAATTTTTTAGTCTGGCTTTGTTTAAAGCGTCTAGAGTGTTCGGCAAGATTATAGAATTTTTGTTTTTAATGAGGAGTCTATTTTCAAAATTGATTAAAATACCTTTGTCAGTTAAATATTGCAAAGCCTTTTTGAAATAAAGCGCAGAACCGTTGAACTGTTCTTTTATTTTTTCAAAGTAGAAGGATTGAATAAAATCGCTTGCCTCTTCTTTAATGTCGCTCAAAAGCTCGCCAATGGTAGCTTTTTGTAATACAAACTCGATGTAGTCGCTGGTTCGCAAGAGTTTTTTTAATTTTGAGTGTAGTGAAATCTCAGAATTTGTGACAAAAATAAAGTTTGTGTTTAATTTTTTAAAATTGTCAAAATAAATTTCAAGAGTTTGAATAGACGTGTCGTCCATAAACTCAAAGCCTTCTATAAGTATAACAGTATTTTTTAAAGAGGCTAAAAAATCGCCAAAATCTTCCATGTAAGCAAATCTTGCATCTTCTGGCGTCGCTGCTTTACGAGGTTTTGCAAAAAGCAAGTCCTTTATCGCATTAAAGCGCTTAACGTCAAAGTTCTGAGGTATAAGAGTTTTGCAAAAAGATAAGCCGTAATAATCTTTGAATAGTTGTTCTAATACTCCCCAAGGCTTGTAATTCATCTCTTCGGTGCAGGTTGCATGTAATATTTTTAGTTTTTTATTCTTTAAATGCTCAATAATATCAGCTGTTGAAATTTCTAAATTCTTTTCTGCTCTTATAGAAATAATTTTTGACTCGTCTAAATTTTCAATAAGCTTGTTTGTAGGTATCTTTTTGAAACTACATTTTGCGTTGATATCAAATACCTTAAATGCATAAATATCTTCACTTTCAGCGACCTCTTGTTTTTTTATTTCTTTTTGAGTAGTTACAATCGGTGCTTCTTGTGTTTCGCTAGAAGGCGGAAGTACATAATTTTCGAGCAAAACCTCGTAAAACATGACGGTTGAGCCATTTTTTTCTACAGTGTATAAAGAATCTGTTTTATACTCCTTGTTAACATTGTCCCAAATATATTGGTCTAATATAATTTGCATACCTTTTAAGTACTGTGCTTGCTCTTTAATATTCAAAAGTTTTACGTTATTATCAATCGAAGTTTCTTCTAACAATTCTTCCGATGATTTTTTGGTAATTGTAAGGTTTAATTTTAACGGCGTCCCTAGCTCTTTAATTACCTTCAAGTTTAAATCAGCAAATGCATTTACAAGTTTTAGAGCAAATCTAATTGCTTTATTGGCAGATGTCGGTAAGGATAATTCCTTGTTAAAATTGACTACAAAAGTGTCGTTGTATGTTATGATTTTGCCTTCAACAGTTTTTAGCTGTGCTGTTAAAAGATTTCTAAGTCGGTAATAAAATTTCGTAAAAAGTTCTTGTGAACCAAGCACTCTTCTTATACTTTTGAGTGCAGAAAATCGAATTATAATGCAAGCAAATTCATCTGTTTCACATTCTTGATATGCAATGCTTGTTTTTACGGGAAAGCCACATTTACATTTTTCTTTGGTGGTAGAAATTATTTTGCCACATTTTGAACATTTTGTTAGAATTATGTAACCGCATTTTTCGCAAATCGGAGAATCGCTCAAACTGTGACAATTTGGGCATTCTAAAGTTAAAACCTTATGACAGTGAGGACATACGGTTGCATTGTCTGCAATATTTTTATGACACTTCGGACATTCCATAATAAAGATTATAGTCGAAAAAGTAACTTTGTGCTATAATTTACATCAATAGGAGGAGATATGACATTTTTAGATATTATAAAAGAACCTGCAATTTTAATAATTACAATAGCATTTTTGTTTTTTATAATGACCGTCCTCCGAAATTACACAAGGGTTGAGAAGAATTTGAAAGCGGTTAAGAATTTTTTAAGCGCACTTAATAAAAAAGAGCTTTCATACCGTTTTAAAGAACTTGATAATTTTATGGCATCGAATAGTTTTACTAACACTGTTTGGGAAGATTTTAAAAAAGCATTAATTTTCCCCGAAAAGTTATTTGTTGCTTCTCAGCAAAACGCAGCAACGGACTATAAACCAGAAATTTATTTGACGGTTGATGCGTCATACTTTTTTAATGAAGAAACTCTAATTTATTCAAAAATTAATAGTAAATTTATACAAACAATGCCAACTTTGTTGACGGGCTTGGGTCCATTTTTTACTTTCTTAAAGATGGCGATAGCTTTCACACAGGTTAATTTTTCTGACGATTCAAATATAGGAAGTTCTTTCAACAGTTTGATTACTAATATTCAAATGGCAGCGTTGTGTTCTGTTTTTGCAGTTGGTTTTTCTTTGCTATTTATGCTCATTGAAAAAATCTTGTATAACAGAATGTGTAAAAAGTATTCTCTAGAAATTCAACGAGAATTAATTCGTTTGTTCGATGTTGTGACAAGTGAAAAATTCTTGATTGATTTGGTAAAGGAATCTAAGTTGCAAAATCAAACTAACGAAAAGTTATTGAAGGCTTTGCCAGAAGAGTTCGCAAAGTCTTTGGCTAAAACTTTGAATGAAGGCACAACTCCTTATTTGGAAAACATACTTTACAGTTTGAATAAATTAAACGAAACAATGGACAAATCGTCTGGCGGTGGTGACGTTGTAGATAAGTTGTTTTAGGCACTAGATAAAGGAACAAAATCTCGGATTTCTTAGGTGGGGTGATATGAAATTAAGACGACCAAAAGAAGACAATAGTCAGGATAATATTTTCTGGGTAACAATGACAGATTTAATGACTGCATTGGTGCTTGTTTTCATCGTTTTGTTTTTCTACACTTATATGACAAGTTATTTTGAAAAAATTCAGTCACAGATGGCACAAAAAAAAGCGTCTGAAGCTTTGGAACAAACTCTAAAAGAACAGAATATTGATGCAAATATTGATGATGTGACAGGTGTTGTAAAGATTTCGGACTTAGAGTTGTTTGATGTTAATAGCTATGAACTTTCTAACAAAGGAAAGAAATATTTAGATAAATTTGCGCCAGCATACTTGGACTCGATATTCTCTAATGGGTATTTGAATCAAAATATTGATAGAATAATTATTCAAGGTCACACTGATTCACAAACTTTTAAGGGCAAGTATTCTGCAGATGAGCAGTATATGAAAAATATGGACTTGAGCCTTAAACGTGCTTATGCGGTTGCAAATTATATGACAAATACGCCTTATAATAAAGCAAATGGAAATCGTTTAAGAAAAATGATTATTGTTGAAGGTGCAAGTTTCTCAACGCCAGTTTTGGTGAAGGGAAAAGAGGACTTTGAAAAGAGTAGAAGAGTAGAATTGAAAATTGTTTTAAAGAAATAGAAGATGAAATTGTTATCTGTAATTATTCCAACAATACAAAAAAAGTTAAAAGTTCTTGAAGAATTAGTTAAACTACTTGAGTGCGATAATTCTGTAAGTGAAATAATTTTAATAAACAATAAAGGCAATACGCCACTTAATATTAAAGGCAAAAAAGTAAAAATTTACACACCGCCAGATAATTTGTATGTAAATGAAAGTTGGAATCAGGGTGTAAAAATGGCGAAAGAAAATAATGTAGCAATATTAAATGATGATTTGCTGGTGCCTGATAATTTTTGTAATAAAATTGTTAATTCAGAGGTGTTTAATGAAAAATCAACAGGGTTAATTGGTTTATCGCCATCTATTATAAATCAATTTAATGCAAGTTTTGATGTTTTAGAAAAGCCAAAGTTGATGGAATGTCAGAAATTAGAATTTCTTCCTCTCTGTAGATGTCTGAATACAGGTGATTGGGGAAGTGCTATTTTTGCTAAAAAAGAGAACTTTTATAGAATACCATCTGATTTAAAAATAATTTATGGTGATAATTATATTTTGAAAAAAATATGGAAAATGCTAAGCAGAATTATTCTATCTCAGGACTAAGCGTAAATCACATACATTCATCAAGTAGTGCAAGTCCAGAGTTTGGTAGAATAATTTGCGAAGATATGACAAATTCTATAAAATATTTTAATTAAACTAAGCCAAAGTAGAGTTTGTTAAGTTCAGCGAGTGTCATAGCACCAGTTCGGGCATATTCTAATTGTTGTGCTTGTTGAGATTCTTTAGTAGCTTCTAAAGGTTGGATTTGCAAATCTTGTTTTTGTTCTTCGTTTTGTTTAGTCTGAATTTTTTCAATTAATTCTGTTTTTGCTTGTTTAAGTTTTGCAACATCGGCATTTTTATTACCACTTGATGCAATGCCCATTTGAGCAAGCTCTTTAATGACCTTGAGATATTCAGGGTCTTGTTGCGAACCATAAGAACCAATTGCTCCAACTGCCATTACCAAAGTTTATGCTCCTTATCTGTAAAATTTTGTAACAGGGTTTATATATTATTTAATTCCACTAATTAGATGATTTATAACGTTCATACATAAACATCTTTACAAAAGTTCATAAACGAGTTAAAATGAAGTATGAAACGTTAATATTTTGTTACAAACTGGCAATTAAATTTGTTTCGAGTTTTTATTTAAAATATAATGTAAGGGTGTAACAAAATTAATAACCCAATAAAAATATACATAGAAAGAAATTAGGAATTCTGAAATTATGAAGAAACAAATAAGTTATTTGCTCACGGTTTTATGCCTATTTGCAGTAAACGAGGTTTTTGCAGACCCATTGGCTGGTCATGTATTTCCAGCAGGTGCTCAAGCTGAAATGGGCGGTTATAACCCTGGGGCTTTTAACACAACAGAACTACAAAATACTAATCATTACGAAATCGACAAGAGCTACATTCAATCTTTTGATGACGTAACAAAAGATGAACAAATTTATGATGCTTCTGTCGAAGAGAATTTAGCAAGAGAAGGTATGATTTATAACCCCCACTTCTTATTGCAAAAAATCAATTTTGAAGGTAATACAAAGATTTCATCAGAAGAACTAGAAAAACTTGGTTTAGAGGTTCTTGGTGAAGATGTTTATTTTGACGAATTGTTAGAAGTTTGTCAAAAGGTTACAAACTATTACCGTGCAAAAGGTTATTTAACTTCTTATGCAACAGTTCCGCCACAAAGAATTGTTGATGGTGTTGCAACTATCAAGATTATTGAAAGTAAAGTTGGCGAATTGAACATTGAAGGCGAAAAATGGACTCGTGAATGGTATTTAAGACATATCATTATGGGTAAAGCTGGCTTGAGAGAAGGCGATGTATTCAATGCTAAGAACCTTCAAAGAGCAATGAAAGAAATTAACAGAGAAGACTATGTTCAAGTTCAAACTGAAGTAGAAAGACAACAAGAGGGTGATGAAAACACCGCAATTACTTTGAACGTTAGAGATAGATTTCCTGTAAACTTGAACTTCTCTTATGATGACTACGGTCGTTCATATACAGGTGCTCAAAGAGTTTCCTTCCTAGTTGGTATGGACAACTTAACAGGTTTGGGCGATAAAATTTATGGCGGTACAATCTTATCATCAGGTGCAACTGGTTGGATGGCTGGTTATTCACTTCCAGTTTCATCTTATGGAACTAGATTGTCCTTCGATTTTTCTGACTCTCATGTAAGATTGGGCGGTCCATACAGAGGATTGAATGTTAAAGGTAATGCTCAAAGCTATTTCTTCAAATTAACTCAACCTCTTATCCAAACTGCAAAATCTGATTTGATTTTCTATACAGGTTACGATTATGTAAACGCAAATACCTCTGCTAATATTGGCGGCAACCCATTAAGATTATCTGATTACAACTTGAACGTATGGCGTTCTGGATTGTACGGTATGACTGATGACAATTATGGTCGTTGGATTGGTAACATTGGCGTTGACTTCGGTATGGGCGGTGATGGACACGGTGCAATCCAAAATACAACCTTCTTCAAGGTTACTGCTGGTGCAACTCGTGTACAAAGATTGTTTGCAAGAAGTATGGGTATTGTAAGAGTTAACGGTCAATACTCACCAGAAAGATTGTTCGCCGCTGAACAAATGCAACTTGGTGGCCCATACACATTAAGAGGTTATCAACCTGCGGAGTTAATCGGTGACTACGGTGTTACAGGTACAGTTGAATACAGATTCCCTGTTCCATACTTGTACAAATTGATGCCAAAAGTTGACGAAAGACTTAAACTAGCAATCTTCTACGATTGGGGTTGGATTGGTGAAAACGGCAGCGTTTATAACTACCCACAAACGTTCTTACATTCAGTTGGTTTCGGTACTTATATCAACTTCACTGACTGGTTGACTGCTCAAATTGGTGTTGGTTTCCCACTCGGTCGTTCGTATAACGAAAACACTGCAAGATTCTACTTTAGTGTAAACTCTGATTTAGACAGATTGATTCCACTAAGAAATCCAGAAAAATTATAGTTAACAAAAAGGACTCGCAAGAGTCCTTTTTTATTTGAAGAATAATGAATTATAAATATTTTACGAACACGAATTTGTTGACATAACCTGACTTTTAATGTAATTTTAATGAATAGAGGAGTATTAAGAAGGGGTTTTTATGTATATTAAACAGCTGGAGATTGATAATTTTAAATCTTTTGCTAATAAAGTTGATATCCCTATGTTGAAAGGTTTTACTACTATTTCAGGACCGAATGGTTCTGGAAAAAGTAATATTATCGACAGTATTCTTTTTGCCCTTGGTTTGTCAACTAGCCGTACGTTGCGTGCCGAAAAACTTTTTCAGTTGATTTCGATTTACAACAAAAGAAACGAGGCGTTTGTAAAGGTTACTTTTGGTGAAACGGAAGATGGCGATTTTTCGGTTGCGAGAAGAATTAGAAAATCTTCACAAGGCTTTGTGAGTATTTATTATTTAGATGATAAAATTGCAACACTTTCTGATATTCACGCAAGATTAGAAAAATACAATATTACTCCTAATAGCTATAACGTTATGATGCAAGGCGACGTTATGAGTATTACAAATTGTACTCCTAATGAACGTCGTAAGATTATTGACGAAATCGCTGGTGTGGCAGATTTTGATAGAAGAATAGATCAGGCGACAAACGAACTTGAAACGGTTGAGAAACGTGTAGTAAATTCAACTCTTATTTTGAACGAGGTTAACACTCGTTTGGAACAGTTGAATGAAGAAAAAGAGGTTGCTCTTAAATATCAAAAGTTAAAAGAAGAAAAAACCGGTTTAGAGAGCCAAATTAACACTGTTAAGTTTTTTGATTTGAGAAGAAATCTTGAAAAAGCTCACGAAAATATTTTAGAGTTTACTAAACGTAAAAAAGAAGAAGAGCTTAAATCAAAAGACCTTGAAGAGCGATTAAAGCTTATAAAAGAAAAGTACGAGGAGATTTCTAAAACTATTACAGAAAAAGGTGAAGGTCATCAACTTGAGCTAAAACAAAAGGCGGAAGAAATTAAAGGTTCAATTTCTCGTAAAAATTCGTCTATCGTTTTTGCAGATAAACAAATTCAAGACAACCTTAAAACTATTGAAAACACAAAAAATGGTATTGAAGTTCAAGAAGGTAAAATCAAAGATTCTGAATTGAAGATTTCTTTAAAGCAAGATGAAATTAAAGGAATTGAAAAAAATATTGATGAGCAAAAGGGTATTTTGCACAAAATTTTAGAAGATATGTCTGGCTTGAATGAAACGGCTGAAAAACATATTGAGAAAAGAAATAATTTAAGAAAAGAGCTTGAAGAACTTCAAGACAAGGAAACAAAGCTTATTCAAAAACAAGCTCCGATGGAGGCTGATTTATCAACAAAGAAAAAATCGATTGAAGAGGCTAAGTTAAAACTTGCGGAATTGGAGAATTTTAAATCAAATTTCTCTGAAACTAAGGCATCAAAAGAGCTTTTGATTGAACAACTTGGCAAAGAGTTGGAAGATTTTAAAATTATTCAAAAAAACACGTTGAACGATTTGGATAAAACCAAAAACGAAATTACGGATATGGAG
>CAKVLN010000012.1 GCA_934757275.1 uncultured Candidatus Melainabacteria bacterium
TTTCCATTTTCTGTACCCTTTCTTTTTTATACCACACTCGCTACTTTTGTGTGTCCACTTTTTAGGGTACAGTTCAATTGACCTCACCATGGATTACTTCTTCGTTCTCACTCCTTGTAATGACTGAAAACATACCTACCAACAAAATGTCATTGCAAAAAAATTCATAAAAGAAAAAGAGCCCCAAAGGACTCTATTTATATTTCAAATCTAGTGTAAAATGGAGCAAGGACTCCGTTTGCGAGCAGGAAAAGGTGACTAAATGTCACGTTTTCCGTAGAAAATGACCTAAAAGCGTCGCAATTTCACGCAAGCAAATGGAGGAAAGAGACGTAGTCGAGTCTTCCTCAACAAGTCAAAGAAAAAGAGCCCCAAAGGACTCTATTTATATTTCAAATCTAGTGTAAAATGGAGCAAGGACTCCGTTTGCGAGCAGGAAAAGGTGACTAAATGTCACGTTTTCCGTAGAAAATGACCTAAAAGCGTCGCAATTTCACGCAAGCAAATGGAGGAAAGAGACGTAGTCGAGTCTTCCTCAACAAGTCAAAGAAAAAGAGCCCCAAAGGACTCTATTTATATTTCAAATCTAGTGTAAAATGGAGCGGAAGACGAGACTCGAACTCGCGACAGTCTGCTTGGAAGGCAGATACTCTACCAACTGAGCTACTTCCGCATGCCATATTCAATTTTCAAACAAGTTCAGTTGGTAGAGTAGATATCTCAGATAACGTTCGGCTCAACCGCCTAAACTTTTGTTTGCTTCGTAGCTTATGCCTCACTTTGGCAACTGAGCTACTTCCGCATGCCATATTTAATTTTCAAATCGCTCTCGCCCATCTGTCGACATGCGACCTTTGCAATCATAAATCAAACAAAATTATTTTTCAAGACTTATTTTAAAAAATTTTTAAACTCTTAACTAATGACAAATTATATTGCTTGTTATAAAATTACCGTGTGAATCTACTATTAAAAATATTATTTATATTTCTTAGTTTTTTTATATTTCATGGAACAAATATTGAAACTGTTCCTGAAATGGCTAATGCGCCAATTAATTATATCCAGCACGATTACCAAAGGGTTGTCTTTACTGCACAAAACTTAACTCAAGAGATTGTAATTCAATCTCAAAACAATGATTCACAAACCTACACTTTTGATGAAAACAGTTATTCTGCAACTAATCAGAACAAACTTTTACTAAAATCTAACAACCCTCTTCTTGCAAGAGGGAACATTCATAATTTATCGACCAACATTAAAAGTGAAATCTCTATACGAGCACCATAGCTTTCTTTTTGACATATTTTAAAGATTTAAGAATAAGTTAAAAGGAGAAAAACTATGGATATAACGTTACTAAAAGACGGAGTTTTTGTAATGATTATTGGTATGGGAACAGTTTTTATTTTCCTTTCAATAATGATTGTTGCAATGAATTTGAACGGAAAAGTTCTTCAAGTTATCAATAAATATTTCCCAGAAGAAATTCCTCAAGAAAAAACAAGCAGAAAAACCGCTAAAAAAGACGATGAAGAAATAGCTTTGGCAATCGCTTGCGCAGTTGCTAAATCTAAGCTTGCATCATAAGGAGATTTTTATGGAACACGAAAATGAAACATACAAAGAAGCACACGGCTCTGGCTTTATAAGCACTATAATATTTATGATAGTCGCAGTTGGAGTAATGATAGCTCTCAGATATTTCTTACATTATTAAATGTAGAAAAACCGCTTAAAATTTTAAGCGGTTTTTCTTTTAGTTTTAGTAACCAACTTGACGTCTATCTGTTGCATTCTTATTCTCTAAAAAGTCTTTCATCGCATTATCAAAATCCTCTTGGATAATCTTGAAATTATCTGTGTCACTCTTCTTGAAAGTCTTATTTTCCATCTTTTCATAAATTCCAGTACGTTTAAAGCCATGATGGTGAGCCTCATTTGCGATAAATTTTACATCTGCACCAGTTGCTTTTAAGTTTTCCAACTTCTTCAACAAACCTTCAACATCAACATTTTCATCAACGGGTTTATTTTTTGTATGAATTTTGAAAATATCTCTAAGCCCATTCAAGTCTGGAGTATCAACCTTGTAGTGCTTACTGAAACGACCAGAACGGGTAATTGCCTTATCTAGCGCATCAAAATTATTTGTTGCTGCCAATACAAACACATTATCGCCTTCATTATCAATATCGGTCATAAGCGTCAAGATTTGGTTAACGATTTTGTCGCCATACTGGTCGCTGCCGCCTCTTTTTCTAGCAACTGCATCAAATTCATCTAAGAAGATAATACTTGGTTGGCTTTCTTTTGCATCTTTAAACAATTCTCTCCAACCTTCTTCTGCCTCACCAGCCCATTTAGACTCAAGTTCTAGTCCGTTAAGACTAATGAAATTTGCGCCAGCCTCATTTGCCAAAGCTCTTGCAATATGGGTTTTACCTGTTCCTGGAGGACCGTAAAGAATTGCACCGTGGTTTGTTTCAATATTTTCGTAAGCGTCTGGATAACGCAAAGGATAGATTACATCTCTTTTAAGCGCATCTTTCAATTTGTCCAAACCACCTACATCTGCAAACGTTACGCCAGAGCTGCCTTTGTGTTTATTAACCACAAGTTTTGATAGCGTTTTTTTATTAATTTGTTCCAATTTTCCTTTTATCTCTTCCTCATAATCAAAAGATTGTGCAAAACTTTTTCTAAAACGGCTTAAATCAGTTTTTGGCTTATCCTTGATAAGAATTTTTGTACCTTTTACATCAAGAACATCGCCATCAATTACATAAAAGCTTTCATTAGGTTTCAACTGATTAGTCTGTTTATCGCTTGTAAACGGAATATTGAAGTCGTTTAGATTAATAACTTGAGTATCGCCAATACTATTTTTTACAAAACCTAAATTCCCATCAAGCTTGTCATCTGCAATATAAAAAGCACGTTTTATTGCGTTTTCGCCAATATTATCTGCGCTAAGCATCTTTTTTGCACAATCATGAACTTTTTTACCAACAAGGAGTAAATCGCCTAGTTTAAAGCTTTGCAAAACGCTTGCAATTCTATCTTCTATGGGAATTTGTTTTCCCAATTCCAATGCACCATTTACTGGAACTGACCTAAAATTTATTGCAGCTTGATTATAATTTTTATTCAACAAGTTTAAGTCTACAACATTAGTTTGTTGTTTTGTTTCAGCGTTTTCAGCTTTCTTGTGTAAAGTTGGTGCATAACTAGTGTAATTTGTGTTTGCGATTGGACTGATTCTCATTAGTTCCTCCTTGATGATGTACAACATTTAGGCTTGTAAACCCTTTTGAGATTTTACAAGCCTAAATCAAACCTATATTTTTTAATTCTAGTTTAACAAACCTGTAATCTCACAAAATTACGACACAACATCATTGTCGAATTAATAATCACTCGACAATTCTTGACATTCGTAGTTTTTGAGAAATTGTTAAACAAAATTAATCCCTTTTCATTAATTGTAACTTTTACACTATATAGTATGTTTTAAAATCTGTCAATACCCCAATTGAAATGTTAACTTTTGTAAAGCTCAACAACCTTATAGAAATGAGTTTTAGGATTGAGAAAGTTTGAAAACAAGTTATAATAAAAATAGTACGTCGTTTTAATGAAAGGATTCAATAATGACTGGAATTAGCCTAGGGGTTACAAATACTAGTAACCAATCTTTTGGAATTAAAAATAACAATTTTTCACAAGGGAAAAATGCGGTTTATGCAACCAAAGGTGAACCTATGTACCAAAAAGAAATGGACGCAGATGAAGATGGTGTTATTACGTTCAAAGAATTTATGGATTACTGTGACGAAAATGGTATTGGCTACAAAGAACGTGTACTAATGTTGAATAATCGCTTGACTTATCAGCTTAACAAAAAAACTGAAGAAAGTAGCGAAAAAGTTAAAGAAGAGGCTAAAAAAGCAGAAGAATCTGAAAACACAGAAGAAGAAATTAGCTCTGAAAAAATATACGCAAGAAAAGGCGATTCTAACTATGAAGAAGTAATTGATGGCAATGATGATGGCAAAATTACTTACGAAGAGTACATGGAATATTGCAGAAAACAAAGCGAAAATCCAGCAAATCAAGAAATTTCACCAAAAGCAGAGGCGGTAAAAACTGAAAATCCAGACACTAAAGAAGAGCAAATTGTAGTAAAAGATTACGCAAAAGCGTTCAAAAGCTACACGAACTCTGAACCAAAAGCAGAAAGTAAGATTGAAGACGAAGCTTAGAGCTTTGTCGCTTAAATTTCAATTTCACCTTGTCTAAATACGACAACTTTATCGTCTTTAAAACCCGCAACAGTAGAGGCTTTTCCTTTTGCTAAGTGTCCATAATCTGGAATTACTAAATCAACTTTATCACCAATATACTTAACTGCCTCATCATAAGTTAGTGCAGGAGCTTCGCCAGAAAGATTTGCGCTTGTAGTTGCAAGCACTCTACCATCAATATTCTTGCAAATATTTGCAAAGGTTTCGTTGTCTGGTATCCTTACACCAACAGTTGGAAGAGAAGAAGTTATATAATCTGGTGTTTTATCAGATTTTTCTAAAACAAGAGTCAACGCCCCTGGGAAATATTCTTTGATTAAGCGTTGCGCTTGTTTATTAATTGGTTGTTTCAAATAATCAAAAAGATTATAAAACTCATCGCTCATCAAAATTAATGGTTTTTTGCCATCACGATGTTTAATTTCATAAATTTTTTTTACGGCTTTTTCGCTTGTCGGCAAACAACCCAAGCCCCAAACTGTATCTGTTACATAAGCTATAACGCCATCATTTTTTAATACTTCGTTTATTTTTTCAAACATAACTAATTCTCTCCAGATAGTATAATTATACTCTTAAAAAACCATTATTTAACATTTTTGTCTTTTTGTAATATAATTACTGTTGTGTAGAAAGATAAAGGAGAACTTATGGTTCAACAATTTAATACTCCACAAAAAACAAGACAAGCAGTTATCCTTTTTTTGAAAGGTTCTGCAACTCCTGTTGTAATGTATTTTGAAAACCCACAAGCGGTTTATGCAGAATTAAAACAATTAATGAAAAGCCCAACTCCAGTTTTGGTAGAAAAAGAGCCTGTTGGTCCAATCAAAAAATTGTGCTTTGTTTCAACTCAAATCGCTGGTCTAGTATTGCAGGAAGAACCTTATGCGTGAGAAGAAACACATAAAAAATCATAACGCAGTTCTAATTGAGGACATCGAAAGAGAACACGACAAAACTTTTCACTTTCATTTTGATGGTGAAATAAAAGAACTGGAAGATTGTAATATAAAAGCTGATTTAGAATTAAAATCTTTGGGTGGTTATATAGAAGTTACTGGTCATGTTGATGGAAAAATTACATTAGAATGTGATAGATGTCTTAACAAATATACATATAATTTAAACTTTGATATTGAAGAAACTTATGCAAAGCATTCCCTTCTTGACGAGTATTCACAAGAGGTTGAGCTACAATCAGGTCAATTTATTACAGACTTAAATGGAGCAAAAGAAATTGATATTTATGACTTATTGTATCAATCTGTAATATTACAGTTACCAAATAAAAAAGTTTGTGGTATAAATTGTAATGAGGGATTATTTGTGTCTGATGAAGATATGGAAATCCACGACGATAGAATGGACGTCTTTAAAAACATTCAAATTAACCCAAAATAACTGAGGTTTTCCTCAAATGTAGATTGGGCTTTTCAGCCCAACATAACAACACAAAGAATATATAAGTAGTACAACAAAATAGAAAGGTATAGGAAAAATGGCAGTACCAAAGAAAAGAACAGGGCATAGTGCTCAAGGTAAAAGAAGATCTAACTGGAAAGCAACAAAACCAGAATTGACAACTTGTCCAAATTGCGGAGCTAAGGTTTTAACTCACACAGTTTGCACAGCTTGTGGAACATACAAAGGTAAAGTAGTTTCTAACAAGGCTGAAGGTTTCCAAGAAGAAGTAAAAGAAGAAAAGAAATCTTCTAAAAAAGCTGAAAAGGTTGAAGAAAAAGCAGAAGAAGTTAAAGAAGAAACTTCAGAAGAAAAACCAGAAGCTTAGTAAAAAAAGAATTAAGGTGCGACTTAAAGTCGCACCCTGTTTTCTAAATAATCTGAATTACGGGATAAAGGGAAGAGTTAAATGACAAGAATAGCTATTGATGCAATGGGTGGAGATCACGCTCCTTTTGAAATTATTGCTGGTGCAGTATGGGCGGCAGCTGAATATGGTGTAGCGTTAGAATTAGTTGGTAAACAAGATAGAATTGAGCATTGTCTTGAAGTAATTCAAAACGAAGGCTTTCTTTCTGACTGCGGAAAAGCAGGCAGAAAAAGACGTGTTCGAGTTGATGTAAAGTCGCTAGATATCAGAATTACACATGCATCAGAAATCATTGAAATGGGCGAAGCTCCAGGTCAAGCTATTCGTAAAAAGAAAAATTCTTCTATTGTATTAACAGTTAATTCAGTTGCTACAGGAAGTTCTGATGCATTAGTTGCAGCAGGTTCTACTGGCGCAGCAATGGCATCAAGCTTGTTCGGCTTAGGCAGAATCCCTGGTATTGATAGACCAGCAATTGCAGTAACACTTCCTACAATGAAGAAACCAATTGTTATCATTGATGGTGGTGCTAATAGCAATTGTACACCTCAAATGCTTAAACAATTTGCAATTATGGGCATGACTTTCTCTAAGAACGTTTTAGGTGTTGAAAACCCAAGAGTTGGCGTTTTGAACATTGGTGAAGAGGCTGGTAAAGGTAACGAATTAGCACAAAATACATACAACTTGTTAGAAGAAGAAAAAGAAAAATTCAACTTTATGGGTAACATTGAAGGTCGTGAATTGTTCTTGAACCTATGCGATGTTGTTGTTTGCGATGGTTTCGTTGGTAACGTAGTACTTAAAGTTACAGAAGGCACATCATCATTGTTATTCAAGATGATTAAGAGCGAATTTAAGTCAGATTTCTTAGGTATGCTAATCGGTATGTTAGCAAAACCTTTCATGAAAAGAATTTATGAAAAAATTAATTATGAAGAATTTGGCGGCTGCTTGCTTTTAGGCGTTAAGGGCATAACTGTTATTTCTCACGGCAGAAGTAAAGCTTATGCAATCAAGAATGCAGTAAGAGTAGCAAAAGAAGCCGTTGAAACAGGCGTTAACAGAAAGATTTCTGAAAGAATTGAAGGCTAAGAAACGCTAAAATTGATTTATTATTGAAAAATTTTGGGCAGAAATTCATACCCAAAATTTTTCGGTGATTAAAGAAACATAAAGTGAATAGGTGAATAAGTTCGTTATATTCTCTACGCTCATAAAAATGTAGGTTGGGCATACCTGTCCAACAAAAACTAAAGAGGGTTAAACCCTCACCCGCATTCGTAAGGCTCGCATTGCTCGCCAACGACTGCTCCCTCTCCCAAGTAGAGGGGAATAGACTAAACAAAAGAGGAGTAAATATACAATGGGAAATAATACAATTCCTTTAAGGATTGCAGGCGTTGGTTATAGTGTGCCTGAAACAGTTATCACAAATGATGATTTAACAAAATTATATGACACTTCAGACGAATGGATATATACAAGAACTGGTATCAAAGAAAGACGCTTAGTTTCTGGAAATGAAGATGCAATTGATTTGGGTGTTGAGGCATCAAAAAGAGCTATTGAAAAATCTGGCTTGAGTGTTGACAAGATTGATATGATTATTGCCGCAACCTCTGCGCCTCCACAATTATACCCAGCACTTGCCTGCCAAGTTCAAGCAAGATTAGAAATTCCAAACCATGTTCCTGCGTTTGACATAACTGCGGCATGCTCTGGTTTGATTTATGCATTAAGCATGGCAAAAGCATACATTGCAAGTGGCATGTACAAAACGATTTTGATAGTTGCAACCGATAACAACTCTAGACTTTTAGACTGGGCAGACCGCTCTACATCAATTCTATTTGGTGATGGTGCTGGTGCAATGGTTGTAACACAAGCAGAAGATGGCGTTGACGATATTATTTCAATTGATATTAAAGCTGACGGTTCTTTAGGCTCATTAATTGAACTTCCATTCGCTGGTAAAAATTGTCCGCTTGTTGCACCTTGCGATGAAGTTAAACAAGGTATTGTAATGAATGGTAAAGAAGTGTACAAATTTGTTGCCAGAGTACTTCCTCAATATGTTGAAGAAATGATTGCAGATGCAAATTTAAAAGCCGAAGATATCGACTACTTAATACCTCACCAAGCAAACTTGAGAATTATCCACGCCGTTCAAGAAAGATTAGGATATTCAGAAGAAAAAGTTGTAACAAATATTAAGTATTATGGCAATACTTCTGCAGCATCAATTCCGCTAGCTATGGTGGAAGGTGTTGAACAAGGCAAAGTTAAACTAGGTTCGACTGCAATTCTTTGCGGTTTCGGTGCTGGTATGACCTGGGGCGGTGCTATCGTAAGATTAAGAGAAGGCATTTGCTAATTCTAGGTTAAAATAAACAGAATTTATAAAAAATAATAAGGAGTTAAACAATGGTGAAAAAAGTTGCGTTTTTATTTCCTGGACAAGGTTCACAAGCCGTTGGCATGGGAAAAGATTTATATGATAATTTTGACTCAGCAAAAAAAGTGTTTGATACTGCTGACAAAACCTTGAACAAAAGTATTACTACTATTTGTTTTGAAGGGCCGGAAGAAGACTTGAAACAAACAATTAATACTCAACCGGCAATTGTTACAATGTCTATTGCAGCAATGGAAGCTTTAAAATCAGAATTAAATATCAGTGCTGATTTTGTTGCTGGTCATTCTTTAGGAGAATATTGCGCAATGCACGCTGCTGGTGTTATGGATATAGAAACAACACTAAGATTAATTCAAAAACGTGCAGATTTGATGGGCGCAACTAAAGGCGGTTCTATGGCAGCAGTTCTAAATGCTTCTGAAGAACAATTAAAACAAGGTTTAGAAGAAGGTTCTAAAGTTGGATATGTTGATGTTGCAAACTACAATTCACCAGCTCAAGTTGTTATCACTGGTGATGATAACGCAGTAAAAGTAGCTTCTGAATGGTTACTTGCAAATGGCGTAAGAAGAGTAGTTCCTCTTGCAGTATCAGGAGCTTTCCACTCTAAATTTATGGAAGGTGCCGGCAAGGAATTTGCAAGTTTTGTTTCTGAATTTGATTTAAACAATGCCACAATTCCTGTAATTACAAACGTTGATGCAGAAGTTACAACTCTTGCAGAAGACTTCAAATCAAAAATGCCGAAACAAATTTCATCTTCAGTACATTGGACACAAACAATTCAAAAAATGGTTGCAGAAGGCGTTGATACATTTATTGAAATGGGTCCAGGAAAAGTTCTTGCTGGTTTGAATAAGAAAATTGCTCCAGAAACAACTGTTTACAATGTATTCGACAAAGCATCTTTGGACGCAACTGTTAGCGCA
The DNA here is from genome assembly GCA_934757275.1 of uncultured Candidatus Melainabacteria bacterium. Classification (GTDB taxonomy): domain Bacteria; phylum Cyanobacteriota; class Vampirovibrionia; order Gastranaerophilales; family Gastranaerophilaceae; genus CAG-196. The sequence goes on from CAKVLN010000012.1 coordinate 9,493, forward strand.
TTGAAAGAACAAATGGCAGGGGTGTAAAAATTTTAAAATGCCAATTTGGCGCCTCAAAGTGAGGGAATAATTAAATAAAATGTAGGTTGGGTTTTCACCCCAACAAAAATTAAAATAAGGAGAAGAATTAAATGACAGAAAGAAAAATTGCACTTATTACAGGTGGTTCTCGTGGTATCGGTTTAGCTTGTGCTCTAGAATTAGCAAAAGCAGGTTGTGACATTATTATCAACGATATTTGTGATGCAGAAAAAGCTCAACCAGCTCTTGATGAAATCAAAGCTTGTGGTGTAAATGCTTGGTTCTATCAATTCGACGTTTCTAATGCAGAAGCCGTTCAAGCATCTGTTGATAAAATGATTGCAGAACATGGTAAAATTGATGTATTGTTGAACAATGCTGGTATTACAAAAGATGGTTTGTTCGTAAGAATGGATATGGAGCAATGGGAAAGAGTTATCAAAATTAACTTGACATCTGCATATTGTGTAACTCACGCTGTAATCAAGTACATGATGAAAGCTCGTCAAGGTTCTATCATAAACATGTCAAGTATCGTTGGACGTCACGGTAACGCTGGTCAAGCTAACTACTCTGCATCAAAAGCTGGTTTAATCGGTTTAACTCAAACTCTTGCTAAAGAATTTGGCGGTAGAAATATCAGAGTTAACGCAGTTTGCCCTGGATTTATTCAAACTGCTATGACTGCAGAACTTCCTAATATTGATGAATACTTAAAAGCTATTCCAATGAAGAGATTAGGAACTCCAGAAGATATCGCTAAAGTTGTTAAATTCTTGGCACTTGATACTGACTATGTAACTGGTCAAGCTATCGAAGTTGCTGGTGGTTTAATGATATAATTTTGTAAGATTATACAATTCAAAACAATCAAAAGATGGGGAAGGCACAAGCGTCCCCATCTTTTTTTATGATTAGTCGGTTGGGCATACTTGCCCAACAATAACTTTGTAGTCTATCACTTTTTCATCTTAATTGCCAAAAACATCTGCTCGCCCAGTGCTTTTTGAGCTTTTTCTGAATTAATAAATTTTTCGGGTTGCATTTCTTTTCGTTTTTCCTTCTTTTTTTCTTGAATTTTTTCTTGCTCATTTTGAGTAACTGTCAAAAATTTGTTACTAACACAATCCTCTAATTGAGCTTTTTGTAATTCAATTTCATGCAACTTTGCTTTATCTATACTTTTTTGCCCTGTCGGTTTAATGCCATACTGTAACAATCTCCGCATAATCGCTTTTTCTTCTGCGTCAATGCTACCACCAACTGAACAAATTGAACAATTATAAACTGATATTTTATTTACTACCATAATACGCACCCTAAATCTAACAATATATTTATCGACAATATTTTTTAAAACTTTAATGTTTTAAAACGAAATGTTACAAAACGTTACAAAAGTTTTAAAAGATGGCAAATTTATTTTTTAGGCGTTTTTATATACCCAGAAAAAAGGAGTGTGTGATGAATAATATTTCTCTTAGACCTAATTTTAATCAACCAATAAACCAAAAACCAACTTTTAAAGCAAAGCCACAAATGGTTAAAGAGGCCGTTGATTTGATGGGTAGTGTGCGCTGCTCATATAATAACTTTGAAGCTAACATAATAAAAAGAGTGGTCACTAATATGCGCAATAAATTGAATGCAATTATTAAGCATGAACAAAATAGCGGTGATAAAATTTTCATAGAAAGTGATGTTATGGCTATTGAAAAGAAAATCGAATCAATGGAAAAACTGGCAGAAAAAAAACTTAGTGCTACTGCATAAAACAATTTCAAAGTATTAAAAAAAATTGTTACATTTCGACCAGAAGTGTAACAATTTTTGAAGTTTATTGCAAAATTTTCTTGAAATAGTATAATTTAGTGGAATAGTGTATTACACAATAATGAAGAGGATAAAAAACATGAGTACATTAGAAAAAGTTAAAAAAGTTGTAGTAGACCAATTAAGCTGTGATGAAGCTTTAGTTACTCCAGAAGCAAGCTTTACTGCTGACTTGGGTGCTGATTCATTAGATACAGTTGAATTAGTTATGGCTTTTGAAGAAGAATTCGGTTGCGAAATTCCTGATGAAGAAGCTGAAAAAATTCAAACAGTTCAAGATGCAGTTAACTACATCGAAGCTCACTCATAGTAAGATTTGAATTTATATTAAGAGGGTGAGGATTATATTTTCGCCCTCTTATTTATTATATGCTTGAGCAAGAATACCTAAGCAATCAAAGATTGTGTGTGGTTTAATAATTTAAGGAAAAGGGGAAGATGACTAAACGTAGAGTTGTTATAACAGGAATGGGAGCGGTTACTCCATGTGGTATTGGAGTTGATAATTTTTGGAACTCTCTTCTTAATGGAAAAAGTGGAATTTCACTTATCGAATCTATTGATACAGAAAAACACACTGTAAAAATCGCTGGTGAAATTAAAGATAAAGATTTTAATCCTGAAGACTACATGTCTTCTAAAGACGCAAACAGAATGGATAGATTTACTCAATTTGCAATGGTTGCAGCTGATGAAGCTATCGCAGATTCTGGTATTGATGAAGCTAATATTGACCCATATAGAATTGGTGTTTTAGTAAGTTCTGCAGCTGGTGGTTTCAAAACTTTTGAAAAGAACCACATGGCTATGATTAACAAAGGGCCTACAAAAGGTTCTCCATTCACAGTTCCAATGTTAATCGTTGACATGGCATCTGGTCGAGTATCTATGAAACACGGCTACAAAGGTGTAAACAAAGCAGTTGTTTCAGCTTGTGCAACAGGCTCTCACTCAATTGGTGACGCTTTCAGAACAATTCAATATGGTGATGCAGACGTTATGGTTGCTGGTGGTTGCGAAGCTACAATTACAACATTGGGTATTGGCGCATTCACAGCTGCAAGAACTCTTTCAAAGAGAAATGATGAACCTACAAAAGCATCAAGACCTTACGACAAAGACAGAGATGGCTTTGTAATGGGCGAAGGTGCTGGTGTTGTAGTTCTTGAAGAATATGAACAAGCAAAAGCTCGTGGGGCTAAGATTTATGCAGAAATCGTTGGTTATGGTCAATCTGCAGACGCTTACGACATGGTAGCTCCTGATCCAGATGGAAACGGTGCAATCAAGGCTATGGAATTGGCTCTTGCTGATGCTGGTCTTAAACCAGAAGATATTGATTACATCAATCCACACGGAACAAGTACTGGTTTAGGTGACGTTGCTGAATCTCAAGCTATTGCAAAGATTTTCGGCGACAAAGAAAAAAATCCAAACTTGTTAGTAAGTTCAACAAAGAGCATGCATGGTCACATGTTGGGCGCAACTGGTGCAGTTGAAGGTATTGTTTGTATTAAAACAATCACAGACGGTAAAGTTCCTCCAACAATCAATCTTGACAACCAAGATGAACATGTTGCGAATCTTGATTATGTTCCACATAAAGCAAGAGATAAAAAAGTTCATGCTGCACTATCAAACTCTTTCGGTTTTGGTGGTCATAATGCTACTTTGGTATTCAAAGAAATTTAGTCTGAACTAATAAAATTTTGAAAAGAAGAACATCAAATCTGGTGTTCTTCTTTTTTTATGTACTTGTTATTATTAATTGTTGAAAATATAAAATATTGATATATTCGCCAAAACGTGCTAATATAATTTAAGCACATTAAAACAAGAATATAGGCAAAAGATTTTGACGCATTTTAACTATCAATGAAAGGAGGTTTTTTGCTTCACTTTCGGTTGGTTATGTCAATTAAGGCGGACTTGGGTTTTTAAAACAAACTTAAAATTCCCAATTTGACGCCGTCCTTAAATCTACGTGCGTAGCACTGATAGTTGAAATCAATGAAAAAGAATTAGCACTACTCGTAATAATGCTAATTCTAATCTACAAAATCCTACATTAATCTGTAGGTGGTAAGGGTGCTTTCATCACCATTGCCTATATTCTTATTTTAACGTATTTAAAATAAATTTCAAGTCTAAGGGGAAAAAATGCCGAGATTACCAGAATATTTAAAACGACCAATAATTGATACAGAAAGAACAAAGACAGTAAGAAGAATTTTGAAGAATAAATGCCTTAATACCGTTTGCGAAGGCGCACGCTGTCCCAATAAAAGCGAGTGTTATTCGCATAATACTGCAACCTTTTTGATTATGGGAAATGTTTGTACGAGAAATTGTCGTTATTGTAATATCTCAAGTGCAAGGCCAGAACCGTTAGAAAAAGACGAGCCTAAACATATTGCAGAGGCGATTAAAGAATTGGGCTTAAAATATGCAGTAATAACCTCGGTAACGAGAGATGATGTGGAAGATGGCGGTGCTGAACATTTTAAAAATTGCATTGAAGAAATTAGAAAAATTTCTGATGCAAAAATAGAAATTTTAACTCCTGATTTTAAACCAAGAGATTTGGCTCCAGAAGGGAAAGTGGAAGCATTCAACAGTTATGCACCACTTGATACAATTATCACTGCGAAGCCTGATTGTTTCAATCACAATATTGAAACCGTAAAAACTTTATTTTCTACGGCTCGACCTCAAGGAAACTACAATTGGTCGTTGGAAGTTTTAAAATATATTAAAAACAACTCTTCAATTGTAACAAAATCTGGTTTGATGGTTGGTTTGGGCGAAACATTTAAACAAATTGAAGAAACTTTGAAAGACTTAAAAGAGGCTGGCGTTGATATTTTAACTATCGGGCAATATATTCAACCTTCAAAGGCTCACTTAGAGGTTGCAAAATATTATACACTTGAAGAGTTTGAAGAATTAAAAAACTTAGCAAGAAAAATTGGTTTTAAAAATTATCAAATTGGTCCGCTTGTAAGAAGTTCTTATCACGCAATGAGCAGCTTTAATAACATGAATTAGCGAAGAACTTGCAATAAGATTTATTACAAGTTAGAATATTTATAAAGAGAGAGATTTTTATGCTTGCAACAGAAGAATTAATACAAGTTGGTTTTTCGCTCCATCAAGAAGGAAAACTTGAAGAGGCTGAGAATGCATATAAACAAGCATTGGCGCAAGATAGCGACAATGCAGAAATTTATAATCTCTTAGGGGTGTTAAAACTGCAACAAAAAGATGTAATTTCTGCTGTTAATTTTGTAGAAAAAGCGGTTGAAAAGCAACCAAATGCGTATTTTTATGAAACTCTTTTTCAAACTTATATTAGAGCAAAACTTTATAAGGAAATTGTCAAAAGAGCGCAAGAGGTTTTGAAAAAATTCCCAAACGATTTTTCTTTAATGTTTAATCTCGCATTGGCATACAAAAACTTAAAGAGGAATAAAGAGGCGATAAATTTTTATGAACGAGCGTTAAAAATTGACCCATCGTCTTATGATGCTTGGTTCAATCTTTCTCATCTTTATAGTGTCGAAGCTCAAACTAATAATGCACTTTCTGCATTAAAAATTTGTCAAAAAATAAGACCTAATGATGCTGATACTGAATACTTTTTGAGCCTAGCACTAATGAGAGTCAAAGATTATGATAAAGGCTTAAAACTTTTTGAAAATAGGGTTTGCAAGGATACTGCAATTGCTCTACAAAACAAAAGCTATCCTAACAAAGCTAGATTAGATAATCTTTGGAAGGGCGAAAACATAAAAGATAAAACGCTTTTGGTATATTATGAAGCTGGTTTTGGCGATGTAATTATGTTTGCAAGATATCTGCCGCTAGTTGCACAAAAATGCAAAAAATTAATTTTGATGTGCCAAAAACCTCTATCAAAATTGTTTAGAGAAAATGATTTAGGCATTGACCAAATTATTGATACTTACGTTCCAGAAAAAGATTTAGAATTTGATGTACATGCTCCCTTGTTGAGCTTGCCATACTTGCTAAAACTAAAAGGTGACAAGGTTTTTGCGTATTCAAGCGGTTATTTAAAACCTAATATGCAAATGGTTGAAGAGTATAAGCAAAAATATTTTATGAATGACAAAATCAAAGTTGGTATAAAATGGCAAGGTAATACTTATTATGACTTTGATAGAGTAATTCCTGCCGAGGAATTTATACCTCTTATGCAAGTTGAAAACACTCAATATTATTCCTTCCAAACCTTTGAAGGTTCAGAAGATTCAAAAGTATTGAAGGGTATTATTGACGTCGGTAAAGATTTAATCGATTTTTCACAGACGGCTGCGGCAATAGCAAACTTAGATTTGGTAATTTGTAATGACACCTCATTGGCACATTTGGCTGGTGCAATGGGCATTCCTTGCTGGGTATTGTTACCATACGAGGTTAATTGGAGATGGCACACTGATTTAAGCGTTTGTGATTGGTACGATAGCGTGAAACTTTTCCGCCAACACAAGCAAGGCGATTGGAGTGGCGTATTTCAAGACGTTCTTGCGGAAATGCATGACTAGTAAATATACGTCATTACGAAAAGTGACAAAGTAAGCACTAACCAATTAACGCATCAAACTCTTTAGAAAAATCTTTCTGCTTGAGTTCTACAAGTGGCAAATCATACTCTTCTGCCAACTTTTTAACTTTTATATCATAATTGATTGCTAACGCTTTTACGCCAGACTTTATAGCAACAACATTTGCATGAAATCTCATTCCAATCAAAAACTCTAAGTCTGAAATCTTTTCAAAAACATCATTTACAGAAAGTCCCTTCAAAACTTCTACATTATTTAAGCCTTTTTTACTCAAAATTCTCGCAAATTTTTCGCAAACCGCTAAATCAATACTGTCTTGAAAAGATAAAAGTTGAATTTTTTTATCAGAAAATCTTTTTACAATCTCATCAGCCAAAGTATTCAAAAACACCTCATTCAGCGTTGGATAATTTCTTAATTGAACGCCAACAACGCCTTTTTTATTTTTCTTTGGCAAATCTAAATCAAAAATGGGATCATTCAATAATTCTGCTTCAATTCCCCAGCTCTTTAAAAGTTCTTGAGATTTTTTGTCACGAACAGAAATGTTTGACGCATGTTTAAGTGCAAACTTAGTTAAAATCTGTCCAATCTTTGAATTTATTGGTCCAATTCCTTGACGAAAAATTTCAACTTTTTTGCCAAAAAACAAAGCACAATAAATTACTCCCAAATAATACAAAAGGCTTTTAAAACTTGTCACGTCTTGTAAAAGACTACCGCCACCTGACACCAAAACATCAGTTTCTTTTATTGCCTCTAAAAATTTAAGCATTGGAACAGAGTTCACGCCATATAAGCTGGTTGTTTTTTCTGGGTTTGAGGAAATCAAGGTAATCTTTTCTGCACCCTTTGCTTTTAATTTGTCAACCAAAACATGAGCAATTGCCTCGTCACCGAAGTTATCAAAGCCAATATAGCCAGATACAACATATTTAGTCATTAAACATTCTCCAATACAGTATTTATATAAGGTATTGATTGAATTGCGCCAAAATTTTGGGTTTGCAAACCAGAAACAACTGACGCAAATTTTGTTGCTTCTGCTGGCGCATAACCATTAGTAATTGCATACAAGAAACCGCCGTTAAACACATCGCCAGATGCCGTTGTATCAATCGCTTTTGAGGTATTATAAAATTCTGTAAAGCTGATATCACCTTTATATCCTGTATAATAGCCGTTATCAATATGCGATTTAACAACTACAATCTTAACACCCTTGTCCCAAAAATAATTCATTACCTTGTCAATTGAGTCAACATCATAAAGTCTTTCGGCATCATTTTTCAAGCTCAAAAATATGATATCTAAGTAGTCAACAATTTCTTCAAAATACTCCTTCGTATCAGTAGAGTTCATAAAACAAGAGGTATAATTTGGATCATAGGCAGTCAACACATCGTTTTCTTTTGCTAATTTGAAAGCATTATGTACAAGTTCTCTTGAACTAGCAGAAAGAGATTGAACAACACCTGTTGAATAAACCAATTTTAATTTCTTTATACAATCTTCGCTCAAATCATCGATAGAAAGCTTTGTTGCAGCAGTTTTTCTCTTGTAATACAAAAGCTCTTTTTTCTCTGGAGTTCTAGATACTATGTACATGCCGTTTTGTTCTTCATTTGATTTAATCAAAGAAGTGTCGATATGTTCTTTTTGTAAACTAGACAAGATAAATTCGCTAAAGCCATCGTTACCGACATTTGTAACATAAGTAACTTTTCCGCCCAATCTTGCAACCGCAACGGCAGTAGTTACAGTATCACCGCCAAAAAATTTGTTAAGCGTTGAGGTGTCAGCAAGCGTTCCGTTAGAAGAAAGCTCTATTAAGCATTCACCAATAATTGCAATATCTACTTTTGGCTCCATTTAGTATAATCCTTTATTTCCATTAAAATTTCTTTTGTGCGGTTTGTGATTTCTTTTGGAGTGAAACCATTGTAGAAGTCACGACCGATACCAACTGCAGTTGCACCTGCTTTTATATATGTAACAGCGTCGCCTAATTTGATATTACCCATTGGCATAAGGTTTAAAAATGGCATTTGTCTTAAAATATCTTCGATATATTGAACACCGCCCATTGCATCAGTTGGAAATAATTTTATCAATGGAATTCTTGATTTCCACGCATTATACGCTTCATTAGCCGTAGATGCACCCGCAATAAATGGAACTTGTTTGTTTTTGGATATCTTAACCATATTCATTTGAAAAATTGGTGAAGAAAAAAGTTTTGCACCACATTCTAGCGCAGCATCAGCCTGCATAGAAGTAATAATTCCGCCAGCACAAACATTTGCAAATTTTGAAACCTCTTGTATAGCTTCATAAATAGAAGGGTTTTCGACATTAATTTCCAAAACTCTTATTCCACCTTCAACTAAAGCTTTTGCAATTTCAATTGTTTGACTAGTTTCTTTGCATCTTATAATAGGATAAATCTTATCCTGTGCAATCATTTGTATGTAATTTTCACTCATTTGTATTACCCTCTTTGGCTATATTATATCATAATAATATGGCGATGTGGTAAAATCTTGTCGGTTGGGCATATTTGTCCAATAAAATATACCTGCCATTGATTAAGCTGATTGCAATTTTATATCATACTTATACCCCAAACCATTTAATAGTTTAAATGCAGTTTCTAAACGAGGTTGTTTATTGCCATTTACAATTTCAGATAAATTACTACGGTCAATGTTTAGTTCTCTAGCTAATCTGCTAATTTCACCACGACCACTAGATTTCACACGAGCCTTTACAACATAAGTTAAACATCTGATAAAAGTTTCTATATTACCATCTTCTAAAAATTCACTCAAAGTAAGTTCTAACCACCCACGTTGGTATTCTGGGTCTTGAAGATGTTTTATTTGCTCGTCTTCCCAATTTGGAGCTTTTTCAAGATATTCGATTTGTTCTTTAGTTAGGGTCATAATTAGTCCTTTCACAGTAATCATTAAAATAATTATTACACTGTTTTATTACTTTTTTCTGTTCTTTTTTATCAGAACCACCAATAAACAAAATTACAACATCATCAAGGTCATAATAATAAATACGATAGCCCTTTCCAAAATCCATACGAATTTCAGATAATAGCGAATTTTGCAACGGCTTGCAATCACCATACAAGCCAAATTTTAATTTATCAATTCTCTTGTCCACTCTTATCTGTAATGATTTGTCAAGTTCATTGTACCAGTTGAGATATGGACAAATGCCATTTGCATCGTAATAATATCTTATTTGTTTTTCCATTTGATACTAATATTATAGGCTAAGCCTACAAACTTGTCAATTCACCTAAGTATTGCACTTTATGCAAAATTCCTCTATCATTAAATTATTATGAATAAGATTAAATTTGCGTTTTCAAGTATTATTGTTCTACTTTTTTTGATTTTTGTTTATTTTATAACATACACTTTTGTTGAACCAAAAGCGTACGATTTTATGACAAAACACGTCCTTGCTGAAAAATTGCCATTTGACACACACAAGCAGACTTATGGCAGTGATGACATTGTTCTAGTCGTTGTAGATACAAAAAGTGCAGAGCGTTACAGATGGCCTTGGCGAAGAGATTTGTATTGCAAAATATTTGACTATTTTTTGAATTATACCGATACAAAAGTTCTCGTACACGACGCCAACATAATCAATCTTGACAAAGACTTTCCAGAGGCAGACGCAAAATTTTTCAAATCATTAAGCAAATTTGATAATCTAGTAGAAGGTTTCTTACCTCAAATTACACCTTGGCGTGAAAGTGCAAAAGGTGAAAAATACGACAAAGCATTTAGGTCAAAGTTCGCCCTAAATGCGCAAAACAACATGAAAACTCCGCAATATTTATATCAGAGCCTTATGCCATTTCCAAAACCTTATTTTGACATATTGGATAATGCTGGCTCTGTTTCAATGCTTCCAGGGTTTATCAATGGTATCTCAAACGTTTACACAATGGACGAGGTTTATAGAAACCACGAATACGTCATTGGATACAAAGGAAATTTATATCCATCAATTGCAATGAAAACATTTCTAATTGCAAATAACAATCCTCAAATGATTGTAAGCGACAAATTAATCGAGTTTCCAGAACTAAAATACCAGATAAAACAAAAAACAACAATCTTTCAATCAATCGTTCCGATAAAATTCTATAAATTTACCCAAGAAGGTTATTCACATAAAAAGTTCTCTGCGATTGATATAATGGACTCCTTCGACAATATTCAAGCAGGTAAAAAACCTATTATTGAGCCAGAAATCTTTAAAGACAAAATCGTTGTGATTGGCGCAAATGTACCAACTGGGACTGGTTTAAATGATAATAAGAACACTCCAATGGCTACTAATCACCCAGGAGTTGATATTCAAGCAAGCGCAATTGATAACATTTTGCACAAAGATTTCTTAAAAATTACTCCACATTTCGTTAATCTTTTGATTGTAATTTTGGGTATGCTAATCGTATACACAATCATACGGGTTTATGATTTGTTTAAGTCTATTTCATTAACCTTTTCTATACTTACAGGATATTTAATATTTAGTGCAATTTGTTTTTATTTCGGCATCGTTATAAATGTAATTACGCCAGTTGTAATGTTTATTATTACAATGATTATCGCATATATCCACAAATTTGTTATTGAGAACCAAAGCAAAGAAAAAGTTAAATCTGCCATGGGAAAATACATGTCACAAGACGTTATGAAACGTATTGTAATGAATATAGACAATCTCGGCTTAGGTGGTAAAAAGGCAACAGTAACCGTATTATTTTCTGACATTAGAGGTTTTACATCACTATCTGAAACAATGTCCGCTGAACAAGTATCGGAAATCTTGAACGAATATTTTACAGAAATGGAACCAATAGTTGCTAAACATAACGGCATTATTAACAAGTTTATTGGCGACGCAGTCATGGCAATTTTTGGAGAACCTATTCAAGATAAAAACCATGCTCTAAATGCCGTTAAATGCGGATACGAAATGCTATTAAAGGTTAAAGAACTTCAACGCAAATGGGCGTCTGAGGGTAAACCCAAAATAGAAATCGGCGTTGGAATAAATACAGGCGAAGTCTTTGTCGGAAATATCGGTTCAATAAACAGAATGGAATACACAGTAATTGGCGATACTGTTAACCTAGCGAGCCGTCTGGAAAGCTACAATAAAATTTATAAAACAAGTATGCTAATAGGCTCAACGACTTATGAAGAAACAAAAAATTACATAGAAGTAATAAAAATTTCCGACGTAGAAATTCGAGGCAAAGCTCACAAAATGGATATTTATGAAGTCTTAAAAGTTGACTAATTGTAGAGTTTTTAGCTTAAACGACGATTTCAAATTTATCGGCTCTTGTTCTCATAAGAGAAACTGCAGCTTGCGAGTTCAAGAAATTTAAAGCACCCATAAAACTCTTATTGTTGCTCAAAGCCTCTCGAGCTTCTGCCATGTTATTGTTGATGGCACTTGCGGTCATTTGATTGTTAATAATCTTGTTTTGTTGCAATCTAGCTTCTGGCATAGGGAAACCAATTTCCTCGTTCTTTTGCTCTGGCTCAACTTTGGCTGGTTGCACTTTTTCTGGCTCAACTACACTAGGTTTTGTGTTTTCAATGATTTTTGAAAAGGGGTTATCTTTGCTAACAAAAGAGTCACGAGCCATGTCCATGACATCAGATTGAGTATCCTCACTCATTACTTGAGCTCTTTCTTGAGCACGCTTGAATATCATCTCTTTTAGAGCTGCTGCTTCATTTCTATTTACTATTGAATCAAATTTATAGCTCATTTACTCGTCCTCTTATATATATAAAAACACAAATGTAAAGAAAATTGACAAATCTATATATAACGAGTATATATTTGTTACATAAATTAACAATTTGACAAAAGTTCAATTTTTGGGAGTATGACTAGGTTTTAGCGTTTTAAACAGGCTAAAAACGATTAATAATGTGTAAATTTATTCTTGACATTATTTGTAATTTTCTGGTTTTTGGTGTACAATAATATTGCTATTTATATTTCGGCTAGTGTAAAATCTTAACAGGAAGGATATTTAACCGACCTGTTTTCTTTTGCCCCATACGAGTTTAGATTTTACTTATTTAAAGAAATCATTACAACTAATACTCCCCCTTGGTAATTTTATTTTCAAGCCGATTTCATATCATGACATCAAAGGGATATTGTATGTCAAAATCTACTTACAAAAAAATGGAGATGGATAGGCTAATTTTATCTGCGCAGCAAGCAGATGGAGTGGCGCTAGAAGAGCTTGTAAAACGAGTCCAGAAGACTGTTTTTACAATGTTCAGCTATCTTGCGGACAAAAGACAAGACGTAGCAGATTTGACGCAAGAAGCCTTGATTAAAATGGCAAAAAATATTTCTTCCCTGAATGAACCAAAAAGATTTAAGGCATGGCTAAACCAAATAGTCACAAACGTTTTTTATGATTATGTCAAGAAAAATTCTAAAGAAAATAAGGTTGAACTTGATAATAATAAGCTTTTAGAAATCAAAGACAAGATTGGGTGCGAACCTGGTGAAAAATGTCTGTTTTCTGAAATGGAGAAGCTTATCAAAGCAGCCGTTCTCACCTTGCCAGACAATCTTAGAATTGTAATTGTACTAAGAGAATATGAAGGCTTGAGTTACGAAGATATTTCTCGAATAACAAACACCACAATTGGAACTGTAAAATCAAGAATTTCGAGAGCAAGACTCAGGCTGCAACAAGAGTTAAAAGAATTTATATAGAAAGGAGTTTTATGGAAATAACTTGTATTCAAATGGACGTATTAATATCTTTTTATATAGAAGGCGATTTAAGTAAAGCTCTCAAAGAAAAAGTTGAAGAGCATCTAAAAAATTGCCCAGCCTGCCGTGCGAAATTTGAAATAATAAGTTCTTTACTTAAAGATTTGAGAGAATCAATAGAAAACGAGCAAGAAGAGGTAGTTCAGACAGGCGCAAATAGCCAGTATAGATTATTTCAGAACAATTTGTCAGCTTACGTTGATAACGAGTTGCCAGCAGAGGAAAATATTAAAATTAAAAAGTTTACAATAAATAACAAACGAGCAAGAAAAGAATTGGAAAACACTTATAACATACGAAAATTGATGAATGATTCTTTTAAGAAAACTAAATCAGAAAGTCGCCACGATTTTTCTAGAAATGTTATGAAACAACTCGACATGACAAACGAAGCTAATCTTGGTTTTCACCCATTGTTAAAAGTTGCGATTGCTTTTGTAATGACAGTTTTAGTTTTATCAGCAATAATTGTTTTTTCTCTAACTCTATAGGGTAAAACTAGTCGCATTCTCTAGATTTTAAATTTGCGATAACGACTGCAACTATCATAAATATGCAACCAATTATCTCTTTAAGCACCATTGTTTCGTGCAAAATCAACGTGCCTCCAATAACCGCAAAAACAGATTCTAGGCACAAAATTAATGATGCAATAATTGGCAAAGTATATTTTTGTCCAAAGATTTGGAAGGTGTATGCAACACCGCAAGTCAAAACACCAGCAAAAAGCAAAGAAGATTTTGCGCTGAGAATTGCAGAAAGGGTTGGGTTTTCAAACGCCCACATCAATAATGCTGACAAAATTCCGACAACGAAGAATTGCAGGCAACAAGCCTTTGCAGGATTGATTTTTTCTGAATAATAGTTGACCACCATAATATGGATACCATAGAAGAATGCACCCACCAAAAGCAAAAAGTCGTATATATTAAAGCCATTACCAACTTTGTAGCATAACAGATATAGCCCAATCACCGCAAGCACAATACTGAGAATAATCTTTTTTCTAAGTTTTTCGCCTAATAAGATTGAAATTATTGGAACAAAAATTATATAAAGTGCAGTTATAAAGCCAGATTTTCCAGCCGTAACATATTGCATGCAATATTGTTGTATGCTCATTGCTGTAAATAACGCTAGCCCACACCCAATGCCTGCTCTTGCAAGATTAATATGTTGATAACGCTTCAATCTTTGAGTTCTATTGTCTGGTTGCGAGAATTTTATCCATGCTATTACGGGTAACAGGCTGAAACCACCGAGTATACTTCTTACTGCGTTAAAAGTGAAAGGTCCAATATGTTCCATGCCTTCTCTTTGCGCTACAAATGATAAGCCCCAAAGTAGCGCAGTGATTAAAAGTGCAATATTTCCTAATATTTTATTTTTCATAGCTACATTATAAACGAAAAGAAGAATTAAACCAAAAATACGCAACTAGCAAATTTATTTTTTAGGAGTTTTATAATCTGTGTTATGAATATAAACAATGTTAATCAAACAAATTTCGGTGCCAATTTTATAAATAATGTAACTATTAAAAGATTTGATAATAAAGCACACCAATATAAACCATTTAAGGCTAGTTTTGTCCAATTCGATCCAAAGAATAAAGAAGATTTTGCTGCAATGGTTGGAGCAGTAAAATCTTGGAAGGGTGAAGATTATGCCTCAACGATTGTAGATTATGCAAACAGATTAAGAACCAATTATTTATCTCCGAAAATACACCGCATTTATATGGTAACGACCCAGCAAGATAAATTTGATAAATTAGAAAAGTCAAAAATCTTAGGTATGGTTCAAATGCATAGCGATTCTATTGATCCAGATGAAATTAGATATTTACAAGTTAAACCTGATCAAAAACATGGAAATAAAGAAAGAGAATTTAGACTTGTAGGTTCAAAAATTTTGTCTTCAATTAAAAAAATTTATAACGAGAAAATAACTCTTCTTGCAAGTTATTCCGCTGCAAATTTTTATGAAAAACACGGTTTTACAATAACCGAACCAGATTTACTAGAATATGAATGGGTTAATAAAAAGAAACCTTAACGAAAAAAAGCAAACGCATTTTTTGTAACAAAGTGTTAAGAAAAATTCTGATACAAGCAATTTTCTATAAAAAAAATACTTTACATGACTATAAGTGTGTTGAAAAAGTTTTGGGCATGATTATATAAATAATATCACCCCAAAATAAGAAGTGTGAATTGTAGAAAATGACGTTTATCTCCCCAATATTTAACAAAATAAATATTCAGAATGTACCGTTTAGGGCAAATTCGACTCCAGTAGCATATCCTAGCGGACAGAATTTGCGCAAGGATTCTTTTAATTCCAATCCCCTCTACGATAATTTTGTAGATAAAAACAAACTCACCCAGCTTGCAAAAGCTAACCCTGAAATTATGAGAATTTTGAAAGAAAATAAGATTCCATTAAAGGTTAATGTTAAAGAGCTAGAAGAGCTTAAAAATGGTCACTTGATGGACACTCGTATCACGTCTGCGAAAATGTATTCAGCCCTACCTCAAGAGATGAAGGCTGAAGTTAATCTTATGGACTTACAACAAGCAGCTATGTTGCACGATTATGGCAAAGCTTTAATTCCAGAAAAAATCTTAAACAAAACTGGCAAGTTGACTGATGAAGAAAAGAAGATTATGGAGTTACATTCGGAGCTTGGGTATGAACTTCTTAAACAACAAGGCGTTAACCAGAATGTTTTAAACATGGTAAAATATCATCACCAGAACCCAGAAGGCAGTGGTTATCCCGTGGCTGAAACTGGCTACACGCACGATATTGCTACACAAATTTTAGCGACTGCCGACAAATATTCTGCACTAAGAGAAAAACGAAGCTATAAAGAGCCAATGAGCCGTGAGGAAGCATTGAAAATTATACAAGAAGATGCCAATAACGGTCAAATTGCACCAGAAATCTACAATGCATTAGAAAAGACCGTATAACTTCTACCCTTCGCCTAAAATTTTTGCGGAATTGTCTAAATCACGCATCAAGTCTTCGTGACCTTTGTCCAAACCTCTTTGTCTTAAAGCGGTTGCAATTGCTTTAGCAAAGTTTGGTGCTTTACCTTCTGAAACTGCTTTATAATAATCTGATTCAAAGTTTTCACCCAATCTTAAAGACCAATTACCAGTCTTTGTTCCAGGGCGGTTATAAGTTTTTGCAATTCCAAAAAAGTCAGTGAAGAAAATCTGTACACGTCTTGCAGGACTTGTAAACAATTCAGCAAAGCTTGCTGCAATAAATTTTGCCTTATCTTTTCTAATATCTTCTCTATACTGTTTTTTCTCTTTAGTTGTCGCACCCATTGGGGCAGTATCCTCTGCCAACAATTTAGTCTTTCTTAAAAAGCCTTTGTCTTTTGTATTCTTAAATATTCCTTCAACAAATTCTAAGAAGGATTGATTGTCATGCGAACCTATCATAATTGTGTTTTTCTGCGGAGTTGTTGCACCTCTGTGGTCAAACTGTGTTACTGAAATTCCAGAAAGCTCAAGTTTCTTCATAATTTCTTGAACCGGTTTCGTCGCATCGCCCAAATCTTCACAAATAATAGAAGACTTGTTCAAACCGAATTTTTCAGCCGCTGGAATAATAATCTTAGTTAAAAGTGCTGCATATTCATCAAGTGAATTTTTTTTGTACTTACCCTCAACAGAATATATTCTGCCAGAATTTTGCGGTGTCATTTTCTTTGCAGAAGTTGTATAAATAAATGGATCGATTAAACCAATAACATGGTCAATTCTAATTCCCCCTGGGAAACTTGCAAAGTAGTCTTCATATTTTTTCTTCAAAACTTCGCCCGCCTCGCCTAGTGAGCCGTCTTTATTAAAGATTTTTTCTGGGGCATAGTATTTAAAGCCCCATCTTTGGCCATCTTTTGAGAAATAATCAGGAGGGCAACCGATTGCTTTGCCTTTCAAGAACAATTTTTGATTAACCCATTCATCAACTGCTGTTTGTGCAACTGGTGAATCACCAATAATTTTAACGCCTGTTTCTCTTGCTAACTTATTAGATTTTTCATTTTCCTTCTCTAGTATCATTTGATTAAAAATATAAAAATCGTAATCGTTTTTATATTTTGACTTTAATTCATTTATTCTATCATTAGCCTTAACTTCATCTATAGTTGAATACAAATTGCTATCTAAACTAGACCATTTTTTGCCGTCATAAAGTTCGTTTAGCAAATGGAAAATCGCACTTTGTTCGTACTTTTCTTCATTTTGTTGTTTAAACTCGATAAACTCTTTTGAGTTTTTACCGTTATTAAACGCCTCTTTTAAAGCTACATTATAAGCTTTTCTAACATAATCGTAGTCAACATTGTTTTTGTCTGGATTATTTGCAACAATTTTGTTGAAGGTCGCTTTTGACAAAATATTACCATACTCGTCTGATGCTAATTTTTCTAACGGAATCATGAAAATGTTTTTTGCACTTGCTTCTGGTGCATAAGGTGAATTGTCTTTAGCTTTTCTCAAACCATTTGGCTCTTGCTGAATGCCAGAAATTCCATGCTCTTTCAAGAATGGAAAAAGTTTTGTTACAGTTGTTCTTGAAAACAATGAACCAATACCTGTATTTTCTGCGCTAACTGCTGGAGCAGATGCATTGTGCAAAATTAAGTCAACTTGTTTACCCAAAAGCTCTAAACCTTGATTCAAAGAATTTGTATAAACTTTCATTTGTTTTGCGTTTGGTTTTTGACCAAAAGTTGGTGATTGAGCAATAGCCGAAATTTTCATGATTTTCTCCAAAATATACACACATAATCTAGCGATATACGCCTTATATCAAAATCTTACTACATAAAGATATATATGCAAGTATAATTTGCCATCAAAAGTGGGAATTTATTGAACTCGGCAATTGGCTAAAACATCGCCTCAACTTCTGCTGGAGCAAGCTTTATTTCCTTAACTTGTTTTTTCTCGCAAGGAATAATAAAAGTAATTTTATCACGAGTTGCTTTCTTGTCTTTTTTCATAATCTCAACCAATTTTTCTGTTGGATATTTGTTATTAAGTGGTTCAAAACCGTATTTTGCAAGCAATTCCGTTGAAAGTCTATAATAAGAATAGCTGATATATTCTTTTTTATACGCCCAATCCAGTATAAAAAACATACCGAAAACTACCGCCTCGCCGTGAGTATATTTCTTATATTTTGTTATTGTTTCCAAAGCGTGAGCAAGTGTATGACCAAAGTTCAAAATTTTTCTTAAACCGCCCTCTTTTTCGTCCAGATTAACCACTGCAATCTTTAAGTGCAAACAATATTCAATCATTCTGATTATAGTTAACGGTTCTTTCTCCATTATTTTTTCGCAGCCGAGAGTAAGAAATTCAAACAAATAGAGCGACGTTTCATATTTACAACTTTCCTCTATAAAAGCGTATTTAATAATCTCGCCCAAACCTGATAAGAATTGTCGTTTATCTAGCGTATTTAGAAAATTAATATTAATAAAAACCGCTTTTGGCTGATAAAATGTTCCAATAATATTTTTTGCTTCATCTAAATCTATTGCCGTTTTCCCGCCTACAGAAGAATCCACCGCAGAAAGCAAAGTCGTTGGAATTTGGATATAATCGATTCCACGCATATAAGTAGAGGCAACAAAACCAGTCATATCGCCAACTACGCCACCACCAACTGCAATCATAATATCATTTCTAGTCAAGCCGAGTTCAATGGCTTTTTTCAAAATTTTTAGATAGTTTTTGTAGTTCTTTTCTTTTTCACCATCGTTTAAGACAAAAATCTCTTCTTCTGAGAAATTAAGTTCATTAAAATATAGTTTATAAACCTTTTTAGACATAACGACCAAGCGTTTTTGTCCTCTTGTAAGTTCATAAAGTTCTTGATTAAGTTTTGCAAAGCTATCGTCTGAAATTTCAATCGGATATTCTTTGTTGTCATCAATTTGGACTTTAAGAATTTGCTTCATTTATAATAAACCTTATAATTTCATCTTCACTCATCACGCTTGTATCAATTGTATAATGCGCTTTTTGATAGTTTTCTTCTCGCTTTTTTATCAAGTCACTCAAGACTTGGCGTGGATTTTCTTTTTGTAAAAGAGGTCTAGTTGAATCCTCTGATATTCTATAATATAGTACATCAAGGTCAGATTTCAAATAAAACACCTTGCCAAATTTCAGCAAAGTCGCTCTGTTATCAGGATTTTCAAAAGAACCACCACCTGTTGAAATAATCTTGTTTTTTCCAGTGCAAACCATTTTTATTGTGTCATATTCAAGCTTTCTGAAATAATCTTCAGAGAATTTTGAAAAAATCTCGCTAATCTTCATTCCTTGAGTTTTTTCAATAACGCTATCTATATCGACATGAATATGATTACTCAATTCCTGAGCCAGCAAAGTTCCAATAGTAGTTTTTCCGCTTGCAGGCATGCCAACTAAAATAATATTGCAAGAAATATTTTCATTATTCGCCATAATGAGCCTTCATTTCTACAAAATTGTCACCGCCAATTTTTGTTAAAAGCTCGTCAGCCAGAATAATTGCAACTCTTGCCTCTGCAACTACCGCACAAGCAGGAACTGCGCAAGTATCAGAGCGTTCAAAATGCGCACTTGCAGGCTGCATGTCTTTGATATCAACAGTAGCAAGTGGTTTACGCATTGTTGGAATAGCTTTCATCGTACCTTTAATAACCAAAGCCTCGCCGTTTGTCATTCCGCCTTCAATACCGCCAGCGTTGTTGGTGTGACGATAAACAGATTTGTTCTTCACAAAGATTTCATCGTGCATTTGAGAACCTCTAAGTGATGCAGCATCAACACCAGCTCCAACTTCCACAGCTTTAACGGCTGGAATACTCATAACGGCTTGCGCCAAACGTCCATCAAGACATCTATCCCAATGCACGTAAGAGCCTAAGCCAACTGGAAGATTACCAAAAATAACTTCAAATTTTCCGCCCAATGTATCGCCAGCTTGAGCAGCCTCGTCAATAGCGTTACGCATTCTATCAGCAGTCAAATCATCTGCACATCTTACGTCAGACTTTTCAGCTTTTTCTTTAATCAAAGTATACGTTTTAGGATAAAAATCAAGTTTTACATTTCCGATTTGTACAACATGCGAAAAGCCCATAATACCAAACTCTTTAAGAATTTGTTTTGCTACAGAACCCACTGCAACCTCAATCGCAGTTTTTCTTGCGCTTGAACGTTCAAGCACATTTCTTAAATCTGTAAAATTGTATTTTACAGAACCTGCATAATCAGCGTGTCCAGGACGAACAGTTGTAAAAGCTTTTTCTTCAATCTTCTTTAAAGTTTCTTGCGCTGGATAATCTTGATGCTCCGTATTCATAACTTCTTGCCAATTTTCAAAATCTTTGTTCTTGATTTCTAGGCAAATAGGCGCACCTGTTGATTTTCCAAAGCGAACGCCAGACTTAATTTCTACGGTATCTTTTTCTATTTTCATTCTGCCGCCACGTCCATAACCAACTTGACGACGAGCCAAGTCCTCATTAATAACGGAGGCTTTAATTCTGATTCCAGCTGGAATACCTTCTATAATTGCGTTCAGGCATTTACCATGACTTTCGCCTGATGTTAAAAATCTAAATCTATTCATAGGGATATTATATAACAAAATTATTCAAAAATATAAAAGGCGGTTTTCAGAGAAAACCGCCTTTTATATTAAAATCTTTAAATTACAGATCATGCCAATTTGGAGATAGATGAATATCATGGTGATATCTATCATCATTATCAATGCTAGGGTCTAAGTATGAATAACTATTTCTTAAAAAATTAACAAATTTATTGTTGTATTTCTTTTCATACAAAGGTTCACAAGGCTTTCCATCACTACGGTTCTTTTGGATTAGAACTTGTTCTGCCGTAGCCTCTGAATAACCACCATTAATCATGTATTCAGGATCAGTAATTTGCGCAGGAGTAACATCTGCGTTTGCTCTTACGCAAACAAGCGTAAATAAAGCTAAAACTAATAATAAATTTTTTCTCATAACACCCATTCTTATTTAACTGAACTATATGTTTTCATTATAATCTTTTCTAACGAATTAATCAAGTCGGCTTCTGGAACTCTTGCAATAATTTCGCCTTTCTTGAAAATATACCCTTCTTTTATTGCTCCAGCAATACCAAAATCTGCGTGACGAGCTTCCCCAGGACCATTTACTGGACAGCCCATAACCGCAATTGTGATTGGCAAATCAAGGTTTTTGAACTTTTCTTCAACCTCTTTAGCCAAACCAATCAAATCGATTTGAGTTCTTCCGCAGGTTGGACAAGAAATAAAATTAATTCCTTTTTGACGAAGATTTAATGCCTTCAAAATACCAAAACCAGCATGAACTTCTTCAACAGGTTGTTCTGTTAAAGAAACTCTAATTGTATCGCCAATACCCTCGCTCAAAAGAGTTCCTAGCCCGATTGAAGACTTGATTAGACCAGATTTTAGTGTGCCCGCCTCTGTTACACCTAGATGAAGAGGATAGTCAACTTTTTTTGCCATCAAGCGGTAAGCCTCAATTGTAGTCGGTACATCAGAAGATTTTAGTGAAACTTTTGTATTATAAAAGTTCAAATCTTCCAAAATTTCCAAATGTCGCATTGCACTCAAAACCATTTTTTCATGCAAAGGAATATCCATTTCTGCAAATTCTTTTTCTAATGAGCCAGCGTTAATCCCAATTCTGATAGGCACTTCATGCGCTTTTGCAGCCTCAACCACTTTTACAGTATGCTCTCTTTTGCCAATATTTCCAGGGTTAATTCTTAGAGCATGGATACCATTTTCAATACAGGTTAAAGCCAATCTATAGTCAAAGTGAATATCCGCAACCAATGGGACTGGTGATTTTGCTACTATATCCTTAATTGCAGCTGCTGCGTCTTTATTAAGTACTGCAAGACGTACGATTTCGCAGCCCGCAGACGCCAATTCGCTTATTTGGTCAAGTGTTTTAACAACATCACGAGTATCAGTGTTGCACATTGATTGAACGCTAATTGGAGCATCGCCCCCAATTTTTACATTACCTATTGAAATTTGTTTTGATTTTCTTCTATTTTGCATTTTTATTATCCTAGCTTAGCCTTTTCTTTTTCATTTAGTTCAAAAGATTCTTTTTCAGAAGGAAAAAGTTCATTTTTAACCTCTGTAATATATTCTTCAACCGCATTTTTTACAGTATTGTGCAAATCTGCATACTTCTTCACAAATTTTGGCGCAAAGTCTGTAAACTTACCCAAAATATCGTCCGTCACGACAATTTGTCCAGAGCAATATTTGCCTGCACCAATGCCAATCGTTGGAATATTCAAATTTTCTGTTATATATTTTGCGCTCTCTACTGGCATAAGTTCCAGAACAACCGCAAAACAACCAGCCTCTTCAAGTTTTTTAGCACTTTTCAAAATCTCTTCGATTTTTTCAGAAGTTTTACCCTGAATTTTATGACCGCCAATAGTGTTCATAAGTTGAGGTGTGAAACCTAAGTGCCCCAATACTGGAATACCAGATTCTACACATCTTTTGATAAGCGTTAAAATGTGGTCATTACAACCCTCAAGTTTAACCCCAGATGCGCCAGCTTTAATCATTTTAGAGGCATTTTCCAAACCTTGTTCAACAGATAAGTTGTAGCTCATAAATGGCATGTCACCAACGATAAAGGAATTTTTAGCCCCTCTTGCAACTGCCTTGACAAATATCAACATCTCATCAATTGTTATGTTGTAAGTATTTTCATATCCTAATGCCACCATTGCAAGCGAATCGCCAACAAGTATTCCATCAATTTCTGCTTGCTCCAAAACCTGCGCCGTTGAATAATCATAAGCAGTTAGCATTGTGATTTTTTCGTTGTTATTTTTAAGTCTTTGAAATGTGTTTACAGTTTTCATAACCCTTTGTCCTATAAATAATGCAAAAAATTGCACCCTACGATTTGTAGCATGCAATTTTTAGTAAATAATTTCTATCTTTTAACAGTTCTTCTGTACCAATAATAAACCGCTCTAGCTACTCTGTGAGAACTATGTCTAACAAGTCCTTGCTTGTTTTCTTGCAACAATTTTTGAGAAACCACTTCAATTCCGATTGGTGCAATATTTTCCATATCCAATCTTACTGGAATTGAACCGCTCTTTGCATAGCCTTCTGAAATATTATCTGGCAAACTATCATTCACAAGCACCGCATCAACAATCTTTTTACCATTTGAGTGACTAATTAAAGCATTAACGTGGCTTGCAACTGAATAGTTATCAGTTTCCCCTGGTTGTGTCATGATGTTACAAACATAAATCTTTTTAGCCTTAGATTGAGAAATTGCCTCAACGATTCCATCTACTAGCAAGTTTGGAATAACACTTGTGTACAAACTTCCAGGGCCTAAAATTATTAAATCAGCCTCTTTAATAGCAGAGATTGCTTCTGGCAAAGCCTTGCAATGTTCTGGTTCTGTGAATAAGCGTTTAATTTTGCCGTGCGCTTCCGGAATATTAGATTCACCATGAACAATTCTTCCATCTTCAAATTCTGCTGCAAGTTTCATATCATCTAAAGTTGCAGGAAGAACCACACCACGGATATTCAAAACATTTGAAGATTCTTTTACCGCTCTAACCATATCGCCAGTAATGGCACAAAGCGCAGTTAGGAATAAGTTACCAAAACTATGACCTTCCAAACCTTCCCCATTTTTGAAACGGTATTGGAAAAGTTCTGTAATCATATCCTCGTCGTCAGCCAACGCAGCAATACAGTTTCTGATATCACCTGGTGGAAGAATACCCATTTCTTCACGAAGTCTGCCAGAACTTCCGCCATCATCACCAACTGTAACGATTGCAGTAACGTTGTTTGTGTATTTTTTTATACCTCTAAGTAACATTGAAAGTCCAGTACCGCCACCAATTGCAACGATTTTAGCACCTTTATTCAATTTTCTTCTTCTGTATAATTTTTCAAGAATTGAACTGTTGCCTTTTACAGAATCCATGTCCATAATTGACAAAGTTGTTTTTTGCCAACCCTTAAAGAAGATTCCGCCGCCGATTAGAATAAAAATAGCGGCTAAAACGTTAGATGGCAAAACTAAAGCAGCTTTTCTTATCAGCTCCAAAGTCAAGTATATCGGTCTTACATTGGCTAAAACCATAAAACCTAATACAATCATGATTGAACCTAAGAAAATTAAAAGAAACCATCTTTTAACCTCTAGCCCTGGCAAAAGCCAACCAGCATCTTTTTTTAAATCAACATTCTCTTTAAAATTAAAAGCCATAATTAATCCACCCAACCTGAAGCTTTAGCGTTAATATAATTTACTGGAGCAGGAGTTATTAAATTTCTTGCCTGTTGTACTAACTCTAAAGAATTTTTGTATTTATTTGAAAAATGTATTGTATCAACTTCAACAAAACTCAAACCTCCTAAGTTGTTACGAATTTGAGAGGTGTGAAGAAGATGTTGAAAACGCTTGATTAATTCATAATTGTTTGTATTATCTGGAATAGAATAATCAATCGTCAAATCTGCGTTATAAGTCTTTTCTAGGCTTAATTCTTTTGCAACTTGTATATTTACATAATCGCCAACTTTTGTTGTAATATCACCCGCTGGAGCAACGTAAACTAGCCAATCTGAGCATTTTTTAATCGCTTTTGCAATTCCTGCTGAGAAAGTGAAATCTTCACCAGCCATTTTGTACATGGCACCGTGTGGTCTAACGTGTTCAATGCTCAAGCCATAAGCTTTTGCAAAAGACATAATAGCTCCAACTTGATAGACAACAAGAGCTTCAAGTTCGTCCTCTTTAAGTTCAACTGGTCTATAACCAAAACCTTGAATATCATTAAAGCCAATATGCGCACCGATTGCAACATTTTTTTCTTTAGCTTTAAGCATAGCTTCCTTGATAGTTACAGGGTCGCCAGCGTGGAAACCGCAAGAAATATTCACAGAACTTACATAATCTAAAAGTTCATATTCTCTACTGTTTTTATAAATACCGTAAGCCTGCGCCAAATCGCAGTTAAAATCTATATTCTTGATTGGTTTTCTTTCAATAACGTCCTGCATTCCTATCTCCCCTAAACTACGTTCTTATTATACAACAAAATAAGAATTTTGTTATAACCAAATGAAAAGAATAGGAATTTGTTATTTATTATGAACTACCCCAATCAAATACAGAACTTATTGCATCATCAATCAAAGATTGTATAGATTGAATTTCGGTGTTAATAGATTCGAGTTCTGTAGATAAATTGTCTATATCAATATCTAAATAATCTTCTTTTTCAGAAATTCTAGCTTTTTCTGCGTTGTACCACGCAGTAACTTCTTCTCTAACTTCTGAATTGTTGTTTTGTTCAACAAGTCCACTTGTAATATAGTATGTTAATGAAGTATCTGGCTCGTAGTTACCTTCGTCATTTACTGTTGCAAGTTGGAAAGTTCCACTTGAGATTGCATCACTTACATAATCAGAATTTGTACCCATGTCATTGTTATATTCAGTTGTCCACCCATTCGCAGCCGCAGCTTGGAAGATTGGATAGTAGAAATCAACAATTGATTGAATTTTAGAAGTCGTTGTTGCAGTATTATCAACTGTTACAGTTGTACCAGTGCTTTCACCAGTGATTGTTTGAACTCCATTTGCCTCATAACTTGTGCTATTTTGAGATTTGCCATCAATAGCATTTTTAAATTGGTCTTCTGTAAACCCTGGGAGAAGTTTTGCCAAAATTGCAGGAATTTGGTCTGTTGAGAATGTTCCACCTCTACCTTGAGAATCCATTGCAGAAGATCCTAACACACTTGTAATTGCGTCTGCATAAGCCTTGCTCATTACAACTTGACCTTTATAATCAGTCAAGATCATGGAGTTTTGGCTCTTCAATGGTTGTGAACCATTAAGAATACTGCTATAATTTGCGCCATATCCCATCAAATAACTATAATTAATCTTATTATACTTGCCGTTTGCATAATAAGAAATTTGCTTAGCCTTCAATTTGCTATTATATTCTTGCGAAAGTTGGGTTTGCTCTCTTGATATTGCCATCTTTTGCATTGAATCAATAGAGATGCCATACTCGCAATCGGCTTTGCGGGCTGTCAATGTTAAAAGTCTAATTTGTGAGCAGGCTAATCCCATTTTTTGCTTCCTTTATTTTGTCCCTTTTACATGTTTATCGGCACATTTCGCCAAAACTTTAGCGATTTTGGAAAATTTTTTACAAATCTTTACAATAAGGCAATTTCTTAAAACTTTTCGTTTTATACATGTTAGAAGTAATTAGTGCAGGAGTTCGTATGACTACGATTGATTCAATTCAAAACCTTCCAACTATTCAAAACGGCAACGTCGTAAATACTCAACCAAAAGTAAGCTTTAGGGCGTCAGCAGTTGAAAACAACGAAATTGACACCTTTATAAAGCAACAAAATAGTGAAAAGAAAAAGGCAAAGAAACAACAAAATTTGAACACTGGCATTCAACTTGCAATTCTCGGTATCTTTGGTTTGATGGCAGGTTTGCAAATGAAATCAATGGGTATGTTCAAAAAAGTTAAGATTAATTTTAAAGACTTAACCAAAGAAAAAAATCTAGCAGAAATGGCACTTCCTGATAGCCAACGTAAGGCGGCAGAAAGAGTTGCAAACAGAATTGAACATTATGATGAAGTAATCAAAAAAGGTGGCAAAGACGGTACTGCAATTTTATTCTACGGTCCTCCAGGGACAGGTAAAAATACATTTGCCTATGCAATCGCAAAGAAATTCCCAAATTCTAAGTTCTTAGATATGGATATTTCAAAAATGAACTCTATGTGGCATGGTGAATCTGAAAAGAATATCCTAGGCACAATGGAAGCTACAATAAAATATGCAAAAGAACACCCTCAAGAAAAAGTTTTTGTATTCCTTGATGAAATCGATTCTGTTATGATGCAGGATAGAAGTAGCGGTGCAAAACTTTCTCAAGACATTTTGAACGCTTTCAAAAAAGGTTTTAATAGCTTAACAGGTGAAAAGAATATCATTGTAATGGGTGCAACAAACTTAAAACTAGACCCTAAAAAAGCGTTAATGGAAGGTAAAGTTCTTGATACTGCTATGGTTGATAGATTTGCCCAAAAAGTTCTAGTTGATTTACCAACAAAAGAACAAATAAAAGAAGGTATTTCAAAATTTTATCAAAATCCTAAACGTACGATGGTTGATGATGCAATGAAGGATATCAACAATCCAAAATGGGACAAGATAGCAGAATTTTTATCAAATGAAAAACGTCAAACTTCTTTCAGAAAATTGACAGATATCTTAGGTTCAGCAGCAGAAAGTTCTCAAGTAGGTAAAAATGTTACATTTGAAGATGTAATAAAAGCTATTCAAACAAACAAAGATAGTTTGTATGCAACAGATGCAGAAATTCAAGCATTCTTAAATTCAGTAAAGTAGAAGGAGTCAGCAGGTGACACAGTTTAATACAGTAAGTTCAATAAACTTCAAAGCAACTAGCAATGGCGTAAATTACAATAAACGCTATACCCCTCCCATGCCAGAAAACAATCAAGATGACATGTTTTTAATGCAAGCAATGGAGCAACAAAAAGCCGTTAAAAAAGAAAAAAGTAAAGAAAGATGGTATAAAACTGGTGTTTTGGCGCAAGTTGGCATGGCAGTAGCATTTTTAGGCATGTTAGGCACAAGTCTTGTTGGACTAAAAAAAGGCGGTGCAACTGGAGCGTCAAGAAATCTTAAATTGGAATGGAAAAATATTGCTAAAGATACAAATTTCCCAAAATTGGAAGATGACTGTGTTAACCCAAAAGTTAGAGAATTTATATCTACAATGAAGAAATCTGCTGGGCTTTCTGAAAAAGCAGCAAAAGCCGCTGGCGTAAAACGTCCTGAACAATGCATTTTGATGTATGGACCTTCTGGCACTGGTAAAACTTTCTCTGCTAAGATGCTTGCAAAAGAAATTGGCGCAGAATATACAGAAGTTCAATTTGCTGATGTTTCTTCGCCATATATCGGTCAAACCTCTGTAGAAATTCAAAACGTATTTAAACAAATAAAAAATCAAGCCGAAAAGAACCCAGATAAGAAGTTCCTAGTTGGTTTTAACGAAATAGACGCCTTGCTTGTTCCAAGAGAAAAATGTGGTGCAAATAGCTTACATTTGGCAGAAAATAGAACTGCCTTCTTGAACGGCTTAGATGATATTGCGAACTTGAAAAATATAAAAATCGTTGGTACAACAAACGTTTACCCAGAATCTGGCAATTTGGACAAAGCGTCATTGAGCAGATTCAAGAATATGATTGAGGTGCAATTACCAACTGAAAAAGAACTAAAAGCCTCTTTGAAATTCCACTTGAGAGATAGTGAAAGCGTTTCTAAGCAAAAATTCTTTGAAAACAATGAAGCTGAGATTGATAAATTTGTAGAAAAATTGCACGAAAACAAATACTCTCAAAGAGATGTAGAAGATTTGGCTGACAAAGCTCGCAATGAGTTTGCAAATGTCTTAGAAACTTCTAAAGATATTGATGCAGAAAAATTTAAACTTAAATATTTAGACAAAGCTTTTGATTTGAAAGGACCTACAACAGGTTCAATCTCTTCTGAACCAGTGGTAGTCACTTCAACACCACGCCTTCCAAAACCAACTCAAAAAATGAGCTTGTGGCAAACTATAAAAGCTACCATATTTGGTAAATCATAAATTTCGTTTTAAGTTCTTAAAACGTGATAATTTTAAGCAAATAGCTACGCTATACATGCTTTGTATATACGATTTTAAAACTTCGTTACATTCGCCTTAAAAAAGGCAATTTTGAAAAACGAAAATACTTTATATAAATGTAAGCAAGATAAAGAAAATAAGGAAAACAAATTTTAAAGCTGAAAGTCAAAACGTTAGACAGTAAGCTTGATACAAGATTTCTTTTTATACTCTCTCTTAATATCCTCGTGTTTATTTAATGTTTGCCATAAATCATTTGGCAAACTTTTCTTTTGTTTACTTTATTTCAGCCTCTCATTAAACACTAAAAACAAATAAAATGTGCCCTAATCGTCATCGGACACATTTTACTAATTATTTCGTCATTGTTGTAGGGTCTGCATAGCGGGTATTGGGAATACCCGCTCCCTAGTCTTATTATAAATTATTCTTTTTATTTTTCAAGCGTTTTTATTCTTTTTCATACGTTTTCTAAATCTGTATTGCTACGTTATAACAAAAAATTTCTTTTTTTTTAAATTTATATACAACACTTGACTAGCTATTAAAAATAATAAATAATAAGCATGTAGGGAGAACCCTAAGAAAGACCAATTTTCTTAGAGTTCTACTTCACACCTACAAGTGTGAAGTTGTTAGAATTAATCTAACTAAAAGCTCTAGTACAACTAGGGCTTTTACTATTGTTACCAATAATAACTTCATGGCTTCCCCCCTCCAATCATTTTCTTCACCACTCGTGTGTTGGAGGGTTGTAAGCGTAGCTATTCAAAAAACTCTTTCGCCGCATCATAGTTTGCATTTCTTATATCATCTTCTGAAACTTTAGCTTGATAGCGACCGTTATAAGATTCAAATTGGAATTTTAAAAAAGCCTCAATTGCCAAATCTTTTTCCGACATATCAGGTTTTTCTTTTCTTAGCTTGTCAACAAACTCCATATAATTCGTATCTACTGCACTTGTTTTTGCGCTAAAACCTATTCCATTAACTTTTTGTTTGTAATCTGGGTCATTTTTTACTGCCTCAGAATACAATCTATATTCTGAATAAAAGGTTACAACCTCTTGCAAAAGTGGTGACATTTTTTCAGACAAAATCGTATGAGCAAATTCATGCACCATAACAGAAGCAATCTCAGGTTCGCTCAATGTATTAGTATCTACTTCAATACAATCAGCTCTGTTAATTCCGACAGAACTCTTCTTTGTGTCATGTTCCGCTAAAGTTTTGTTACTCAAAACCTCTATATATTTGTCCTGCAATTCTTGAGGGAAGGTTTTGATATTATCAAGCATATACTGTCCAGCTGATAACATTTTATACAAGCCTACCTTATCTTTTGCGAAAATTTCATTATTACTTGCACTTCTGCCTTGACTTTGTACATATCCAACTTTATCAAGATTTGTAACTGCATCTAAAAAAGAAGTTAGTTCAAGTTTTTCCTTAGAAGTTTTGCTATAATGACCATTATTTGTAAAATATGCTCTTTCTAGTTCATCAAGTTTTCCATCACCGTTCAAATCAAAAATTTCCATGCCAGATTTGAGTTTTCCAGTTTTTGCGTCCTCCACAATTTCATCAAACGAAACAGAATCACTACCATTAGCAAACAATTCTTTGATTTCTTCGCTAATAACTTTATTGCCAGTCTCATCTGTTATATCCATATTTTCTAACTTTTCATGCGCAAGTTTAGTTTCTTCTTGTGCAATTTTGTTGTACATAGCCATTTTGTCTTGTTTTGTGATTTTGCCATCAGAAGTATCAGCTTTATCAAGTTCTTTAAGGTTATTTTCTAAATCAGAAAGTCTTGCATAACCCACATTCTTGTTCAAAAATTTTTCTTCGACCTTGTCGATTTTGCCATCACCATTTAGGTCAAAAACCTCCATACCCTTTTTGACATTTTTATCTTTGTCATAAAAATCTGAATGTTTTATAGATTTATATTCCAAGCCAAAAAGTTCTTTAAGCTCTGGCGTCATAACGGTTTGTCCGTTTTCATCTTTGTATTTTTCTACAAGGTTAGAAATAGCCTCTTCCTCTTTCGTAGGATTAGCCTTAATCATTTTGCCTAAAAAATTAACAACATCTTCTGGCGTAATATTATTTTTCTGAACTTTTTTATCTTGAAGAAATATTTGTATGTCTTGTTTTGTAATAACTCCTTCTGTTCCATTCTCTTTATCAAGTTTTTCTAGTGAAACCCTTTTGTTTTCAGATTTCAGAATTTTATTCGTAGCATTATTGGTAAGATAATCAAACAAAAAGATTTCTTTTTTACTCTCTTTGAAATCAGATTTCCTTATTAAGAATTGTCTATTATTAATATCAAATTTAATTTCGTTATTATTAACTTCAGACATAATCATGCTACCTTTACTTATATAAAACAATTAAAATTGAAGAATTTTACAAGTCTAAATTTTCTTTACAAATTGTAACAAAACCATACCAAAATTGTTCGTTAACCCTCTTCATTTAACTTTGAAACCAAAATATGCTAAAATCAAAAAAAGAGGTAGAACAATGAAAAGATGTCGTTGGGTGGACGAAAAATCGCCAATATATATTAAATACCACGATGAAGAGTGGGGCGTTCCAAAGTACGACGACAAAGAGCTTTTTGAACTTCTAATTTTGGAGTCCTTTCAAGCGGGACTTTCGTGGATAACTGTGCTCAAAAAGCGTGAAGCATTTCGTGTTGCCTTCGACAATTTTGATGTAAAAAAAGTCGCAACTTATGATGAAAACAAAATTAACGAACTTTTAAACAATGAAAAAATTATTCGTTCAAAAAGCAAAATAAATTCTGCTATTAGTAACGCCAAAATTTTCATTGAAATTCAAAAAGAATATGGAAGTTTTTCTAATTACATCTGGGGTTTTACCGAAAATAAAATCGTTAAAAACACTACTGGCGCACAATATGTAAGCACTCCGCTTTCTGACAAAATCTCAAAAGACTTAAAAAAGCGTGGCATGAAATACGTCGGAACGGTGATTATTTATTCTTATTTGCAAGCAATAGGAATTGTTGATGACCACGAAAAAGATTGTTTCAAATACTAGTTCAAAATAATTATCACTGCGCCTATTGCCATAATTATTGAGCCAATAAGTTTCTCTTTGAGATTGTTCTCCTTAAAAAGATTTGCGCCCAAAAACACACTCAATATGGTTGAAAGCTGGAATAAAGCCAAAGCATAAGCAACATTCATTTTTGCGAAAACATAATTTGTAGAGTATTGCATAATGCCGACAGAAAGTATTAAAAGCAACTGATATCGATATGATTTGATGACAGGTTTGTGTCTTGAAATCAACAAAAATATGAGCGAAAATACCAGCCCTGAAAACGCCCACAAAAAGAATGCATTAACTACACCCGATAACAGAATAATTTTCTTTATAAAAATTGCCTCTGTACCTGAAAAAAACAAAGCCATAACCCTATATAAAATAGCTCTTTTATCAACTTTTGTTTTATTATTTACACCCAAAACAAAATATGTTCCGCCAATAATTAACGCAATTCCCAACAAAGCGTTTAAACTCGGTATTTCCCCCAAATAAATAAAACCAATAATCATTGCAACAATTGGTTTGTAAGAATTTATTGGAGCAATTGCAGATAAATCGCCTAAAGAAAGAGCTTTTATTATAAAATAGTTGCCTAAAGCACCCAAAAAGCCCATAATCAAGACGTTTGCCAAAATTTCAGACGAAATTGAGATTTGATTAAGAAAAAACAAACCGCAAATTGACAAGCCCAAATAAGTGTAGAAATTTATAACAGATGATTTTTGTTCTTTGTTTGTCAAAAGTTTCTGAAAAACATTCAAGTAGGAATTTGAAATTATTCTAGTTATAACACCTGTACAAATTGTTAGCATAATAAAATTATAAGATAAAAATATGCATACAAAAAGAAAAAAGCATCTTAAAAAATAATAAGTGTATTTTATACTCTTTTTAAAATCATTCAAAAGTATTAGTATTATTTACATACAACCCTCTTGAGAATGTATTAAGTGTATGGTATAATAAGAGTAGAAAGAATAAATATTTTTTCAAGCCTGTTTAAAAAACAGAGAAAGGAACGGTAAATTAAAAAGTTTTCTGCAACGAGCGAGGTTAATATCGCTTAAAGAATTTACCCCCAGAGTGTTATAGCCCCACACCACTCTCAAATAAAAAAGGTATCCTGCAACTTAAAAACAAATGGTGAAAGCGATGGATACGATATTAGTAAACAGATTACAAAGACCCCAATTAGAAAAGACTGCAACAAGTGCCGCAGGTATTGGCATTGCCTTATGCTTGATGCTCTCTCAAAACTTACTAATATCCGCAAAAGACATTAGAGTAGAAAACTTAACAGGAATTTCACCAAGCTTAAATTACATTCAAGAAAGACAAAAAGACCAAGAAGTCGCATTTGAGCAAGAAATTACAAGTAAGTATAAAAATTCAAAAATAGTTAGTGTTGAGAAAGGCGTTAAACATGTCAGAATGATAAGATTTTATAACAATAAACCCGTCCGAATTAATATAGTCGAACTATCAAAAGGTGTAAACGAGGACTTAGTAATAGAACCAGCGATTGCCTCTGGAACTTTAGCTTCTAAATCTAAAATCTCTAACATCGCAAACAGAGAAAACGCAATAGTTGCAATCAACGGGGGCTATTTCAAACCTCAAACAGGAGTTCCACTAGGGACTTTGATGATAAACAAGAAAGTTTACACAGGACCAATTTATGACAGAGTGGCTATGGGAATTTTCGACAACGGATTTGATATGGCTAGAGTTCAGCTTAGAGCTCAAGTGGAAACAAACAAAGGAGGGTTAAAAATTGATAATATCAATCAGCCTAGAATGTTGTCAACTCATACAATCGTCTATACGTCGGATTGGGGCGAATATTCTCCGCCTTGTCCAAAGTATGGGGTTCAGATAGTTGTCGAAAATGGCAAAGCAACTAGAATGTCTTATGGGGCAAATCGAATACCTAAGGACGGTTTCGTAATTGTTGGTGCAGAAAAGAACTTAAATAGTATCAAGGACGCAAAAAGGTTTAAACTAAATGTAAAAATCAATCCTGAGTGGAAAGACGTAAATCATATTATTAGTGGTGGACCATATTTGATAAAAAATGGTGATATCTATGTAGATATGACAGCGCAAAAACTTGGCTCAATTGGTGGCAGAAACCCTAGAACTGCAATAGGATACACAAGAGATAACCATTTAATTATGCTAACAGCCGATGGAAGAGAAGGCTCATCAATAGGCTTAACGCTTGTAGAACTTGCAAATTTGATGAAAGAGCTTGGCTGTGTAAATGCGATGAACTTAGATGGCGGCGGCTCAACGGTAATGTTTGTAAAAGGACAAGTTGTCAATAAACCCGCAGTACAAGGCGGAATTCCTCTTTCTCACACCTTGACGGTAAGAAAGATTAGCTAAAATTACTTTCCATAATACATTAATCCCCTATGGAAGTAAAAACTACCCCTTTCTGATTAATCGGAAAGGGGTTTGAGTTTATAAAAGTGAATGGGTGAATAAGTCAATAAGTTCATTTTAGTAATTTTTTATGTTTAATGCGTTTAATAAACGCATAGATTAATGTCCTTTTCTTTCTCTTTTGTTGCGAGATAAAGAGAAAGAAAAGGACCAAAAGAAAGAGAAAGCACGCTTTTGTTTCCTACAACCTTACGGTTGTTTCTTTCTAGCAGGCAGAGCCTGCACTCTTACGTTCGCTATCGTGGCTAACCGCCACACGCTCACGGCGTATAGACGCTAATTGAACGACTTTAGTGCCCTCCCTCGGGGGAGGGTGAACTGTCCCCCAAAAAGTGGACATTTAACTCGCAAGTAAAAAATTTCTATACTCAATCGGAGTCATTTTGTTTT
>CAKVLN010000013.1 GCA_934757275.1 uncultured Candidatus Melainabacteria bacterium
TTGCTTGAAAAGTATTGGAACAAAGGTAGCGAGTTGAAAGAAGCTTTCCATAAAGAAGGACGTTTTTTGACAAACAAAGAAGCTACTCAATATAAAGAAGCACAAACTAAAGCAACTTTGGATAAAGCTGGTTTCACCGAAGATGTAATTAATAAAATGACAAAAGAAACTCAAGGTAGTTATGGTGATTTAGTACCTTCTACTTTAAAAGTGGTAGAATACCTTGAAAATAGAATTGCTAAAGGTGAAAAAATTTCTCCTCAAATGTTACATGATGCTATTCAAAATTGCGATGGAATTAATAGCCAACCTGGATATGGCAGTAAATTTCAAGAAATTCAAAAAGAATTGCTAGGTAAATATTGGAATAAAGCTAGCGAGCTAAAAGAAGCTTACCATAAAGAAGGACGTTTTTTGACAAACAAAGAAGCAGTTCAGTATAAAAAGGCACAAACAAAAGCTACTCTTGACAATGCTGGCTTTACAGAAGACGTCATTAATAAAATGACTAAAGAAACGGAAGGCAGTTATAGTGGCTTAGTTTCTTATACGTTAGAGGTAGTAAAATACCTTGAAAATAGAATTGCTAAAGGCGAAAAACTTTCTACACAAATGCTAAATGATGCTATTCGAAATTGCGATGATATTTATAGCCAACCTGGATATGGCAGTAAATTTCAAGAAATTCAAAAAGGCTTGCTTGAAAAGTATTGGAACAAAGGTAGCGAGTTGAAAGAAGCTTTCCATAAAGAAGGACGTTTTTTGACAAACAAAGAAGCTACTCAATATAAAGAAGCACAAACTAAAGCAACTTTGGATAAAGCTGGTTTCACCGAAGATGTAATTAATAAAATGACAAAAGAAACTCAAGGTAGTTATGGTGATTTAGTACCTTCTACTTTAAAAGTGGTAGAATACCTTGAAAATAGAATTGCTAAAGGTGAAAAAATTTCTCCTCAAATGTTACATGATGCTATTCAAAATT
Organism: uncultured Candidatus Melainabacteria bacterium; assembly: GCA_934757275.1. Classification (GTDB taxonomy): domain Bacteria; phylum Cyanobacteriota; class Vampirovibrionia; order Gastranaerophilales; family Gastranaerophilaceae; genus CAG-196. The sequence continues at coordinate 986 of CAKVLN010000013.1, forward strand.
GCGATGGAATTAATAGCCAACCTGGATATGGCAGTAAATTTCAAGAAATTCAAAAAGGATTGCTTGAAAAGTACTGGAATAGAGCTGATGAATTGAAAGAAGCATTAAATGCAAAATAAAAAGATAATTATGTAGAGCAATAAGCAAGGTCGTGTTCAATGAAAAACATTGAACACGACTTGTTTATTCTTGTTCTTTAAAAGTATAGAAAATTTTTACTTGCGAGTTAAATGTCCACATTTTGGGTGACAGTTCAATACCTCACTGACTAGCGTGGTCTAGAAAAATGCATGGTGCGTCAAATGACGCACCAATAACTCAAAAAAAAGGATACACAAATTTGTGTATCCTTTTATATTCATAACATTTTAAATAAAATTACTTGCCTAATTGGCTCATAACTTCATCAGCGAAGTTATCGTTTCTTTTTTCAAGACCTTCACCTAGAACAAATCTGTCAAATTTAACGATATTAAATTTACCAGAGATTAATTGTTCAATAGTTTGTTCTGGGTTTTTAACGAATGGTTGTTCAACCAAGCATCTGTGAGCCATCAATTTGTTAACTCTACCTTCAACAATCTTAGCTCTGATTTGTTCAGGTTTCTTAGCCAAATCTTCTTTACCCATTTCTATTCTTGTTTCTTCTTCGATTACAGAAGCTGGAATATCTTTTCTTGAAACAAATTCTGGAGCTGAAGATGCGATATGTAAACAAACATCTTTAGCCAAAACTTCATCTTTAGCATCTGTATTTAGAAGAACACCGATTTTACCGTTGTGGATATAAGTTGCAACATTACCTTCATATCTTACAAATCTTCTAACAGTGATTTTTTCACCGATTGAAGCGATTTTTTCTTTGATAACGTCAGCAACAGGTTTATTGCATTTAGGGCATACAGAAGCTAACAAAGCATCAACATCAGCTGGGTTAGATTCAGCAACCATTTGAGCCAAACCGTTTGTTAATTCGATAAATTCAGCGTTTTTAGCAACGAAGTCTGTTTCACAGTTAACTTCAATCATAGCACCGACTGAATCGTTAACGAAAGAACCGATTCTACCTTCAGCAGCAATTCTACCCATTTTCTTATCAGCAGAAGCCATACCTTTTTGGCGAAGTACTTCCATTGCTTTTTCCATATCACCATCAACTTCAACTAGAGCTTTTTTAGCGTCCATCATGCCAGCACCAGTTTTATCACGAAGTTCTTTTACCATTGTAGCTGTAATATTCATGTTAAATTTCTCCTTCTTTAAATCGTAAAGAGTGATTAGCAAAAAGTTTATTAACTAATCACCCTTCACAATTCACTAATTATTAAACATTAGCAGTTTCTTCAACGCCAGCATCAGCAGCAGTAACTGCTTCTACTTTGTTTTTAGAATTTGCATTGTTTTCTCTTAATTGTTTACCTTCTAATACAGCGTCAGCCAATTTAGAAGTGATTAATTTGATTGAACGAATTGCATCATCATTACCAGGGATAATGTAGTTGATGCCATCTGGATTAGCGTTTGTATCAGCCAAACAAATAACAGGAATGTTTAATTTGTTAGCTTCTGCAATAGCGATATCTTCTTTTGCTTGGTCTACTACGAAGATAATATCTGGCAAACCACGCATTTCCTTAATACCACCTAATGTCTTGCTCAATTTAGCTAATTGTCTGTTTAATTGAGCTTGTTCTTTTTTAGGCAATTTTTCAGCATGACCAGATGCGATAAAATCTTCCAATTCTCTTAATTTGTTAACTCTGCCTCTGATTGTTTCAAAGTTAGTTAACATACCGCCTAACCATCTTCTGTTGATGAAGTATGCGCCAGAACGGTTTGCTTCTTCTGCAACAACTTCTGCTGCTTGTTTTTTAGTACCAACAAAAAGAACGTTTCTTCCTTTTGCTGCATAATCTCTAACTGCATCATAAGCTGCATCTAATAATGTAGTAGTTTTTCTTAAATCAAGAATATAGATACCATTTCTTGCACCATAAATATATGGTTTCATTTTTGGGTTCCAGTGTTGTGTTTGGTGTCCGAAGTGAACGCCAGCTTCTAATAATTCGATAAGTGATGCTACTGACATCTTGTGTCTCCTTTTTTTCTAACTTGTTTTACTACGGGCTAAACCAGTCCATCTATAAGGTTTTGGACTAAATCGTCTGAACGAATAGACTAGGGCAAGCCTATCGACCAGTGTAACCACCAAAATCATATTATAAACATGCTTTTCTAGCAAGCATTCTCGTTACAAAAGCTTAATTTTGTTACGTTTTGTCTAAAAAATAAAATAGAATCTCAAGCTAAATTCGTAATAAAAATTTACAATTCAGCAAATTTATATACAAAAAATACTTTATATATATAACGAGGATAACTATGGGTATTTTAAGCACTGTTAAAAATTTCATAGTAAATGATATTTTAGGTGTAAACAATGACACTCAAGTTAAGCCTGCTCAAAAAGCACAAAAGAGCGAAAAGCCAAACGCAGTAGTTAGTTGCAAAAACGTTGGCAAAAACGAAGATACAATTGAAGTTAAAAACAGACAAAAGAACGTTAAAAGTACTACAAAAGCACCAAAAAGAAGTGCTGGACAAATCAGAGAATCAATTAAAAACAAATGTCAATCAAACAATATAAGTTTCGCAGAAGTATTAAGAAAACTTCCTGAAGTTGCAGGTTTAACAAAAGAAAAATTTGACACACTTACACCAGACCAACAAATCGAAGTTTTAACCTACTTAGAACAAGCTGTTGATAGAACTATTAAATTACAAAAGAAACACGGCTCATCTAAAGAAACAAACACCGCAGAAGTTGTTACCGAAACGGCTAAAAACAGATACGAAGCTAAAAAAGCTGGCGTTAATTTAAAATCAATGGACGAAGAAGCAGGTAACATCTTAGATGAATTAGGCAAAGATTTCGACAAATTAAGCAGAGAAGAAAAGCGTGCAAAATTTAGAGAAATTGTAAAATCTAGAAAAGAAGCTTTTGAACAACACTTAAAGAAAGAATTGGCAAAAGTTGCTCCTGAAAAACGAGGAGATGTTGAAGCTAGAATACGTGCAGAACATGAACACGCTGAAAAAGCTCGTTTTAACGAAGTTTTAGCTACAAAAGATTCTGATTCAGCTTTAGAAGCCGTTATTACACTTCCTGCTAAAAATATGGGAAGAAGTTTTAAAGTTATTTTAAAAACAAGAGTCAATAGCGCAGAAAGGACTAAAACCGCTGATAAAGCAAACTTTGCATACACAGAAAGCTTGTTGAAGGACTATTACGAAAGAGGCGAAAAACCTTCTAGCGAAGTAGTTCAAGATTTTACACAAGCTAACATCGCCGCAAAATCTGCACAAGCAGTTAACGAATATCAAGCCGATTACAAAGCAAGAAGAAATAAATACGAAGCTGGCGAAGACAGACCTGCTTATCTAAGCGACGATTTCTTCACCTCTACTGCAAAAGGTATTGGTGAAGGTGCTTTAGCTAACACTAATATGAGCGCAGATGAAAAAGCCGAATTTATTTCTAATTGGCAAAATGATGCAAAAAAATATGATGACTATGAAGTCGTTACAGAACACATTAACAAAACATTAGAAACAAAGAGCGAATATAAAGAAATCGCAGACAAAATCAAAGTTATAAACGAACAAAAGGCAGTTGCAAAAACAGCTCAAAGAGTTGCTCCTGAAAAAGCAGAAACTGCACCTCAAACTTACACAACTACACCTCAAGAAAGCAAAGTTGATACAACTTATACCCAAATCGCTTTTAATAATGGTGTAAAAAAAGAAGAAAAAACAGATTTTGCCCAAGTTGATGACAACAAAACAACTTCTCAAGTTCCACGACAAACAAACAATTTGATTTTGATTACAAAAGAAATCAAATCAACAAGTATTAGCGACGCAATTAAGAAATTTGGACATGCAACGGTTATTGAAACTGTACTTGACAATCAAAGTTTGAAACACATGCGTCCTCAACTTACTACTATTATCAAGGGATACGACTTAAACACATTAAAGAAACTTGCTAAAAACTGTTCTACAAGCTCTTTCTTATACATTTGCTCTATTGTAAACAAAGAATTTGTTGCAGAATTAAAAGACGAACGCAAAGATTTGTGCTATTCTGCTAGAAAAGAAGTAGAAAATATGGAAAAACAATATGCTTAAAAATTTAATATACTTCCTGCTTTCCTTGCAGGAAAAAATTCTAAAATACAGACTTTCTAAGACATTGGGCGTCAAAAACACTTCAAAAAGAAAACGCCATTACTCTAACGGTTGTACGCTTGATTTAAACAGTATGGCAGAGCTTGAAAAACAACAATTAGAAGAAGAAATTAATCTTATACTAAAGCAATACAACTACGAGCCTAAGAAGATTTTGGAGTATATTGAAGGTCAAGGCACAAAGGTTTATTTTGTCGAGAAGGCGTCAAAACTTCTTAATCCAATTGGCGAGAACGAAGGGTTTATAAGCCCTGCAACAGGTAGTCTTGCTCTATATTTATCACTTGCTACAGAGAAGAAACCGAGCTTTAAAACGAATGAGATGTTTATTTTGTCAAAAGGTGAAATCAATAAGTATTATTTCATTTACCATTTCTATAATTGGTTTGCCTTTAAACATAACATTGCTGGCTTAGACGCTGAATCGCAAAAGCTGTTGAAGAAATATTTGTTTGGGGAGGGCGATACTAAAGAGCTTCAACTTGCAGAGATTTATAAGCTTAAAGATGCGATTAAACAGGATAAGGCGTCAATTGAATTTGTTGTAAAACTTTGCCGCAATTATGACGGCGCAAAACAAGCTTTGGACAAAATGAAAAATGACGGCAGTGCGAAATTGTAAGTAAAAATCTCAGTTCAAAATGACACTAACACCAAGCTCACAAGTTGTGGGTCATTCTGAGTGCGATTAGCACGAAGAATCCAGCTGGTTATTAACTATATCCATTTAATTTAAAGTTAATAATACCCTCTCCCGCCTTCGGCACCCTCCCCAGATTAAATTAATAAAAGGGGAGGGCACTAAAGTCGTTCAATAAGCGTATTTCACGTTGTGAGCGTGTATGCGTAAGTATACAATAGCGAACGCAAGAGTGCAGGCTCTGCCTGTTTAAAAAGAAAATTGTTCTTTAATTTATGTCTATCGACATAAATTTATTTTTATAATCATTGATTGTATTCATCAACTCCACGAACTCTGCGTACTTCATTGTATGTAAGGTTTTAGAAAGTTCAACAACTTGTAAAAACTCGATTTTGAATGCATTTTCACCACGCTCTTTAATTTTTATCATGCCAGTATCTTCAAACATTTCTAGCATGGTTTCAATTACAGGATTATTTACACCGAGTGCTGATGCTGCTCTTGTAAGGTTAAAATCACCGCCTAGCGTATTACAAGTATATCTAATCATGCCAGAAAAAGTTTTAAGCATTAATTCTTCATTATACTTTTCAGCTTGATATTTCATATAATGAATCGTATCTGGAGCGACTGCTGTCATTATATTTTGCATAACCTCTTCATCTGCGGGGTAATCAAAAAACATTAACACGTCAGATTTTTGAACACTATTTCTATTTACAATATGTTCAAAAATCTCCTTAAAAGGTTTAAGCCCTTCTAAAATTGCTCTATCTTCGACAAACGCTGATATTGAAAGCTTTGAAGTTTTAATATAATCATTAACCTGCGCCAAAATATTCGTTTTTCTTCTATGATCGTAAATCTTTGTTTTTGCCTCTTCCTCTTGTTGCAAAGCGTCGGAATGTACGTCTTTCAAAATCAATTGAACAGAGGTTACACCATTAAATGTATTAAGCTGCGGTGCAAAAGCGATATCCAGCTTGTCACCTTGAAGTAGAGGTATGTCACCTCTTGACCACCACACACAATCTATCGTACCAGTTGGAGTATCTACAATGAGTTTCAAATGGTCCTTTGTCGAACCCATTAATTTTTTTTCTTTTAGAGTCAAGTTATTAACCACAAAAGTTGGCGAAGGATTAGACGCACCGAACGGCTCTAACTTAGAAATTTCTTCTACTAATCCAACATCAACCTCGTCAATTGAAAGCTCCAAATCTACTTCCAACGATGGATTAAGCTTTTGTCCATTCAGCATTTCATCGACAGTTTTGTTTAAAGCTTTTTTCACCGTGTCAAAAGATGCTTTCTCTTCACTAAACGCAAAACCTGCCGCCAATTGGTGTCCGCCAAAACCTTCCAAATATTCAGAAATATTTGAGATTATGTCATATAGGTTCAATTCTTTTACACCTCTAGCCGAACAACGAAACAACTTAGTTTCTTCTGAATAGTTCATTATAAAGGTTGGCTTATAGTACTTTTCAACAAATTTTGATGCAACAATTCCAACAATTCCCACATGCCAGTCTTTTGAAAATAATACAATTGCGTTATCACGACTTTTTGAAGCCTTCCACATCTCATCAGCCTCAGCAAAAGTTTCTGAACACATTTCTTGACGCAATTTATTGAAATTTTCGAGCGTTATAATCGCCATTTCGATTTCTTGCTTGTTTTCAGAAATCATAACCTTGATAGCTGAATCAACGGTGTCTATTCGACCAGAAGCGTTAATTCTAGGTGCAATTGTGAACGCGACTTGCTCTGCCGTTAAACCATTATCTGTTCCAACGCCAGCAACATCAAGCATTCTCTTTAAACCATAATGTTTACCAGCTGCAATAAGTTCTAACCCTTTTGTAACATAATACCTGTTTTCACCGATAAGAGGAACGATGTCAGCGATTGTACCAACAGTTACAAATGGTAAAATTTCCATACTGAAAGCTAGTTTGTCGTATCTTTCAAGTACCGCTTGCGCAAGCTTGAAAGCAACACCAACGCCAGCTAAAGACGTCAACGATTCGATTTGAGCAGGTGTAAGTTTTTCATCTAGCGCATTCATTGCTTTTGGGTTTATTATCGCATAAGCCTCTGGCAAAACTTCTGGAGCTTCGTGGTGGTCTGTAATAATGATGTCACGTCCAAAACTGTTTATAAATTTAACTTCTTCAACACTACTAATACCATTATCGACCGTGATTATAAGCTTCGGTTTCTTTTGCGATAAAAGTTGCACTAAAGCTTTTGTATGCAAACCGTGTCCTTCATTTTCACGTTCTGGTATGTAATAATCTACATTTGCACCTAAGTAACTAAAGGTTTTCATCAAAACAGAAGTCGAAGTCACACCATCTGCATCAAAATCGCCATAAACCAAAATATTTTCTTTTTCGTCAATGGCTTTAACAATTCTATCAACGGCTTTTTGCATATCACAAAAAGCATTAGGGTGCATTAACGTTATCTCAAGAGGGTTTAAGAACTCCTTCTTTGCTTCCTCTGATTTAATGCCCCTAACTTCTAATAATTTATCTATTAAATTTGCTCGTTCGGTTTTACCCTTACCTCCACGAACTATCCATTCTTTTGTACAAGACATGTCATTTCTTTCAATATTTCAATAGCTTTTTTCAACTGAACGTCATCTTTTGCGTCAACGTTTTCCTTAGTTAATTCTACCACAACATCAGGAGTTATGCCTTTTTTATGAATATCGCTACCAGAAGGAGTTAAATACCTTTGAATAGTAATGTTCATGCCTGCTTCGTCTGGCAATCTGTTAATTTCTTGCACCAAACCTTTACCAAAAGATTGTTCGCCAACAATTGTTGCTCTGTGGTTGTCTTTTAATGCGCCGCTCAATATTTCACTAGCCGATGCAGAACCTTTGTTTATCAAAACAACAATCGGTTTGTCTGTAACCTGTTGGTATCTTGCACGAGTTGTACTCTTGTATGAATCTCTATCAACAGTGCTTACAATTACACCACCACGCAACAACATATCAGAAATATAAATTGCATTCGTCAAAAGTCCCCCTGGGTTTGAACGAAGGTCTAAAATGTAACCTTTTACATTATTTGAATTATTTAATATGCTTTCTATTTCTGTAGCAGCATTTTTACTGATAAAGGAACTCAATCTAATGTATTGAATATCGTTCGGAATTTCTGTTGTTTCAAATGGCGGCTTACAAGATACCGATTTAACTTCAATTTCATCTCTTACAACGCTATAAGTCTTATTAGGTACACCCTTACGTTGAATTAGAAGAGTTACGGTTGTACCTTTTTCACCTCTAATTTTATCCGCTGCTGCATCAATATTTATACCTTTTGTGCTTTCACCGTTGATTTCTAAAATTTTATCATCAGCCATCAATCCAGCTCTTTCAGCAGGTGAATCTTCAAGCGGTGCAATAATTACAAGTTCGCCATCTCGCAAACCGATTTGAGTACCAATACCTTTTAGCGAACCTTTGATTGATTGAGTTTCTTCTGAAAACTCTTTCGGGTCAAGGAAGCGTGTGTACGGATCGTTCAAACTAGCAAGCATTGTTTCGATTGCAATATATGCATCTTCTTTTGTTTTAAGTTTGTTTTCGTAACGATATCTCCATTTTGTCCAATCTTGGGCATTATTTGATGGGTCATAATATTTTCTGTTAACAATTTTCCAAACATCATCATACATTTCAGCAGGTGTAGCAGAGTAAGCTTGTCCAATAGCCATCACTACAGCTGATAACAATATCATTGATTTTATAAACCTTTTCATAAGCTTTACACTCCTCTTTAGTCAAAAAAGCGCTCTTTATATTATACTACACAATTACTGATAGAATATCAAATTTTTTAATTTTGATTTTATCTAAAGATTTTTGTTGGGCTGAAAGCCCAACTTACATTGTTGCAACTTTTGTATAAACATTTGTAAATAAAAGTACAATTTACACTAGTAAAACTTCAAAAAAATGTTAATATAATTATTAAAGGGATTATTTAAACCGTAATGTAAACTTTTCGTTACAAAAAGTCAATTATTCATCTTTATTGGTTTTATATTTCTATAATGTGTAGGTGAAGCGTGAAAAAAGAAAAAAGTTTAATAAGTAAGATTTCAGAGATATCGAACTATGCACCTGTTACCTCGCCAATTCAGCAAGAGAATTTGGTGTCTAAGGTTAACTCACTAACCTTCCATACGTGTGCAAACTCGTTATCTAAACCACAAAGTAAATCTTTTAATAACGAAAAAGGGTATACATTAAACCCTAAGACAATCATTGATGAATTAGTAAAAATTTCAGAAGTTTCTTCTATTACGGAACTTTTCTCTAAAATTTATTCAATAATTTGTCAAAATATTGATTCTCATTTTATGGCCTACGGTTTATATAAAGAGAAATCTAACTGTATAAATCTTAATCTTAAAGATAAAACAGGCAATTTTTATTCTACAAAAGTTTTCTTAAAAGACATTGATAATCCAATTATCGAAGCTTTTCAAAAACGTGAAACAATTTTCAAAAATGACGTTGACTTTTTGAAACTTTCTTATTTCAAAAACCACGCAGTTGTTATCTTGCCGCTAATTTCGGTTAACAAATGCCTAGGCGTTTTGATAGTTGAAGACAATTACGCAAGACAAAATATCGGTTTATATAAACTTATTGCAAACTATACGGCTCTTTTTGCACACAATTTTGAGTTAATCGAAAAGAGTGATGAATACGCAAATACGGACAACTTAACACTTTTATACAACCATAGAGGTTTTCAAGAAATTTTGTCTAACGAAATTAATCGTGCACAGACAAACAAACAAAAATTATCAATCGTGATGATGGATATTTGCAATATCACAAAAATTAATAGAGAACTTGGTCACGCAAAAGGTGACGAAGTTATCAAAGTTGTTGCAGAAAAAGTTCGTCAAAATATCCGTGAAGGCGACATTGCAGGACGTTACGGCGGTGACGAAATCGCAATCATATTACCAAAAACTTCTGTAGAGCAAGCTAAATATATTGCAGAATATTTGACCTACTCGCTTTCTTGTTGCTTTATTGATGAAATCGGACCTGTTAAGGTTTCTGTTGGCGTTTCTACATACCCAGATTGCGCTGACGATAAAGAAAAATTGTTAATCCTTGCAGAACAAGCAATGTATATTTCTCAAGCAAAAGGCTACAAAGATGGTATGTCAGCAATTATCAGCTCAGCAGACTTTAACTTCTGGGACGATATTGCATTACAATCTTACGCAGAAGTAATCGGCAAACGTCACTCACAATTAGGTGTAAACTTTGAAGAAGAATTATTAGCAAAATTTAATGTTGACCACGAAATGTCTGGCAACAGAATTTCAGAAATCGCCACCTCACTTGCTGGTGCAATTGATGCAAAAGACCCATATACAAAAGGTCACTCAACCTCTGTTTCAAAATTTTCAGAAGCATTGGCTCGTGCAATCAACCTTCCTGAAGGCGAAGTTGAACGCATCAAATTAGGCGCATTACTTCACGATGTTGGTAAAATTGGTATCCCAGAATCAGTTCTAAAAAAAGAAGGTCCTTTGTCTGATGAAGAATGGGCAATAATGAAGCAACACCCTGTAATTGGAGCTGAAAAAGTATTGATGCCAAATCCTTCCTTGAGAGATTTGATACCAATCGTAAAATACCACCACGAAAGAATTGATGGAAAAGGCTACCCAGAAGGACTTAAAAATGGTGACATTCCACTTGCTGCAAAGATTGTAGCAATCGCAGATACTTACCATGCACTGATTAGCGACAGACCTTATAGACGTGGTATGAATATTGAAAAAGCTATTTCTATCCTAGAAGAAGGTGCAGGCACACAGTGGGACGGCGATTTAGTAAGAACCTTCATTCAAATCGCTCCGTCATTAGGCGTTTAAATTAAATTCCATTACAAATTCGCAACCACCATTTGACTTTGCAACAATTTCGCCATTGTGCAATTTTACGATGTTCTTTACAATCGCAAGCCCTAAACCTGTTCCACCCAAATCTCGGCTACGAGCTTTATCTACACGATAGAAATGTTCAAATAGGCGTGGCAAGTGTTCTTGTGCGATTCCTACACCATAATCTTTTATAACTATTATAATTTTATCTTGTTCTTTTTTAGTAAAAATATCGATTTTATCGGTTTTAGAATATTTTATTGCGTTATTTAGAATATTGAAAATTGCCTGTTCTATTAAAATGTTATCACCAAACATTTCAATTTCCTCAAGATGAGTGTTGATAGGAATTTCCGTATCACACATAGAAATACAATTCTTGACGATTTTTGAAAGATTAAACTTTTTAAACTCTTGCTTTTTATCGAACTGTCTACGCTCAATTTCAGAAAGGCTCAAAATATCTTGCACCAAAGAGTTTAATCTATTAGCCTGTTTCTTCAAGATTGTTAAACATTTCTCTGTTGTTTGACTTTTGTTAATGTCTTCGTCTTCCAGAATTTCTACAGCTGATAATATGCCTGTCAAAGGAGTCTTAACCTCATGAGAAACATTCGCTATAAATTCACTCCTAAAATCTTCTAACCTTTGCATTTCATTAATTTGCGTCTTCAAACGCTTAGACATTTTATCTAAAGCACAAGCTAATTCGTGCAACAACCCGCCTTTTGGAATAAAAATATTTGTTTCAAGATTACCCGCAGAAATTTTTATTGCACTATTTTGCAAACGATTAAACGCCCAATATGTATTAAAAAGGTACATTGCAAGCACAAATACGATTAACACACCTCCTAAAATACTTACCAAAATATATTTTTTGTATTTTGTAATAGTAGTTTCCATGTGTTTTGTCGCAGTTGAAATAATAAGCATATAATTTTCGTTACCTATACTTAATGGAACAAAATGAAAAATCGTTTGTTCTTCAACTTGTGTTATTTCTTTAGTTGTATTGTGTTTAATTTCTTTTCCTATTAAAAACATTTATAAGATAAACACAAAAGCCAAAAGAATAATGGCGGCTTATCCCAAAATATTCTTCCATCTAAATACGGAGTAATAAAATCTTTGCTCATAAGCATGCCACGAGCCATATCTGCATAACGAGTTTCATCAGAGTCTAAAAGCGCTGGTAAACCTAAATGGTATAAAAATATAAAACTGAGCGCAATTGCACTCAATATAAACATAATCTTTTTCATAACTTCATGCTATAAAAAAAATGTTAGATTTTTGTTAGGAAAAAAAGCGAGCATTAAAAAAAATAAAATGCTCGCTTTTAATATTCAAATTTACTTATATTGTACTAGGTTAAAAATCTCAACCAAATATAAACTGTACTCATTATTAATGAAGTAAATGTTACCAACACACCATATTTCAAGAAGTACATAAATTTAATTGGGTGTCCAGTTGAAGCAGCTGTTTCTGAAACGATAACGTTTGCTGCTGCACCAATAATAGTCATGTTTCCACCTAGGCAAGCACCTAATGATAAGCACCACCATAGTGGGAAGGTGTAATCACCGCCCATAACCTTTTGAACCTCAACTAACAATGGTGACATTGTTGCTGTGTAAGGAATATTATCAATGATACCTGATAAAATACCTGAAGCCCAAAGAATAATCATTGCAGTCGCTTTTTGTGAACCGTGTGTTACGTTTAGCAACCATTCTGACATTAATTTGATACCACCAGCGTGTTCTAAACCACCGATAATGATGAACAAACCAATGAAGAAGAAAATTGTATTCCATTCAACTTCATTAAAGATTTTTTGTGGTTTTTCAAATAATAACAAGAAAGCTGCACCAGCCATTGCTGTTACACAAGTTTGGATATGAGTAACGTCGTGTAACATAAAGCCAATAATTACAAGCAACAAAACAAGACCTGAACGAATCATTAATGCTTTGTCTGTAATTGTTTTTGAGTTATCTAATTTTGCAACTTTGTCCATTTTTTCTTGAGAAGCAACTAATTGTTTTCTAAAAATAAATGCCAAAATACCAACATTTACAATTAAGATAGCAAGTACAATACCAGTCAATTCTTGAATGAATGCCATAAATGATAGACCAGCTGCGCTACCTATAATAATGTTTGGTGGATCACCAATTAGTGTTGCAGTACCACCAATATTTGATGCTAAAATTTCTGTAATCAAGAATGGAATTGGGTTGATGTCCAATTCTTTTGCAATAACGAAAGTTACAGGCATAATCAAAATAACTGTAGTTACATTATCCAAAAAAGCAGAAACAATTGCTGTAAAAAACGCTAAAGATACCAAAATAAGTTTTGGTTTACCCTTTGTCATCTTTAACATTTCATTTGCTATCCAATTAAACATACCACTTCTTGTTGCGATTGATACGATAATCATCATTGATACTAGCAAGAATATTACATTAAAATCAACAAAGTTAATAAAATAACCTAAATCAAATTCTCCGTTTACTAACTTATCTTGACCTAAAAGTCCTAAAATCAAAGTCAAAGCTGCACCTAGAAGAGCAACCGTAACTTTAGGTATTTTTTCTGTCGCTATAAATATATAAGCGACAAGAAGTATAGTTGCTGATACAGGAATTGCATGCGCATGTATCAAGCTCATTAAACCTTCCATCTTTCCTCCTTATTAAATATTACCCTTCTATCATAAAATAAACATGGGCACTTTCGGGTAAATAATTGTAACAATTTTAAATTAAAAGATGTAACGAAATGTAACAACAAAATTAACAACTGAAATTAGAAAAATTTTAAACACTTTATATATATGTAAGACGAAACAAGAGAGTAAAAAACAAAAAAAACAAACTTGTCCTTTTTAAGAGTTATTAAACAAGGCTTAGATTTCTTTGACTTGATTTGACAAAAACTTAAACAAGGTCTAAGTAAATAAGCCTTCTTTTGTTAAAAAAAACGAGGTATTTATGGCATTACTACAATCGTATAATATAAATGCAATGGCTACGCAGATTTCCAGAGAGTTTTATATAAACGAAAATCCGACCGAAGACAAATCGTACGTTCTGATGGACGAAATGCGACTTTTTGCGATGGATTTAAAGTCCAGAGTTACATTTATTTCCCGAGTGAAAAACTGATGATAACTCAATTTTAAAGATTTTAACTAATACCAATCTTAATCTTACTTACACTAATTTAATTTCCCCAAACTTACTAATCTTTTGCGCCTGATTTAATTCTTAATCAGGCTTTTTTTTTGCGATTTTCATTGCTAATTATACATTTTACAAATACAGTGGCTCTGGAACTTTTGGCAAAATTTTCTGCCTAATTTGTGGCACTACAAATGTAAAAACATTTACCATTTCACCATCTGTTGATGCATAAATTTTTCCATTGTGCATATCAATGATTTTTTTACATAAGTACAAACCTATACCATGCCCTACAGTAGTAAATTTTGGTTTTCTTTCTGATGTTCTTTCAAACAAATTTAAACATTCTCTATTTGAAAGACTTATCCCACGACTAATCACCGAAAGTTTCAAATTATTATTTTCAGCTTCTATTTCTACTTTTATATTTTCACCTTTTGCAGAATACACTATCGCATTATTCAAAAGATTTACAATCACTTTTTTTATTTCTTCTTTATCTGCTTCTAAATATGTATTTCCATCATTTGTTTGATAAACAAAAGTAACATTTTTTTCCTCTGCAACTTTCCTCATTTCTTCAAAAGCTTGTATCACAATTTCAACTAAATCAAATTTTTCATAATATAAAGATTTTTGTTTAGTTTCAAATCGATAAGTATTTAATACCATTGAAATCATCGTCAGAATATACTTACAAGAGTCTGTAATATTGGATACCAATTCTTTTTGTTCATTATTTATTTCTCCCAACACACCTTTTTCAAGAATTTCTAACCCTCTAAGTTGTGCGAGTGTTGGAATTTTCAAGTCATGAATCAAAGTTTCTATAAAATATTCTTTTTGTCGCTCAATTTCCTTTTCTGCTTCAATATTTTCGTACATTACAACTAAATATTCAATATTTCCGTCATCATCAAGAATTGGAGCTTTACATACACGTCCCCAAAAGGTTTTAGTAGGAAACGCCACCAACCGTTCTGTAATCATAGTTTTTTTAGTTTTGTAAATTTCTGCTTCTTCTTTTCTCACAAAATCTAAATACTCTTGTTGAAAAATATCAGACAAAACCAATTGGCGCATTTTTTCATTTTTTTGCAACTGCAAAATCTTTTCAAAAGAAGAACTACCTACTATAAACTTGTCGTCACGATCTTTCATGAAGGCACTTATTGGAATGTTTTCCAATATACACTTCAGTTGTTTTTCTTTTTCTTGAACTTTTTTTGATGCCTGATATTCTGTCGTTACATTTCTCGCTACCAACAAAGTTCCATTGACATTTTCCTTGTTATCTAATGTTGGTGAAATTAGAATATTATAATAATTTGGAACATCTTCATATACGGTCGCAAAAAACTTTACAGATTTTTTTGTTTTTAAAACCTCTCGTATTTTGTCTTCCATCAAATTACATACAGAAGAGTTTTTTGGATTTTCTTTAAATAAATATTGCAAATCATTACCCAAAATTTCATGTTTTGTTTTACTATGAGTTTTGCATAATATTTCATTACAAGCTATTATTTTTAAATTTTTATCTTGATAAACAACAATATCTGTTGAAGAATTAAGCAAAGCTTCAAAAAATTGAACTTTGTTAATCAATTCTTTTTTCAAAAAAATATTTAACTTAATGTGTTTCAATACATATATTGAAACAGTTACTATAACACTCAACAGAGCTATTAACTGGTCGGTTGCTTGGTATAAAACGACAAGTGAGACAACAAATATGCAAAGTATAATCAAATCCTTCATTACACCCATAGTCGGCTTTTCTTCCTTTTCTTATATTTTCGGTAGTCATATAATACATTAAGTCTTATAAATGATAAATTACCTAGTTGGGTATACTTTTTTTGAACATTTTTAAACCAAATCAACCAAAGCCTTGTGCAATTTTACATTATGCACTCTCAAATAATCCACACCTTGCTTTATTAATGGGGAAGAAACAGCAAGAGTTAAAGCGTCTTTGAGTTCGTTGTCGTTATTTTCTACACCCAAAAAACTTTTCCTTGAAACACCAACCATAATAGGACAATTTAGCGGATAAAGCTCTTCAATTTTATCTAAGATTACAAAATTATCCTTCTTAACTTTGCCAAACCCAATTCCTGGGTCGATTATAATGTTATTAATACCGTGTTCTTTGGCTAGTTCTATTTTGTGTTTTAAGCTAAAGAACAACTCCTCCATAATATTTTCATATTGTTTATAGTCTTCTGTTTTTTGCGTTGAATGTTGCAAAATAACTCCAGCATTATATTTTGCAACAACTTCTGGCAACTTATTATCAAAATCAAAACCAGAAACATCGTTTATTATACTTACGCCATTATTAAGCACAAAATCAGCAACTTCGGCACTTCTTGTATCAACACTAACCTTATTTGCCAAACCTTCTTTTTGAGCAAATTTTATTATCGGCGTTAATCTTTCAATTTGCTCTTTGGCTGAAATTGGTAAAGAATAAGGGCGAGTACTTTCAGCACCAATATCAATCATATCTGCCCCCTCTTCAAGCATTTGCAAGAAATGATTTTGCGCAGACGTTTCATCTAAATATAGCCCGCCATCAGAAAAAGAATCAGGTGTCACGTTCAAAATACCAACAAGCTTTGTGTTTCTAATTTGAGGCTCTAAAAAATCTATAATATTTTTCCCTAAAATTGCTAAACGAAAAGGCTGTGACATAAGCTTTTTTGCAATCTTCTTGAGCTGAGAATAACTACCGCACAAAATAACATCAGATTGCGCAATTTGCCCTGTAATTACATTTCTATTAACCGCACAATCTGCGCCAAAAATTAATGCCGTTTGTTTCAAAATGTTAGCTTGCGCAACAGAACAATTGTATATCTTTATGTTTTTATAGCGAAATTTGTCCTCCGCTTTTGATAAATAACTAGAATCAAAGCCAATTTGACTTAATTCATTTTCAATATTGATAACTTCTTTTAAAATAAAATTACTCATCAAAAAAATTTTAGCATAAAAAGATTAAACATCTATCAGTTGAAGAGTAATGGCTTTAACAACAGCTTGAACTCTATTGTGAGCATTTAGTTTCTTATAGATAGATTCAAGATGAGCCTTCGTAGTTGCAGTAGAAATATTCAATTTTTCTGCAATTTCTTTGTTAATTAGACCTTGTGCAACAAGTTCCAAAATACATAGCTCTTGTTTTGTTAATTCGCTCATATAAGAAAATTCCCTTTTAGCCCACTATTTCCTTATTTAATTTTCATATAAAATGTATGCAAGTGTCTATCAGCCGTTTGGCTATTTTTTTATTTTATAAACAAAAAGCTGTTTACTTGAAATTCAAAAATTCCTATGTAATAATGATAATACTCTATATAAGTGTTTATTTTGTTCCTACATTTTTATAAATAGGGAGAGTAAGCTCTTTAATTATTGAAGTATACCCGCCGATACAAAATCGCCAGCAGGAAACGGATTAATTTAGGCACTCACCCACCTGCGAGACATTGCAGGTAACAAAATCGCATTTATATAGAGTTTTTATTTTTGTCATGCCCTATAAAAATTCGTTTTTGTTTACATGCTTTTTAACACAACCTCAATAATTAGGGAGGTCGCAGTTGTACGAACGTCAGTGAGTTACAAATGCAGGTGGGTATTGATTAACCACCAATCAAATCTCAATACTCTTCTTCAACACTTCTAACTTTTCTACGCTATCTGTTTCAAAATAAATTCTCAACAAAGGTTCTGTACCACTTGGTCTAACCAAAATTTTTGTTTTATCACCAAGCATAAGTTTTACACCATCTTTCGTATCAATTGAGGTCACTTTGTATTCACCAATAGTCTTAAACTCTTTAACCTTCTCTAAAATTGGTTTTATCTCATCTTGATTATCAAGCTTTAAATCAATTCTATCCGTATAGAATTTTGCGCCTGCCAATTTATAAAGCTCTTCTTGCAATTCAACTAAAGATTTTCCTGTATCTGCCATTGTTTCTAAGATTAGCAAATTCGCAACAAGACCATCTTTTTCTGGAATATGACCTAAAATACTCAATCCGCCAGACTCTTCACCGCCAATAATAACCTTATTTTTACGCATTGCTTCACCAACATGCTTAAAGCCAACCGCAGTTTCAATAACTTCAACTCCAAGTTTTTGAGCAACGCAATCTATCAACAAACTTGAACCTACCGTTTTTACAACTGCACCTTCAAACCCTCTTGATTTAAGATGTTTTAATAAAATAGCAATGATTTCATTTGGTGAAACATATTCACCGTTTTCATTTATTACACCAAATCTATCTGCGTCACCATCATTAGCCAAACCGATTGAATTTGGAGTGTTTTTCACTTTTTCAATAAGTTCTTTCAAAAATCTAGGTTTAGGGTCTGGCATTCCACCACCAAAATTAACATCATGGAACATGTGCAAATGCTCAAACGCAATACCTTTATTCTTTAGAATTTCGTCAAAATATCCAATTGAAGCTGAATACAAGCCGTCAAAGATTATGTTTGTTTTCAAATTTTTGAATTTTGAGAAATCAATTAAAGTTTCTAAATGTTCATTATACTTAGGAGCAAAATCGATTTTATGTAAAACTCCAGATTTTTCTGATGCAGAATAATCTTTGTCCAAATTTGCCACAATTTCATCTGTAATTTCGCTTGTTGCAGGGCCTGCATAATCAGGAATAAACTTCATGCCTAAATATTCTGGCGGATTATGAGAGGCCGTAAACATAATTGCGCACGCATTTTTTATCAAGGCATTGTAAGCTAAAATCGGTGTTGGAACAATTCTTGCAGAATAAAACACAGTAAAGCCCTTATTTTTTAAGATTTCTGCACACAAAAGAGAATACTCATCTGCCATTCTTCGAGGGTCGTAACCAATCAAAATTGGCTTACCAAAACCAAAATTGTCAGCAACATATTTCCCAATAGCTAAAGTTACTCTTCTTACATTTTCTTCAGTAAAGTCTTTATCTAAAACGGCTCTCCAGCCATCTGTTCCAAATTTTATCATTTCAAAGCTCCTATTTTAGTCAATTTTAACATAAAAAAAGTGCGACAATTTAAGATTGTCGCACCTTCTTTTTTATTCTAAAACTACTTAGCAACTTTTACGTTCATGTAATCGATAGCATAATCTGTCTTTTCTGCACCTTGAGTAAAGTTGATTGGAATTCTTGCAGTTCTTGTACAAGCCTTTACTGTCCAAATTTCACTCCATGTGTTGTTATTTTTTGGTTTTGAGATTTCTGTATTTACAATTGCGAAATCTTCACAACCTTGAGCCGCTACTCTTAAAGAATAGTAATAAATTGGCATAATCATTTGTGATTGGAGTTTAGAATCTGTAATAGATTTACCTTTGACTGGAATCGTATTATCAAAATTATAAGCAAATACTGCAGTTGATACCATCATCAATGATAAAATTAATAATTGTAGCTTTTTCATGAAAAACTCCTTTCACTATCCTTAAACTTATCTGTACAAATTTTAACACAAAACAAGATTTATACAAGCCTTTAGAGATATCGAGTAAAAGAGGCTCGAAGAAAATTCTTCGAGCCTCTTTTATTAAAAAAATTTCAAACTATTTATTTGCATCAAACATTTGCTTAATGCCATCAACAGAACTCAAAATTCCTGTTGCTTCATAAGGCATGTAAACAACCTTATTATCTTGTCCACTAGTAATAGCTTGCATTGTTTCCAGATATTTCATTGCAATTAAGTACTTATCAGGTTGACCTTTATCAGCTAATGCGTTGATAATTCTTTGAATAGCTTCCTTTTCACCATCTGCTTCCAAAATTCTAGCTTGTGCAACACCTTCGGCTCTCAAAATATTTGCCTTCTTTTCACCTTCAGCTCTATTAATTGCAGCTTCTTTTTCACCTTCTGCCTTCAATACTGCAGATTTTTTCAAACCTTCTGCTTCAAGAATTGCAGCACGTCTATCTCTTTCAGCCTTCATTTGCTTTTCCATAGCTGATTGAATATCTGATGGAGGAATGATGTCTTGAAGTTCTACTCTGTTAACCTTAACACCCCATTTGTTAGTTGCATCATCTAAGATTGCTCTAAGTTCATGGTTAATTTTATCTCTTGAAACTAAACTTTCGTCTAAATCTAATTGACCTACAAGGTTTCTTAAATTTGTTTGAGTTAATTTTTCAATCGCATCTGGCAAATTTTGAATTTCATAAACCGCTGATTTTGGGTCAACAATTTGGAAATATAACAATGCGTTAATGCTAATTGAAACGTTGTCTTTTGTAATTACGTTTTGACGAGGGAAGTCATAAACAGCTTCTCTCAAGTCAATTTTTGTTCTTTTTTGTACTACAGAATAGCTTGTACCATCAAAACCTTTTTGAGTAACTTTCCAATCAATAGCTCTAGGAGCTTCTAAAATTGGAATAATAAAGTTAAAACCGGATTCCAACACTCTGTCGAACTTACCCAAACGTTCAATAATTACCACTTCCGCTTGTTGAACGATTACAACACCTTTTGCAACAAATACAAGTGCTAATGCAATCAAAAAAATTGATAATGAAATCATTTCTCTCTCCTATACTTTTGTAACATACATAATTAAGCTATCATTTTTTAGAATTTTAACCTCTGTACCAATTGGAATTGTTTCACAATCCTGCGTTCTAGCTTCCCAACGTTCACCATAAATCGTGATAACGCCACCATTAGCACCAACTTCTTCTATAACTTTAGCTGTTTTTCCAATATATTTGCCTTCTATACCAGTTTCAGTTTCTTTAGAATTTCTTCTCAAAAGCATAGGTCTTAAAAAGACAAACGACAAAAACGATAATAAAAAGAAAGCTAGTACCAAAGCAAACTTATTCAACGTGATTAATGTAATACCTGCAGTTATGAATGCTGCAAGTGCGAAATTCAAAAAAAACATGCTCGGTGTAAAGATTTCAAGTATTACAAATGCAATACCAACTACACATAAAAATTGCCACATTAACAATATAAACTCTCCTAAATAAAAGATTATTATAGCCCTCCTAAAATCGGAGGGCTTTAAACATATTAAGAACTACTCTTCAATTAAAGAATTGATTTCTGCTACCATTTCATCAGCATTAAAACCATGAACCTTAGCACCAGCTTCTAAATTTTCAAAGTGAGCAGCAGCGCAACCAATACAACCCATGCCATATTTTTGAAAAACTGCTACAGCTTCTGGGTGCTGTTGAACAATTTCCATAATTCCCATATCTTTTGTAACTTTTGCCATAATTTATACTCCTTTTCTTGACTTATAAAAACAAATTATTAAATTAATACAGTGATTATAACATAACTTTGAAAGGAATTAAATATGCAATTTATCAAGAATTTTTTCAAGCACGATTCAGTGATTGGACTTTGTGGACTAAAAAAGAAAACTGAATATGTTTATATTGAAGTGCCAAAAAGCTATAAAAAGACTTTCATACCTAATACAGAAAACAATTATCTTTTAATATAATTTATTTTTTGGAGGTAGAAAAATTAGAACAAAAAGAAAAAAAAATAACCCGATTTCTAAAGAAATCAGGTTATTTTTTATATCATAGATAATTTTATATCAATTATTCAATAATTTTATCTACAACACCAGCACCAACTGTTCTACCACCTTCACGGATAGCAAATCTCATACCTTCTTCGATAGCTACTGGGTTGATAAGTTCAACTTCCATAACTACGTTATCACCAGGCATTACCATTTCACCGTCGAATTTGATTGAACCAGTAACGTCAGTTGTTCTGATGTAGAATTGTGGTCTGTAACCAGGGAAGAATGGAGTGTGACGTCCACCTTCATCTTTTGTTAGAACGTAAACGTTAGCAGTGAACTTAGTGTGTGGGTGAATTGAACCAGGTTTACATAAAACTTGACCACGTTGGATTTCAGTTTTATCAATACCTCTTAACAAAGCACCGATGTTGTCACCAGCTTGACCTTGATCAAGTTGTTTTCTGAACATTTCAACACCAGTTACTGTAGTTTTCTTAGTTTCGCCTAAACCAACTAATTCAACTTCATCACCAACCTTAACGATACCACGTTCTACTCTACCAGTAGCAACTGTACCACGACCAGTGATTGAGAATACGTCTTCAACTGGCATCAAGAATGGTTTGTCCAAATCACGTTCAGGAGTTGGGAAGTAGTTATCAACTGCGTCCATCAATTCCCAAATTTTGTCAACCCATTTATCTTCACCACGTTGAATGTTTGGATTAGCTTGAACTGCTTCTAAAGCTTTCAATGCAGAACCGTGAATGAATGGAATGTTGTCACCATCAAATTCGTAAGAAGAAAGAAGTTCTCTAACTTCCATTTCTACTAATTCTAACAATTCTGGATCGTCAACCATATCGCATTTGTTCAAGAATACAACTAGGTTAGGAACACCAACTTGTCTTGCTAACAAGATGTGTTCACGAGTTTGAGGCATAGCACCATCTGTTGCAGCAACTACAAGAATTGCACCGTCCATTTGAGCAGCACCTGTAATCATGTT
Source organism: uncultured Candidatus Melainabacteria bacterium (assembly GCA_934757275.1). Classification (GTDB taxonomy): domain Bacteria; phylum Cyanobacteriota; class Vampirovibrionia; order Gastranaerophilales; family Gastranaerophilaceae; genus CAG-196. The sequence goes on from CAKVLN010000013.1 coordinate 23,581, forward strand.
TTTAACATAGTCAGCGTGGCCTGGGCAGTCAACGTGTGCGTAGTGTCTAGCATCTGTTTCATATTCTACGTGAGCAGTAGAGATGGTTATACCTCTTGCTTTTTCTTCTGGAGCAGCATCGATTTCATCGAATTTTCTAGCTTGTGCTTTACCAGCTGCAGCCATAACACCTGTAATAGCTGCTGTCAATGTTGTTTTACCGTGGTCAACGTGGCCGATTGTACCAATGTTAACGTGCGGTTTTGTACGTTCATACTTTTCACGTGCCATGAGATTAATCTCCTTCTTTGATTAAATATACTACGTTAACTTACTATACTAAGTTATATTATAATTCTAGTCTATAAATAATTTATGTCAATCGTTATAGCTTTCAAAATTTAAAATTGTATAGCTTGGTTTTATATAGGTTGTTATTGCCTCTTATTAAGAAAATTTACAAATTACAAACGCAATAGCAAATTTTTCTTTTACATGTTTTCTTCTAAAAAAAAGGAGAAAACTCTATGCAAATCAACCCAATTCAGAATACAAAAATTTGTTCAACCACAAATCCTTCAATGCATAAAAAGAATAATTATTCACAACCAACTTTCACGGCAAACACTATTCCAGCAACAACTAAAAAAGGAATAATGGGCACAATTGGTTTGGGACTTATTTCGTTAGGTGCATTTTTGCTAAAACGTCCAAAAGAAAGTCTGCTAGTTGAACCGTCTGAATTGGAAAAAGAATTGAAAGAAACGAAAGAGAAATTGGCTGATACAAAATTCAAGCTAGACAATACAAAAAACAAATTATGGAAAGCCCAACAAGAGCTAGACATTTGGGAAAGGCTCGCTGACAACCCGATGGAGGTAGCAAAAGAGCTTACAAATCAAACAACAAAAAACAATAAACACTCTGATTCTGGACGTAATAGACCCGACCCTGCTTGGGCTATGCCAGAGTCACCGATTACAATGGAAAAAGCTTATAATAATTATGGTTCTGCTATTTCTGGACGTAACAAGCCTGATGCAGATAGCTTTTGCCCCTAATTTTAGTGAAAGCTAACACTTAAAATTCGATAAAATCACCAGAACAAATATTGAAAAAATTTTTTATATAAGTTATAATAAAAAAAGAAAGTTTTGATACGGTAAATCTTGCAACCGAGCCAACAGGCGACAGTGGTGGAGCAAGCCCACATAATCAAAACTTTCTTTTTTTATTTGTACTATCTTATATCTTTTTTACAAATTAGAAGCCTGTAAGCTAGGTAGGACCAATATAAGAATAAGTTTTTGTCAAGCAATGCTTGACCTACGACTACCCAAAAAGTATCGGCGGGAGTTTTCGTAAACGAAAACTCCCGCCGATACTTTTTTATAAAAAAACTTTAACTACTTCACATCTTCCTTAATTACAATCAAGTTTTTAACAATTTTCATTGCACAAGTTGGAAGTACAACCTCGTTTAAGCCGTCTGCAATACTAATAATGCTACCAGCTTTCAAGGTTACATCTTCACCTTTGTACTGAAAAGTGTAATCGTCTTTTCTGTCTGATCTGATTGTGATTTGATTGTTCATAGTCTAATCCTTCTTACTATTGTGTTAAACAAGGAATGGCAAAAATATTCCGCCATTCCTTTAAAAAATTATACTGACTTTCTAAAATTAGTCAAATACATAGTTAATGATTGCAGCTTCTCTAGCTCTCTTGATAGCAGTTGTAATCATTCTTTGGTGTTTTGCACAGTTACCTGTTACTCTACGAGGAATAATTTTTCCTGCTTCAGTTAAGTATCTCTTCAATTTTGCTGCATCTTTATAATCGATAGATTCTACATGATCTGCGCAGAATGAGCAGGTCTTACGTTTTTTTCTATCTTGTGCATCTTGTTTTGCCATTGTTCTTATTGCCTTTCTAGCCTTATTGTGTCATTTTGTTTAACGACACATAGTCGTAATTTTCATTTTAAAACTACACGTATAGATTAAAATGGAATTTCGTCTTCTCCGATTAGTTCATCAGAAAATTCTTCTTGAGAGAACTTCACGATATCTTCATTACTATTAGAAGATGCTGGAGCAGAACCTGTTCCGCCCATCATTTCAATAGCGTTTGCGTCAATTTCGTAAATTCTTCTTTCAGCACCGCTTTCGTTTTTCACAGTAGTAATTTGAAGTCTGCCTTCTACTAAAACTCTGTCATCTTTAGAAATACCAGAAACAACTTCGTCTAAAGCTGCACGACCGACTACAACTCTAATTAGCATTTCCTCTCTATCACCAATGTTTAAAACAAAAGATGATACAGGAACGTTATTTTGTGTAAAACGTTTCTCTGGAGCTCGAAATACTGTACCTGTTACAACTGCTTTTGCAAATGCCATATTTTTCTTCCTCTTAAACCGTTTGAGCCTTTTTAGCTACTTCCATAAACATAAATCTTAATACATTGTCATTAAGCTTCAAGCTTCTTTTAAAGTCAACAATTGATTCTGCAGGAAGTGAAACTATCATTGTAGCAAAGAAACCATCTCTGTAACCTTGCACATCATAAGCTAATTTCTTACGGCCCATTTTATCAAGAGAAGCAACTGAACCATTGCTAGATTTGATTTCTTCAGAAATTTTATCTACCACTTTATCCAATTCTTCTGAATCTAGACTTGGTTTCAAAACCACTAATAATTCATAATTTTTCATAATAATATTTCTCCTTATAGAACCATGCTACCATGAACAATGGCAAAGTAAAGAGGCTAGATGTTAAGGAGAAATTTTAATTAAAAAACAGAAGTTATTTATAAACTGCATTTTTTCGGTGTTAATAGCACCTCAAAATAACAAAAGAACTGCTAGTCTGATATTTAGTCATTGCGAGAAAATCTTTCGATTTTCTCGCAATGACTATTCTTTAATTATTGTTTAACAAAAAAATTCTTTAAAAACGTTTTTACTTCTTTGATAGCTTTTGTAATATTTCCGTCTTTTACAGACACATTTATATCAAATCCATCAGAATCTGCGTGTCCTTTTTTATACCCATTTCTTTCTTCAAAACTTACACCGTAATTCTTTTTAGTAAAAAATGTTCTATTTGGAGTATAAGATCCTCTTGTAGACACTTGTTGTACCCCACTAGCATCAGTAATCAAGACATCAAAAACAGATGTTCCATTAGTTTGATGTTCTAAAAAGCCACTACTTAAACTTGTATTACCGTCATAGAACTGCATTCTTATATTGTTTGCATTTTTTGTGTTATTACTTTCCAATAACATTTTAGGTTCTTTTGCATTAGGACAAAGCTTTCTTAGTTTTTTGTATACGCTTTTATCTGATTTATTGAGATCTAACATAACTTTTTTTCCATTTTGCAAAACGTTTCCCCCTTGGTGTTCTGCCAAAGCGGCTCCTATAGAACCGGTAATACTTAACATATCTCCTACTGCACGCATGTAAAACTCCTTATATTAATGTGATTTCGGTTTTATTTAATTCGTACTTTATTCCTTTGCCTTTTGATTAAGATATAAAAACCAACTTACTAAGAAAATGGAATAGTTGGACCGTTGTATTTTTTATAAAGTTTCATAACATCATCTGGTATTTTATCTCCACGTACCATTCTTGCGTAAGTTTCTGCAATAAATTCACCTATACTTGTCTGGGCATATTCTGAAACCTTGCCCGCTGCTTGCTGGTACTCTTGATTTGTTAGAAATTCATATAATTCAGGATAACGTTTTTTAAATTTTGTTGGATTTTTTTCAAACAATTCCTTATATCCTTTATAAGTTAAACCACCCCAACGATTGTCAACTTGTTTAACACCAGCATCACTAACTTGCTTACGTCCATTCCAGCCATCATTCCAAGCATCTTTGAAACTTGGAAGTTTCCAATGATTCAAATCTAATTCCTTTAAATTTTTAGCATAATCTTGTAAATGTCCCATTTCATGGTAAATCTGATAATCAGTTCTTATAAATGGTGCATTAAAGCCTAAGCTTCCTTTTTTGTTTTGCAATTGAATTAATAATTCCTTAAGTTTTTCAGCCTGTTTTTCAGTATTCAATTTTTTAAATGCATCAATATCAACCTTAATTCCTGCTTCTTCTAAATGATTTTTCCAACCCATTAGGGTAGAGAATGGAGCTCTATATAATTGTCCATCTCCTATAGAATATGCCTCTTGCATTGTACAGAGTAAATCTCGTTTTTCAGTTATTGTCAAAGAATTAGAATTATTTCTAAATTTTTTAATAAGTTCTCTTGTGTGTTCATCAATTACAGCTTCATAGTGTAATTCATTATTAGTTTCTTTTGCAACAGTCTGAGTTGATTTAGAAACTGTTTTACTTGTTACATCTCCTAACCATTCTTGCAAAGATTTATCTAAAAAATTATTATTAAAATAACGAGAATTTATGTACAATTCTCCAAAGTGCTTTGATTCAATATCTTTAACAACACCAGCTATCATATTGCTATTATCGTTTACATAATGCATTTTCTTAGGAATGAATAATTTGCCTTTATTTGCATTGCTTACTTTTGTAATACTTCTGTTTGCGTAATTTATCGCATCAAGAGTAAAATTGCTGTCAACTTCACCTATTTTCAAAACTTCTTTTGCAAATTTGATACCGTCTTCAACAGTTTTTGCCTCTTTAAAATCAATGTGATGAGGAAGTGTTTGCAAGACCATTTTTTCGTTGTAAAGTCTTGTAAGTTTGTTTGTTTGATGTTTAGAAATTAATATGCCGGCTGTTACAAAACTACCAAGTATGCCTAAAGCCGTAATACCAACTTTTGCACCGGTGGACATCTTGTCATTTGTTTTTTTGATTTTATTTGCAGCAGAAATTTCTACCGTATCTGGGGGATACGATAGTGGCTGTGTTGCTTGTGCAGGAAGTGAATTAGATTCTACTTTCCCACGAAACGCAGGCACACTTGAAATTTGAGATTTTTGATAACAATTTTGAGGTAAAATCAAATAATTGCTATTAATTGATGACATACAATCGCCTTCCTACCTTTTCTAACCTTATATTAATAAAGTTTTCAATTAAATAAAAATTGCTAAATTCGGAATAAAATGTAAAAAAAAATTTACAAAAAAAGAGAATAAGTTTTAAATTAGATTGAAAAATTGAAAAGTACAGCAATTCCTTTTTCAAAGAAAAAAGCCAAGGTGAGTTTTTTAAGTTTTTACGTTCTAACTTATTTCAAGTATTCGCCAAGCCAACTTGTAATAATTCTTGCTAAACTGCTATCATTTTTTAACATCAACATGCCAGAAGAGCGAGCTTCAGATGTATAAGTTGCAAAGGTTGCTTGTGAAAATTTCTTTAAATAATTCTGTGCATTCTGCCCAGAAACATCGTTCGTCCCAGAAATTGAGAAAACATCAATTTTATTCAAATTTGCTAAAGTTACAGGAACATACAAACCTTTTGTTTTTACAACCGGTGACAACAAAACCAAAGTTTTTGGCTTATAACTTATCTTGTCAGCCACCAAAATCGCAGTGCTTGCCCCAATATCAGAGCCAACAATTGCCCAATTATTGAAGAAAACTTTTTTGCTATTATCAGCTTTTACTTGCTCAATAACTTTAATAACATCGTCAGGATATTTCGCAAAAGCAGTATTTGTCATACTCGCCCAAGAGGTTCTCACCAATTTTGCGTTATAAACACTTTTGCCATGACCACGCAAATCTATTTTCAAGACTGCGTAACCTTTGTCTAACAAATCCTGCGGAAGTGTTTCCCACCATTCAGAAGAATAGCCTAGTGAATGCAACAACACAACAGTTTGAAACTCTTTTTGTGTCTTGCTTTTCGGATATTCTAAACTACCTTTTATCGTAAAACCATCGATTGAAGTTGCTGTTATTTCTTTTGTTACAGTTGCATTAGCCGCAAAAACTGTTGTATTTATAAAAAGTAAAAATAATGTTAAAATAAAAATAATACGTTTCATAACGTATATATTATACCACATGTTTTAAATACAAATTCATCTTTACAATCCGTTACAAAAGAAGCAATTATTTACTTAAAATATACTTTATATATACAAGAGTAAAAATTTAGGAGCGAGTATGTCATTAGTAATAGATGCTAATATGAAATTATTTGCAGAGAGAATGAATATCACCTCTTCCAGAATGATTCAGGATTATGGTCTAAAAACTGTTGACGAAATCATTGAAGCAGAAGCTGCACAAGGCAATTCTAAAGCAGTAAAATTTGCTCAAGAAATGTACAACTCGCCAGCAAAGCTTATCAAAATTTTTAAACTTACTGATGTTGAAAACAAATTTGTATTAATCCACAACATGAACTCTGAAACTAGAGAAAAAATTCTTCCTATGCTTAATAGTGAAGATTTGGTAATGGGTTTATACTTTTTTACACAAGATAAATTATTAGAAATGCTTGAAGACGTTGACATTGCAGAACTCGTAAATGTTGTTTTAGGAGCATTTCCGCTTGAAGATATCATAACAATGTTCACTGAAGATGATTTGGCACAATTCTTCCAACATGACGAATTGGATAGAAATGATGTAATTGAACAAATGAAATGTATGCCACAAGAAGTTATGATTAAATTTGTTGAAGGAGTTACTGGTCAACCTTACGAGGAAACAAACCCAATGGACTTAATCAATAGCATCGCAAGCTTGCCAATTGATAAATACAGAGATTTCATGTCAGCAATTGATCCTGATGTTCAAAGACAACTTACCTTTCAATTAACAAAAGAAAAGCCAGAATATTTGCAACTATTTGAAAATCAAACATATATTGACATGCTATCTACTATGATGAAACCAGATATGGTTAAACCAATGATTAATTTAAACAAAGACTCTTTAGTCACGATGATTACAGAGCTTCCAGACGATTTGATGTCTGTTGTTGCCGCTCAAATTGATACAAAAAAATTCGCAGAATTTCTTCTTGATGGTCATACTGACTTATTAGAAGGTGCATTGATGATTTAGCATTTAGAGCCTAACTATTAAATATAGCTCTTACATAATAATTCTCGTCTTGTTCCAGCTTGTTTTTTAAATCTTCAAAGCCGCCAGCAAGACGTACGATTTGCGCAACCTTCTCTCTGATTGTATATTCACTTTGCGCTGCGCCTTGTTCTAAGATTTGTTTAAGCTTTATATTATCTATTTCCATATAATAATTTTGCAAAGTTTCCAAACACCAATAAAGCTTAAAAAGTTGTTTATTTATTACATATTTTTTATCTCTAAAAATAAATTTGTCTAACTCTTCAAATGCTTGTTGGGTAAATTCTAAAATTCTTTCAAGATAAATTTTTGAAAATTCAGCATCTGCTTTTAAAAGTTTTGCACTATCAACAACTAGCCTGCATATATTTGCATTGATATCTATTGTTGCGTCTGCAAAAACAAGTGGATAATTAAAAAAGGCTCTTGCTTCTATATTAGAGGTCAAAAGTTGATTAATTCTGAGGGCAACCGCTTCACGAATTTTTCCATCACACCCTGTCAAATTGTTCATCAGAGCCAGTGCGTCAACATCATTTTCTACTTTATCAAACTTTAAAGCTGCAATTTGACGCTCCGCAATATTTCCAACTTCTAGCATTTTGAGAAGTTCTTGATGTGTGAACTCTTTTTCTGAAAGCTCGCATGCCAAATCAAAATTTTCGTCTAAACTTGTATTCAAATTTTTATCCCTATTATTGTATAGTTACATCATATCATAAGGAGTAATGAATTTGGAGTAAAAAATAGTTTTAATGTATGATAATGATTTAAAGAAATTCGCATATAATATTTTTTAAGGAGACTATCATGAGTATACTTGAAACAATAATGCACAAGATTTTGATATTTGAAAAAGAGCCTCAAAAAATTGGACTATCTCAACTAAAAGAAGCTCCAATTATCAAACAGAGCGAACCATCTATCAAGAATAAAAACGTTAAACTTTCAGATTTGATGCGCAGAGCAAGCTAAACCACCCTTGCTAACTTCTTTATGGATTACTTAGTCACTCTCGCTACTCGTAATGACTTGGCGTAAAAACACCTGTAGATATTATATAGTCGAAAGGCATAGTTAAGATTACAGGTTTGAATTATAATAAAAAGTCTTTCTCAAAATGGCACTACTTGCTAAAAGAAGGCTGGTTATTAACTAGGAGCAACTATAATCTCACTTATTAGGGAGGTCGCAGTCGTTCTTGAGCTTTGCGAAAGTTACGAAGGCGGGTGGGTATCAATTGATATTAAACCAACACCAACAACACTCCCACAACAGCTGAAATCAATATATAATACAACGGATCACGTTTAGATTTCCAACTCAACAAAATCAACACGCCAAGCAAAATCATGGCTTTTATATCCTTGATTTCTGGTCTTAACAAACCAATTGCTACAGAGGTTAAAAGAGCGCAACTCACCGGTTTCAAGGTTTCAATTATTGATTTAACGTAAAAGTTATCACTAAATTTTTTCAACAATTTTGAAACAATGATAACAAGGAACAATGAGGGTAGCATTTCTGCCGTAGTGGCTAATGCTGAACCTAAAACTCCTGCGCTTTTTAGCCCTGCATAAGTTGCTACATTTATACCAACAGGTCCAGGGGTAATTGATGCAACTGCAACCATTTGAGTAAGTTCGTTTAGCGAATACCAGTTATAAACCTCTGAAATATGATACAAAAATGGAATTGTTGCATAACCGCCACCGAACGAGAACAAGCCAATTTTGAAGAACTCTAAGAAAAGTTGAAGAAATATCATTTAATTTCCTCCTTTTTTAAAGTTAATCTCTTATACGCAACACCTAAAAGCGTAAAAATTATGATGCTTTGAATTGGTGTAAATTTAAGTATCAACAAGGCAAGTAGAGTTAATACAAAAATTGTGTAGAAAAAAGCATTTTTATTTGATTTCTGCCACATTTCTCTAACAGTCAAAATAATTAGTGCAACAACTGCAACACCGACACCCCACAACGCACCTTGGACATAAGAGTTGTTAACTAAAGCTCCTAAAATTGATGCCAAGAGGACAATACTCCAAAAGGGGATAAAAGTCACACCAACCATAGCAGCCAATGCACCCCATTTGCCTCTTAATTTATACCCAATAAACATAGACATGTTAGCGGCAATAATTCCTGGAAGTGACTGCGCAAGTGCAAAATAATCTATTATATCGTCATGGCTTACTAAATTTCTTTTATCTGCAAATTCGCTCGTCATAATGGGCAAAATTACATACCCGCCTCCAAGCAAAATTGCACCGATTTTTACAAAGATTAAGAACAAACTAAAGAGCGACATCTTTTTCTACCAATCTTTTCAATCATTTTTTCATCATCTTCTGGCGTAAAACCTGTTGTTGTCAAATAGTTTCCAACAATAGTTGAATCTGCACAGTATCTAAAAGCTTTTTCAATAGTTTCTTCTGACAATCTTGCTTTTTTACCACCAGCAATTCTAATTGATGCATTTGGACAAGCTATTTTAAATATTGCAAGAGTTCTTAAAACATTTTCTTCATCAATTTTATCACCATAATTTTCAAACGGTGTGTTCTTAATTGGCGTCAAAATATTTACAGGAATGCTATCTGGATTGATTTCTGCAAGTTCCATTGCCATTTCAATTCTCTGCTCTACGCTCTCGCCCATGCCTAGAATTACACCAGAACATAATTCCATGCCGTATTTTTTAACCAATTTTGTTGTATTTAATCTTTCTTCATAAGTGTGAGTTGTGCAAATTTGTGGGTGATAAGATTTGCAGGTATTAATATTATGATGGAAACGCACTAGTCCTGCTTCTGCAAGTCTTTTTGCTTGCTCTTCATTTAAAATTCCTATGCTCGCACAACTTTTAATACCTTCTTTGTTCAAAGCTTTTATCATCTCCAACATTGTATCAAAATCGCTTTCATCAGGAGTTTTGCCAGAAGTTACAATTGCAACTCTATTTGCACCATTATTTACACTATCATGCGCAGCTTTAACAACGGTTTCCACATCTATTAGAGGAAATGACTCAATGTCAGTATTATAGTGAGAGCTTTGCGCACAATAACGACAATTTTGCGAACACTTGCCAGAACGAGCATTGATTATTGAACAAAATTCAACTTCGTCTTTTAAATATTTCTTAGACTCGTTCAAAAGCTTGTCTAAATCTTCGTTATATAAATCTAATAGTTCTTGTTTTGATAACATACTTACCCTTTCTTATATTTATCTATTTTATAAAATTTAGCTCCATAAACTATTTTAGCACCCGCAAGTCAAACCAGCGCATAAATTTATTGACTGTCCTGTAACACCTTTTGCCTCGTCAGATATCAAATATTTCACCATACCAGCAATTTCAATTGGTGATACGAATCTTCTTTGCGGAATACATTCGACAATTTCCTCTTTCGTAAATTCGCCATCATTAGCAGAAGAATTACCCATCTCTGTATCAACCCACCCTGGGTTAATTGTGTTTACTGTAATTCCATATTCTGCAAGTTCTAATGCCAACGCTTTTGTTGCACCAAAAAGAGCGGACTTTGTCGCTGAATACAAACTTGCATTAGCTTCACCCATAACTCCACTTATAGAGCCAATATTTATAATGCGTCCCCATTTTTTCAACTTCATATAAGGAATTACTTTTGATATAAGGTACATTGGTGCTTCAAAATTCACCTTTGTAATATGCTCAATTTGCTCGTAAGTCATATTTTCAATAGCAGAATAAATGTACTCACCAGCATTATTAACAAGCACATCAATTTCATTTGCCTTTATATATTCGCCTAATTTTTCAATTCCGTTTGCCAAATCGCAAACACAATAATTTTTGTATTCCTTCAAAAGTTCTTCTTTTCTAGCTGATACAAAAACATTCTGCCCTAAAGTTATCAAATTCTTTGCGATAGCTTTTCCAATTCCACGGCTTGCGCCTGTCACAAGTATATTCATAATAAAAAATCCTTATAGTAATTATACCATAAGGATTGATAAATTTCCAAAAGGCGGTCGAACCATCAGCCCTCTCAACCGCCCAAATCTAGTACAAGAATTGCGCTTGATATGTTTGATAAGAAATTGGCGCATCTTGTGAAGTTGGTTTGTTTGATAAACCAAACGCCTGTGACGCTTCAGTTTTTAAACCTGCAAAATAAGTCATTGCTTGACCATCAATAGCACTTTGGCTCAATAACTGAATAGCATTGTTAAAAGCAGCATAGTCTTTATCGTAATCACCAGTTGCTTGTATTCCTATTTGAGCACAAACACTTGCCCAAGGAATATTCTTCGCACTATTTTGATTATCAATCTGTTCCTGCACCTGCTTAGAATACTCTTCATACATCGCAGAGTTTAGTTTTTTCAAATCATCAGTTGTACCAGTGGGAGTAATATTGAAATCATCAAATGCACGCTCTAGTGAAGTCGAACTTACTGGCGTTCGACCTAAATAAGAGTAGATATTTGCACTTTTATAGGAATATACTCCGTTTACAGTGAAGTTTGACATAAACACACCTCATTAGATATATAATGTATATCGGCACATTTTCTAAAAACTTTAATGAATTTGGACATATATTTACAAAACGTTACAGAACTAGCCTCAAACGCAGTAATAACAAGAAAATAATTTTCTATCCAAATTTAGACTATATTAAGTTTTGTAACAAAGAAACTAACATTTGAAATCTGTAGCTTGAAATATACTTTATATATATGTAAGACGAAACAAGAGAGTAAAAAATAAAAAAAACAAACTTGTCCTTTTTAAGAGTTATTAAACAAGGCTTAGATTTCTTTGACTTGATTTGATAAAAACTTAAACAAGGTCTAAGTAAATACGCCTTCTTTTGTTAAAAAAAAACGAGGTATTTATGGCATTACTACAATCGTATAATATAAATGCAATGGCTACGCAGATTTCCAGAGAGTTTTATATAAACGAAAATCCGACCGAAGACAAATCGTACGTTCTGATGGACGAAATGCGACTTTTTGCGATGGATTTAAAGTCCAGAGTTACATTTATTTCCCGAGTGAAAAACTGATGATAACTCAATTTTAAAGATTTTAACTAATACCAATCTTAATCTTACTTACACTAATTTAATTTCCCCAAACTTACTAATCTTTTGCGCCTGATTTAATTCTTAATCAGGCTTTTTTTTGATTATTGGTGCTAAACTCATCTATTATATTTATGAATTACTTTGTCACTTTCGCTCCTCGTAATGACTGGGCGTAAATGCGACTAGCTGGGCGTCATAGCGAGAAAATCGCAAGATTTTCGTAACAATTTCGAAAAGTTATTGGTGCGTCAAACGACGGCACCCTACTTTTCTCTAAACCTCACTTGTTAGGGAGGTCGCAGTCGTTCTTGAGCTTTGCGAAAATTACGAAGGCGATTGGGTATTGAATTGCCTCAAAAATTTTCCAAAATTATATTTTTCACATTAAAAAACCAGCAGGCTCTGCTAAAGCAGAGCCTGCTGGTTAACCTCTCAAATTATTTATACAACGGAGCTAATTTCTTTTCTTGTTGAGGAATTGTGCCTTCCGTAATTGATTGATATACTCTATAATCAATTTCTGGGAAGCAATTATCAATATCTTCAATTTCCTTCAACTTAGCTTCATCAATATTTCCGCTTTCTATCATATCAGCAATCAAGCTAAATCTGTCAACGTGTTCATTAAATCTATCAGTTGCATAATCTTTAGCCTGCCATGTTGTAATCAAGAACGGCCAATCTGAACTTTGCAACAACAAGTTCTCTCTTGCTAATTGCGTCAAAGCTCTTAACATCAATTTGTCTTCTGGAATTTCTGCGTGAGCATCAACAATTGCGTTAATTCTCTTTTCACAAGAGTGAATAATTGGCCACATCCATTCTGTTAAGTGGTTTTGCCATACATAGAAATGACCACCTTGTCCCCATGAACTTTCTGGAATTTGAATTGCTTCTTTTGGCGGATATTTTGTTACATATTCACCAGCTGTAAGTCTTTCAACTTCTGGAAGATAGTCATTGAATTTTTTAATAACTTGTTTAATAAATTCAACACCTTCAAACCACCAGTGACCAAACAATTCTGTATCAAAAGATACCATTACCAAACCTTCTTTACCATCGTGAGACAATTTGTAATCGTTCAACAAGTGATAAATTAAAGTTGTATAATGATCTGAATTTTCGTTAATTTTATTCATTGCAAGCACTGGATCATATAACATTTTGTCACCCAAATCAGTTGTTGGAGAAGTAATTCTCCAATAGTGCATGCCAGACTTATCATCTTTTTTGTGAAACTCTCTAAAGCAACCATCACCTGGGTATCCATCAGCAGCTGACCAAACTTGATAACCAGCTCTATCATTACGTCCCATAACTGCAACTTGTGCATCTGGCAACCAGTAAGCTGAATATGTATCATAACCTGTAGCAGGTCTTTCTGGAAGTGGAATGTATTCAATGTTACCATACATACCAATTACACGTCTGTTTCCAATTGAGTTACCACCTTCAATAACGTGAGATTCTGTAAAGAAATAGTGAATATCATTATTTTGAAGAGTAACTTCAATTGCTGGACGCCAATGTTTTTTGCCATCTTTTCCAACATATTCATAACCTTGACGGTAAGCACATTCAGGCAACCAAGCACCCATTGCTTTTTTTCCGAACAATCTTTTTGTTGTATCTTGACCAACTTTAAATTGAGCGTTCAAATTGCTATCTGTTGCAAGAAGTGGTGAGAAACCGTGAGTTGCACCAGATGTTGTAATTTCAATACAACCTAAATCTTGATACTTCTTGAAATACTTAATCAAGTTCTTTTCATATTTATTTACAAAATCATCACGCAATTTATTCCACAAATCAAAATAATACTTTGCCAAATATTTCAAATGCTGAGAATGAGCAACCTTTGGATCTGGATATCTTTCCAAATCTTTAGATACCGCTTTTATTCTTGAATCAATGTATTCTACAAAACCATTCTGCAAATGTTCGTCATTTAACTGTTCAGCAAGAATTGGTGTAATACCAACTGTTAATTTTGCCTTAATACCTTCTTCATATAATTCTGAAATAGCGTTTAATAGAGGTACATAAGTTTCTGCCATACATTCGTAAAGATTTTCTTCACCGAATGGCCACATTCCTGCTTTTCTATAATAAGGCAGGTGGCTGTGTAACATAAATACGAATTGTCCTACTGACATTTTTGCCTCCGTTCATTTCTCGTGTTTGAATATATATTTTTACATTATTATTTATAACATAATCTTAACAGAAAAGTAACTCTTTAGTATTAATTCAGTGGAATAATGTTACAAATGTTAACCAACTTTTAACCTCTAAAAATTGTAAAGTTGCTCAAACTTAATTTATATAAGGTTTATATAAAATAAAAGTGAACTTATTCACCCATTCATTTATCGACTTTCTTAACCAATAGAAAACATGCACCCGTCATTTTTCGAGCATGTCGCACAAAAATCAGTTTCTGCACAAAAAGTTTTTGAGTAATCCGCAAAAGAACTTCCCACTCGTCCACGATAATCGTTTGCTAAAAATGGGCATGCGTAAACGCCTTTTTGCGTCAATATTCTTCCGTACATGCAATCAGTTTTCTTTGCTGGTTTGGCGAAATTTTCATCATCAAAATTTGGATAAGATAAACTTATTTGAATATCTGTATTTTTAATATCTTGTTCTTGAAAAATTCTGCCAAACTCCTTCAAAATTTCTGCCTTATCTAAATTATAAAAATTTTGTATAGATAATACTGAATTAAAATTGTATCTGCCCAAAGTTTTTAAAGCAAAAATTGTTTGTCTGTAATTCCCTCTATAACGCACTTTATCGCTTTCCAATTCGTTATAATGTGCAAGCGAAAGTTTAAAAAAGATTTGATTTTCAGTTTTATTAACCCAACCTTCATCTTCAACTTTTTTCAAAAATCTTACTTTCTTTTCGTTCAAAAAACTTCCATTTGTACAAATACAAACATTACATATTTTAAGACACAATCTTAGAATTGAATTAAATTCTGGGTGCGTCATTGGCTCTGCTCCAGTAAGATAAATACAATAAACATTTTCATTTTTTGTATCATTCAAAGCTTCTTTAATTTTTTCTAACGCAATAAAGTCCTTTGCATTACGACTCATAGGAAAATCTATATAACAATTTGCACATCTTTGATTACAATTTTTTGCAGTCATTTCAATAAAAAGATTGTTTAATTCTTGCATTTTATAAACAGGCGCAGTGTAAATACTATTGCTCATATATCCTCCTTTTAAACTCAACTTGAACATGTTATGACAGACAAAGTTGGAAAAGAATTATCGTGGTGGGGAGTTTTTTAATAATAGAATTGGCGGAAATAAATTTCCGCCAATTCTAAAATCAACCAAAACTTTTAAATTTTTATCAAGAAAAATTTACTATCTTTTAAAGCCAAAACCTTATGTTCTTTGTCCTTTTTGAACATCAACATTTCACCTTTGTCTACTTTGAATTTTTCTGCATCAAAATGAAGTTCAACCTCACCTTCAATCAAATAAAGAGCAGTATCTGCGACTGAGGTATGGGTATCAATAATTTCATCTTTTTTTATTGCAATTACACTAAGACTACTGTCATCATGTTCCATCAAAACTTTTCTTTCAAATTTGCCTCCATCTAGATTAATAATATCTTTTGCTTTCATTACATCATAAAACATGTTCTTTTCTCCTTTCAAAGTCATTAAAATGGAAATCAAAAATTTTTACATCAGACAATAGCGCAATAAAACTCAACATACACTATGCAAAAACATCATTAGCATGATAAAATTTATTTATGACAAAGGGGCAAATTTTTAAAATACATTCAGATTTTTATTATGTTAATTCTAACGGTCAAGAGTTTGAATGCAAAGTTCGTGAAGTTTTAAAGAAGCAAAAACAAAAAATTTTTGTAGGCGATTTTGTTGAATTTAACGACGGAGCGATTGAAAAAATTTTGCCTAGAAAAAACTTTATAACTAGACCAACAGTTGCAAATATTGATAGAGTAATCATTATTTCTGCGGTGAAAGAGCCTGATTTAAGCTTTTCACAACTTAATAGATATATCAGTTTTGCAAAATATCATAACCTAGAAACAGTTTTATGTTTCAACAAAAACGACTTATCTAATGATGACAAAACTATAGAAAAAGTTTTTTCAATTTACCAACCACTAGGATATGATATTTTATTCACTTCTGCGTTGGAAGGTTTTGGCGTCGAAGAATTTAAAGAAATTTTATCAGGCAAAACCTCTGTATTATGCGGTTCTTCTGGCGTTGGCAAATCAAGTTTAATCAATGCAGTTTGTCCAAATTTGAACTTACGCACCAAAGAAATTAGCGAAAAAACTCAACGTGGCACACACACTACTAGACATTGCGAAATAATTTCTATTGACGAAAATTCAAGAATTGTAGACACTCCTGGGTTTAGCAATCTTAAATTTGATTTTCTTATGCCTAACGAAGTTGACTTGCTTTTTCCAGAAATTGCACAATATAAATCTGAGTGCAAATACCAAGATTGTTTGCACATTTCAGAAACTGGTTGCTGCGTAAAAGAACATTTAAACGAAATTGATGAAACACGTTACCTGAGCTATATCGAATTTGTTGCAGAGGCAAAAGAATATAAAGAGCGTGTAAAATATCAAGGAATAAAAACTGAAAGCACACATAAGTTGCAGCATAACAAAACCGCCGTAAAAATAAGTTCAAGAAAGCGTGAAAGCGCACGAAACACATTGAAACAAAATATTTATAAGGACATAGAAGATGAAGGAATTAATTAATCTAGTAAACGAACATTTAGACGAATATTTGCAAATTATTTATCCAGAAGACATTTTTAAAGCGATGAAATACACCTTAATGTTACCTGGCAAACGATTACGTCCTGTTATGTGCTTAGAAACAGCTCGTTTATTAGGTGCAGATATAAAAAAAGCACTTCCTTCTGCGTGCGCAATTGAGATGTTACACGTTCAGAGTCTTATCCACGACGATTTACCTTGCATGGATAATGATGATTTCAGACGTGGAAAACCTTCTAACCATAAGGTTTTCGGAGAAGCTAATGCAGTTTTAGCAGGCGATGCACTTTTGACTTTCGCACCACAACTTATAATTGAAAAATCAAAAGATTTGCTTTCTATGACACAAATTGTAAGAATTTTGCACGAATATACAAAATTTGCAGGTGCTTATGGCTTAATTGCCGGACAGGTTGTCGATATTGAATCAGAAGGCGGAAAACTTGTTAAATCACCAAAAGAAACACTAGATTTTATACACTTAAATAAAACCGCAGTATTATTTAGACTTGCAGTAAGAATTGGGGCGATTGTTGCAGGTGCAAACGATGCTACACTCAATGAGTTTGACGAATTTGCAAAAAAATTCGGTTTAGCTTTCCAAATTTATGATGATATTATGGACGAGGTTTCATCTTTTGAAGAGCTAGGGAAAACCGTTGGCAAAGATAAAAACTCTGGAAAGCTTACCTACGTTTCATTGTACGGGTTAGAAGAGGCTAAACACAAATTTAATTACCTAATTCGAGAATGTTATGGTATAATTGAAAAGTACAATTCAGAGATTTTTAGAGAAATATTAAATAAATTAGAGAATAGGGTTGGAGATTAATGAATTTATCACAGATTTATGGCACTGGTTACGAAGTAATTTTTGTTGCATTTTCAGGAATTGTAACCGCACAAATTATTAAATGTTTTTTGCATCTTATTATAAAAAGAAATTTAGATTTAAGGTTATTTACAACAACTGGCGGAATGCCAAGCTCTCATTCTGCTGGTGTTATGGGACTTTCAACCGCAGTAGGTTTAATTCAAGGTTTCAGCTCTATAGAATTTGCAATAGCGCTAGGATACGCATTTATAGTTATGTATGACGCAGCTGGTGTTAGACGTGCAGCAGGGAAACAAGCTGCTTGCTTAAATAAAATTATTATGGACTTGTATAAACAAGATTTGCAAGAAGCTGGCGGAAAGTTAAAAGAGCTTTTGGGACATACACCTATGCAGGTTTTTGTCGGTGCTATTTATGGAATTTGTTATGCAATTCTTATCCATCATTTATTGGGATAATTTTTTAGAAATAATGCACAGATAGTAGTTTTCACGCCCAGATGTATGATGGGGAAAGCGACTAAAACATTGATAATTGGCAATAAACATGGAAAGCGTTCCCACCTTTGAACGTCTTTAGTTCCCTCCCCTTTTATCAATTCAACATGGGGAGGGGCAGGGGAGAGGGTGTGAACTGTCCCCCAAAAAGTGGACATTTAACTCGCAAGTAAAAAATTTCTATACTCAATCGGAGTCATTTTGTT
>CAKVLN010000014.1 GCA_934757275.1 uncultured Candidatus Melainabacteria bacterium
TTTTCCATTTTCTGTACCCTTTCTTTTTTATACCACACTCGCTACTTTTGTGTGTCCACTTTTTAGGGTACAGTTCATTCGCTCTCCTATAAGGAGAGGGAATAACCGAGTGCGCTAGATTAACGTGTATGCGTCATTTTGAGGTACGATTAGTGGATAGGTTGGGCTTTCAGCCCAACAATAACTTTGTTTTTTGCTAATACCCACCCGCAGTTGTAACTTGCTATCGCTCGAACAACTGCAACCTCCTTAACTAGGGAGGTTAAGCTAACGCCCCAGTCAACAACCAACATATACCCAGCCAGTAGTCCCACTCCGAGAATGACCTTGCACTCCAATTCCAACTAGTAGCCTCACTCATGTCTTTCGACAAAGTATTCTTTTCTTTTGCTTACTTGCTTGGTTGCTCGCAATAAACGTGCCTCCGCCGAAACAATTTCAAAACAAAGTTTTTCATTGTTTCGGGCTACGCACTCTGCTCGCAATCCGCTTTTCTTTTTAGTAAACACACTCTTTCCCACCTGTAACCCCACTTCGAGAAAGACCCAGCACTCCAATCCTAACTAGTAGCTCCACCCATGTCTTTCGACAATATCTTCTTTTCTTTTTGCTTACTTTTTCTTTTCAGTAAAGAAAAAGTAAGAGAAAAAGTAAGTGGCTTTACATTCCCTCCCCTTTTTGTTACGATTTAGGTACATCTAGAATAATTATAGGGAGATGAATAAATTGAAAACCAGAATGAAAACAAACAATTGCGGTGAATTGAATTTAAGCAATTTAAACGAAGAAGTTACATTATCTGGCTGGGTTTCTACTGTTAGGGACTTAGGCGGTATATTGTTTATTGAATTGAGAGATAGAAGTGGATTTTTCCAATTGGTAGCTAACCCACAAGTTAACCCTGATGTACATAAAGTTTTTGAAAAAGTTAGAAGCGAATATGTAATTATGGTTAAGGGTAAAGTTACAAAACGTCCAGAAGAAACTTATAACGAAAAATATCCTACTGGACAAGTTGAAATGTACCCAGAATCAGTTGAAATTTTGGCTGAATCTAAGGTGTTACCATTTGTTTTGGGCGACGAAAGCGTTTCAGAAGATATCCGTTTAAAATACAGATATTTGGATATCAGAAACGAAAAAATGTTGCATAACTTAAAAACAAGACACAACATTGTTCAAGCTGTTAGAAACTATTTGAACGGTCAAGATTTTATGGAAGTTGAAACTCCTATTTTGATTAAGACAACTCCAGAAGGTGCTAGAGATTATTTAGTTCCATCTCGTGTACAAGAAGGTAAGTTCTTCGCTCTTCCACAATCACCACAAATCTTTAAACAATTATTGATGGTTGGTGGTATTGAAAAATATTATCAAATAGCAAAATGCTTCCGTGATGAAGATTTGAGAGCTGATAGACAACCAGAATTTACACAAATCGATATGGAAATGTCATTTGTTGAACAACCTGATGTTATTAAAATTGTTGAAGGCTTGTTGGTTGATGCTTTCAAGGCTGCTGGTGTTGAAATTAACCCACCATTCAAGCAAATCACTTGGCAAGAAGCAATGGATAGATTTGGTTCTGATAAACCAGATACTAGATTTGGTTTAGAATTATTTGATATTGGCGATATTATTTTGCAATCTAATTTCGATATCGTTAAAAAGACTCTTGAAAATGGCGGCATTGTTCGTGGTATCAGAATTCCGGGTGGTGCTAAATATTCAAGAAAAGATATCGATGATATTACAAAATTAGCAGTATCTTATGGTGCTAAAGCATTGGCTAATATTATTTACTTAGAAGATGGCAGCGCAAAATCACCTGTTCTTAAATTCGTTACAGAAGAACAAGCTAAACAAATTCAAGAAAGAGCTGGTGCAGAAGCTGGCGATATTATCTTCTTCGTGGCTGATAAACCAAAATTAGTTTACGATATTATGGGCAGATTGAGATTGCACTTCGGAAAATCATTGAACTTGATTGATGAAAACAAACACAACTTGTTGTGGGTTGTTGACTTCCCAATGTTTGAATGGTCTGACGAAGAAGGCAGATTTATGGCAATGCACCACCCATTCACATCACCTAACTTGGAAGATTTGGACAAGTTGGATAGCGGTGACTTGGGCAATGTTAAATCTATTGCTTATGATATCGTTTATAATGGTACAGAATTGGGCGGTGGTTCTGTTAGAATCCACTCAAGCGAAGTTCAAAAGAAAATCTTTAAGGCATTGGGCTTGACCGAAGAAGAAGCTACTGAAAAATTCGGCTTTATGGTTAACGCATTGCAATACGGTACTCCACCACACGCCGGTTTGGCTATCGGTTTGGACAGATTGGTTGCTCTACTTTGTAGAACTGATTCAATCCGTGACGTTATTGCGTTCCCTAAAAATGCTAGTGCTAAGTGCTTGATGAGTGACGCTCCTGGTGAAGCATCATTGCAACAACTAAGAGAATTGCACATTAAGAGCACAGTTAAGAAAGACTAGTTTCTTTCTTGCGTAAGAACTTTATCGGCGGACTAAATAAATTTAGTCCGCCGATTTTTTAATTAAAAATATTTTTTTATTTTGAAGTTTTCTTTTTTGCTCTCTTAACAGTTTTTTTCGTAAACTGCTGAGGTGAGGCACTGTATGACGTTTGGATACGTTTTACACTGTAAACATCAGGCATAGACTGTATTGCAGTCATAACCTTTCTAAGAGTGTCAATGTTATCAAGCTCTATACCTAGTTCTATGATACCAACCTTGCCTTTTGATTTAACGTTAGCAGAAGTAATGTTGGTGTTGTTGTCGGAAACAATTCCAATAACGTCTTTGAGCAAGCCCAATTTTTCTGCGGTTTCAATTCTAATCGTAGTGCTATATGTCTTGTTAACGTTGTTGCCAGACCAGTGAATATCCAAAAGCCTTTCAACTGGAATGTTTTCAAGAGTTTTGCAATCTAGCCTGTGGACTGTAACGCCTTTTGAGCGGGTTACAACACCAACGATAGGCTCTCCTGGAATTGGTGAACAACATCTGGCAAACGAATATAGCAACCCTTCTAAACCTATGATATCTTTTTCTGAGGCTTTTCGTGGCTTGTGAGAAACTGGAGCTTCTTGTTTTTGCGGTTTTCTAAGCTTGTTAGCAATCTTGTTTACGGTAGTTTCACCATATCCCAACGCAGCAAACAAATCATCTGCACTAACGTAGTTCATTTGTTTTGCAACTTTGTCAAATTCACCATTCTTAACAAATTCATCAAAAACTGTTTTGGTAAGTTCATGTTCAAGATTTGCTTTACCGATATCAATATGGTCTTCACGCTTATTCTTTTTATACCACTGGCGAATTTTAGAAGCAGCTTGTTTTGTAACAACAAAATTTAACCAATCAAGACGTGGTGCTGCAACTTTTGAAGTCATAATCTCAATAATATCACCATTTTTAAGCTTTGTATCAAGTTGCGCAATACGACCATTAATCAATGCTCCAACAGTTTTATGCCCAACATCAGAGTGAATACGGTAGGCGAAATCGACTGGTGTTGCACCTTGTGGAAGGTCAATAACGTCGCCTCCTGGAGTGAAGGCAAAAACTTGATCAGAGAACAAATCGAGTTTTACAGAGTTTACATAATCCTCTGCATTTGTTGTGTCCTTGTTGTACTCAACAAGTTTTCTCATCCAAGAGAATTTTATATCAGTTGCAGAATCAGCTTTTTTAGAGCCTTTTTCTTTATAACGCCAATGTGCTGCGATACCATATTCAGCGATTTCGTGCATTTCCCAAGTTCTAATTTGAACTTCCAATGGCTTTTGACGAGGTCCGATTACAGAGGTGTGCAAAGACTGATACATGTTGCCTTTTGGCATTGCAATATAATCTTTGAAACGCCCTGGAATTGGCTTAAATTGAGAGTGAATAAGCCCTAGTACTTCATAACACTCTTTTTCAGTATCAACAATTACACGAACTGCAGTAATATCGTACAAATCGTGGAACGCAACATTTAGGCGGCGCATCTTGTTATAAATACTGTAATAGTGCTTAGCACGTCCAGTAATTTGAGCGTTTATGCCACTTGCTTTAACATCTTTTGAAATTTTATCAATCAAAAGTTTTACGGTCATTTCACGTTCTGCTTTTTTCTGAGAAACAAGTTGCGCAATTTCATAATACTTGTCTGGGTGCAAATATTTTAACGACAAATCTTCTAGCTCAGCTTTAATCTTACCAACACCTAATCGGTTTGCCAGCGGAGCAAAAATATCAAGCGTTTCTTGTGCAATTCTTTGCTGCTTTACAGGTGTCATATAGTTTAGCGTTCGCATATTGTGCAATCTATCCGCAAGTTTAAGAAGAATAATTCTTACATCACTTGCCATTGCAATAAACATGCGTCTAAAGTTCTCTGCTTGACGTTCTTCTGTCGATTTAAACTGCAATTTACCCAGTTTTGTAACGCCTTGAACTAAATTTAAAACATCTTCGCCAAAAAGCTCTTTAATCTCTTCTGGCTTAGTTTCAGTATCTTCTAAAATATCATGAAGGAAACCAGCCATAAGTGTGTGCTTGTCGGCTCTCAAGGCTATCAATATCTTTACAACCTCCATTGGGTGAATGATGTAAGGCTCTTCTGATACTCTATATTGCCCTGCGTGAAGTTTTTTCGCAAACTCAAACGCTTTTTCTAACTCCTCAATATCCTTCTCGGCATATTGCTGTTCTACTAATAAAGCTCTAATTTCGTCAAATGTAATTACAAATTGTTCCATAATATATTAATAATAGTGTTTTTTTATCAATAATTCAAGTATTTGTGCGCAAAATCGTGCTAATAAAGGAGATTGAAGAGATTTGTGAAGGTTTTTGTTGGGCTGAAAGCCCAACTTACATTTTGAATAAATAAATGGTGGGAACCGCTTACGCTTTTCCCACACTACCTGCTTACATTTTAATGGATTACTTCGTCGCTTTCGCTCCTCGTAATGACTAGGCGTGAAAATCCCAGTAGGTTGGGCTTTCAGCCCAACAACATCACTAGCAGAGCGTCATTGCGAAAAATCGCAAGATTTTTGTTGCAATCCATCGTTGTTACCCACCCGCAGTCGTAACTTTCGCAAAGCTCAAGTACGACTGCGACCTCCCTAACTAGGGAGGTCGCAGTCCCACACTTTCCACTGAACGCATAAAAAAACAAAAAATATTTAATACGAACTTATTCACTCATTCACCTATTGACTTATTCACTTCTGCAACCTTTTTCCCTTTTCAACAGTTTCCTCCCAAACAAAAATGTAACGAATTGTAAAAATTTCTTTTAAAAACCTAAAGTTTTTGAAAAATATGCCGATAACATTAATACAAAGAATAGGGACAAAGGATATGGCAGAAACATTTAATCTAAATAACTTTTTACAAACTTATAAGACACAGACTTACGACCCAACGAAGCAACACGCTGCCGCAGAAGAAAGAATGGAAGCAAAGCTTCAAGAACAAGCTCAAGAAGCAGTCGCAGGAAAAGGTTTTCTAACACTTACTTTGTCTGAAAAAATGGCTGAACTTGGTATTGGAGAAAGAGTTCTTCAACAAGTCGCAGATACTGCAACAGGACTTGTTACTGATATCGTAGACCCATTGAACGAATATTTGAAAAAATATGAAAACATCTTTGACCAAAGAGTTTATCATTCTGAAATCCAAAGCTATGCAAAACAAATGTTCTTCGCCTCTCAAGCAATGAGAGATGAAGCTTCCGAAGACGTTACCGGACAAAACTTTGTATATGATATGTAAAAATTCACTCCTTTTTCTTTTAATAAAAAAACACCTGCTACTTTGAAAATAGCAGGTGTTTCTTATTTTAGACCTATAAACTATAAAGCTGCTTTTGCTGCTTCAACAACAACTGTGAAAGCTTCTTTATCATTAACGGCAAGGTCAGCAAGCATTTTTCTGTTAACTTGGATATTAGCTTTTTTGCAAGCATTTACAAATCTTGAGTAGCTCATACCTTGTTCTCTAACTGCTGCATTGATTCTTACAATCCATAAACGACGCATATTGCGTTTTGTAGCACGTCTATCTCTGTAAGCGTATTTAAGAGCTTTCATTACTGCAATGTTAGCAACCTTAAATATTCTGCTTCTTGCGCCTTTGAAGCCTTTAGCAAGCTTTAATATTTTCTTGTGTCTGTTACGACATACATTACCACGTTTAATTCTCATTGTTCAACACTCCTATCTAGCATACTTCTTGTAAGGTAACTCTTTTGAAATCAATTTTTCGTAAGATTCAGAAATTACAACATCTCCGAAAATCTTACGTTTTCTTGATTCAGACTTGTGTTGAAGCAAGTGACCGATACCTGCATGTCTTCTTGTAATTTTACCTGTGCCAGTAACTTTGTATCTCTTAGCTGCTGCACGGTGGGTTTTCATTTTTGGCATTTTGTGTCTCCTTAACTTTTGTGCATAAACCGAGCAAGGCATACCATAGCACTATACTTCGGCATGCTTAGTTTACGATAAAACATGGCTAATGTCAATAACTAAGCCTAGTTTACTTATTGAAAAAAGCGTCTATTTATAATAAAACTTTACATGCGGTCTTAAAGAAACGGAGTTTTATTATGGATACAAAAGCATTGTCTAAAATTGGTTACGGACTTTATGTGCTTACTGCACACGACGAAAAAGACAACGGTTGCATTATTAACACCGTAATGCAAGTTACCTCAAACCCTTTGCAAATTGCTATTGCAATTAACAAACGCAATTACACGACTGCAATGATACAAAAGACAAGAAAGTTCAATATTTCAGTACTTTCAGAAAAAGCTGATTTTAATATCTACAAACATTTTGGTTATCAATCTGGCAAAGATGTCAACAAGTTTGAGAATTTTTCGGACGCAAAAAGAAGTCCAAACGGAGTTTTGTATATAACATCAGGCACAAACGCTTATATGTCAGCTTATGTTCAACAAGAAATTGATTTAGGAACGCATTTTCTCTTCATTGGCCAGCTAGTAGCAAGCGAAAATTTAAGCGATGACAAATCAGCAACTTATGAATACTACCAAAACAACGTCAAGCCAAAACCAGAAACGAATAATAAAAAAGGTTGGCGTTGCAAAATTTGCGGTTATATTTACGAAGGAGAAGAGTTGCCAGCTGATTACGTCTGCCCGATTTGCAAACATGGCGCAGTAGATTTTGAAAAACTATAAAGAAAATGTATTGATAAAGTTGAATCTATTTGGTAAAATAAAATTCAGACATTGAAAATAGAATACAGGCTAAAGATTTTGACACATTTTGACTATCAACAAAAGGAGGTTAAAATGATAGTTAAAATCACCGAAAGAGAACTACTACTATTACTAGCAATAGTTCTCGCACTGAAAGTCCTTTAATTAGGACGCAGGTTTGGGTGTAATCGGCACCCATGTCTGTATTCTTATTTTAACTTATTTTAAATATATTTCAAGGTGAGGGAAGCATGAAAACAGAAAAATTAAATAAACTTAAACAAGATTGTTTAACTTGCAAAAAATGCATATTAGGCGAAACTCGCAATAATATTGTTTTTTCCGACGGTAATCCAGAAAGCGCAAAGGCGATTTTAATTGGCGAAGCCCCTGGTGAAAATGAGGATAAAACTGGAACACCTTTTGTTGGAAGAGCAGGCAAACTTCTAAACGAATTTCTGGAAAAAGCTGGAATTTCTAGAGAAAAAGACTTGTATATTATTAACACAGTAAAATGCAGACCGCCTAAAAACAGAGTTCCTTCTGACGAAGAAAAAAAACTTTGCGAAGATTATCTTTTGCAACAGATTGAAATAATTAATCCAGAAATCATGATTTTTTGTGGTGCAACTGCTTTAAAATCGTTTTACGACAAAAAAGTTGCGATTTCAAAAATCAGAGGCGAGGTTTTGGAGATTGAAATTGGTGGCAAAACGAGAAAATGCATTCCAATTTTCCACCCTTCGTATTTGCTAAGATACCATTCTTTAGAGGAAGGTAGCCCAAGATATTATATGCTTGAAGATTTAAAGAAAATTAAAAATCTTATCAAATAAATAAGTTTGGTAGCTGGTGCAAATTGTGCCAGCTATTTTTTAACAAGAGGAAATTTCTATTTTGCTCTTACACCAGCTATTTTTTAACTTGAAAAACTCTCTTTAATCGATTATACTGTATTTACGAACCTTGAAAAACTTTTGTAAATATGGGGATGTACTGGTTTTGACGCCGTGATTGGTAGATCCTGATTGCGAGTACGGGCGCTGTTCCCGTTTATCAACGAGCAAAACAAATTAAATGACAACAAAGTTGTTTCATTAGACGCTTTCAGAGCTCAAAAGCTTGCTGCTTAATTGGCAGCGTGTCCCTCTAATTTGACCAGCTTGCCGTTAAATTAGATGAAAACATGCAAGATGCAGTGCGCAAATGATGGTATGCGTATCAAGTTTAACCATTGGAGGTTAGGCTTCCGCAAAAAGTCTTTGGCTTAATCTAGGTTTTGTAACTTTCCTTATTAAGTCGAGCTAATAAGTTACTACACTCGTAGATGTTAGTTTTTATCCACGATGGACGTGGGTTCGACTCCCACCATCTCCACCATATAAGTATCAGACGAACCCTTTCTGCTTTGCAGGTGGGTTCGCAGTTGTGATAAAAATGTAAATCAATTTACATTGGCAAAGGAAGAGATAAACACACTTGACAAAATAATGTATTTTTGGTAATCTGTTTTATGTAAACATAAAACGGAGGTTTTTCGTGGAAAACAACAAGTTTAATTTTGATGAAGAGCTATTAAGAGCAGTTGCGATAAGTATTTCAGAAGGTATTGGAATAGATTTTATTGATGCTAGAAAGCAATTAGATACATATACTAAAAATAGCTCACCAACTTTGATCTGGGATTTGATAAATTCCAACCTCAAAAAAAGACTTGGAGAAGATTATGCTTGCATTTATAAGAAACAACGAGGAATTTGGGAATTCTTACTAATAGTTGACAAGAAAGCTAAAAAAGTTATAACCATAATGCGTGAAAACCGTTTAAAAGCTATTATTAAGCACCCCTATAAAAATAAAAAACATTATTCGGCAGCACTAGCTTTATTAAATGAGTGTTTGAAACCAAGACAACGCAAGTTGGTAAATATACCTTTAAATAGAGAGGATAGCAATTTTTTACAAGAGCTCTCTCAAGAACTTTGTTCTGAAATAGAACAAAATATGCTTAAAGAAAGTTTATATAGTATTTTGTCTTTTAATTCATCTTCTGGTGTTATGACCGCTTTTAATGCGAATTTCTTAACGAAAAATTTAGAAGTTTCAAAAGTAATTTCTCTAAACGAATACATGCCAAAGAAAAATTACGACACGGTTGTCGCAGATATGGAAAAGTCGGAAGATGTTCAAGATATACCTCTAACATTAAAACCTGCTGCGTATATCAAAAAGCAAGCTAAAGAAGAACTTGAAACAAAAGAAAACCTTGAGATTAAAACAACGCAAACCGAGAATCCTGCAAAGAATAATGCAAACGGAGATAAATAAAAATGGCTAAAAAATTTAATGGTCAACGATTAAGACAAGCTCGTTTATATAACGGTTTGTCAATAAATGAGTTGGCAAATATATTAGGTGTAACAAAACAGGCTATATCCCAATATGAAACTCAAAATGTAACTCCTGATTTTGAAAAAATGCGAATTATAACGGAAAAATTAAATTTCCCATCTTCTTACTTTTTTCAAGAAGACATTTATGAAGTAAATTCAAAAACAACATATTTTAGAGCCTTATTATCTGCAAATAAAAATGCAAGATTACAACAACAGATCAAACTAAAACACTTGGCAATAATATATCAGGTGTTAAATAAATATTTGGAATTTCCTGCTTTAAATATTCCGAAAATTAAATATAAAAATGAACTTGATTTTGAACAAATAGCATTAGACCTTAGAAATTGCTGGGAAATAGGTGAGAAACCTATTGATAATATTTCTTATCTGCTTGAAAAAAATGGAATAATTGTTGCTTCTTATCCTGTAAATCATGATAACATTGATGCATATAGTCAAAAAATTAAGGTAGAAGATCAAGATAGATATATTATTGTTCTTTCAAATGATAAGAATTTAGCTGCAAGAAGCAATTTTGATGCAGCCCATGAATTAGGACATATTTTATTACATGATTGGAATCTTGATTTGGAAGAATTGCCTAGAGAAGATTTTAAACAACAAGAAAGAGAAGCTAATTATTTTGCAGCAGCTTTTCTATTGCCTAAAAATGCTTTTTTGCGTGATGTTAGTTTATACCCAAAAGATTTAAAATATTATATTGAACTAAAAAAGAAATGGAAAGTTTCTATATCTGCAATGCTTATTCGAGCAAATCGTTTAGGTGTAATTTCAGATAATCAATATCAATATTTGATGAAGCAAATGGCTATAAATAATTGGAGAAAACGTGAGCCATTGGATAATATTCTAATAAAACAAGAGCCAATTCTTTTGAATAAATCTATTGAAATTTTAATGCAAAATAATATTTTCAATGCTAAAGAATTTATGGAAGAATTAACTAAAAATAAATTATCTATGAAACCAGAACAAGTTGAACTATTACTTAATTTGGACAAAGGTACATTATTTATTGAAGAAGAAAAAGAATCCATTACTTCAATTATAAAAATAAGAGAGGCTTAATTTTGCAATAATAAAGGAATATAATAATGGATTATAATGAATGTGTACAAAAAATAAGCAACGAAGAAGATAAGATTCTATTTGAAGAATGTTTAAAAATAGTTGAATGTGGGCAATATAGAGCTGCCTACATTCTTATTTGGATAGCTTGTGTGGAATCAATAATTAGACGTTTTAAAGACATAATGCAATTTGATAACGAAGCAGGGAAGTTGTATGGCAAGATAACCAAAATAGAAGAAGGAAGACAGGCAACTGATAAAAATGTTATTTCGTATGCAAAAAAATACGGGTTTATAGATGATATAGAACATACCAAATTATTAAATATATATCAACTTAGATGTATTTTTGTGCATCCATATAATCAATCTCCTTCAAAAGAAGAGTTAGATGCTGCTATTTCTAATGTAGTAGATATAGTTTTAGCTAAACCTTTATTACTTACTAAAGGATACATATCTAGAGAATTGGAAAAACTTACAACAAAAAAAGAGTATATAGGTGACTATTCTGATGCTATTGTCAGTTATGCCGAAGAATTTTATCAAAAAATAGATAAAACTTTATTTGAATATTTTATAGAAAAATATTGGAAAGCATTAGAAACTTTTGTTTATAAACCCGAACAAAAAATCTTTCTAAGTAGGGGGATGCTAATAACAAAATATTTATTATCTAAATACGGGCAGGATTTAATTAAAGCAAATTCTTTTCATGAGATTGTTCTAGCAAATGACTTCGTTCCTTTGTACGTTTTAACCGAACCAGATTTATATAATGAATTAAATGGTAGAACACAAGATACAATTGTAGCAAATGCCATTAACTCTGAACAGTATAAATACTACAAAATAAAATTACTTGAACCTTTATATATAAATGAATGTTTGTCACAAGAAAATAAGACATTGGTTAAAAATTGTTTATCTATTCTCACAATTGAAGATGCTGAACGATATAATTTTTCATTATTTTCTGTTTATGAGCAGATTATTGCAAAATTAAAATCTTATAATTGGTATGAACAATCACCCGCTATAAAGTTTATTCGTAGAAGATCAATATCAGAGTTATATAGTTTAACAGAAATACAACAAGAAATCTTAGGTCGAAATATTCTGCAAGTTGCTAATGGTAATGAAAAGGAAGCAAACAATTATTTGGACGAAATTAAGAATAATCCAAATAATTATCCTGTTTCATATATAAAGGGAATTATTTTTGAAATCTTTATAAATGAACAAAATCTTATTAGATACAAGGAAGGTAAAATTAAAGAAATAATTGAAATAATAGAAAAACTTAGCAATGAATCATTGGAGACAATTATAAATGAACTTTTAAGATTGTTAGAGAATGGCAACTACAAATATTGTATTGATAACTATGAGGATATTATAAATTCTAAGTTTTTGAAAAATTGTCTAAAATTTGCACCAATAATTAATTTATTGGAACAAAAATTTGATTCAGAAACCAATATAGATAAGTAAAAGAAATCCATATATGGAAATATACATTCTATCACTATTGTTAAGAAGAGCTTAGTGCAACAAACCTTTCAAAATCTTATGAGCAATAAGAATTTCTTCTTCGCTTGCTGTTTTGAGCATTGAGTATATATCTGATAATAATTCTTCTGTTGTTTTGATGTGTGTTATATCTAACATTTCTGCCACATCAACCCCGAACACTTTTGCATAATTTTCAACCAGTTCTGCTGACGGATAGTTTTTACCAGTTTCAATACAGCTTTGGTGTTTTGTTGCAATACCAACTTTTTCGGCTAGTTCAGATTGTTTTAAGCCGTTTTTAGTTCTTAATTCTTGTATCCTTTTTCCAAGTAGTTTTTTAAGTTCCATGATAAACCCCACTTTCATGTTATGAAGTCAACAATTCTCATAAACACTTTTTGAGGTTATACAGTTTGTAAATAATCGTTGTTTATTATAGACTGACAATAAATAACGAGGATTATTTAGGAATAAATCCTTGTTAAAAGTAAATAAGAAAGGTGGGTTATGAAAAATCAATATGCAGGTGATGTTGGAGATTATACAAAGTTAGGTCTTTTAAGAGGTCTTGAAAAAGCAGGGTTCAGCGTAGGTTTAAACTGGTATTTAACACCGGATGAGCCTGAACACTCCAAGACATTCACTGACGGTAAGCACACAAAATTCTTAGAATGTGATTGTGATACTCCAGATATTGATTTACATTGTGCCTTACAAAAAATTGGACTAAGTAAAAATCGTTCAGTCAAAAGACTTGAGGGTGCAAAACTATTTGAAAACGCATTATTTTGGAATGAATTATTGGACGCTAAACATCGTGCTAAATGGCATTTGGAAGCCTTGAAAAAATTGTATAAGCAAGATGTAATTTTTTTAGATCCTGATAATGGACTTGAAGTAAAAAGCACAAAACCTTGTTCAAAAAATGGAAACAAATACACTACTTATAAGGAAGCTGCAGATTATTATTCTCATGGTGCGACAGTAATAATTTATAATCACAGAGATAGAAAACCAGAAGACGAATATTTAAAAAGATTTTATCGATTTAAAGATATGGAAGAAACGAAAAATGCAAAGATGTTTTATTTAAGAGCGTCAAGATATTCGGTAAGAGATTATTTATTTTTGGTTCAAGAAAGACATTTTTCTGACTTAGAAATGGCTATTAATAATTTCTTGGCTACTGAATGGTGTCGTTATCTCAAAATGTATCTTCTTTGACAAGAAAAATATTTCCCGTTTAATACTTTGTACCATTTGTTGGGCGTTAAGCCCCATTCTAATTAAGTTTTTAAAAGGTATAGTTTTTTGTATTTTGCCAACCTTTTTATACCACAATGTATAAAGATATAAAAAGAGGGTTAAAATTAACCCTCTCTCAAAATTGGTGTTTTTATTGAAATTTAGCCTTACAAGGTATAAAGAATATTGTTAAATGTTATAAAACTTGAAATTATAACCACCGTTATTTGTTTTAATCATTCTGCCATAACCTTGATTAGCAAGATTTTCAAGTGCTATTTGAGCATTTTCTTTGCTTTTGTATCTTGTTGTATTTTTCTTGAATAATTTTGAGGGTGAAATTATGTCTACCTCTTTTGTTTTTAATAAGTTCAAGGTATATTCTTCAAGAGAATTTATGTTTAAGCATTCATTCAAGATTTTTTTAAAACTATCAATAAAATATTGACTCAATTTAATTGCATTTTCTACAGTTTTGGCGTCAATTTCTTTTTCTCCAAAATTGTCAATACAATGCAGAATTAATGCAAATCTCGCAACATAATCTGTTTGTTTTTGAAGATAATTTTTTATTAAATCACTTTGTTTGTTATCCCGTTTTTGCCTAGCTATTTCTTCAACAAAATCATCAAAAACTTTCTGTGCTTTAGAACTAAAGTGATATATACTAATTGGCATATTATACAATTTATCGTAGATATCTTTTATTAACGCAGAATCAAATTCATTTTCGCTATAATAAACCTTGCCTGTTGAAAGATAATCCGAGCATGCAAACAACCAGCGTTCAATCATTCCATTGTAAGAATCATAAGCTTTGTAGGTTGGGCATACCTGCCCAACAGATTTCTACGCTCTAGTATCCGTTTGTTATAAATTCTCTATTACGAAATTTTGCGCCTAGCGAGGTTGCAATTTTTTCACACACATCAGCGTCAACCTTATGAATTTTATCAAACCCAGTTACAACGCTTGCAGACACGTCCATGCCAGCATCAACACAAGCTTTTATAAACTTCTGCACTTCTTCATAAGCGTTTTTGATTTTTGGTTTACAAATTTCGTCATACTGTTCTTCATTTGATGCATTCAAGCTTACAGAAACCGCATCAATAAGTCCTTTAAACTCCTCGGCTACATTAGTTTTATAAATAGCATTTGCATGTCCATTTGTATTTACACGAATTTTTATATAAGGATAATTTTTTCTCAAATACTTACAAAATTCCTTCATCATTTCTCGTCTTAAAAATGGTTCGCCATAACCACAAAATACCACTTCCTTTGGACGGTCGAATTTTTGGAACTGCTCAATAATATCTTCTAGGGTATAATTATCATCATGCCACATCTCTGCACCACAAACATCGTCCTTTTGCTCTCTCAAGCAAAAGATACAAGAATTTGTGCAAGAGTTTGTCAAATTTACATAAACTACCTCTGGTGATTTTTCTTCATTTATTGAATAAACTAATGTGTACATAATTTTCTCCCTATAAAGCCATTATAGCACAAAATGCCATTTGAGAAATTTATTATAATTCGTTTAACCAACAATCTTAACGCCAGAGCTTGTACCCAAACGAGTTGCACCAGCTTCTATCATCTTCAAAGCGGCTTCCTTATCTCTAATTCCGCCAGATGCCTTAACCTGTAAGCCAGCGTCTTTAACTGTCTTAAACATCAAAGCAACGTCTTCTGCTTTAGCACCAACGCCATTTTTAACAAAGCCAGTAGAAGTTTTAACCAAATCGGCTTTTGCCTCTACACACAATTCGCAAGCTTTTTTGATTTCGTCTTGATTCAACAAATCAGTTTCCAAAATAACCTTCAAATTGTGACCTTGACAAGCCCCCTTGATAGAAGAAATTTCGTCAACTACAGCATCATACTCTTTATCTTTTAGCAAACCAACATTTATAACCATATCGATTTCATCGGCACCATTCTTGATGGCATCAATGGTTTCCAAAATCTTAACTTCTTTTGTGTTTTGTCCTAAAGGAAAACCAATTACTGTAACTACCTTAACGTCGCTATTTTTAGTTTCTTTTAAATACTGTTTTGCATATTTAACCTGACAAGGATTAACGCAAACACCAAAGAAATCGTGTTCAACAGCTTCGTCTAAAAGTTTTGTAATTTCTGCCTTTGTAGCATCTTGTTTAAGCAATGTATGTTCGATATATTTGTTTAAATTCATGATATGACCTTTCTTTATATTTTAGTTGAACGCACTTCGTTATATTTTCTTGCAAGGTTAAGTATTAACCTTTAAGACTGAAAAACACCGCAGTCACAATACCCATTATTAAGCAATAGTAACCGAATATTCCCAAAGAGAATTTTGAAACAAACTTCAAGAAATATTTAATACAAAGATAGCCAACAATACCTGAGACTATTGTACCAGCAATGATTGCCACCCAGTTATATGTAACCACTTCTGCAAAATCAAGTTTTACTAGAGGATAAACCATTGACGCACCTAGAATAATTGGAATACTCAACAAGAAGGAATATTTCGCAGCAGTCGTTCTATCAGAGCCATTTAAAAGTCCAGTTGCAATAGTTAAACCAGAACGTGAGAACCCTGGAAGTGCTGCCAAACCTTGCGCAATAGCCATCATTATTGAGCTTTTTAAAGAGATGTCCTTCTTATCTGGGTGTCTTTTTGCCCAAGCTTCACTGAACAATAGCAAAATACCAGTTCCAACAAGCAAACCACCTACAATTGCAGGTTTAAAAACCAAAAATTCAGCAACTTCATTCAACGGAAAAGCAATAACAACCGTAATTATTGTGCCTATGAAAATATAAACACCAGTTTTGAAATCTTTTGAGGAATAATCTTTGTTCTTCAAACCAAAATAAAGAGCCTTCAAAATCGCCCAAATTTCTTTGCGGAAAAAAATCAACACCGCAATTAAAGTTCCGAGGTGCAACATTATATCTAGAAAAACTTCTTGATTTGATTCTTGAACGATTTCTATACCTTTAAAAACTTTATAAAAATTTGAAGTAAACACAAGGTGCGCAGAGCTTGAAATTGGCAAAAATTCGCTCAAACCTTGTACTATACCCATTAATATTGATTGTATTAAATCCATCTTCCCCTCTTTCTAATTATTAGACTACTGGTCGAACACTGCAAAATTGACTCAAAATAGTAAACTTGCCAGAATGTACTTGCTCTCTTATAACTCTTGCGGAAGAGTTTGTAAGCACAATTTGGTTTTGAGCGCATTCAAACTTATGCTCTAAAAAAAGTTGCTCGTATTTTTCACCAACTTGAGTGTATTTTTTTGTTTTTATGTATAAATTAAAATCTTTTTGGCGTTTCCTCAACTGTGATTGAGCAAAACTTATAACAGAAAATATATCAATATCAGCCCAAGAAGATTGAACGACATCTAACACAAAGTTCTTGTTGTCTGCACTTTGAAGAGATATATAGCAGGTTAGATTTCTATTATTTTTATCTTCTATAACGTATTTGTACTCATTAAAATAAGAAAGCCCCTTAAACAAAACCTCTTTAAACTCTTTCGCATCACGACTTAGAAGTGGTCTAAAATGCGGTAACAAAGATTCGTTGTAAAGGCTTGCAACAGTCGCAGCGTCAGAGTTTCTAAACTCCCTAAATTCTCGTTTATCAAACTCGCTCTCAACATCAGTAACCTTCCACAACTTTTCATAAGAGATTTGGGTGAAGTTGCATTTTGCAACAAACAGTCTTACAAGTTCTGGCAAGAAATCGTCAATTTTAACAATAAAAGAAGATGCGCCCATAGCTTTGTATTTTGAAACGACATATTGAATAAGTTCGCCTGCGTCATCATAACAGTTGTCTTCAAAAAACAACCTTTGAATTTCCATTTTTTTAAGCGGACATCTTGAAGGTGCAATTGTTATCAAGCCTTTAATTTCTTTTTTTTCTTTTAAAACGTAGCTTTCAGGCAAAAACTTAAATCTAAGAGGCAAAAGGTGGTGCAGAGGAAGAAGCGGATTAAACATAATATGATTAATGTACTTATCTCTGTTATTGAGAAAAGAAATCATCTCCTGCATTCTTTTTTTATCAAAATAATAAAGCTTTCTAATCTTCCTCATAAAAAGATTATAGCATGTAAAAATTCCACATTGTCATTTTATTTGTCTTTATTGTATAATCACCTTATACTTTTATTAGGAGAATAGAAATAAAATGAAAGTTAGCGTTAAAGTACCGGCAACGTCTGCAAACATAGGCCCTGGGTTCGACTGTTTAGGACTTGCGCTCCCTATTTATAATACAGTTACGATTGAAGAAACCGTATTACCAGGGACTGGTATTGAAATTAATATGATGTCAGAAGACGAAACTTCTATTGATGAGATGATTTTTGATGACATTCCTCGTGATGAAAACAACATTGTATACAAAGCAGTTGAAATGCTTTACAACTCTATTGGTCAAGAACCCTCTGAATTAAAAATAAACATTCAGTCACAAATTCCTATCACAAGAGGTTTAGGAAGTTCTGCAGCCGTAATTGTTGGAGGTTTAATCGCTGCAAACAAACTTTTAGGCTCACCTGCCGATGAAACTGCTCTACTTTCTATCGCAACAGAAGTTGAAGGCCACCCTGATAACGTTGCTCCAGCAATCTTAGGCGGTTTCGTTCTTGCCTCTCAAGAGGACGATGGTTCAATTGTTTACAGAAAACTAAATTGGCCGAACGAATGGGATATCACAGTTTGCATACCTGATTTTGAACTTTCTACAAATATTGCACGTTCAGTTTTGCCAGAAAATGTTCCTTTGCAACACGCAATATACAATTCAAAACACCTTGCAATGCTTATTGATGCAGTTAATACAAAAGACGAAAAGTTGATGAAGGTTGCGCTTCACGATAAACTTCATCAACCATACAGAGAAAAATTAGTTCCTGGAATGAAGGAAATCATGGAAGCCTTTAAGCACGAAGACGGCGTTCTAGGTTGCGTGCTTTCAGGTGCAGGTCCTACAATGTTGATTATTTCTCACAAATATGATTTAGACAAAATCAAATCAACTGTCAAAGATATTTGGGAGCCACAAAGTGTTAAGGTTGATATAAGAACCCTAAAAGTAGAACAAAACGGGGCAGAAATATTAGAATAATAAAGGTACATAATAAAAAAGGGGTCAATTTGATTTTCAAATTGACCCCTTTTTTATCATTTATTTTTTAGAAGCTTTTCTTTGACCTCGTTCTACCAGTTTTGCTATATTGTTATAATCAAAATCAAGTGATGATATTCCATATTTTAACTCTATATCACTTGGGAATAATTGATATTGAATAGGCAAGAATTGTTCTTTTTTCTTTGCACTTTTTTTGGTGTAAGGCATATCAGCTTTCATTCTTTGGAATAAAAACATTTCGCCTCTATATTTATTGAATTTTTCTTTCGCATTTTTAACAATTTCTTTTGCTCTAGCTTCACCTTCTTGAGCAAAGAATTTAGGATTTACAAGCGGCTCAAATAGTTCATGGAATTTTTCTGGACAATTGGCAGGATTTTTCCCATCTAATTTTTTATAAACCAAATCATCAAGGTGTTTTGCTTTATTTGTATTATCACCCATTACTTGCATTTCAAATGTAGCAGCTCTTTTACCTGGAATACGGAATAAGAAGTGGATTGCGCAATAGTTTGCTGGAGTAAAATCATGGTCAAGATTTGCGTTTACTCTTTCTTTGCTGCCACCTTTTTTCCAAACTCCGTTTTGAATATCTGCCATCTTTTTCAACATTGAAACAGAAGCGTAATCATATTTTGAAGCATCACGTTCTGCTAAGCCTTTTACTGCTTTTGGACGTTTATTTTCAATTTCCACAAGTTCTATAGTTCTTGATTTAATCAACGGAATCATACGGTCTAGAATGCCATCAACTGTTTTCTTGTCAGAATCTCTCAATACAAGCTTTGTACCGATTAAATCTGTCATATTTTGAAGAACTTCGTCAACACTGGACCATTTTCTGCTACCAGTCTTTTCTTTTAGTGAGCCAACTGATTTTAGTCTATAAGCAATTTCTAAAATTGGGTTATTAGGATTCTTTGCATCAGCAACCAAGTCGCCAAAGGTATCTTCCATAAATTTAAAAACTTTTTGAGCGGACATCAACATTCTGTTATGAATAGCTTTTGCAGTTGTATTATTAATTTCCATAGATTTTTCTGCTACTTTATTTGTAGGTCCAGACTCTTCTTTAACTGCAACATCAGCATTTTTTACCATTAATTGTAATATATTAACAGCTTTTTTTGTAGTTTTGCTTGCATGAGCGCCAGCTTTAAAAGAAACTGTATCTTGTTTAATCGGTTCGTCCATCTTTAAACCAAAATTTGTTAAAAGTTGACCTTGATTATTTGCACTAGTTTCTGACGCCTTAAAGCGAGGCACTATACTTGTAATTGATTGAATATTCATACGCTACTTACCTTTCGTCTGAAAATATAAAACATGTGAAGATAAAAAATTGCTATTATTTGAAGTTTTATTACAAAATATTAAAAAATAGAGTTCTTGTAAATTAGTCAAACGAGTTATAAATACTCTTTTTTACACTTGAGTATCTTCTGCCAAACCTTCTTCTATTTTGTTTTCATAGCCAGTAAATTCACAAATCTGTCTTGCCCATTCTCTCAAAATTTCGTTTTCATCAAGAGTATAAGAAATAGGCTTACCAATTTTTACTGTTACATGTTTTTCAAACAATTTTTTAGCATATCCGTCGAAACCACAAATACCAACAGGCACAATATCAGCTTTGAATTTTTTGGCAAACAAAATAAAACCTTTATGAACATTCTTGATTTCTGGTTCTTTTACGATTTTACCTTGTGGAAAAATTCCCAATGCCCAATCGGTGTTGAAAACAGATTTCACTGTTTTGAAGGTCGCAATTTCTGGTTTTTCACGATTTACGGCAAAAGCACCTAAGGTGTGCACTAGAAAGCGTAATAATTTGCTATCATCTTTGAATAGCTCTTGTTTTGCCATATATGCAATTGTTTTCCAAGCAGCTAAAGCAATTAAAGGTGGGTCAATATATGAAACATGATTACCAGCATAAATAACATGAGAATCTTTAGGCAAGTTTTCACGCCCTTCAATCTTGAGGTTGTACATCAATTTAGTAACAGGTAAAACCACAAGCATTACAAAGGTCATGTAATACAGGCTTCTAAAAAAGTTGTAATCTTTTTCGGTACGTCTGTTGTAATTTTTTTCAGTCATCTTTTTCAATCCACTCTTAATTCTAAATTTTCTAATATTATACTTTGACTTGTTCTTTTTTATACTTAAAGCCCGTCAACTCTTGAATAGCATTGCCCCAAGCATCAACCATGCCAGTAACATCGTCTGAATACGGAATTAATTTTCCAATCTTAACTACGATTTTTCCCGTGAAAGGAAATCTCTTAACCTCTTGAGTTCCTGTAATACCTACTGGCAAAATTCCGCATTTTGTACTTTTTGCAAGTGATGCAAAACCTTTTGTAATATGACTGATTTCCCCAGGCTCCTGCCTTGTTCCTTGAGGGAAAATACCCAAAACCCAACCGGTCTTTTTTATTGTCATAACAGTTTTGATTGTTGAAACACCAAGCTTTTCTCTATCCACCGCAAATGCGCCCAACCAATCAAGCCACCAGCGCATAAATGGGTTTTCAAACAATTCTTTTTTTGCCATATACGCAACACCACGTTTCATTATTGCACATACCAAAGGTGGGTCAAGTGTTGATAAGTGGTTTGCAGCTATAATATAACTGTTGTCTTGAGGAATATTTTCTTTTCCCTGAACTTCAAGGCGATAAACCAATTTAAAACGTATCATATAAAAAACATGTGTTACAAGAAATAAAAACAATTTTCTCCATCTGTTGTAAAACTCAGGAGTTCTTAGTGAATACTTATTTCCGTTCGTTTTTTTTGTATCGTGTGACATAATTAATCCCCTCGTCAATACTGATATTATAGCATAAAGCTTTTTAAATAAATATTATTCTATGTGGGAGTTGATTTTATGTTTTTAGTGATTGAACAAAAATTAGCAGTTTTTATTTTAATCAATGTCCTCCCGCATTCGTAGCTAGGGTGGTGGAACTCCTTCCCTTGTTAGGCAAGATATTTCTCTTCAAAATTTTACAAAAATAGGGCGGCTGAAAGCCGCCCTACCCTAAAAACTTATATAGAAATTTCTTTCTACTTGTCGTCTAATGCTGCAACTCCAGGAAGTACTTTACCTTCGATAAATTCAAGAGAAGCACCACCACCAGTTGAAACGTGAGTGAAGTCTTCTGCTTTAAAGAATTTCTTAGCAGCAGAAACAGAGTCACCACCACCAATAACTGATGTAGCACCAGCCTTAGTAGCTTCAACGATAGCTTCTAAAACAGCCTTTGTACCTTCAGCGAATTTAGGATTTTCAAAAGCACCAACTGGGCCATTCATAAGAATTGTTTTTGAAGATTTTAGAACTTCTGCAAATGCTTTTCTTGAATCAGGACCAGCATCAACGCCTTCAAAACCGTCTGGAATTTCGTTTATTTTTACAAATTCGTTCTTACCATTGCCAGAGAAATCATCTGTTACAAGAACGTCTGTTGCCATTACAAGTTTAACGCCTTTTTCTTGAGCTTTCTTTTCGATAGCTTTTGCAACGTCGATTTGATCATCTTCGCAAATTGAATTACCGATTTTACCGCCATTAGCTTTAACGAATGTGTAAGCCATGCCACCACCGATAATCATATTATC
Organism: uncultured Candidatus Melainabacteria bacterium; assembly: GCA_934757275.1. Lineage (GTDB taxonomy): Bacteria > Cyanobacteriota > Vampirovibrionia > Gastranaerophilales > Gastranaerophilaceae > CAG-196. Next base: position 22,311 of record CAKVLN010000014.1, read on the forward strand.
AACTTTGTCTAGCAAGTTTTCTAAAACACCGATTTTTGAAGAAACTTTTGCGCCACCAACTACAGCTGTAAATGGTCTAGTTGGATTGTCTAAAGCTTGTGATAAGCATCTGATTTCTTTTTCCATCAACAAACCAGAAACTGCTGGTTTAAGAACTTTAGCCAATTTTGCAGTTGAAGTGTGGTTTCTGTGAGCAGCACCAAATGCGTCGTTTACATAGAAATCACCTAATTCAGCTAATTCGTTAGCGAAAGTCATGTCATCATCTTTAGCTTCTTCAGCCTTGTAGAAACGAATGTTTTCTAATAAAGCGATTTGACCGTCAGCAAGTTTTTCAACAAATGGTTTTGCTTCTTCTACTGATGGAATAAATACGATTTCTTCGCCAAAAACTTTAGCCATGTATTTAGCAACAGGAGCTAGAGAAAATTCCATGTTTCTTTCGCCTTTTGGTCTGCCTAAGTGAGCCATAAGAACGATTCTAGCACCTTTATCTTTTAAGAATTTTACAGTAGGAACGATAGCTTGAATACGAGTATCGTCAGTTACATTTTTGTTTTCATCAAGAGGAACGTTTACGTCAACTCTAACAAGAGCTACTTTTCCTTTGATGTCGCCTAAATCTTGAATTGATTTTTTCATAATCTCTTTCCTTTCTTATTTGCAAATAGTTGCATGATAATTATATTAGAAACAAAATTTGCCTGCAAATTTTGTTTCTTTCTTTTTTACATAAATAGAATCATTGTCTAACAATACAAATCATGCTATATTTAAACAAGGAGTTTAATAATATGGTTAAAAAAGTTTTTGCATTTGACATGGGAAAAGCCAGCATAGGTTATTGTGCCAGAGAGGGTTTGAGAGTTTTAGAATTAGGTTCTTTGATTATTGATAAAGACCACGCCGAAATCGTTTCCAATAGAGATAGAAAACGAGTGTTTAAAACTTTACAAGCGCATAAAGCAAGAGAAAAATTTTTCAATGATTTATGGAAGTTTTGCAACTTAGAACCATTGCAAAAAGAAAGTGAACTTTTAAAAAAAGAATTTGGGAAAAAGCAGGATAAGACAATATATAACTCAACATTATTAAGAATTGCCTTATTGCAAAATATTGAGCTAGAAGAATGGCAATTATACAAAGCTTTGCACTCTGCCTTCCAAAGAAGAGGATATGATGCAAATTTAGCTTGGGCAAATGCAAACTCTGATGACGAAAAGGAAAATAAGAAACGAATATTAGAATACACAACAGATATCAATAATAATGAATTAATAACAAATGATGAATATAAATATCCTTGCTATTATGATGCTAAAAGATTAGGCTTATGGAATGAAAGCAATCCTAATGAATTAAAAACATACGTTCCAGCCGAAATGAGTGAAAAAGTACGTACAGCAGGAATAGTTGCTCCTAGAGAGATGGTAGAAAAAGAATTACGACAACTATACCTCAACGCTCAAAAGCAATTACCAGAATTAAAGAAATATTCTGCAGAATATTTCTTGTATGGAACAAGCGAAAAAGCTTATGCCTCATATTTAGAGAATGATTATAAAAAATATAGAGGAACTAACTGGGAATGGGAAAACGGCGGAGTTTTAGGACAAAAAATACCGAGATTTGATAATAGAATCATCGCAAAATGTAAATTATTACCCAAAAGAAATGTCTGTAAAGCTGAAACTTTAGAGAATGTGTCTATGGTACTGTTAATGAAACTGAAAAATCTTCGCTTTACCGATATTTTGGGTGAAAAATCAATGCTTTCCGCAGAAACAATAAAACTAATTTATGAAAATTGGCAAAAGAAAGCTACAAAAAATAATGGTTCTATTAAACTGGATACCACTATAACAAAGCAAGAAATAGAAAAAGTTATAGGAGAAAAAATATTAGAAAAAATTGAGCCAATGAAAGCAAAACTTTCTGGACGTTCTAGTTTTTGCCGTAGAGCCTGCCAAATAATGTGCAAAATAATATTAGAAGGTATTGAAAACCCTGCAACAATGGATATTGCCGAATTTATTGACAATATTGATACAAAAAATGGAATTACCGAAGAAGAAATACGAACAATGCTGTCAAAGGTAGGCAAATGGGACAATTTGTACATTCCTGATAATCGTTATGAAATGGCAGAAATGGCGAGTGATGAAAGAGAAAAAACTGATATTCTAATAGGTAATATCACCAACGCTATTGTTAGAAATAGGTTGCAAATTTTTAGAGATAAAATTCTTGAACTAAAACATAAACATGGTATTCCAGATGAAGTTATCTTTGAGTTTGTAAGAGATGATAACTCTCTATTTGGAACTAAAAAAGTTCAAGCTCATATAAAAACAATCAAAGACAATGAAGATTTAAACAACAAATTAGCACAACAATTAAAAGACGCCGATTGCTTTAGTGCTATAAATTTAGAAAAAATAAAACTGTTAGAAAGACAGGGAGGTATATGCATCTATAGTGGTCAAAAAATTGGCATAAGTGATTTAGATAAGTGTGAAATAGACCATATTTATCCACGTTCTAAAGGAGGCAATGACGCTATTTCAAATAAAGTTTTATGCTATGCAATAGAAAACCAAAAGAAAAAAGGACAAACTCCTTATGAGTGGTTACATAACAACGAAGAATTGTGGAATGAACTTGTGACAAGAGTTACGAGACTACAAGGAACATTGGGCAAGACAAAAGTTGCACTCTTAACAAGCAAACCCGAAGAATGTCAAGAGCTTGTAAAAAGCTATAACGGCTTAGCAGAAACTGCTCAGATTGCAAGAGTAGCACAAGATATTACTGCATTTATATTCGGTTGGGGTTTACAACTCGAAGGTGAAAAACGCAGAATATTTGTTAATAATGGTGCAACTACATCGGCAATTAGAAAAACATATAGATTAAATAAACTATTAGGCAATGACGTTAAAAAAAATCGTCAAAATGATAAACACCACGCATTAGATGCTATATGTATAAGTTTTTCAAGAGCTTACAAATACAATGCAACAACCAAACGAGATGAAATAGAAGGTTTAGATATTCATGACAATGAATTTAAAGATTTGGTTAAAAAGAGTATTGATGATTTATTGCCATATCCTTACACAAATGACAAACCATTTAAAGGGAATTTAAGACCTCTTGAAACTATTTATGGTTATAGAAAAATTGGATATAAGAATTTCATAACTCAAAGAATTGATATTACTTCCATTGAGCAGAAAGATAAAAAAATAAAATCTATAATTGATGAAGTTATAAAAAATGACTTATTGAACAAATTAGAAGATAAAATGTCTTCAAAAGATTGGTCGAAGATGTTGTCAAATTATATTCACCCTACCAAAATGACTAAAGTTAAAAAAGTTCTGGTAGTAGTTTCGGAAGGTGATATGTCTTTTGATGAGAACGGCAGAGCTAGAATCGGCGAATATGCCGATTTTGGGACAAAAGGTACAAAACACCAATTTAAGCATTCAAAAGGTCATAAAGGACAAATTCTTTATTACAATGAAAAAAATGTCATCAAAGTTATGCCTATTTTTGCAAACCAAAAACTAGACGAAGTTAAAGAAAAATTGGAACAAATAAATTGCAAATTATATAAAAAAGGCATGATGTTTTATTCAGGTTGTTTAATTAAAGTAGATAAAGAATTTGAAGGAACTGCATATTATACAACTACAGATGAGAATGGCAAAGAAAAACAAATTACTAATAAAGAAACTTTGCCAGCTGGTGTTTACAAATTGAGGACCTTGATGAGTGATGGGAAAGCAAAACTCGAATCACCCACTGGCACTGAAATTTTAACAAGTGCAAAAAATCTTACTAACTCTGAGTTCAAAAAGTTGACAAAATAAAAATTGTCATTACAAGCATGATATGAGCTATCATATCTTGCATATAACAACACCAAATATAAAACTTTATTCAGACAAAGGCTTTTTCTGTTGCCAATTTGATGATGAATCAGAAAACAGATTGCCAATAGATGATATTAGAGCAATTATTATTGCAACTCATCAAGTGTCTTTTTCAAATAGTTGTTTGGCAAAATTATTAGAAAAAGATGTTATCATTTTGCACTGCACTAATTCGTATAAACCTATCGGCTGGACAGTTAGTTTAGATAGAATTGTTAGAACAAAAGCTTTTTACAATCAAATTTTACAAAATAGTGATTTTGAAACAAAATTATGGAAACAAATATTAAAGGCTAAAGTTTTAAACCAAGCAAATAATTTAAAGTTAATTGGTCAAAACAATGATAATATTGTCCGATTAATAAATAAACCACTGATGAATGAAGCTAATATTGCAAAACAGTATTGGGGATTGTATTTTGAAGCATTGGAAGTTCCACAAAAAAGAGAGCATAGAAATGCAGAAAGTTTTGAAAATATTTGTTTGAATTATGGTTATGCGGTTTTCCAAAGTTTGTTGTATCGTTCAATTTTAATACACGGCTTGCTTCCAAACTTAGGTATTCATCACGAAGAGAAATATAATAGTACTCCTCTTGTATATGACTTAATTGAACCGTTTAGAGCTTTTGTTGATTTTTATTTGTTTAAATTTAAAGTCAATGAAGGTGGAAGTTTCAAAAACAAAGATTTAAAAGCTTGGAACAAATACTTAGCCTTTTGTATGAAAAATTACAGATTAAAAGCAAAAGACTATAGTTATAAAATCATTGATTATATTGATATTTACATAGAAGAAATTGTAAATTCTTATATAAAGTTTGATATTGAAAAAGTAATATTGCCAAATATTCAAGAACAATACTTGCATATTGATAAACATAGGAATAGAGAATATGAGGAGTAAGTATCGTATGGGTTGGCTTTTTGTATGCTTTGATTTGCCAGTTGGTGATAAAGAAGAAATGCGACAAGCAAATGCCTTCAGAAGGTCATTGTTGAAAATGGGCTATTTTATGCTCCAAAATTCTATATATGTCCGCTCTTGTGTAACTTATGAAAAAACAGAACAACATATAAAGAATGTAAAAATTGTTGCTCCTACTACAGGTAGCGTAAATGTATTCTATCTTACAGATAGGCAATGGAGCTTATCTGTATGCATAGAAAAATTTGATTACAAAAAATCTAAATACAAAAAGAAAATTGGCGAAAATGGCGAAAAACAAATGACATTCTGGTAGTTTTTTGCTAGAATGTTATTATGAATATTCAAATTTTTAAGGTTTTAGAGAATGAGATCTTTTCGTACTGTCGTAGAGGAAACGACTATTCTCTGTTCAATTCTGACTGGACTCTTAACTTAAAATATTTTACTTTTTCATTATATCATGATTATTTAATTTTGTATATCCTATTATAACATATTTTAAATTAAGAGTAAATCAAAACCTATTGATGATAATAAAACTTTACCAGATATTATAACATATTTTAAATTAAGAGTAAATCAAAACTCTTCTGATGGAGAGCCTGTTGATGATAAATTATAACATATTTTAAATTAAGAGTAAATCAAAACAAAACACGTAAAAATTATAAAGCGATATTATTATAACATATTTTAAATTAAGAGTAAATCAAAACATCTCTTGTCTCTTGATTTAGGGATTATAACATATTTTAAATTAAGAGTAAATCAAAACTAATGGATATTACTTCCAACTATCAAGCCTATTATAACATATTTTAAATTAAGAGTAAATCAAAACCACCGATTTCTTGGATTGCTACTGTATAAATTATAACATATTTTAAATTAAGAGCAAATCAAAACTATCACCATAATTAAACCGAAAGTTATTTCATTGTAACATATCATTAATCACGAATGAAAAGTAAATTTTTTTTACAATCGGCATGAAAATATGAGCAATTTTTTAGTATTTACTATACAATGGTAATAATGAATAAAGGACGGATTTATGGTGGAAACTTTTGAATTAACAAATTACAATTTTTATTCAAGTCGCTTGGATATGGAACTGATTTCAAGCATCGTAGACACTCTTAAAGAAATTCTTGAAGAGGACAAAAAAGAAAAACAACCTTTGTTTTTAAAAGTTGCTGATGATTTCATTTTGAACATCGCACGCAAAGTCGTTCAAGAAAAGAAAAAAACTTTCTTAATTGGTATTACAGGAGAGAGTGCATCGGGCAAAACTGTTTTTGTTGACAATACAATTGAAGCCGTTGTGCGTGACAAAAAAGAAGGCATTTACACTGTAATCCGTCAAGATGATTATTACAAAGATACTTCAAAAGAACTTCTCGAAGCTGGAAGTTACGACGCACTCTTCAAAACAGGGTTTAGTTTTGACACTCCTGATGTTATCAACCTTGCTCTAATGAGAGAACACTTACTAGGTTTAAAAAAGGGCGAAACAATAGTTTCACCTAAATATGACTTTGTAACTTGCGTTTCTAATCCAAGTGGCGATGTTAAAAAACCTGCAAAAGTTATTTTAACGGAAGGTCTATACGTTTTGAACGAAGAAGTTCGAGATATCATGGACGTAAAAGTTTATGTTTACACTCCAATCGAAGTCATCAAAGAACGTTGGTACAAGCGTGCAGTATCTCGAGGTAAAACTGGCGAGGCAGCCGATTTGCAATTTAAAGATGTTAACGCAACTGCGCAACAATACATCAGACCAACTTACCAAATCGCTGATTGCATAATTAATGGCATGGTTGACAAGGATTACATTAAAGTAATCACAGACAAAATTCTTGTTAGATTAGCTGAAGTTTGTTGCTAGTACAACATTGGACTTGTTTGGAAATGTACAAAGGTAGGTTGGGCATACCTGCCCAACGACATAAAATTAAAAAGGGAAAAACATGTTTGAATTAAAAGCGCAATTATATTTTTCAGCAGCTCATCATTTATTAAACTATGATGGGGAATGCGAAAACCAACACGGTCACAACTGGTTGGTAGAAGCTTATGTCAAAGGTGAAACCTTAGATAAAAGCAACATTTTGGTTGACTACAAGGTTTTAAAAAAGGAATTGAAAGCAGTTTTGGACTTATTAGACCACAAAGACATAAACGAATTACCATATTTCAAAAACGAAAGTCCTTCTAGTGAAATTATCGCAATGTTTATTTATAACAAATTAAAAGAAAAAATTGTTCAAGTATCAAAAATCTCTGTGTGGGAAACTGCAACTTCTTGCGCTAGTTATTACGAAGAATAAATGATGTTGGGCTAGAAGACCAACCTGCAAATAAAGAAAATTGAATTAAAAAACTCTATTGTCTAAAATAGCACAATAGAGTTTTAATTTTACAAGTATAGGTTGAGATAAGCTGCTCAAAATATTGATAAGTAACTTTCAGCGTGGAAAGCGTTCCACCGTATTCAACCAAATGGACATAGTTAATAAAAAGCTGGATTCTTCGTGCTAATCGCACTCAGAATGACCCAGAACTTGATTGTGTAGTGTAAGTTGGGCTTTCAGTCCAACAAAACCTAGTTATTAAACAAATCTAATTTAGTAGAAAGACACTGTGTATCTTTAGCACAATTCTTTTCAATAAATCTTGAGAATTTACCTTTTTCTCTAAATAACATTACATAAGGTAAATTTGGATAAATATAATATTTTTGGTTATAAACTTTTGCATCATCAGTGGCAATATTCATCGTTACAAAATTATACGTTGTGCCATATTTTTTTTGCAAACCACTAAAGCTTTGAAGCATCGCTTGTGAGTCGTCAGCCCAAGGTGCATAAACAAATATCGCCATTGGTTTTGATTGGTTAATCGCTTGATCATATTTCATAGCGTTTGCTTGTGGCATACCTGCTAACAATAACATTGTTAAAAATAATGATGACAAAAGTTTTTTCATGAAGTATTCCTTTTCTTTTTTAAAAGGCGGTTTTGCGAATGCAAAACCGCCCTTAATACAAAACTATTCAGCTTGAGAAAGAACGTCCATTTCTTCTGCTGATGCGTAAGCTGAGTGACAACCACAGTCAACGTAAATAACTTCACCAGTTGTTCCGCTTGACAAATCAGATGCCAAATACAAACCAGCTTTACCAACATCTTCCAATGCTACGTTTCTCTTCATAGGAGCTCTCATAGCACCAGCTTTAAGCATTTTAGAGAAACCAGCGATACCCATTGATGCCAAAGTCTTAACTGGGCCAGAAGACAAGCAGTTAACTCTAATACCTTTAGGACCTAAGTCAACAGCTAAGAATCTCATAGCAGATTCCAAAGCAGCCTTAGCAACACCCATTACGTTGTAGCTTGGAACTGAAAGAACAGAGCCTAAGTAAGTAAGAGCGAAAATTGAGCTACCTTCGTTCATCAAACGTTCTGCATGACGGCAAATTGTAACTAATGAATAAGCACTTACGCCTAATGCGATATCCCAACCTTGTTTAGAAGTATCAACAAATCTGCCCATCAAATCTTCTTTTGGAGCGAATGCTACTGCGTGAACAACGAAGTCTAATTTACCATAGATTTTTTCGCATTCTTTGAAAACTGCTTCAACTTCAGCTTCATTTGTAACATCGCAACTCATGATTAATTTTGCGTCCATACCTTCAGCGATAGGGCGAACTCTTTTTTCCATTGCTTCACCAGCATAAGTGAAAGCAATATCAGCACCAGCTTCGTGCAATTGTTTAGCAATGCCGTAAGCGATACCATGAGTGTTTGAAACACCAAAAATTATACCTTTTTTACCTTTCATTAAGTCCATAATAAAACTCCTCTTTGCCTAATCTACAATCAGAGTTTAACAAAAAAATAAAACATTAGCAAGACAAAGGCATTTTTGTTACATTTTTAATTGATAATATGATTAACTGTGTATCTGCCCGTAGGGTTAAAAATAGAAATGTAGGGTGCTGTCGTTTGACGCACCAATAACTTTTAGAGATTGCCACGAAAATCTTGCGATTTTCTCGCAATGACGCACAACTAG
>CAKVLN010000015.1 GCA_934757275.1 uncultured Candidatus Melainabacteria bacterium
TTTCCATTTTCTGTACCCTTTCTTTTTTATACCACACTCGCTACTTTTGTGTGTCCACTTTTTAGGGTACAGTTCACTTTAGCGCCCTCTCTTTTTGGAGAGCGAATTTTTGGTAGGGCGAAAGCCCGTAAGAGCAAATAATATGGAAATGACAAGAAAAAGCCATTTTGGCTTTGAGGTCATTGCAATATTATGCTCGCCCGAATAATTCAAGACAGGGTGTCGAAGGCGGGAGCGGGTATTATTAACTTTATTATTGAAACCACTTGACAAACCATGCTATAATAGCATTAATTGAGGATTAAATATGTTTAAACGTAAATGTAAAATAACTTTTATAGCACACGGCGCAACAGTTCACACAATGGACGGAATAATTTGTGATACTGAAAAATACCCAAAACTAAACGAATTTGGTGAAGAAGAAATTGAAAAAGTTTGTAGTTACCTTAGCAATCGTGCGGTTGCCTATGATAAAATCTACACAAGCTCTTCTGCAAGATGCACACAATCTGCAGAAATAATTTCAAGACTATTCAAGAAAAAAATCACAATAATTGACCTTCCTACAAGAAATCACGGCGACTGGAGCGGACGTTCATACGAAGATTTGTTCGACCAATACGGCCCAGAAGTTATTTTACAAGAACCTAAAAATGGAGAATCAGTAGCTATTTTTAATAAACGAGTATCTGAGGTTATAGACAAGTTAGTCGAAGAAAATCGTGGAAATAGAATAATTGTCGTAACAACTCCAGATGTTATTCAGTCTGCAATTGCAAAAACTTTAGAATTAACACCTGTTAACCAATTCAAAAACCTTATCAAAACAGGTACGCTCACCCAAATCAGTTATTTTGAAGGCGATTGGTCAAGTGTAATTTATTCTGACCACATGCCAGTTTAATTGGAGCTTGAAAAAATTACAGAATTATTGTAAACTTATATTAAGTTACAATCCAAACTAGAACAATGTTATTAAAAAGAACCCCTAAAAGAGAAAAGAGAGTTAGTTTAAAAGGTGCTGTGCAGATTAATCGCAACAGTTATTTTGTCTATGCTGATGAAGGTGGCAAAACCTTCTTAAACACAGGTAAAGACGAACGCATACAAAAATATGCCGTAAAACGTATGCTTGCTCTCAATCCATCAATAAAAGGGCTTTTAAAACAATATAAAATCAAGCCAGAAATTGACACAAAAATACTAAAAGAACTTACTGGCGGTCACATGAATGAAACCTGCAACATTGCAGAAGGTATTTTTTCGGTTCTTTCAGACAATTTAAAAAAAGGCTTAGATAAATCTATTATAAAAGAAGCCTCAATGTTGCACGATTTGGGCAAAGTTCTTATTCCATCAAAAATCTTGAATAAGCCAGCCAAATTGAACGTCAAAGAGCGTGAAATCATGAATATTCACTCAACTTTGGGGTATGAATTATTAAAAACGCAGAATTTGTCACCAAAGACATTAGAATTAATCAGATATCACCACCAAAATTTGCAACATTCTGGCTACCCAGCAATTGAAACAACCATCTCTTCTGATGTTGCCGTGCAGATTGTTTCGATTTCTGACAAGTATAGCGCACTTAGAGAAGCTCGTGTTTATCGCCGCAGGCTCAGTAGATTAGAGGCGTTGCTCATTTTGTACAAAGAAGTTCGAGAAGGCAAAATCTTGCCAGAAATCTATAATGCGCTTGTTAAATATGCAACCAATTTTGATAAATAGCAATAGGTTTTACCTCTAAATTTTTGTTGTATAATAAAGGAAAATAGAGAGGTAGAAAAGTATGGAAGTTTCACTAAATTGGTTAAATGAATTAGTAGACCTTAAAGATGTTGACGCTAAACAAGTTGCTCATGAGCTTACTATGAGCGGTTTAGAAGTCGAAGAGATTGAAGAATTAAGACCAAAATTTACAAATATTATTACTGCAAGAATCGAGAAGATTGATAATCACCCAAATTCTGACCACTTGCACCTTGTAACTGTAAACACAGGTTCTGGCTTAAAAACTGTTGTTTGCGGTGCGCAAAATATTGAAGTTGGACAAGTTATACCATACGCATCAGTTGGCAGCAAGGTTTTGGACAGAAAATCTGGAGAACAATTTGAACTTACTCCAGCAGTAATTAGAGGTGTTGAATCTCAAGGTATGTTGTGTTCAGCAGATGAACTCGGTGTATCAGAAAGAAATTATCAAGAAGAAGACGGTATTCTTGTTCTTAACAGAATTTTTCCAAACGTTGGTTTAGGCTTAGATGTTGAAAACGTTTTGGGCTTTGAAAAAGACTACATTTTGCATACTGCGCCAACTGCAAACAGAGGCGACCAAATGTCTGTTATCGGTATTGCAAGAGAACTTTCAGCTTTATTTAATAGACCTCTTAAAACACCTGCAGTTAATCCACTTATGCAAGAAGCTAAAACTCTTTCTGATTTTGAAGTTGAAATCAAGGATAACGACGTTTGCAAATATTATTCAGTTGGTATTTTAAAAGGTATTACGATTAAACCTTCACCAGAATGGATTCAAAAAAGACTTGTATCTTCTGGCATTAGAGCTATCAACAATGTTGTTGATATTACAAACTATGTAATGCTAGAATATGGCACTCCATTGCACGCTTTTGATTATGACAAGCTTAACGGTTATTTGTGCGTAAGACGTGCTGAAGAAGGCGAAACTCTTGTTACTCTAGACGAAGTTGAAAGACAACTTCACCACGACACAGTAGTTATCGCAACAAAAGAAAAACCAGTTTGTTTAGGTGGTGTTTTCGGTGGTGCAAACTCTGAAATCGACGAAAACTCTAAAAACTTAGCTTTAGAGGCAGCTTATTTCACACCTCAAGCAAACAGAAAAAGTTCAAGAAGTGTTGGCTACAAATCTGACGCTTGCGCTAGATACGAAAGAGGCGTTGACATTGAAGCTATCAAATTAGGTCTATTCAGAGCCGTTGAACTTTTAGAAAAATACGCTGATGCTAAATTTGAAGGAATTGCAGAAGCTGGCAAAAACAAACTTGAGCCAATTGAAATCACTCTAAGATACCCACAAATCAAGAGAATGTTAGGTTGTGAAATTGAAGCTCAAAAATGTCTTTCAATTTTAGAAAAATTAGGTTTTACAATTTTAGGCAAAAACGAAATGGCTTGCAAAGTTCAAGTTCCTTCTTTCCGTGCTGGTGACGTCACTAGAGAATGTGATTTAATTGAAGAAATCGCAAGAATCAATGGTTACGACAAAATCACACCAACTCTACCAAACAGAGCTGGAACTCCAGAAATCAGCCTTGCAGAAAGAGTTGTAAACAAAGTTCACGACTTAATGAGAGCTGCTGGACTTAACGAAATGCAAACCTCTTCACTTATTGGCGAACCTTTGCTTAAACAGTTCAACATGAGCTATGACAAAGAAAAAGCAATTTTTGTAGAAAACCCAGCGTCAGAAGATTTTGCAATGCTTAGACAAACACTTATTGCAAGTCTTTTGAACTGCGTAAAATACAATTACGATAACGGTCAAAAAGATTTTTGGGGTTACGAAATTGGACGCAGTTACTTAAAAGTTGGCGAAACAACTGAAAAAGAAACTGGTATCAAGGAAACTCAAACATTGGCAGGAATCATAACTGGTAACGTTCAAAATTCTATGTGGCAGCCAACTGGCGAAGTTGATTTCTACACAGTTAAAGGTATTGTAGACAAAGTGTTAGAAGAATTTGGTCTAACAAGACGTATCAAATTCTCGTTGCTAGCTGATTCTCCTCTAGCTGACACTCACAAATGTTTGCACCCATACAAGACTGCGGTTCTTACTATGTTAGGTAAAAAGCCAGAAATCATTGGTTATTATGGCGAAATTCACCCAGAATTAAAGAACAAATTAAAGCTTAACCAAGACGCTTTCATCTTCAAACTAGATTTGGATATGCTAATTTCTGGTGTTAATGAATCTGTTGTAAGATACAAGAAACTTTCTCAATTCCCAGAAGTTCAAAGAGATTTGGCTGTAATTATTCCTGCTAAGACTACTTGGGAAGAATTAGAAAAAGTTGTTAAAAAAGGCGTTGATAACAAGATATTCGCTGGTTGTGAAGTATTTGACGTATATCAAGGCGAACACGTTCAAGAAGGTTTCAAATCAGTTGCCTTTAGAATTAGAATGCAAGACGCAAATACAACAATGACAGATGAAATGATTGAAACTCAAATGGCAAATGTTAGAGCAGTGCTTAAAAAGAATATGCCAGAACTTTCTTTCAGAGGTTAGGTTTCAATAAGGTATAACAAAAGGGTCGAAATGATTGAAAATCATTTCGACCCTTTTGTTTAAATCATCTAAATTAAATAATAAAGACTTATTTATCTTTATATTCAGCCTTCCAGTTGTTATCAGCAACTGCGCCAGTACAAGCGAAAGCAGCATCAGCACTACCTGCTAGATTACAATTTACGTTTTGCAATGAGGTATTGATGTTTTTGTGAGCCTTTGATGCAAATGGATACAATCTCCCATTGTCCGCAATTACGAATTTGAAAACATCTTTACCAACTCTGTTAGGTTTTTTAACACCATTAATGTCGAAAACTAATTGGCATACAGTTCCTTCACCAGAGCCACCGCCTACTAGATAGAACATTGAACCATCTTTTAGTAGATAGTATGGTTTTCCACCACTATTTTGGTTAGCAACTGTACCAGCAGTATACTTGTAATTAGCATACTCGGTGTATTTATTAGTTTCCATCTTGTCTAAAGTCATGTGCTTAGACAATTTGTCACCATAACCTGTACCATTTGCAAAACTTACACCATCAACGCCATCGATTAGAGATAATCTATCAATTTCATCTCTATAGAATAACTGTTGAGTAGCGTTTTCATAAGTGTTTGTAAATTTTGACAAGGTTGGACCGATTTTTGCTTGTTGAGTTTTTTCAATCAAAGCTGGAGCGGCAAGTGCTGCTACAACACCGATAATTGTCAAAGTAATAAGGACTTCAGCTAAAGTAAACGCTTTTTTCATAAATGCTCCCTATAATATCTACTATAATTATATTTTAAATTATTATACAAATAGTGTCAATATACACTTTACATATTATGTATTAAAATGATACAATAGCAAACAAAAAAGGATATTTGTATGAAAAAATTTTTACTAATAATTTGTATGATGTTTATGTTGCCAGTTTTTGCTGATGTGATGCCATTTTATGTAAATTCTATTCCGAAAGACGCAATTGGTATGTATCAAACCGGAGAAAATATTACAATTTTATCTGAACCCGAAGCAAATTCAAAAACGATTAAAACTTTTGATTTTTCTTATAAACCTGAAACAATGCCAGATGGTATGTTTGCAGTTTTGTTAAACGAAAAGAAACTTGGTTTCTTATATGTTTCCGATATTGGTGACGATGGCTGGGTAGAAGTAATTTATGATAAACACACAGGCGCTAGAGGCTGGGTTTTAACAGAAGACAGATTTCAATTTTTGCCTTGGCTAACCTTCTACAATATGTACGGTAGAAAATACGGTTTAAGATTATTTAAGGATACCCCTGATGAAATCGAAGTTTTGCACGCAAAAAGTGAAGATTTATCGCAAAACATTGGCAAATTGAATTTTGTTAAACAAATCAAATTAACTGCAATTAGAGGCAATTGGGCTTTAGTGTCTGTTTTTGATATAGACAAAACTCCAAAAACTGGTTATCTAAGATGGCGTAGCAATGAGGGCGTAATTTATGCCTTCCCTAACATTAAATAATAATTTTAAGCTTATACTTGAAAAAAATGTAAATTTTTTGTAATATATACATATATAAATATATTTATAAGAAGAGGAAAAAATTAGAGATGTTCGAACGTTTTACTGAAAAGGCGATTAAAGTCATTATGCTGGCACAAGAAGAAGCCAGAAGACTTGGTCATAATTTTGTCGGTACTGAGCAAATTTTGCTTGGTTTAATCGGCGAAGGTACAGGCATTGCAGCTAAAACTCTAAAATCTATGGGCGTAAACCTTAAAGATGCAAGAGTTGAAGTTGAAAAGATTATCGGCAGAGGCTCTGGTTTTGTTGCGGTTGAAATTCCATTTACTCCGAGAGCAAAAAGAGTTTTGGAACTTTCTTGGGACGAGGCAAGACAATTAGGTCACAACTACATTGGAACAGAGCACTTGCTACTTGGCTTAATAAGAGAAGGCGAAGGCGTTGCCGCAAGAGTTCTTGAAAACCTTGGCGTAGATTTGAATAAGGTTAGAAGCAATGTCGTAAAAATGTTAGGTGATTCAAAACCTCAAACTGCGTCTGCTGGCGTAGGTTCTTCATCTTCTAGCTCACAAGCTAGCAAAGTTAAGACTCCTAGCCTTGACGAGTTTGGTACTGATTTAACTCAAGCGGCAGCAGAACTTAGACTTGACCCTGTTGTTGGTAGAGAAAAAGAAATTGAACGCGTTATTCAAATTCTTGCAAGAAGAACAAAAAACAACCCAGTTTTACTTGGTGAACCTGGTGTTGGTAAAACTGCCGTTGCAGAAGGTCTTGCTATTAGAATTGTAAATAGCGAAGTTCCTGATATTTTGGAAAACAAAAAAATTATTCAGCTTGATATGGGCTTGTTGATTGCTGGTACAAAATACAGAGGTGAGTTTGAAGAACGTCTTAAAAAGATTATGGACGAAATCAGACAAGCTGGAAACGTTATTCTTGTAATCGATGAAATGCACACCTTAATCGGCGCTGGTGCTGCAGAAGGCGCAATTGACGCAGCAAACATTCTTAAACCAGCTTTATCAAGAGGTGAAATTCAAGTAATTGGTGCTACGACTTCTGATGAATATAGAAAGTACATTGAAAAAGATTCAGCCTTGGAAAGAAGATTCCAACCTGTAATCATTGATGAACCTTCTATTGACGAAACTATCGAAATCATTCGTGGTTTAAAACCAAAATATGAAGAACACCACAACTTGAATATTTCTGATGAGGCAATCGTTGCAGCAACAAAATTGTCAAGCAAATACATCAACGATAGATTTTTGCCAGACAAAGCTATCGACGTAATTGATGAAGCAAGTTCTAAGGTTAGATTGAAGGTTTGCACTCTTTCTCCAGAAGGAAAAGAGCTTGATAAGGAATTAAAAGAAATTATCAAGGAAAAAGAAGATGCAATCAGAAATCAAGAATTTGAAAGAGCATCAGCTTTGCGAGATGATGAAGCAAATATGAAGGACAGAATCAGAGAAGTTTCTGAAGAATGGCGTCGTCAGAATGATGCAAACAAACCAACTGTAACAGAAGAAGATGTTGCAGAGGTTATTGCAACAATGACTGGCGTACCTGTTACAAAATTAACAGAAGGCGAATCAGAAAGATTGCTTAAACTTGAAGATACACTTCACGCTAGAGTAATTGGTCAAAGTGACGCAGTAACTGCAATTTCTAAAGCAATTAGACGTGCAAGAGTTGGTTTAAAATCACCAAACAGACCAATCGGTAGCTTTATCTTCTGTGGTCCTACCGGTGTTGGTAAAACTGAACTTGCAAAAGCATTAGCAGAGGCTATATTTGGTAGTGAAGACAATATGATAAGAGTAGATATGTCAGAATTTATGGAAAAACACTCTACTGCAAAACTTATCGGTTCACCTCCAGGCTACGTTGGTTACGATGACGGTGGTCACTTATCTGAACTAGTTAGAAAGAAACCTTATTCAGTTATTCTTTTTGACGAAATCGAAAAAGCTCACCCAGATGTCTTCAACATCATGTTACAAATTCTTGATGATGGTCGTTTGACAGATGCAAAAGGTCGTCACATCAACTTCAAGAACACTGTAATTATTATGACTTCTAACGTTGGTGCAAGTATGATTACAACTCAAGGTAAACTTGGTTTCTCTACCGCAGAAGACGTTAAGAAGGACAAATACGAAAAACTTAAAGATACCGTTAACGAAGAACTTAAAAAGGCGTTTAGACCTGAATTCTTGAACCGTATCGATGATATTATCGTATTCTCACACTTGAGCAAGGAAGAAATTCGTCAAATCGTTGACTTGATGATGAAAGACTTATTCAAACGACTTTCTGAACGTGATTTGTCAATCGAGGTTACTGACGAAGTTAAAGACTACCTTGCAAAAGATGGTTACAACGAGGCGTATGGTGCAAGACCTTTGAGAAGATTAATTCAAAAGAAAATAGAAGATCAACTTGCAGAAGAAATCTTGACAAACGCTTACCAACCTGGTGATACAATTCTTCTTAAATTAGTAGACGATAAAATTGTCTTTGAAAGAAAAGAAGGAGCAAACGCTGGTGAGGTTGTAACTCAAGAAAGCTAGTTTCTTAAAAGAAATAATCAAAGAGGTGGAAAGTTAAAATAACTTTCCACCTCTTTTTTTATAATGAATTTTTAATAATGAATAATAAAGCCTAACAACCTTCTGCCTGATAAGCCCACGCAGAATGGTTATGAATACTTTCCATTGATTCACATTCAACCTCAAATGAGTCAATTATTTCATTATTTCTGAACATAATTACAACATCTCTCAAAACATCTTCAACAAATTTTGGATTGTTATAAGCGTGTTCTGTTACATATTTTTCATCTTCACGTTTTAGAAGAGGGTAAAGTTCGCAAGAGGCACAACTTTCAATATCTTTCACCAAATCTTCAAGCCAAATATGTTCGTCTTCTGGATAAGTTATCTTAACTGATACAATCGCTCTTTGGTTATGCGCACCAAAATCTGAAATTTCTTTTGAACAAGGGCAAAGCGTTGTCACAGGAACTTTTACACACAAATAAAATCTGTATTCTTCGTCTTCCTCTCCATAATTATCCAAAATGCCTTCAAAAGAACAATCGTAACACATAGGCGCTGAAATACCAGTCACTGGGGCTTTTTTATCGATAAAATACTTGAAATCAAATTTCAAATATCCGCTTTTTGCCTCTAAACATTTTACAATTGCCTCAACACAACCTTTAATATCCACGCCTAGCGTATTTTTGCTACGCCATTCATTCAAAACTTCTACAAATCGTGACATGTGAGTGCCTTTGTAGTGTGCAGGTAAAGAAACACCCGCCGTTGCGTTAGAATAAATTACAATATCTTCTTTATCTTTACGTTGAATAATCAAAGGCAATTCAATACCTTTAATTCCAACCTTTTGAATATCAACACCTCTTGTATCTGATTGGTTTTGAACATCTTTCATTAGATTTCAACTCCTTCAAAAGTCTTTTGCTCTAAAGCAATAAGAAGTTTTAAAGCTGCTACTCTCTGAACTTTTGGAGGCGCATTTCTTAATAACTCAACAGCTTTTAGCATCATAGGGTCATTATCATACCAACGATTACCTTTTCCTTGATATGTGTTAATGATGTCATAAACGTGTTCAATTACTTCACCAGCAACCTGTTCTTGAAGTTGCAACATAAATTCTGCTGCCTCTGTTTTTGTTTCATCTGGCGAAAGTCTTAAGAGTTCTAAAGCTTCCTTTAAAATTGGGTCTTTATCATACCAACGTTTATTTATCATTTTTTCCTCGCATTCTTCTTGTATATATTGTATAATAAATATTGTAATTAGTGAAGTGTAGGGTTAATAAAGGTTTTTTCATGAAAATTTTACTTATAAATGGTGCAAATCTTAATATGTTAGGTTCTAGAGAACCTGAAAAATATGGTTCAACAACTCTTAAAGATATCGAAAATTCTGTTATCAAAAGAGGTGCAGAACTTGGAGCTGAAATTGATGCTTGGCAAAGCAATCACGAAGGAGACATCGTCGACAAAATACAATCAGCCAAAGGTGTTTATGACGGAATTTTAATCAATGCTGGTGGTTATACACACACAAGCGTAGTAATAAGAGATGCGCTAGCATCTGTTCAAATACCGACGGTTGAAATTCACATGACAAACATTCACGCTCGTGAAGAATTTCGTCACACCTCGCTTATATCTGGAGTTTGCGTTGCACAAGTTGTAGGTTTCAAAGAACTAAGTTACACATTAGCGTTAGAAGGTCTTGTAAATTACTTAAAGTAATGTTTCAATAAAAAACCTTCCTCAAAGAGGAAGGCTAAAATTCTCTTTCTCTCTCATTTTTCTAACTTTTGTTAATGTCTTATGTATTATTAAAGTTTTTTCAAAAGTTGAAATTTCAAAAGGGAAAATTGTTGTAACAAAAGTTTACATTACTTTTAGAATTGCCTCAAAAATCGTAAGATTTTTGAGGCAATGGCACAAAAAAATGGCGGAGCTAAAGCTCCGCCATTTTTTAAATTTCAATTCATTAATCTTTCAAGAAAGTTTCATAATTTCTAGCAAGCAAGTG
Organism: uncultured Candidatus Melainabacteria bacterium; assembly: GCA_934757275.1. Lineage (GTDB taxonomy): Bacteria > Cyanobacteriota > Vampirovibrionia > Gastranaerophilales > Gastranaerophilaceae > CAG-196. The sequence goes on from CAKVLN010000015.1 coordinate 10,376, forward strand.
TGTTCTAACTTGATTGATTAAATCAAGCGCAACACCAACCATGATGATTAATGATGTAGCCCCGATGCCTTGAAGAGTTGTAATTTTTGTAACATAACTTGCAAATGCAGGAACTAGAGCGATAATACCTAAACCCATTGCTCCAATAAATGTAGTTTTTGTTAAAATTTTATCCAACGCTTCAGCGGTTGGTCTACCTGGTTTTACCCCAGGAATTGAAGAGCCATATTTTTTAAGATTGTCTGCGATTTCCTTTGGTTGCATATTTGGCATAATTGATGCGTAGAAGAAAGTCAACACAACAATCATTACAAAATATATTGCATAATAAATCAAACCGCTTGGATTAAAAACTTTGTTCAACATTAGAACTAAATCTTGAACCCAGCCTGCAGGTAAATTAGCTTGTCCCACCAAACTTAAAATAGTTGAAGGGAAAAGCAAAATTGCAACCGCAAAGATGATTGGCATTACACCACCTGGGTTAAGTTTAAATGGAATAAAGGTATTTACTCCACCATAAACCTTATTACCAACTTGTCTTTTTGGGTTTACAATAATAACCTTACGAATTGCTTCTTGCATTACAACAATGAAAATCATTGTTACAAAGAAGATTGCAAGTAACAAAATCAAGCCCCACATTAGAGCAGAGTCGTTTGAAACCATTTGTGCCGTTCTTGATGAATAAAGTGGAATACCAGACAAGATACCAACAAAGATGATTAAAGAGCCACCGTTACCAATACCTTTTTCTGTGATTAGTTCTGATAACCACATTACTAGAACAGAACCCGCAGTCAAAGAAACTACTGCTGAAATATAAAACATAATATGATTTACACCAGCGGTAATAGCTCCTGGAAGATGAGCCATATAACCCATAAAGATTACTGCTTGGAAAACTGCCAACACAACAGTAAACAATCTTGTGTATTGAGAAAGTTTTCTTCTACCAGCTTCACCATCTTCTTTTTGTAATTTTTCCAAAGCTGGAATAATTACTGCCATCAACTGCATAATGATTGATGAAGTAATATATGGTCCAATACCTAGCGCAAATATTGAAACTTTACCTAACGCACCACCTGTGAACAAATCTAAGAAACCTAAGATGTTGTTTCCAGAGGCAATGTTAGCAAACATTTCGTTATTAATACCATATACTGGCAAATGGATACCAAAGCGGAACAGAACAAGCATTCCAAAAGTGAAGATTAACTTCTCTTTCAAGCCTGAAGCATTCCACATAGACATCAAATCTGCCGTTGTAGGCATTCTCATTCCGCCTGTTGTTCCTCTTACCATTATACTAATTCAACCTTTCCGCCTGCTGCTTCAATTTTTTCTTTTGCTGATGGAGTTACATAGTTAGCTTTAACAGTGATAGCTTTTTTGATTTCGCCACCACCTAAAATTCTTAAACCATCGCAAGAAGGGTGAGCTTTTCTGATTTCTTTCAAAGCTTCCAAAGAAATTTCAGTAATTTCTAAATCAGCCAATCTGCCAACATTGATTTGAGCATAATTACGTTGATTGATGATTTGGAAACCTTTCAATTTTGGTAATCTTCTGTAAGCTGGCATTTGACCACCTTCAAAACCTCTTTTAGCAGTTCTACCAGAACGTTGACCTTCACCATTGTGACCACGGCAAGATGTTTTACCATGTCCTGATGAACGACCACGTCCTACTCTTTTTGATTTGCCAGTTGAACCTTCAGCTGGTCTTAAATCTTCTAATGTTATGTTTGTCATTTTTATGTTCCTTTCATAATTATGAGGGAATAAGGTAATAGGGGAATAAGTGAATAAGGTATTTTAAAATCTTAATCTAGCAATTCGATAAATATTGATATTTAAAATCTCTTATTACCTTATTGCCTTATTACCTTATTCCCTTTCAAATTTTATTCAACCACTTCTACAAGATGTGAAATCTTGTTAACCATACCCATGATTGTTGCACTATCTTGGTGTTCAACAACTTGGTCTGTCTTTTTAAGACCCAATGCTTGAGCAACTTTACGTTGAGCTTCAGAGCAACCGATTAAACTTCTTACAAGTTTGATTTTTATTTGTTTTGCCATTGTTATTTCCTTTTTATCTTATCGGTGGGAACACTTATTTTAAATTCTCTATCCAGAACTTAATTTCACTAAAACGCTTTTCCCACCCTACGTTTACTACGTTATTTCTATTATTATTTCATTTAAAATCTGAATGAAAATAGCCTACTAGTTTAATAATTCAGCCATTGTCAAACCACGTTTTTTAGCAACTTCATTGAAAGGTCTTAATGATTTAAGAGCTTCTAATGTAGCGTTAGCTGCGTTTAGAGGTGATTTTGAACCCAAAGATTTTGAGAGAATGTTTTCAATACCAGCAAGTTCAAGAACTGAACGAACTGCACCACCAGCAATAATACCAGTACCTTGAGATGCAGGTCTTAGCATTACAGCACCAGCACCTGATCTACCAGTGATTGGGTGAGGAATAGTTGTTTTGAAAATAGGCACTGTAATAAGATTTTTTCTACCATCAGCAATAGCTTTTTGAATAGCGATGATAACTTCTGCAGCCTTAGCACAACCTACACCAACTTGTCCTTTTTTGTTACCAACAATAACGATTGCTCTGAAGCTCAATTTTTTACCACCCTTAACAACCTTTGTTACACGTCTGATTTGAACAACTTGTTCTGTCCATTCAGATTCAGGCTTAACTTCTTGAGTTTCAACTCTTTTCTTTCTGTTACGTTGTCTTTTTGCAGGAAGCTGTTCAACATTTTCTTCCGCTACTTCAGCAGTAGAAGTTTCTTCTACAACAGTTTCCTCTACTTGAGATTCGATTTTTTCTTCTGTCATTTTAATAATACCTTTCTTAAATTGTTTTACATTTCGGTTTTATAATTTTATAAACATTCAAATAACCAAACAACAAAACGCCCATTTAAAGGCATTTACGGTCTATTCAAATGTGGGTTGTTTTCTGACATGAAGATACTAATATAAAAACGGTTGAAAAGCAAGAGGTAAAGTGCAAGAGAAGTTACAAAAGTTTACGGTTTAAAAAGCTGAAATAAATCAGGGTCACTTTGATTAAAAGCAACCCTGATAATTAATATTTTTTATAACAATTCCTTCAAATAATTTGGCAATGCAAATCTTGCATTGTGATACTCCTTGTTATAAATCTTACAAGTTTTTGTAATTGCTTCGCCTCTTCTTTCGTCCCAGTAAGAAAGAGGTTCAACAGATTCTGAGCAGAACGCCCAAGCCCAATATCCACCTGGATAAGTTGGAATATTTGAAGTAAAGGTCGAACAAATTGGGAACACCTTTTTCAGAAGGTTATACATTTTTTTGATTTCTTCTTTGTTTACAAAAGGCGACTCTGATTGAGCGCACATAATTCCACCTTTTTTCATAGAATTTTTAACGTTTGTATAAAATTCTTCTGTGAATAAACCTTCACCAGGTCCCATTGGATCTGTAGAATCAATAAGTACGATGTCAAACATATCTTTTTTGTCTTTGATATATTCAATCGCATCTTCCACCAATATTTCACATTTTGGATTGTCTAATTCACAAGCAATAGTAGGAAGATATTTTTTGCAAGCATCAATAACCATTCCATCAATTTCACACAAAACTACTTTTTCTACAGTATCATGTTTCAAGACTTCTCTAACAGTACCGCCATCGCCACCACCAATTACCAAAACTGTTTTTGGAGCTTTGTGGTGCATCATAGGAATATGTGCAATCATTTCGTGGTAATGATACTCATCACCCTCTGTTGTCATCATTAAATCATCTAGAGTCAAAACTCGACCCAACGTTGAATCAGATTCAAAAATTTCAACCTTTTGAAAAGGTGATTGTTCAGAAAATAATACTTCCTTTTGCTTAATTGCTATACCAAAACCTGATGGTGTAATTTCTTTGTAGAATTGTGTCATAATTTAATATTCCCCGCTAATATATGTATGTGCAGGTGGAATACTTCCTGACCTGCCTCTTTTCCTGTATTAATAACTGTTCTATATGATTTCAAGCCAGCCTTCTTTGCAGCTTCTTTCACAGTCATCATTAATCTACCCAACAAAGCCTCATCGTCCAGCTCAATCAAAGAGTCAACGTGTTTTCTTGGAACAACCAATAAATGCGTATCAGCTTTTGGATTAATATCCTTAAATACCACGGCGTCTTCATTTTCATAAACAAATTCTGTATTAAAATCGCCGTTAACTATTTTACAAAAAATACAATCGCTCATAAACTACTCCTTATTGCTCAATACTAATTCAAAAAAGAGTTGTTTGCAATGATTTATTTCACCTTCACTTTTCTTCTTTAATTCTTCTTGAGCAGTCTTAACTTCTGCAGTGGAAGATTTGACAACATAAATTTCACTTGATAATATGTAATTTTTTATTACAGAATTTTGTTTTTGCATGTTTCTATATTAGAATATAAGTATAGGAAAAGACTTTGACCTTTTGTATACCTTTGGGAGCTTAATTAAGAGTTGGGATAAATTTGAATGAGAAGAAGAAAAAAATATGATTTATATATAGTAACTTTTTTAGCAGTATTTACAGTAGGATATTTCATCTACAATCACACTTCCTCTGAATCAAGAGGAGTTGAGAATTATTCTGTCGCACTAGAAGATTATAAAGCTAGTGATTACGAAAAAGCTTATCAAGAATTTGGCAAAGTTCCATCAGGCTCTACACTTAAATCATCTGCTCTTTTTAGACAAGCTCGTTGCGCTACAAATATGGGCAAAAACGAATTGGCAATAAAAAAATATAACAGAATTGTTAAAAATGGCTCAAAATCTTCGATTGCACCAATTAGCGAATACAACATGTCAAATCTTATGTTTGAAAGCAATGATAAAGACGCAAAAAAACACTTTCAAAAAATCATAAAAAAATACCCAAATAGCGATTATGCAATTGCGTCTGAATATTATTTAGGAAGAATTGAGGTTTCTAACCCGCCTAAAAGTGAAAAGCGATTGGCAAAATCTCAAGAAAAAGCAATTAACCATTTCAAGAATTATTTAGAAAAAGCTCCAGACGGACGTTTTGCTCTAAAATCAATTGAAGAAATTTTAAAACTTAACAAATCACTTTCAAATTATGATAATTTGCTAATCGCAAAAGGATATTACGCAAACGGTGAATTTGAAAAGTCTAAAACCTTCTTAAACAAAACCACGCTGGCGGAAAGTTGGTCCGACTTTGCGAAAAATGAATACAAACTCGGCAACAAAGATAAAGGAAATTATTATGCAGAACTAGGTTTAAAACAACACGCTGGCAACACTTCACAAGAAGATGTTTATGAAGTTATAGACAATTATGTAAACGCTGCAAATTCAAGAACTGAAGGAATTACAAAGCTCGTAAACTTAGGTGCAAAATCAACGGGCGCAGATTATATTTCTTATTTAAACTGTAGTGAAGTTGTAGCCTCAAACATAAAAGAGGCGTGTTTTAGAAGTCTTTATGAAAAATATCCAAACGGACAATTTTCAGCAGATTCTTTGTACAACATGTTTATGACAAAATATCTGCAAAAAAAATATCTTGATGCTCAAAGACTCGGTTTCTTGCACCTTAAAAAATTCCCAAATGTAAAATCAAGTCCTGCAGTAACATATTTTATGGGAAAAATTGCTTTTAAGTTGAAACATTATGAAAGCGCAAATAATTATTTCAAACAAGTTGTAAACACCTACCCAGACTCTTATTACGCCTTTAGAGCAAACTACAATTTGTATAAAGAAGATGGAATGTTACCATTTTTAGAACTTAATCAAAAACCTGTTGTATTCCCTTATAAAAAATCTTTGGATAACAATTTGGTGGTAAAACTTGCGTATTTAAAAGATTACGACCTAGTTGAAGAACTTTGCAAACACGACAAATTTATACAAAGCTGGATTGCTTATCAAAAAGGTAACTATACACTGTCAGCTTTCTTAGCCAGAAATGGCATGGAGGAATTAGACGTAAAACCTTCGTTTGACGATTTGAGATGGAGATTGGTTTATCCAACGCATTATTATGATATTGTTGACAAGGTAAAAGGTGACAACAATCCGATTGTCCTAGAGGCAATAATCAAGGAAGAAAGCCATTTTAACCCGTTTGTTAAGAGTGCAGTCGGTGCAATTGGGCTAATGCAACTTATGCCAACAACTTACAACGAAGTGGTTGCAAAGCACAATCTGCCAACAAATTTGAATGTTGAAACCGCAAATATTACCGCTGGAAGTTTGTATTATGCCAGCCTTAAAAAGGTTTTAGGCAACAAAGATTTGTATGCGATAACGGCTTATAACGGCGGTATTGGCTCTGTTACAAATTGGTTTTCTAAACTGATTTATAGCGATACTGACGAATTTGTAGAACAAATTCCTTACCCAGAAACCAAAAATTATGTTAAGAAAGTTTTGAGAACATATTGGGTTTATGGCAATGTTTACTAATCGCAATGAAAATTTTCAATTTAGCAAATTTAGGGTGCAATTTTTTGCACCTATAACTTTATTAATTCTTTGTTTTATTGCATTGAAATGTTATGCATTTGCGAATTTTCACCTAGTTGCAACGAATAACAAGGATCTGCAAGCAAAGCTGAATTTTTTGGAGAAACTTGAAACTTGCACAAAACATAAATATCAAGAAGACGGAATTGGAAACTACGAGATATTTGGGAAACTAAACAAGGCCTGCAAAGTCAAATGGACGCTTGTTGATTGCAATTTTCCAGAAGGTGTTTATCAAGAGTTTTCTAAAGTGCAGAAGAAACGTGTGATTGATAGATACAACAACCTACAAGATAAATATTATATTGAAATTGAAGACGCTGATTACAGATACTTGTACAATACAGGCAATTTGTATTGCACAAACCGTTATTAATACGTTTAAAGTATAGATTTTGTTTGCACAAAATGCTAGACTGGCAAGTAGTATTAAGAAAGAGGTATTATTATGATGAACTCAACAATGATTTTAGCAGTAGCTGCCGTAGTTGTAGTATTTTGGACATACTCAATTTACGTTTCTGTTATCAAGAAAAGAAACAAGGCTGATGAAGCTTTTTCTGCAATTGATGTACAACTAAAAAAGAGATATGATTTAATTCCAAACATTTTGACAATCGCTCAAAAATATATGGAGCATGAACGTGGCATCATGGAAGAAGTTACAAAATTGAGAACACAAGTTATGGGACTTTCTTCTAATTTTGAAAACATTGATAGAAAAATTGCTCTTGATGGCGAAATTTCTAAAAAAATGGGACAAATTATGGTTGCAGTTGAAAATTATCCACAATTAAAAGCTGACCAAACAATGATTACTGCAATGCAAACTTATAACGAAGTTGAAGAACATATTGCAGCAGCTAGAAGATTTTATAACTCTGCGGCTAACGATTTAAAGAATGCGGTTGAAATTTTCCCATCTTCATTGGTTGCAAGAATGTTAAATATTAAAGCAGTTGATTTCTTCAAAGCTAATGAACAAGAAAGACAAGCAGTTAACGCAAGCGATTTCTTGAAATAAGAGAGAGGATTAATACCCACCCGCCTCTGTAAGGCTCGGCAAAGCCTCGCCAACAGTTGCGACCTCCCTAATTAGAGAAGTTAAAAGGTATTAAATATAAGACACAAAATGAACCTACAACACGCTAAAGCTAGAGAATTACGCAACAATATGACCAAACAAGAAAGAAAAATTTGGTCTATATTAAAAAATCGCCAATTTTATGGCTATAGATTTTTAAGACAATACCCAATAGGGAATTACATTGTAGATTTCGTTTGTCGCTCTAAAAAAATTATTATTGAAATTGATGGCGGTCAACATAATAAGCCTTTAAGCATTGAATATGATAACGCACGAACCAAGTATCTTCTAGAAAAAGGATATAAAGTAGTGCGTTTCTGGAACAACGAAATTGATAATAATATACAAGGGGTATATTATAGATTACAACAAGAATTTGGAATTAATCTCACCAATACCCTTCCCAACCTTCCCTAACCAGGGAAGGAGCTAAACCGCCCTTGTTAGGGAGGTCGCAGATGTTGGCGAGGCTATGCCGAGCCTTACAGATGCGGGTGGGTATCAGTAAAAAGAGAAAAAGGAAAGCTATGTCAGAAGAAAAAACATACAAACAAATGCGAGAAGAGTTTACTAAAAAGTTTTATGGTGAAATTTCGCCAGAAATTCAAAAATATGACAAAGAAAGAGTTTCTAAGTTAAAAACCTCTTTATGCATTTCTACAATACTAGTTCTTATTGGAATTTTATTCGGCATATTGAAGTTTAATGCTAGAACTTATACAACTAGTGATGGTAAAATTATACTCGGTTTGTTAGTTCTTGCAATTACTATTTTCTGGGCAACTAAAAAAGAATTTGAAAATAAAATCAAAACCTTAATAATGCCTACAGTTTGCAAATGCTTTGGCAATTTGAGATGGAGTTGCGGTAGTTATAAATTATCAACAATATTTTCTTCGACCAAACTCTTTGACAATTATGATTTTATTTCTTATGACGATATTTTCACTGGAGATTTTAAAGATGTAAATTTTGAAATAATAGAGGCAAAATTTACAAAGGGTTCTGGCAAAAGCAAATCTACGATTTTTGATGGCGTAATCATTAAATTAGATATGAACAAAACTTTCAATGGGCGCACGGTAATTCGTCCAAACACCCTTTTGCACTCTTCGCCTTCACCAATTTTAAAGCACACGGAGCTTGAAGATGTTGATTTTGAGAAAAGATTTGACGTGTTCACTGATGACGAAGTTGAGGCTAGATACTTAATTACACCATCTTTTATGGAACGATTGAACGAAATGCAAGTAGCGTTCAAGGCTGACAAAGTGTCTTGCGCTTTTTATAACAAATACCTTTTTGTAGCTCTGCAAACTCCAGAAGACTTGTTTTCAATTTGTTCACTCTTCAAAAGAGTTGACGACCCTAAACAATTTTTCACTATGTTTGAAGAAATTCTTTCAATCATCAAACTAATCGACCACTTTAAACTCGACCAGAAAATAGGATTGTAAATATGTTAGAAGAAAAATACATATATAGAAGAATGCAAGATGAATTTACCCAAAAATTTTATAGGAAAATTGCGCCTGAAATTAAAAAATTTGAAGGTGAAAGAATATCTCATCAAGAAACAGCTATAAGTATTTCTGCAATACTGATTTTTATACCAATTTTAGTGATTCTTTCAGATTTAAAAGATATTCCTGATTCTTCCATTGAACTTACAATTGGGTCTTTTTTTCTTGCAATTTTTATCTATAGGACAATAAAAAAAGATTTTGAACGAAAAATAAAAGCATTAATTATGCATATCATTTGCAAATGTATTGGTGATTTAAAGTGGAGTTGTAATGGCTATAATCAGTCAACAATGTTTTCAACTGCAGAACTTATTGATAGTTATGATCACGTTGAATACGACGATATTTTTAGCGGAAAATTTAAAGATGTGAATTATGAAATTATAGAATCAAAATTCACAATGGGTTCTGGCAAAAGCAAATCTACGATTTTTGATGGCGTAATCATTAAATTAGATATGAACAAAACTTTCAATGGGCGCACGGTAATTCGTCCAAACACCCTTTTGCACTCTTCGCCTTCGTCAATTTTAAAGCACACAGAGCTTGAGGATATTAATTTTGAAAAGAAATTTGACGTGTTCACTGATGACGAAGTCGAGGCTAGATACTTAATTACACCATCATTTATGGAGCGATTGAACGAAATGAAAGTAGCATTCAAGGCTGACAAAGTGTCTTGCGCTTTTTATAACAAATACCTTTTTGTAGCTCTGCAGACTCCAGAAGACTTGTTTTCAATTTGTTCTCTTTTCAAAAGAGTTGACGACCCTAAACAATTTTTCACTATGTTTGAAGAAATTCTTTCAATCATCAAACTTATCGACCACTTTAAACTTGACCAGAAAATAGGATTATAAATATGTCAGAAGAAAAATACATATATAGAAGAATGCAAGATGAATTTACCAAAACATTTTATAGAGAAATTGCGCCTAAAATTAAAAAATTTGATAATGAAAGAATAAAGACATTGATAAAGACTTTTTGTTTTTTTATTCCAATGATTATTTTAGGTATATTTCTTGTAATTGCACCTTTATTTTTCACAGAAAAATGGAATATCAATGACCCTGATGTGATAAAGTTTCTCACAGGAATAGGAATTACTTTTATTATAAGTGCTTTTGTTTTATATTTTTCAAGACAAAAAAATTTTGAAAACAAAATAAAAACACACATTATGCCGACAGTTTGTAACTCTTTTCCAAAACTAAGTTGGGTGCCAGGGTTATATTTGGATTTTACAATGTTAAAAAATTCATTTTTGTTAAACAACTATGACTCTTTTGAATCAGATGATATTTTTAAAGGACAGTTTAAAGATGTGAATTTTGATATCATTGAATCAGAATTTACAAGTGGTTCTGGCAAAAACAGAGCAACGATCTTTAAGGGTGTAATTATAAAACTTGATATGAATAAAAATTTTACAGGAAATACTGTTATAAGACCGAATACCCTTTTGCACTCTTCGCCTTCGCCAATTTTAAAGCACACAGAGCTTGAGGATATTAATTTTGAAAAGAAATTTGACGTGTTCACTGATGACGAAGTCGAGGCTAGATACTTAATTACACCATCATTTATGGAGCGATTGAACGAAATGAAAGTAGCATTCAAGGCTGACAAAGTGTCTTGCGCTTTTTATAACAAATACCTTTTTGTAGCTCTGCAGACTCCAGAAGACTTGTTTTCAATTTGTTCTCTTTTCAAAAGAGTTGACGACCCTAAACAATTTTTCACTATGTTTGAAGAAATTCTTTCAATCATCAAACTTATCGACCACTTTAAACTCGACCAGAAAATAGGCTTGTAAACTGCTCTTTATTTTATAAAATAAAATAAGGAGGTTTTATGTCATTATTTATTACATTTGAAGGAGCTGACGGTTGCGGTAAAACTACGCAAATTGAGCTAGTTAACAAATACTTGCAAGAAAAAGGTTACAAAACTCTTGTCACTCGTGAACCTGGAGCAAAAGGCTTAGGAGAAAAACTTAGAGAAATTCTTCTCAACTATGAGGGCGAGGTTTCACCAAATTGTGAATCATTTTTGTTTTTAGCTGATAGAGCGCAACACATTGATTGCATAATAAAGCCGGCACTAAAAAATAACACAATTGTTTTATGCGACAGACACACTGATTCGACAATCGCATATCAAGGTTATGGCAGACAACTTAATATTCAAGAAATTAAAAAGCTGAACGACATAGCCGTAAATGGTTTAAAACCAGATTTGACAATAGTTTTTGATATTGATGTAGAAACCTCTATGCAAAGAGTTGGCAAAACCAAAGACCGCATGGAATCTGCTGGTATGGAATTTTTCAACAGAGTTAGAAACGGCTATTTAGCGATTGCCCAAGAGGAGCCAAAGCGAGTGAAGGTAATAAATTCCGCAGATACAATTGAAAACATTCACACAAAAGTAATTGAATTGGTTGAAGAGGTAATAAAAGCAAACAAGTAATGAGTTCATTTTAATATCATCAATTTTGAACTTTATTAGACATTAAAAATTTTAATACGAACTTATTCACCTATTCACCTATTCACTTAAAACGCAGGTTGGGAAAAGTGTTAGTATCCCCCCACAACACAGAAAGAAAACGATGAATTTACAAGAACTAGAACAAAGTGTAAATAACAACAAGAAAAACGTAGATTTTGATGCGCTTAAAGGCGAGTTAAAAGATTTGGAAACTAAGCTACAAAGTCCTGAAGTTTGGTCTAATCAGAATTTAGCCTCTGAATTAGGTCAAAAAACACGAGAAATAAAAGACACTTTAGAAATGTTTTCTCGCTGGTCTACAGTTATTGAGGACGCAAAAACAGCTCAAGAAATCGGTGACAACGAGCTAATACAAGAAAGTGATATAGAGTTAAAAAAATTAGAAAAAGAACTTGATAAATACGAGATTCAAAAAATGCTTTCTGGCGAATATGACGAGGCTGACGCCTTTTTGTCAATCAACGCAGGAGCTGGCGGAACTGATGCACAAGATTGGGCTAGTATGTTACTTAGAATGTACACTCGCTGGGCAGAGGCTAGAGGCTGGAAAGTTGAACTTGTTGATAAATCAGACGGTGAAGAGGCTGGAATAAAATCTGCAACTATAAAAATCACTGGCAAATACGCATATGGTTACGCAAAAGCTGAAAAAGGCGTTCATCGCTTAGTTAGAATTTCACCTTTCAACGCAAATGGCAAACGTCAAACGAGTTTTGCCTCTTGCGAAGTTTCTCCAATCATACCAGATTATGAAAAAACAATTCACATACCACCAGAAGATTTAGAAATAGATACAATGCGTTCTGGCGGAGCTGGCGGACAAAACGTAAACAAAGTTGAAACTGCGGTAAGAATTTTGCACAAGCCAACCGGTATCGTTATCAAATGCCAACAAGAACGCTCTCAACTTCAAAACAAAGAGAATGCGATGCAAATGTTGGCATCAAAGCTTTTAGAACTTAGACAACGAGAACATGAAAAGAAACTTGCTGAACTAAAAGGCGAAAATTTCGACATCAATTTTGGTTCACAAATTCGCTCCTACGTTTTCCACCCTTACAAAATGGTAAAAGACCACAGAACAGGTTTCGAGATGGGAAATGTTGACGCAGTAATGGACGGTGACTTAGACGGCTTTATTGAGGCTTATTTGAAAACAAATTAGAGTTCAGAAGTCTTATATGTAAAATAGCCTTCATAATTGTAACTTGCATCAATCCCTTTCATGAAAACGCCTCTGTCATTTATTTTATCCGTCAAAGATTTTCGTAAAAGTTCTTTGATTTCAACGGTTTTTATTGGGCTACGCTCCATTGACAAAAGATAATCTTCTTTATCAACTATGCTCCAATCAACCACCATTTGAAGTTCTTTTTTCAAAATCAAGTCCAACCAAATTCTTGTAGAGCGTCCATTGCCTTCTCTAAAGGGGTGCGCAATATTCATTTCTACATACTTGTCAATAATCTCATCAAAAGTCGCTTGTGGCATTTTTTCAATATTTTTTAAAGCCTCTTTTAAATACATAACTGGCGCAAAACGAAAATTTCCTTTCGCCAGATTAACTTGTCTTATCTGTCCTGCAAAATCATAAATTTCTTCAAACAAAAATTTGTGAATATAAGCAAGCGTCTTAAAAGTACCAGCCTCAAGAGTATCCAACAAAGCTTCGTCATAAAGTCTTAAAGCTCTTGTTTTACTAATTTTTTCTTCTTCTCGTGCAAGTTCTGCAGAATTAGAAATTCCTAATTTATTTTCTAAAACCATAAATTCCTCTAAATCACAACTTCTTTTGTAGTACAAGTTTACACTATTTTAAAAATCTATTTTTTAAACCCTGTTAAGTCCTTAATAACCTCGCCCGCTATAATCAAGCCAACTGTAGACGGCACAAAAGCATTGCTACCTGGGATTTGACGCCTAGCAGTACATTTTCTAACAGTCCCCGGAGGGCAAACGCAATGTTTTTTACAACTTATTTCGATATCATCGTTTGGCTTAATAGGAATTTCTTTTGAGTAAACAACTTTAACTTTTCTAATTTTTCTTTTTTTAAGTTCTTGTCTAATAACTTTTGCCAAAGGGCAAACTGAAGTTTTTGAAATATCAGCAACCTCAAATGCAGTTGCGTCCATCTTGTTGCCAGCACCCATTGAAGAAATCACTGGCACACCAGCATTTTTAGCACGTTCAATAATTTCTAATTTTCCAACAACAGTATCAATTGCATCAACCACATAATCATACCCAGCGAAATCAAATTCCTCGGCATTCTTTGGGGTATAGAACATTTTGTAAGTATTAACAACTGCGTTCGGATTGATGTCCAAAATTCTCTCTTTTGCAACATCAACCTTATACTTGCCTACAGTGCTTCTCAACGCATAAATTTGACGATTTATATTTGTGATACAAATTTTGTCATCATCAATTAAATCAAATGCACCAACTCCGCTCCTTGCAAGAGCTTCTACTGTATAGCCACCAACTCCACCAATTCCAAACACAGCAACACGAGCAGACGCTAATTTTTCAAGTCCCTCGTGGCCAATTAATAATTCTGTTCTTGAGAATTGGTTAAGCATTTCTTGCACCAAACTATTTTATAATGCCAAAACCTAATAAGAATACACAAACTACAAAAACTAGTGCAACAATACCTGTTAATTTGTTCAAGCCTTTTTCTGCACTTTTTTGTGAAGAAAACATTTGTGCTGCGTTACCAATTCCTGCAATTCCGTCGCCTTTAGGTGAATGCATAAGTATTAATACGATTAGTAATAGTGCGGATAAAACCTGCAATGCCCAAAAAAATGTTAACATTTAGTCTCCTTTTTTATGAAATGCGCCCTTTTTGAATTTAATTTTATATTATCGAAAGTGTAAAGTCTAGCTGGACGCTTAGATGATGATTTAGAAAATTCGTTCAATTCTCTCAAACCATCTGTTGTTATAACTTTCTTTCTGAAATTACGCTTATCAAGTTTCTTCTGCATAATCATTTCATAAGCCTTTTGCATTTCAGTCAAAGTGAATTTTTCGTTCAACAATTGATAAGCCACTGGACACATTTCCAAACGTTCTCTTGTACGTTTAAGAGAATATTCAATAATTTCTTTGTGGTCAAATGCCAATGGTGGCAAATCAAACACCTTGTGCCAAGCCAAATCTGGAGTTGTAACAACATTAAAATCTTCAGCTCTGATTAGCGCAAAATAAGCACAAGTAATTACACGAGAAACTGGGTGACGAAGTGGATCGCCAAAGGTATAAAGTTGTTCAAGATAAATGTTATCAACATTTGTCTTTTCTTTAAGAACACGCATGGCAGCTTCATCAAGGTTTTCGGACATTCTAACATATCCACCAGGGATTGCCCACTTGTCTTTGAACGGTTCATTGTTACGTTTTACAAGCAATACCTGCAATGCGTCATCTTTGATTGTCAAAATAACAATATCGACAGTAATCTCGTGTGTCTTAATTTCGTTAAACATTTATCACCTCTACGATAATTGTATAATAAAGAATAAAAAAATGTAACAACTCTTGAGAGAAATAAGTGTATTTTGTTACAATTAATAAAAAATAAAGGTGAATAGGGCAATAAGTGAATAAGTGAATAAGTTCGTATTAAATATTTTTAGTATGACCAACCCTAACCCTCTGAGAGGGAATAAGTAGTATGCGTTCAATGGGTGGAGTATTGCGGAAAGGGGGAAAAGTTTGATTGTGGGGTTTAATACAATAGCATTCCATAAACAGAGAAATTTTCTTTCTCGTTAGGGTGTTTTTTTAGATATGATTTAATAATCTTTCTTGCGTCTAAATAATCATAACGTTTAACATAAACATTCGCCAACTTTATTACATAATCTGCGTTATCAGGGTTTACACTTATTAAGTATTTATACTCCTCAACTGCCTTATTTACATCAGTTTTCACATAAACTTCTGCACGCAAGAAATGCAACTCTTCGGACTCTTTAATCTCACGAGCTTTATCTAAATACTCCAAAGACATTTCAGTGTTATCAATATAATAATAAGAAACTGCCAAATTATAATAAATAATATATCTTACTTCATCTGTATCAGCCAAATTTAAAGCTTTTTCTAAAGCTTTAATCGCCTCTGGGAATTTTCTTTGAGCAACCAAACTTTCCGCCAAATCAATATACCCTCCTGGGAGTGTCGGAGCTTGACGTATATAATGTTTAGCCTCTTTTGCCTTAGAAAAATTTATGTCCTCATCATCACCCAAAACAAGATACGGCACATATTTTGCTGAAATGTCGCCCGCATTTGTTATATCAGGCTTGATGGAATAAAGCAACTTTAAAGTACTCACATCTGCTTCTGTCAATTCCAATCTCGAATCGTCCACAAGCGATTTATTATCTTTTGCCAAATACATTATATTACCGCTATCGTAACTATGCCCCATAAAGCCTAAAGCGTGGAAAATTTCATGCAAAGCAGTGTTATAGATTTGGTTTGGAGAAAATGCAGTTCCATCTGGCGTTTGCGTAAAGAACTTAATCTCCATTTTCTCAAGCTTGTTCAAATTTATTTCTGGTGTTGTATAAGCAACAACATATTTCCGCCCATATTCTAAGTTTTCAGGCTTATTCTGCTGAAATTCAACCAAAATATTTGCCTTCTTATCATTTGTTTGAGCGAACATTATTGGCGTAAGTTTTTCCCAAGTTGCAAACGCTTTCTGAATTTCGTCCACATACTCCTTTTGAACAGACGCTTCATTTACAAAACAATAAGTTATAGGCAACTTATTCCATCTCACAATCTTTTGGTTGTAAGGTGCTTGTCTTATGTAATTAAGCGGATAATTTCTGTGAATTTCACGCCTTAAATCATACAAAAAATACTTTGCCTTAACAGAAGCACTATCAATAACTGAATCTTCTGCAATTTTTACAAGCTTTTCTTGTGCATCGACAGTGAGAGGAGAATTAATAATCGAATTTACATAAACCTCTCTCAACTCAGCGTCTGTATTACCTAAATCAAAAGATTTTTCATAGAATTTTTGTGCTTTGGCAACATTATTGTGCGCAAAATAATAATCGCCAAGCTTTGCATAAATAACATCTGTATTTGTACGAAAATAAATCGCACCTGCTAATACCATTAACAAAATTGCATAAAATACTATTCTAAATTTATTCATCAAATACCGCTTGCTATATTATACTTCTTGAGATGTCACATTTTCAACGCCACTATCCTCAACATTTGAACTTGCCTGACGTTTTTCCTCGACATCGTCTTTTACACCTTTATCAATATTAAGAGTTTTTACCAACGCTCTTACATCACCTTTAAGTTTGAAATATTCAGCAAACTTTGGAGTGGTTTTAATATTATAAGAACGTCCGTTTTTATCCTTATGGCGAGAAATCAAACCCTTTTCAAGGAGTTCTTGAACATGTTCATAAGCGTTTGAGCCTCTCAAATCTTTCAACAAAGATTGTCGGATTGGCTCTTTCAAAGCTATGACCGTCAAAGTTTTTAGCACTGGTGGCTTTAATTCCACTGGACAAAGTTTTTCTACAATATCCAAATGCTCTTGCTTAACTTGCAAAATATAGCCATTCTCGTCGTCGATTTCCAATGCTCCATCACGAGATGCGTAGTCCATAATCAACTCAAGCAACGCCTCTTCAACTTTTTCAGGATTTTCCTCTAAAATTTCTGCAATATCTTTAATTTGGAGTACCTTAGCCGTAACAAACAAAACAGCCTCTATCCTTGATTTTAACTGTTCCATTATGCACTCACCTCGCTATTATCAACCAAAACACTTTTTGCATTTTCAATTCTAGTATCTAGCTCGCTTTGTTCTTCCTCATTATCAGTAGTTTCCATCTCCGGTTGACGTTTAACAACATACAAGTCTGAATAAAATTCATCTTGTTCCAAGTCATAATTTCCTTCAACCGTCAAAAATAACAAAGAAATATATGCGCTAATCTTGTCCATACCAAGAAGTGTAAGTTCGTTTAATTCGATTTTGTCTTGCCTACTCAAAATTTCAGACAAATTTGCCTTTAATCTTTGCACCCCATTTTCAATATATTCATCGTGCGCAAGATTGATAATATCGTCAGGCGAAAGCTTTGCATAATTCTGAACACGTCTTTTTGCTCTTTCATGAGCATTTTTTAAAGACTGTTTCTTGTCAAGCATTTCATAAAATTCTAATTGTCTAATCAAATCTCGCAAAGTTACGACACGATTGTGATTAAGCCTTACGCTGGTTCTTCTTTGCAAAACCTCGTCAATAGAAATAACATTGTTTGTTGGAATATATTCCTCTTCATAATCTAAAGGTGCGTCATCATATTCCAAATCAATTTCAGGTTGCGGCTCAAAATCTAAAACATCAATGCCTTCTAAAACATTAGATTTTAATTTTAACAAAATTGCAGCAAACAAAAGAGTTCTGCCTGTAAGCCTTAGATTTTGCGCCTTTGATTGAAACAAATGCATCAAGTATTTGTCTGTAACTTCCACAATATCTACGTTCCAAGGGTCGATTTTGCCTTGCCTTGCCATACTTACAAGAATTTCGATACCGTCAACCTCTGCCTCTTGCACATAAGCACTCTCTTTTTCGCTTAAATTGTGAGCATTAGCAACATTCGTATTCAAACTATCTATATTATTTACTGCCATATTTATATTTTAAATTATACCTTTTACCTTTTAATCCTCTGTTTTTATGAAACCAACCTTGCAAGGTTTGGTTCTATCCATATTAAAAGGTTTTGCCTTCCACTTTTTTAGTTTGCCTTTTGACATCACATTTTGTGATATCAAAACTGAAACTCATCAAGTAGTTACATCGTAACGACTGACCAAGGTATTTCTTCACTTCACTACTCAGCCAAATCCCTTTTGTTATTTTAACACAACTTTAAACATGACTGCAAATCGTTACAAAAATGTAACAACCTTCTTCGCAATCAAAAATAAACTAACTCTAAATTAATCTCTTAACTTAACACCAGTAACTTTAGAAATACCTTTTTCTTTTTGAGTTACGCCAATTGTTCTGTTTGCAGACTCAATCATTGGTTTTCTGTGGCTTACAACAATAAATTGTGTTGTTTCAGCTTGAGATTGAACAATGTGTGCCAATTTTTCTACGTTTATACCATCAAGGCTGGCATCAACTTCGTCGAAAGCATAGAAAGGAGCTGGCATATATTTTTGGATAGCAAAAACGAAAGAAAGTGCTGTCAACGCTTTTTCGCCACCAGACATACCTGCCAAACGTTGTTTTTTCTTATCTCTCGGTTGAGCCTCAATATCAAGCCCGCCCTCAAAAGGCTTGTCTTCATTTTCTAGCAACAAAGCACCTTCACCATCAGAAAGTCTATGGAAAATATCCTTGAAGTTTTCGTTTATCACGTTATACGTTTTTAAGAAGGTTTCTTTTTTCAAATCTTCATACCCACGCATACGTTCCAAAATTTGTTCACGTTCAGAACTCAAGGTTTCGATTTGGCTTTGTAATTCTTGTTGACGAGCAAGCACTTTTTCGTAATCCTCTAAAGCCCTCATATTAACTGCGCCTAAATCGTCCATTCGTTTTTGCAAGCGTTGTATTCTGCCAGTAATCTCTTCAATTGACATCTCAATCGGCGCAAGTTCATTCGTATTAACTCCAGCCTCTGTCAAAATCTTGCGAGTTTCTTCCAATTGTGGTTCTAACTCACGTCTTCTTGCCTTAAACGACTCGATTTGTTCAGCAATTTTTTCAATATCAGACGCCTTCAAGTTGCGCTGTGTTTCAATATCAACAAGGTCTTTATTAATATCATCTCTCTGTTTAAGCAATTCACCGAGCTTGTCAGTAATCTCTTTTATCTGAACATTCAAAACTTCCAACTGTTCATTTAAGCCTTTAATTTCTTCCGTAAACTTTGCCTTATCAAGTTCTAACTCTCTATTTGCACTCAAAGAGCGAGAAATAGTTTCGTTTTGAGTATTAATAGTCGTTTTGAAGAAATCAATTTTTTGGTGCAAGCCTTCAATATCATTCTGCGCATTCGCCATATTCTTTTCATAGCGTTTGATTTCAGCCTCAACACCAGCAGTTTTTTCTTTCAAATCTTTCAAGTCAGAATCATTCATCAACTTTTCAACTTCAGAAATTGAAGTCTGAACATCTGTCATTTTTTCAGAAATAACAATATGTTCTTCCTCAATCTTATCCAGATTTTTTTCTAAAGTTGCGATTTCTGGCTCTGTAATCTTTATAAATTCTTGCTTTTCGTCAATATTTTTTTGAGTATTCGCAAAGTTCGTTTCCAAGCTTGATAATTCTAATTTTGCCTTGCTAAACTCTGTAGTCGATGCTGAATACTTTCCACGAATATCTTCCATTTTAGCTTCCAAGCTTGAACGTCTTGAAATCAATGCAGCATACTTACCTTCCATCTCTCGAAGTCTTGCCTTAAAGGTATCTAATTCAGAATCAGAATTTTGTGAGAATTTAAGCCCAGTTTTTCTGATTGCACCACCTGTAATTGAACCCGATTTTTCAAACAAATCGCCCGACAAAGTTACCATTCTATATTTGCCGATTAATTTGTTAGCTACACTTCTATCCTCAACTACAAGCGTGTCACCAACTGCGTAATAAAAAGCATTTAAGTATTCATCATCAAAATCAATCAAATTGATTGCAAAATCAATTACGCCCTTATCTTTTGGCAAATTCAAACTTCTAGGACATTTTACAATCTTGTTCAAAGGAACGAAAGTCGCACGACCAGCATTTGCAGATTTTAAAAGTTCAATACAAGTTGCTGCGACATGCTCGTCATCAACAACAATGTGCGACATTCTACCACCAACCGCAATTTCCATCGCAGTAGAAAATTCTTCATCTACTTGACCTAGTTTTACAAGTGGAGCGTGAACGCCTTGAATATTAGCATTCACAACTGTATCAACCGCACGCCCCAAATTTGCCTCTTCACTAGCATTTTTAAGAGCCTCTAACTTGTAAATCTTATTTCGAGCAGTTTGGACATCATACTCCATATCCGTAATTTCGTTTTTGGTTTTATCCAAATCGTTCAACGTGTTTTTTTGAATAATTTTAAAATCTTCCA
>CAKVLN010000016.1 GCA_934757275.1 uncultured Candidatus Melainabacteria bacterium
TATTCACTCTTCCCCTACTCCCTCACATGCTCCAATGCCATTTCCAGCACTGTTCGTACATGTTCGTCACTTAGAGAGTAAAAAACATTCTTGCCACGTTTCTCTGCCTTAACCAATTTTGCACTTCTTAAAATCTTTAGCTGGTGAGAAACCGCCGATTTTGTCATATTCAATAAACAAGCTAAATCTCCCACACACATCTCATTTTCTTCCAATGCCCACAATAATTGTATTCTTGTACTATCGCCCATTAACTTAAAAAAGTCCGACAAATCGTACAGCAACGTCATATCTGGCATATTAGGTCTAACCCTGTTTACTATATCTAAATTGAAAGCGTCCATTTTCTCATTATAGTTGAATACTTGTTCACATGTCAAATCGTGTTAAGCTTTGTAAAGATTTTCATTTGTTCATATTGACAGTTGAACAGTTGCTCAACTATAATATAAGAAAAGGATAACATTTATGTGCGAACACAATGAAACTAAGACACACGTTATTCCAAGACTTATAATTGGATTAATTTTATTTAGTTTAGGCTATATAAATAAACCGTTGTTTATACTCGCATACCTAATAGTTGGCGGTGATGTTCTTCTTAGAGCAATAAAAAACATTTTACACGGTCACATTTTTGACGAGAATTTCTTAATGACATTTGCTACAATTGGCGCAATCTGCATAAAAGAATTTCCAGAAGCCGTTATGGTAATGATTTTGTATCAAATTGGTGAATATTTGCAAGACAAAGCCGTTGACAAATCAAAAGAATCTATTACTGCGCTTATGGACATTCGCCCTGATTACGCAAATTTAAACGGTGAAAAGGTTTCACCAGAAAAAGTTAAAATTGGCGACATAATAACAGTTAAAACTGGAGAAAAAATTCCGCTAGAGGGAATCGTTGTTTCAGGAAAAGCCTCAATTGACACCTCTGCACTTACTGGTGAAGCTTTGCCCAAAACGGTAAGCACAAATGACGAAGTCATAAATGGTTGTATAAATCTAAATGGCGTTTTAGAAATCAGAGTTACCAAACCTTTTGGCGAATCTACAGTTGCAAAGATTTTAGAGCTTGTTGAAAACGCCTCCTCTAAAAAAGCTAAAACTGAAAACTTTATAACAAAATTTGCACGCTACTACACGCCAGCAGTCGTAATTATTGCTTGCATTATAGCCTGCATTCCACCATTTTATATAGAAAGAGCATTAACCTTCTTAGTTATTTCTTGCCCTTGCGCACTCGTAATTTCTATTCCGCTAAGTTTCTTTGCTGGAATTGGTGGAGCTTCTTCTAAAGGTATACTTATCAAAGGCAGTAGTTATATAGAAATTTTATCAAAAGCAAAAGCCGTTGTGTTTGACAAAACTGGCACTTTGACAAAAGGCGAGTTCAAGGTAATTGAAATAAACTCTCAAAATCAAGATTTATTACACTATGTAGCTTTAGCCGAGGCAGTTTCTCCACACCCAATTGCACAAGCAATTAGAGAAGCTTACGGCAAAGAGCTTTCTGCACCAGACAACATAGAAGAAATTGCAGGCTACGGCATTAAAGCAATTGTTGACAACAAAGAGGTTTTAGTAGGTAACGCTAAACTCGTAAACACTACACCAGTTGAAAAATCTGGCACAATTGTTTATGTTGCAATTGATGGTGAATATCAAGGAAATATCGTGATTTCAGACACTTTAAAAGAGGATACAGAAAGCGCAATAAAAAAACTTAAAAAACAAGGCTTGTTTACTGAAATGCTTACGGGCGATTCTAAAATCAATGCAAAAAACATTGCAAAAAAAATTGGCATAGACCAATATTATGCAGAACTTTTGCCTAATGAAAAGGTTGAAAAACTAGAGGAAACTATCTCTAAGACAAACGGCAGTGTAATCTTTGTCGGTGATGGTATTAATGATGCGCCAGTCCTTGCTCGTGCTGATGTCGGAATCGCAATGGGCGGTTTAGGTTCTGATGTCGCAATTGAATCTGCTGATGTAGTGATTATGGACGACAAGCCTTCAAAAGTAGCTTTAGCCATAAACATTGCTAAAAAAACAATGCTAATTGCAAAAGAAAACATTATCTTCGCTCTTGGAATCAAGCTACTGTTCTTAGTTCTAGGCGGTTTAGGTTTTGTATCTATGTGGGGCGCAGTATTTGCTGATGTTGGAGTTTCAATAATTGCAATACTAAACTCATTAAGAGCCTCCTACTCAAAAGAATAATCTATTAACAACATTTTTTCAGCAAATATAATATAAATGAGAATTTGAGGTTACTATGACAACTTTAGACAATTTGCCAGTTGGCAAAGAAGGATATATATTATCAATCGAGTGCGAGGACAAAGCACTGAGAAATCACATTTTAAACATGGGCTTAACTCCAAATGTTGAAGTTAAACTTATAAAAACCGCACCAATGGGTGACCCTTTAGAAATTAGAGTGCGTGGTTACGAACTGACACTTAGGAAATCTGATGCATCAAAAATTATACTAAAAGACATTCACGATGCACATGACAAGCCACGTAAAAATAAGATTTTTGAAGATATTGACCACTCAATGATTGGCGAAGAACAAATTGATGGCGAAAAGAAAATTAAGCGCAAAGAACAAGTTCATTTTGCACTTGCAGGAAACCAGAATTGCGGAAAAACGACGCTTTTCAACAAACTTACTGGCTCACATCAGCACGTCGGTAACTTCCCTGGAGTAACGGTTGATAGAACCGATGGCGTAATCAAAGGTTACGAAAACGCAACAATAACCGACCTCCCTGGAATTTATTCACTTTCACCTTACAGTAACGAAGAAGTTGTTACTAGAGATTTCATTTTAAAAGAAAGACCAGACGGTATCATTAATATTGTCGACGCTACAAACATTGAGAGAAATTTATTCTTAACCATGCAGCTTATTGAACTAGATGTTCCAATGGTAATTGCCTTAAATATGATGGACGAGGTTGCAGAAAGTGGTGGAAGCATTGATGTAAACGGTTTAGAGTCAGTTCTTGGCGTTCCGGTAATTCCAATTTCTGCCTCAAAAGGCGAAGGTATTGGCGAGCTTATTGACCACGCAATTAATGTTGCGCAATACGAAGAACACCCAAAACGTATTGATTTCTGCGGTGATGGACCTGTTCATAGATGTATTCACTCAATCGAACACTTAATAGAAGACCACGCTCACGCAGTTAGAATACCAACACGCTTTGCAGCTACAAAATTGACTGAAAAAGACCAAATCACGCTTAATACATTAGGACTTGATAAAAATGAAATTGACACCTGTGAACACATTATAAAAGAATTAGAAGAAGAATCTGGACTTGATAGCGAAGCCGCACTAGCGGATATGCGTTTTACCTTTATTGAAAATCTTTGTGCCAATTTTGTTTCTAAACCAACAGAAACAATCGGTCAAAAAATTTCAACAAAAACAGATAGAATTTTAACAGGAAAATATACCGCAATTCCAGCTTTCCTAGCAATCATGGGTTTTATTTTCTACATAACTTTTGGCCCATTAGGAACTTTATTAACAAGTTTGATGGACTCAATTATTGTTTGGGTTACCGGAATTGTTGACAATGCGCTAACCGCTTATGGCTTAAACCCAGTTGTGCATTCACTTATAATTGATGGTATTTTTCAAGGCGTCGGAAGTATACTTAGTTTCCTTCCAGTCATCGTAACCCTATTTTTCTTCTTGTCAATACTTGAAGATAGTGGTTATATGGCAAGAGTAGCATTTTTTATGGACAAATTACTTAGAAAAATCGGTTTGTCTGGCAGAAGTTTTGTTCCTATGCTAATTGGTTTTGGCTGCTCTGTTCCTGCAATTATGGCAACAAGAACTCTACCTTCTGAAAGAGATAGAAAAATGACAATTTTCTTAACTCCGTTTATGAGTTGTTCAGCAAAACTTCCTGTCTATGCCTTGTTTACGGCAGCGTTTTTCAAGCAACATCAAGCAATTGTAATTCTTTGCCTATATTTGACAGGAATTTTCGTTGGCATAATTCTTGCTTATATAATGAAATATTTTTTCTTTAAAGGCGAGGCAGTGCCTTTTGTTATGGAACTTCCAAGTTATAGAATGCCAAGCTTTGTAAACGTTTACCGCTTGATTTATATGAAATCAAAAGACTTTGTGACAAAAGCCTTCACAATAATTTTCTGGGCAACTATCGTAATTTGGTTCTTGCAATCTTTTGATATGAAACTAAACTTAGTTTCTCACCCTGCTGATAGTTTGCTTGCAATCTTAGGAAATATGCTTGTTCCATTATTCAGACCTCTAGGTATTGCCGATTGGCGAATTGCAACCGCTTTCATCACAGGCTTTATGGCAAAAGAAAGTGTTGTAAGTACTTTGAGTATCTTAGTCGGTGACATAAAAGATTGCGGACTATTTAGCCAACTTACCGCCTTTGTATTCCTAATTTTCTGCCTATTGTACACGCCTTGCGTTGCCGCAATTGCAACTGTTAGAAGAGAATTAGGTAAAAGATATGCAACACTCGTTGTATTGATGCAATGTTCAATTGCATGGTTAGTTGCTTTTATAGTCTACTATTTAGGAAGTGCGCTAATGGGACAATAAGCCTTTAATAGTGTATAATAAATACTATGAACGAAGTGTTACAAGAACAAATTAAACTCGTACCAACACAACCTGGGTGCTATCTTTATTATGACAAAGAAGGCACAATTATTTATGTTGGAAAAGCTAAGAACTTGAAACGCCGTGTTTACAGTTATTTTCACAAGCAACACGAAAGTCCTAAGACAAACATTCTTGTTTCACAAATTGAAAAGCTGGAATACATCATTACAGATTCTGAGGTTGAGGCACTTATACTTGAGTCGCACTTAATTAAACAGCATAAACCAAAATACAATATACTTTTAAAAGATGATAAAAAGTATCCATATTTTCTTATTACTGATGAAGATTTTCCTAGAATACAAGTTGTTAGAAAAAAGAACTTAAACCCAGATAAAGGTAGGTTTTACGGACCATATACAGACGTTGGAGCTATGTATGCAACACTAGATTTTCTAAAAAGATTGTTCCCGCTAAAACAATGCAAAACGCCTAAGTTTACAAACCGCCCATGCCTGTATTACCATATTGGCAAATGTCTTGCACCTTGCCAAGGCAAAGTTACGCCAGAAGAGTATCAAAAACTTATTCAACAAGTCGAATTGTTTTTGAGCGGTAAACAGTCCGAACTTTTGAAACAAATACAAGTGCAAATGCAAAAATACGCCGAGGCGGAACAATTTGAAAAAGCTGCCAAAATGCGTGATAGTTATTTAGATTTGCAAAAAACACTTGAAAGACAAAAAATTGTTTATGAGAACACAAAACTTAATGAAGACATTATTGCAGTTTTGTATGAAGATGGAATTTTGGCAATAGTAATTATGATGATACGAGAAGGACGATTGATTGATAAAAAAGATTTCACTTATTTTGTCGATAATGTTGATAAAACAGAGTACTTTGAAACCTTCTTTAGAGATTATTACACCAATTTAAAACTAGAATTTCCAGACCGAATAATTTCCAAAGACTTAGAAGAAGTTGGCGAAAAAGAGCTTTATCAAGATTGGTTAAAGGTACTTTCAGGCAAAAAAGTTACAATTAGCTACGGAAAAGGCAAGTATAAAGAACTTTATGAACTTGCTCTAAAAAATGCAACTAATTTGTTAGAAAATGCAAAACTCAAAAAAATGGCACAAATTAGAGATGACTTTAATGAAGTTGGTTCATATCTTGCCGAGAAATTACATCTTACAAACTTTCCTAACAGAATTGAATGCTACGATATTTCACACATTCAGGGTACAAATACTGTTGCTTCTATGGTAGTTTTCCAAAATGGTTTACCTAAGAAAACCGCATATAGAAAATTCAAAGTAAAATCAACCGAAGGAAAGCCTGACGACTTTTTATCAATGAAGGAAGTGCTTTCACGCAGATTGTCAAGATTAGGCGAACCTAAGTGGGAAAAACCAGATTTGATAATTATTGATGGCGGTAAAGGTCAACTATCAAGCGTTATGCAAATTGTTGAAGATATGGGAATTAAAGTCGGCAAAGGCGGAATTGATTTTGTTTCATTAGCAAAAAGAGAGGAAGAAGTATTTTTGCCACATCAATCCGAGTCGATTTTACTTCCACGAGATTCTAACGCACTTTATCTTGTCCAAAGAATAAGAGATGAAGCGCATAGATTTGCAATAACCTTCCACAGAGATTTGCGCTCTAAAAAACTAAAAGAAGGAAAATAAGATGATTGTCGTTCTATAAATACTGTCAAAAGCACGAACCTAAGACTATGGAACCCGCAAAAAGCTTTTGAATACTAAAATAGAGCCTAATTTGGACGGCTCTATAAAAATAATGTCGTAGGCGGGACTTGAACCCGCAAGGATTGCTCCACACGCCCCTCAAACGTGCACGTATACCGATTCCGCCACTACGACACAAACTGTATCAAATATTAATTATTAATTATAATGGCAATATCAACTTTTTTCAGAGTTCTTGCCACTACGACAGGTATTACCTGTTTTACAGATTACCACAAAAAACTTTTCGTTACAAATGTTACACTTATATTGACACAAATCTTTATCTGAAAGAAAATATTCCTTGTGAGGTAAGAATAATGAACGTATCATCAATATCACAAAACGATAGTTTTACACCAAGACGAAATTTATTTATTAGATATGCAAATAGCTTTATGTCAATGACTAACGGAAATTCTGAAGCTGTTGAAAAAGCACAAAAAGCTAACCCTGAAGAGGAAAAACTTAACAAAATCAAAGGAATTGAAACCCTTACAATATTCCCTAAGCAAGTTATCGACGGTAAAACAATTATTACTGCATAAATGTACAATTTAAGTATTGTTAACACCTCACCTTAATCCTCTCTTTTAAAGTGAGGACAGAGAGATATTTTTAAGGAGAAAGTATGATTTTAAAGATTTTTAGAATGGAACACAATCGTTTTGTTCCAGAATACAAAACAGAAGGTGCTGCAGGCATGGATTTGTGTGCTGCAATTGACGAAGAAATTACACTTCAACCGCTAGAAAGAAAACTTATTCCAACTGGCTTAAAAATCGAATTAGAACATGGCTACGAAGCTCAAATTAGACCTCGCTCTGGTTTATCAATCAAGCACGGCATCAGTCTCATTAATTGTGTTGGCACAATTGACGAAGACTATCGTGGCGAAGTTTGCATTCCGCTAGTTAACTTGTCTAACGAACCTTACACAATCAAGCCAGACGAAAGAGTTGCTCAAATGGTTATTGCTCGCTATGAACAAGCAAAAATCGAGGTTGTAACAGAGCTTTCTGAAACCGAACGTGGCGCAGGTGGTTTTGGCTCAACTGGAAAAGTTTAAATTTTAAATAAATATTTAATAAAGCAACAAAAAAGGTTTCTACAAATAGAAACCTTTTTTGTTATCAGTTTTAACAAACACCCTAAAGTGCCATGCTTGTTATATCTGTATATGCAGAAATCAATCTATTACGCACTTGGATTGCCATTTGCATACTTAAAGAAGCTTTTTCAGCTGCAATCATTGCATCATGGATACTTGTTGGCCCACCCATTGCAATATCTTCTTGCATTTTATCCGCCGTAATTTTCGCATTATTAACCGCATTCAAGCTATCAGAAAAAGCATTTCCCATCTGGTTAGCAAAATTTCCCAGCCCAGTTCTATCGCCCTTATCCTTCACAGGGTAACTCTTCGCAGCTTTTTCTAGCGCTTGTTCAAATTCATTGTTCTTAACCTCAAACGAAGCATGACCTTGCAAAAATTGGTTATAATCATTGATAGCATTCAAATTATATTCTGTTATATTTGGCGTAAATTCCATAATTCACCTTCCTAAATATTCATTGCACTTTGCATCATCGTCTTAACGTTCTCTGCAACAGTTGCGTTTGCTTCATAAGCTTTTGACGCAGATATCATGCCAACCATTTCTTCTACCAAATTAATATTTGGCAAATCTACATACCCTTCTTCATCTGCATCTGGGTGTGATGGGTCATAAACGGTTTTAACGCCATCTTCTGCTTCATAAATCTCATCAACTTGTACCCCACCAGTAATCATTCCGTTATTAAGTGCGACATTTGCGTTAATCAACATATTGCCAGTTCTTGGGTCAAATTGCGCATCTGGACTATTAGAAGAAAAGTTTGAGTACCCTCTATTTATGCTATCTTCATAAATAGTTCTAAAGGCGACATCTTTCTTTACATAAACACCTTTTGAGCCATCGGCTTGTCGAGTAGTGTTTATGTTTGCAATATTACTTGCAACCGTATCCATTTTAACTCTTTGAGCTGCCATACCTGAGCCAGCTATATCAAATATATTAAAACTCATAACTTACCTTAACTTTCGTTTTTTAATTTAAGTAAACCTTATTGTCCTTTGATAGCCTCTGAAACAAGCGAGAACTGTCTGCGTTCTAAATTTGAAAGCACCATATATCTTGTACCAGTTTTAGACAAGTCCATCATTTCTCGTTCCAACTCAACATTATTTCCAGAAGAATTTGTTCCGCTATAAACATCTGTTACAACTTGTGGCTTAAATTGGTCAAAAGAATTAGACTGCAAATATGCTTTTTCTTGTTGAGTAGGAGTTCTATACGTATGAACATCACCCGTAAATACGTCAACCATCGGTGGCTTATACTCAATACCATTCTGCCCTTTTATATAATCTTTTAAATCTTCTTTCTCGATGATTTCAGCAAGTTGACTTTCAAACGCAACCTCTTTTCTTTGAAACCCAGGAGTCATAACGTTTGCGATATTTGACGCAACGGCATGTTGTCTGTCCATCAACCCGTCCATACCGAGTTTTGTAATATCCATTGTTCTGTTTGTAATTAAGTCCATATCTACACCAGCCCCATTGTAATCACAAATTCCGTATAGTCATCACCAGAATGAGCAAGTTTCAACAACCCAGCTTGTTCTTCTATTGTTTTCTTGCAAATATTCAAGCCCAAACCAGAACCTGTTTTTTTAGTTGTAAAGCCTTCCTCAAAAATCATATCTGGTTGAGTAATTCTCTCTGCGTTGTTTCTAACCTTAATCAAGGCAGAGCCGTCATTTTCTTCTACCGTAATCTTAACATACTTACCATTTTCAACATTCTCATCTTCTATACCAAACGCCTCAACCGCATTTTTCACAAGGTTAACAAGAACTGCGATAAATTTATTTTCGTCCACTAAAATTTCTTTATCTAAGTCATTTTCAACTTTGTACTCAATATTTTTGCACTCAAAGTAAACTTTAGTCAAATCAACGGCATTATCTATTATTGATTTTAAATTATGTGGCTTAATATCGTTTGAGTCTGATGCCTTCAAGGCTACCAACGAATTGTTTGCCATTTTAACCGCACGAGCCATGCAATTCAAAGCATTTTCAATCGTATCAGCCTCAATATTGTTCTTTTTGCAATATTTACGAATAATTTCTGTATACAAGTCGCAAATAGAAAGCTGGTTCTTGATTTCATGCGCTACCGCACGAGCCGAATCAGTTTTTTCTGGCTTATAAGTTTGAATTTCTGCAAATCTTAAAACCGCATCTTTTGAAGCTTCGTCCATATTTTCGACAAGACGTCTGATTGATGAGTTCATGAGTATGTTATCACGTCTGTCTGGCTTAAAGCTTTCTTGATACTGTCTTAAATCTAAGATGGAGTTTCTATTGATAATATCCAACGCCTCATTTTGAAGTTTTGAGTTATAAATCGAGTAATACCTAACAGTATGTTCACTCTCCGTTTTATTATCCCAAATCAAAATAGCTACAAATCTGTGAGTTAGGACGCACAAAAATTCTGTTCCTGCCCAAACTTTTTCTCGCAAATTTTCGCTTTCGTCAGAAAAATCAAAATCTTCGATTTCAGAAAATTCCAACCTTTTAAGCAAGCCAATCATACCAGCTTTGTCAATAATTCTATGTAAAACAACAGCCTCTTCTGGAGCGTCTAGCAAAGGTTCTAGCACACCACGAATTACACAACGCAACGTTTGTTTTGAAAGAAAATGATTTTCCTGTGCGTCGATTAATTGTTTCAAATAATTTTGTTGTCTTACAATTTTCTTCATTTTTGCCTTTGATTTTTAAATACTAAGCTGAAATCTTAACTTTTTTGCTCAAAAAGCCGTTGTTGATAGCATATAAAACTGCTTGTGTTCTATCATTTACTTGCAACTTTTGGAAAATATTGTTAACGTGTGTTTTAACAGTTGTTTCAGAAATAAACAATTTGTTAGCAACACCCTTATAAGTAATACCTTGTGTTAAAAGTTCCAAAACTTCTTCTTCTCTTTGTGTTAGCTCATTAAGCAAGTTTTCTTCTTTTTCAATTTCTGCTTTAGCGTTTTCGTTTCTAAAGGTTTGTTGAAAGTATTCAAAAAATCTTGAAGTTAATGCATTTGGTAAATAAATTTTTCCATTCAAAACTTCTTCAATTGCATAAATTAATTGAGCTGATGCCATAGTTTTTAAAACATAACCCCTTGCACCAATCTTCATAGCTCTGAAAATTAAATCTGCATCATCATATCCTGAAAGTGCTAAAACTTTTGTTTCCAAACCTAATTTTTCGATATCAATAATACCTTGCAAGCCATCTCTTTCTGGCATATTCATATCAAGTAAAACGATATCTGGTTGATATTTCTTTATTAAATTTAAACCAACTGTAACATTTGTAGCAATACCTACAACATCAAAAGTTCCTTCAAGATTTAAAAGTTCTCTAATGCCTGCTAAATGTTCATAATTGTCATCAATAAGAAGCACTCTCGATTTCTTCTTAAACTCACGTCTCATACTCTCTCTTCCTTCCCTCATCGTAATTTGTAATTTCTACACTATTCATATTACCCCCTTATAGAGGATATTTTCATCAATAAAATGGTTAATTTTAAAGCATTTGAGGTAGATTGAAAGATATAGACCGAATGGTCTATCAAAATGCCCAAAGCCCTTCTACAAGGGCAATTGAAATCGAGTTTATACTAACTACTCATTCTGTATGAGGATACAACAATTAGAGTAGTATAAAAAGCGTACACTTCTAAAATCATACTTGACACAATAATTTCTCCTACATTTAATTGAACACAAAAAACAAGTTTTGATTATAATAAATATAGAGTATAATTTTATTGGGGTATAAAATGAAAAGAATTTTGTTATCAATATTAGTTGGTTTTCTTTTACTTTCAGCAATTTCATTAGACGTATCTGCTGCAAAAAAATCTTCAAAGCTTTCTAAAGAAGCTATTACCGAAATGTCAGATAATATTGATAAATTAACTGAGAAGATTTATGGAAGAGCATTGTTGTCACCACAAGATAACGAAACTCTTATTGGAATTAAAATAAAACTAGATAACCAAATGTTGGTTGCAACTTCAACAGAGCTTGCACCACTTTATTACAAAGCTGGTAACATCTACAAATTACGTGATATGAAACCAGAGGCTATTGAGTGCTATCAAACAATTTTAGAAAACTTCTCTGATACAGCATTAGCTCCAAAAGCAAGAGTTGCGCTAGAGTCTATGGGAGTTAAGGTAACTGTTCCAGTAACTAGCGAAGAAGACGCAAGTTCTGACGAAGGAATTTAAAGTTCTATAAAAGATTTTAGAAACAACAAAAAGGTAAAGAAAAAACTCTTTACCTTTTTTGTTTATTATCATTTTGAATTTAAAAATTACTTTGTAGTTTGAATGAACAAGCTAATCAAATCATTCAAAGCTGAATATTGTTTTTGGTAGCTTTGAGATTGTTTTTCTAATGTCAAAATTTGTTTTTTGTATTCTTGAATAGAAGATTGACATTCTCTTGCTGAAACCTTTAAGTTTTCCTGAACTTGTTGAGCATCTTGAAGAACACTCTTCATCGAAATACCCAAGGCCTCCATTGTTTGCTTAATAATTTGCGCACCAGTATGTCTTGAAACACCGCTTGGCAATTGTGATATAAGTTTTTTAAGAACTGTAATATTTGCAGGCATTTCAAACTGTTCGCTTACAGGTTCTGGAACGCTAACAGACTTAGGTTCTGCAAAAAATGGGTCCTTTTCTTCAATATCATCAAAAAAGTTTGTTGATTTAGCAGGCTTTGCAGGTTCTGCAAAAAAATCATCATCAGTTGCAGTTTGAGTAGAAGAAGCAAAAATATCATCAGAAGTTGATGAAAAATCATTCATTTGTTCTTCTTGTATATCCATATTTTCAGCCTGTTTTTTCAATGCTTCTACAATCTTTTTCCCAACACTTTCGTTATTCGGCATAATTTTTACTCCCTCATAGGTTTAACTTCAACAATAATTATATTTTAAACATGTTTAATGTCCAATGGTTTGTTATGTTTTGTTAAAAACTATAAAAAGGTAAGGTTGCATTGTTCAAAAGCTGACGCTTTCTAAACCTCACTTGTTAGGGAGGTCGCAGTTGTTCGAGCGATAGCGAGTTACAAATGCGGGTGGGTTTAGATTAAAAGTTATTGTTGGGCTAAAAACCCAACCTACATTACTATAATTAACCCCTTTTCGTTAATTTTTGATATTCGTAGGCTTGACGTTAGTCTAAAAAAAGTATAAAATGAGTGCATGGCATATAAACAGAGTGCCGAGGTTATTAATTATTTAGGAGAACAATCATGTACCAAGATGAAAAGCTTATTTGTGAAGATTGCGGTTGTGAATTTGTATTCACTGCTGGCGAACAAGAGTTTTATGCAGAAAAAGGTTTAACAAATAAGCCAAAAAGATGCCCAAACTGCAGAAAGGCTAAAAAACAACAACACCGTGGTAAAAAAAGAATGTATGATGCAGTTTGTGCAAAATGCGGAAAGCAAACTCAGGTACCTTTTAACCCAACACAAGGCAGAGATGTTTTATGCAAAGAATGTTTTGATGCAGAAAAAGCAAATGCTTAAAATTTAATAAACAATTAAAAAAGTTCGTGTTTAAAATCTAAACACGAACTTTTTTGTTACAAATATTTTTTCTTTAAGGCTTCAATTCGCTCATTAGCTTTCAAAATTTGACGTTTCAACGCTTCATTATTTTCAGCTTTTGCAATAACACCTTCTATAACCTTAATCGTATCTAAATCTGCGTTTCTATAAATAAACATATCAACGCCAGCCAAAATCGCCATCACACAAGCCTCAACCGCTCCAAAATCTTGAACACCTTTCATCACCATATCGTCAGAAATTACAACACCCTCGTATCCAATTTCGTTGCGTAAATATCCAACAGCATTCTTGCTTAGTGAAGTCGGAAGAACCTCTTTATCAAAACAAGTACAATGCAAATGTGCCACCATAATCATATCAGCTTTTTCTCTAAAAGGTCTAATATGAATTTTCTCCATCTCAGCCAAAGGTAAATCTATGCAAGGCAAAGCTAAGTGACTATCCTTATCCGCATCACCATGCCCAGGGAAATGTTTTAAGCAAGGAATAATCCCATTTGCTCTAAATTCCTCGGACACAATATTAACCCCACGAATAACCTCATCGGTGTCAGAAGAAAACGAACGTTCGCCAATAATTGGATTATTTGGGTTTGTATTCACGTCCGCACAAGGCGCAAAGTTCAAGTTTATGCCATAGCCCTTCAATTCTTGTGCGATTTCACGGCTTTGACTTTTCAAAAATTCCTCACCTTTTTGAAACGCAATTCTTGGTGACAAATAACGTGGGTGAAGCTTTTCAGTTCTTTCCACCCTTCCACCTTCTTGGTCAATTGACAAAAAAGGCGCAACCTCTGCTTTTGACTTAATCTCCGCAATTAAATTTTTGAACTGCTCAACGGTTTGAATATCTCTCGTAAAAAATATTACGCCCCCTAAACCTTTTGACAAAGCTTCATCTAAAGCCTCGCCAGTACCTAAAATAAACATCTGATAAACTAATTTTTCCATAAGTTTATAATACTAAAAAATCAGAAGGTATGAAAGATAAATTAATTTTTAGCTATTTTTTCTTGTTCTTTTTGTGCGTTTTTATATCTCAATTTTGTGAAATAATTTGTCATGCCAGCAACGAAAAAGCCCATTACGCCGATTGAAAATACATACGGCAAACCTGATATCAAAACTTTTTGCTTAACCAAAGACTTGTACTCCTCTTGAACATTTGTTTTTTTCTTTTTGGCTAAATCATTTGCCAATTTGCCCAACTCATCAAATTTTGGCACGCTTAAATCTTTACCAATTAAATCTTTGCATTTACCAGCCTTATGAAGAAGTTTTCTAAAACCTTTCTCTACTAGTTCACTACCAGTAATTACGTACAAGGCAACCAATGGAAAACGTGTTGCAGTTTCTTTCAAGTTTTCTTTTCCTCTATCAGAAGATGCGCCAAAATAACCAGCACCACCAACCAAAACACAAGTTGTCAATTGACCTTTGCTCAAACATAGTTTTCCGTTTTGGCTATTGAAGTCCATACAGAAATATTTGTTCATAAAGTTTTTAGCTTTTGGCGAATTTTTGAACAATTTATTCCCTGGAGCAACTATAAATTCTGAAACCTTTTGTAACAACTTAGAATCCTTGCCCTTTGTTGCCAAAAGTCCAGCCAACCCCAAACAACCAGCGTACAAGCCTGCTGCAAAGCCAATATGTTTTTTAGCACTATTTCTTACTTTTTCTTGATGTTTTGTATCCTCTTGACTATTTTCTAAAGAGGCAATATTTTTAAAATCGCTCTTGTTAAAAATCTTTAAAGTCATCAAATTCTTGATATAGTTTAGCGAAAACTCTGTTAAAGGAATAGCCATTGCAGCTAGTGAAATTGCAGCTTTTACAGGTAGAATTTTTTTGTTTTTAGTTTTGTTACCTTTTTCTAAAAGTTCTACACCAGTAGTTGCGACTTCTTTTTTTAAGTTATCCTCTAAACCTTTTGAAAAAACTTTTCTTGCAACTCTCTCACCAATAATTGTTGGAACAAAATAAATCAATGTTTCTTCAGAAGTTTCCAAAAAAGTATTTTCTGTTAAATCAGCAATACTTCGTGAAAACACCGCTTTTGGAATTAAGCAAGTTGTAACGTCTTGTATAAAACGAGAAGTTGAAAGTCCAGACGCTTGCTCTTGATGCCTTACAAATCTTGCCGCTGGCTTTAGCGGTTTCGGTAATGTGTTAATTAAATTTTTGTCATTGATTTTTGTCATAATCTTTAATCCTAAAACTTGTGAAACTTTAGATTTGCCTTACCTTGAAAGTTTTATTTACAAACATTTACACAAGTTAAACAGGAAAAACGTGAAAAAGAAGTAGACAAAACTTTAAGGTTTCAACTACCCTCATAATTAAATAGAACAGTAAAAATAGGGTAGTCTAAACTAACCCACGCCACCAATTTCTATTTAAGTTAAAAGAATTTTTCATAAACAATTTCCTTGTATCGATATATCGGTACAAGGAAATTGTAAAACACATGTATTTGTTTGTCAATATTTATTAATGATATAAAAAATTACCCCCTACCTTGAAAATTGTAGGAGGCAATTCTTTGCACAATTTAGATATGTTTAGTTTTGGAAAGTATACTAAAGATGGAGTAACTGGTTATAAACACTATTTTGGTTCAGTTGCTAATTATGCAAAAAGAACAATTGATTTAATACATGGCAAAGTAACCGTTGAAGGAGCAAAGGGCGATTTATATGGTCGTAACATCGATTTGACAGTCAAAAATTCAGATATTAGTAAAATTGGTATAAATGGTGGAAAAGTTAAGCTTCAAAATGTAAAAGATAAAGGTTTAATTTACGATAATGCCACTGAAATAAAAACAGATGGTAAAACCGTCGTTGATGCAGATACTAATTCTAAAGTTAAAATTAGTCAAAAAGCCAATTAGCAACTTACAATGACTTCAAAATTAATGGTGCAAAGAATTGCACCATTAATTTTTTAAACGCTATGCTGCTACTTTTGCAGACTTCTTATTATCTTCCCAAACGTCAACAAGGGTTGAACAGAAGAAAATGCTTGAATAAGTACCGATTGCGATACCTAAAATCATTGCAAGTACAAAATCTCTTGTTGTTACACCACCTAAGAAGTACAAAGCAAGCAATGTTATCAAGGTTGTCAAAGAAGTGTTAATACTTCTTGCAAGAGTTTGATTGATACTAGCATTCATAATTTCGCCAAAAGTCATCTTCTTTGAATAGTATTTCAAGTTTTCACGAACTCTGTCAAATACAACGATTGTATCGTGAACAGAGAAACCAATTACTGTCAAAAGTGCAGTTACAAACAAGGCATCAATTTGAACATCATAAAACAAGCCCAAAATTGAGAACACACCGCATACAAACAAGGCGTCATGAACCAACCCCAAGATTGCTGCTAACGCATAATCGAATTGGAAACGGAAGGTCAAATAAGCAACGATACCAACCAATGCCAAAGATAATGCAATTAAAGAGTTCTTAAATAACTCCATACCCAAAGTTGGGCCAACTGAAGAAACTTGAACTAGTTCTGGTGAAGAAAATTCTTGAGAAATAATTCCTGTAATTTTATCTTGATCGGCAGAACCTTCTTCAATAAATTTTGTTCTTATAGAAAGAATTGACTTCAAGTCTGTACTTTCTTGAGAATTAACATTGATAATTTGCAGATAAGGATTGTCAATTCCACCCTCTTCTAACTTAGTTCTAACATCAGAGAGTTTTGTGTTAGAAATATCTTCTTTCACTCCATATTGTAGAGTTGTTCCGCCTGTATAATCTATACCAACCTTTAAAGGCGTATGTGTTGGATAAGTAATTGTTGAATAAATCATTGACACAATCCCTGGTAGCAAAAGTACTGCAGACAGTGCCAAGAATATAAATCTATTTTTTACAATATCTAATTTCATTTGTTTATCCTTTTTTAATCTAGTATTCCGAATTTTGCCTTTTCTCTTTTTGTTTCAACTGCTTGATAACCTTCGTTGATATCAGAAGCCTTCAAACCAAACAATGCTGGGTGTTGAAGTTTTCCTGTACCGAAGATTAAGTGCATAAAGTTTTTAGTAATTGTGATTGCACTGAACATTGAAACAATAACACCAACTGCAAGAGTTAATGCAAAACCTTTAACAATACTTGTACCGCAGCAATATAGAATTGCGCAAGTAATAATTGTTGTCATGTTTGAGTCGAAAATACTTGTAAATGCTCTATCAAAACCAGAATTAATTGCAGTGAACAAAGTTCTACCAGCTCTTAATTCTTCCTTAGTTCTTTCAAAGATAAGAATATTTGCATCTACCGCCATACCTATACTCAAGATGAAACCAGCAATACCCGCTAGAGTTAATGTAATTGGAATAGCTTTAAATAATGCAAACAACATTAAACCGTAAATAACAAGAGCTAAGTCAGCAATTAAACCAGGAGCTCTATAATAAGCTGCCATGAATAGCATTACAAAACCTAAACCAATAATACCTGCAATTTTTGACTTCGCAATACTATCAGCACCCAAAGTAGGTCCAACAGTGTTTTCTTCAATAATTTTTGCTGGAACTGGCAATGCACCAGCGTTTAATAAGTCAACTGTCTTTTTAGCTTCTTCATAAGCAAAACCGCTATCGCCACCAGAGATTTGTGCTCTACCGCCAGTAATTGGTTCTCTAATTACTGGTGCTGATTGCAATTCACCGTTAAAGAAGATTGCCATTTGCTGTCCAACTAGTTGTTTAGTCAAGTCTGCAAATTTCTTTGTGCCTTCACCATTAAACTCCAAGTCAACAACCCATTGACCATTTTGAGAATTTGTACTCAAGTTAGCTTTTGACAAATCTTTACCAGTAAGACCAGTTGCAACCCAATCCATTTCACCGTTATTAATAACTGGTTTTCTGAAATCAAGTTCAGCAGTTTCGCCTAAATATTCTTTTGCTTGATTTAAGTCTGAAACATCTGGAATTTCAATAACAAGTCTTTTGTCACCAGATCTTTGTACCACTGTTTCTGATACACCAAGCTTGTTTACTCTGTTTTCAATTGCAAATTGCAAACTTGCCATCATGTCAGGCGTAATTTGTGCAATTGTGTCCGTTGTTTGAGCTTCAAGCACTAATCTCGAACCTCCAACAAGGTCTAAACCAAGTTTTGTAGGCTTAACGCAAATTGTTATTATAGACGCAATAACAATTACGACAATCGCCCAAAACATAATCAGTTTGTTCTTCATCTATATGTACTCCTTTTTTATAATTATAATTTTATATCAAATATGAAAAACTAATTCCTGCCCAACTGTCTAGATTGAGTCTAACGTAAATATTAATTCTGTTTTTTCTGACTTTGTGAGTTCTACAAGAGGTTTTCTTACATATTCTTCAATTAAACCTTTGTAAGCAAGAGCAGCTTTTACAGGAACTGGATTTGGTGCCATAAACAACTTCTTGAAAATTGGATAAAGCTTTTGGTGCATATTTCTTGCAGTCATAGAATCACCCGTTTTAAAATTTCTAATCATTGATTTAATTTCTTTACCAAAAAGATGTGACGCTACTGAAATAACACCATGCGCACCTACTGAAAGCATCGGCAAAGTCAAACTATCATCACCAGAATAAATTGCAAAATCGTTTGGACAAGCCATTTTCAATTCTGTAATTGTATCCATATCACCAAAACTTTGTTTTAATGCAACAATATTTTGATACTTTCTTGCAAGAGTTTTTACAGTATCAACGCTCATATTAACGCCAGTTCTTGACGGAATATTATAAAGAATAATAGGTAAATCTACGGCCTCTGCAATTGCTGAAAAATGTTCAATCATGCCAGCTTGTGAAGGTTTGTTATAATAAGGGACTACACTTAAAATCGCATCAGCTCCTTCTTTTTCAGCTTTTTTAGACATTTCTACTGCAGTCTGAGTAGAATTTGAACCACAACCCATAATCACTTTACCTTGTGAACCTACGGCTCTTTTTGCACTCAAAAGAATTTCGATTTCTTCTTCATGAGTTAAAGTTGGTGATTCGCCAGTTGTTCCAGTTACCAAAACGGCGTCAGAACCTGTATTAACCAACTGATAAGCCAAAGCCTCAACTTTATCGTAATCGACATCTAGTTTTTCGTTAAAAGGTGTTACCATTGCCGTAATTACTTCGCCAGCATCATATCTCATATTTTACTCCTCATTATACTACTCTCTGATTTTTTAATTAATAATGTTTATAATATTTCTTGAAACTCATGAACTTCTAAAGTCTTATCGCCATTTTGGAAAAGTCCTATTTGCGAAGTTTGATATCTGTGAGTTTCATTATATTTGTATCTATAAGCCGTATCTGCAGCCATTGACACCGTACCAAAATGATTTAAGGTAGCCAACTTCTTCAATTGTTCCAAATCATTACCAGATTGAATACAAATTGCATAAGTTATTGGTGTATTAGAATGCAAAACTTTAAACAACACATCTAGTACAGTATCAATTTTGTCAAAATCACTGAAATTATATAAAAAACCGCCGTCTAAAATCATTGGTTTTACTGATGTTTTTTCAGAAATAAATTGGTTCATCAATTTGTTTTGTTCATCAATATTAACGTTCAATTCTGCATGTGCATATTTCTTTTTCAATTTTGTTTTAATCAATACAGAATATTTTGTAATTTTCTTTTCTTGACGAGTAATATTTTCTTGCAAGCCTTTATTAAAAATTGCTTCTTGAGTTTTCTTTGCAACGAAATGTGCACTCTTATATGCACCTTCTACAATATTTGAAAGCAAAATGCACAAATTCATCAAATATATTAAAGCAACCAAAATAATAATTGCACTAAAATATTTAAACTCAAAGGTTGCACCAAAGAAGTCAAAACTTACAGAATATATACTATTTGCAAGTTCTAACAAACCATCTAAAAACGGTTTAATAAAACCAAGCCATGTCCAATCTGCATTTGTTAAGTTTTGCACCCAATAACATACCAACATCAAAATGCAAAACACAAATATAATTTTCATTAAGTATAAGAAACTTTTTAAAAAATTAAAACAACTTAAAACAAATTTATGCACCAATTATTCCCCTAAATAAATATTATCAATTAATCTTACATTCTCTACTCGACATGCAATTAATGCAATTGAGTCTTTATCTGCGTTTGCTTTTTCTTCCAAAGTATTTTTATCTAAGATTTCCAAATATTCCAAATCATGTTTGTCCGTCAAATAACCATAAGCAGTTTCTTTTAAGGCAGAAACGTCTGTAATACCTTTTTGGTAGCAAGATTTGATATTCTTCAAAATTTGGCTCAAAACCAGCGCATCTTTTTTGCCTTGTTCCGTCAAATATTTGTTACGAGAACTTAGTGCCAAACCAGACTCTTCTCTAACAATCGGACATTGGACAATTTCGATTGGAACGTTCAAATCTTTAACCATTTTTTTTATGATAATAACCTGTTGCGCATCTTTTTGTCCAAAGAAACCATAATCTGGCTGAACAATATTAAATAGTTTTAAAACTACGGTACAAACACCATCAAAGTGTCCTACTCTTGTTTTGCCACACAATTTATTAACATAGAAAAATGGAGGACAAACGTATGTCAAAGTATCGTTAGAAAGGCGATTACCTTCACCATACATTTCTTTTGGAGTTGGAGCAAAAACTAAATCAACACCAACTGAATTACATAACTCCATATCCTTTTCAAGAGTTCTTGGGTATTTATCAAAATCTTCTGACGGCCCAAATTGAATTGGGTTAACAAAAACTGAAACTACAACCTTGTCACAAGTTGCTTTTGCCTTTTTAATAAGGCTCAAATGACCTTCGTGCAAAGCTCCCATTGTTGGAACAATACCAACCTTCAAATCTTTCCATTCAGCTCTTTTCTTTTTTAACTCCTCTATTGTATGTACTAACATTACACTCCCCTTTTGACACTGTCATATTTATGTAAATAATTATAGCACCACAAAAATTTGGTTCAATGTTTTTGAGCAAGATGTAAATAAGCATCAACAACTTACTCAGCTTTTTCATGCTAAAATAAAATTATTCTTATTTAAAAGGAGCTTAAACAATGAAAATTGCAGTAATTTCAGACATTCATGGAAATATGGAAGCACTTGAAGCCGTTATGGCAGATATTTCAAAGCAACAATGCGATAAAATTTTTGTACTTGGTGATTATGCAATGGCAGGCCCAGAGCCTAATAGCACGGTTGAATATTTTATGGCAAGGAAAGACAATCCAATGTTTAAGCTCATTCAAGGCAACACTGATTTAATGATTGCCGATTATTCAGATGAGTTGTATGGGAAACTTAAAGAAAAAGCCCCTGTAATGGCAGAAGCTTTAAAGAATGACGCACAAATACTTAACCCCGTTGAAAAGTATTTCTTGAAAAATCTTCCGATTCAACTAGAGGTTGTAGAAGGTGGCGTTAAGTTTTTGTTAGTACACGGTTCACCTAGAAGAAACAATGAGGATATTTTACCAGACACGCCAATTGAGCAAGTCGAAGAAATGCTTGTAAATGTTGATGCGGACATTGTGTTGTGCGGTCATACACATCTTCCTTGCGGTTTCCAAACTTCAAAGAAAAAAACAGTTGTAAACGTTGGTAGCGTTGGCCGCCCATTTACACCGGAGCCAAAATCTTGTTATCTAACGATTATTGTAAACAATGGCGAATGTTTATTTGAACACCACTTTGTAGCTTATGATAAAGAAAGAGCAAGCGCAAAACTTAGAAAAAGAGAGTTTGAGGGTGCTGACAAATTAGCAGGCATGCTCCTAGACCCGAAAGTAAGGCATTTTTAATTATGAAAAAAATCAACGTAGCTTGCCCAGCAAAAATTAATTTGACATTAGAAGTTGTAAACAGACGCCCCGACGGCTTTCACAACATAAAAAGTATCATGCAAACAGTAAGTTTGTACGATAATCTTACAATAAAAGCAGAAAAAGCTGACAAGCCTGAAATCTTTTTGACTGGAACAAGTGACGCAATTCCTTACAATGAAAAAAACCTTGTTTACAAAGCTGCAAAATTGTTTTTAGAAGAGAGTGGAATTTCTGCCAATATAGATATTGATATAGAAAAAAATATTCCAATTGCTGCAGGTTTAGCTGGTGGAAGTACAGACGCAGCAGGCACGCTTTGGGGTTTGAACAAAATTTTAGGTCAACCATTTGGTAAAAAAGATTTGCATAAATTATGTTCTATGTTAGGTTCCGATTTGAATGTCTGCCTAGAAGGCGGTACATTGCTTGCAACCTCAAGAGGTGAAATTATTGAAAAAATTAATTGCGACGTAAATTACCCTGTAACTTTAATTAAACCAAAAAAACTCGGCATTTCAGCAAAGGAGGCTTACACAAAATATGCAGCAAAAGAAATTAAGCCTCAAAATAACATGACAGAAAAAATGATTAATGCCATAAATCACCAACAAGATATCAAGGAATTTTTGTATAATGACTTAGAATATGCGATTTTTGATGATTACGCTGAATTGCAAGAAATAAAATCTAAGTTGCCAAATTCTATAATGTCAGGCTCTGGCTCGACTTATTTTGTGCTTGAAAATATAAATAGTCATGCCTTTAGTGAAGATTTTCAAGTTATTCCAAATTTACAATTTGTAAGCCAAGGTGTTTACTCTAAACAAATGGAAAAACTGGCATATTAAATATAACTTTAAATTAAATTAGAGCAAATTTTTACCCTTAAAAAACCATTTTTAAGCGAATGTTAAGAAATGTAAAATCGATAATAAAAGATTTTATTCTCTTAACATTTCTTAATCACATTTTAAAATCGACACAACATAACAATAGCAATACTTTCAGAGGTTTATAGACTCTTATTTATTAAGTTTTGTAACAAAGCAAACCCAAACGTTAAAGTTTTGGCGAAAACAACCGTAGACACAAGTATCAAAGCTGTTGATTAGGAAAATAAATAGGAGTTGTGTCGTGATGAAAAAAATAGTTTTAGTGTTATTCGCATTTTTATTCTTAGGAGTTAACCAAGCATTCGCTTACAGAGTTACAGATTTCTCAAGTGATGCAAAAATCGTTGAAGCAGTAAGAGTTTTGGAACAAGCTGGTGAAACAGATGTTTTAAGAAATCTTGAAAGAAGAGCAGTAAGAATCAAATTCAACAACCTTTCAATGGTATCTTACAATAGTGCAAACGCTTTTGCAGTAAGCACAACAAACGAATTTGGTACAAAAGTTATCTACATCAATTCAATTTACAGAAACGCACCTGCAGAACAAATCGCTTGCTTAATCGCACACGAAAGCTGCCACACAGGTTATAGCGCAAACTTAGCAGAAGAAACAACTGCTACTCAAAAAGAAGCAGCTTGTTGGACAAGATTAAAATCAGCGTCTAAAGTTTATCCAGATTCAAAATTAACTAGAAGATTAGACAAATTGAGCGGTTTATACTTAGCATCTTCTTCAAACAACAATTTAGTTGAACAAAAAATCGCATCAAGCAGTTTTTACAGAAGCCAATTAGG
Source organism: uncultured Candidatus Melainabacteria bacterium (assembly GCA_934757275.1). GTDB lineage: Bacteria > Cyanobacteriota > Vampirovibrionia > Gastranaerophilales > Gastranaerophilaceae > CAG-196. The sequence goes on from CAKVLN010000016.1 coordinate 23,631, forward strand.
TTTGAACTAATTATAATTCACAGCTCCTATTTCCAAGTTTGTAAGAGGTTGACTCACAGTCAGCCTCTTTTAGTATAAAATTTCAAACAAACTGCTTGCTATTTTAGTTTGTTTTTGTTTTAATAATCTTAACTATTGAAGTTTTGAAAATTTTATATGCCGATGTGATGGAATTGGTAGACGTGCCAGACTCAAAATCTGGTGTAGGCAACTACGTGCCGGTTCGACCCCGGCCATCGGCATTTTTACACTAGAGAACCCTATATTATGAGAGTACAGAAAATAGACAACTTTTCACACAAGGTTAGTTTTTGTGCGCAAAAAAATAAAAGAAATCCTTTAAAATCAATGTCAGCACCTATGCAAGACGGGATAAGTACCGCTGGTGCGTGGTTTGGTTTTGGCGTAGTACTAGATTTCGTATCTAGAAAATGTCATTTTTTTAAATCACCGGTTAAAAACTCAATTGCCATGAATGGAGTAATCGGACTTGGCGCAGGCGCAATAACTTGCGCAAAAGACAAGTTTACCAAGTCAACCAATAACTCTAAAAATAGAATTAACGAGGAATAACAAAGCCCCAGAAGGGTTTGCTATCGTTATCTAAAAGACAAATATAAGAAACTTTTTGTTTACGAACTTTCTTGAGTTTAAAATCAGCTTGTCCGTAAACTATTTCTGAAATACAATTGTCGCCAATCTTTTGTTGGCATGGGTTGCAAAATTCTTTCTTTGAACGAATTTTAACCTTCATATTATATTCATTGGCGTACATATTCACTAAATAATCTGTTGCCTCAGTAGCAAAGCTTGCAGAAGTACTTAATAAAATCAATAAACTAACTAAAAACTTTCTCTTCATATTTTTATAATAACATGCAAAAGATGAGGTTGCAAAAGATTATAACAAAGAGGCGCAGCCTGCGGCTGCGCCTCTTTAATTATTTCTTCAAAACTATTTTTGAATATCTTTAACTGACAAAGCGATTCTGTGTTCTTTTGGAGTAAATTTCTTGATAAGAACATCAACTTCAGAACCAACCTTGAACATATTGAATGGGTTAACGTTTTCATCTGACATTTCAGAAACAGGAAGTAATGCTTCAACCCCTGGGAAAATGTTGATGAAAGCACCGAAAGTAGTAACTTTGTTTACAGTACCTTTAACGATTTGACCTTCTTCAAATTGTCCTTCGATTTGTTGCCATGGATTTTCACCCATTCTCTTTAGAGATAGAGAAATTCTCTTCAATTCAGTATCAATCTTGATGATTTTAACTTCAATAGTATCACCTAGAGTAATAACGTCTGATGGGTGTTTAATTCTTTGCCAAGAAATTTCAGAAATTGGTAATAAACCATCGATACCGTTGATGTCAACGAAAGCACCGAAATCAGTGATTCTTACTACGTTACCTTTAACAACTTGACCTTCTTCCAATGAAGAAAGAACATTATCAACAACTTGATCTCTTTGTTCAGCAACAGCTTGTCTTTGAGAAAGGATAAGTTTGTTTTTCTTAGGATCAGCTTCAAGAACTTTAACTTCGATTTTTTGGTCAATTAAACCATCAAATGGAGTTCCAGTTCTCAATTGAGATGAAGGGATAAAGCCTTTAAGGTCTGCAACGTCAACCAATACACCACCCTTAACAGTTGAAACAACTTTAGCAAGGATTGTATCGCCTTGAATTTTAGCATCATTAAGTTGAGCCCAAGCTTGAGCAAATGCGATTCTTTTTAGAGATAATTGCATAGCATCATCATTGTTTTCTTCTTTTAATACATAAAATTCTCTTACGTCGCCGATTTCTAAATCTTCAACATCGCTTGATAATTCTCTGTTTGACAAGAATGCTTCCATTTTAGCACCCTTAACGCTTACTAAGTAACCGTCTTGTTCTTTTTTAATTACTGTACCTTCAACGATATCAGCAACTGTGTTAGATTTTGCAAAGCTTTCTTCTAACAACATTTCAAATTCGTCTTTAACTTCTGTCATTTTTATTTTTCCTTTCTTTTATTTTTTTATCCTATCAATTACTTTATCAATGATTTTTTGTGGAGTAGACGCTCCTGCGGTTATTCCGATAGAACTCACCCCTTCTAAATCTTTCTTGTTCAATTCTGTATCATTCTCGATATGAATTGTTTTTGTGCAATTCTTCAAGATTTCAGCCAAATGACTTGTGTTTGCGCTCTTTCTTGAACCTACAACCACCATCAAATCGCTTTCTTTTGCAAGTTCTTTTGCCTCTTTTTGGCGCATTGCAGTAGATTGGCAGATGGTATTATAGATTAAAACTTCTTTTGCAAGCGTGTTCAAATAATTTACAACTAAGTTCAAAGAAGAAACCATTTGTGTCGTTTGAACAACAACTCCAACTTTTCTATGTGATTTTATTTGAGAAGAATAAGGCGCAAGTTCTTCTATAGTCGTTGCAACAACAACTTTGTCAGAATATAAATCAGCATTTGCCTTGATAGCCATAACTTCTGGGTGATTTGGCTTGCCAACGATTACAACAAAATAATCGTTCTTTGCCAACTCAACCGCTCTCTGTTGAACCTTCTTAACATCAGGACAAGTTAGGTCAACGACTTCAAAACCAGCTTTTTTAATTTGTTCAAAAACTTCTGGAGTTGCGCCATGACTTCTTATTATGCAAATTCCATCGCCTTGAGCAGGAATTTCATAAATAGTTTTTATCCCTAAAGACTCAAGTTCATTAATTACATCTGTGTTGTGAATAAGTTCACCCAATATATAGACATTTTTATCTGGGTTTTCTTGTTTCAACTTTTTCGCTGTTTCTACCGCTCTTTTCACTCCGTAGCAGAAACCTGCAAATTTGGCTAGTTTGATATTTGGATTACTCAAATATTTGTAATTCACTTTCTAAAGAACTAGAGGACGAACCTCAGTAAGTTTATTTAAGCGTAAACATGGTGAAATGTAAAGAGGGCGGATAGAATTGAATATATTCGGTGCGTCAAACGACAGCACCCTACATTTCTATTTTTAACCCTACTGGCTAATACCCTTCCCTGCCTGTCTTGGATTACTCGGGGTGTCGTGACGTCCGACCTCCACCTTACGGGCTTACGCCCTACCGAGAATCCGTTTCCCTAACTAATGAAGGAGTTCCACCTCACTAGTTAGGGAGGTCGCAGTCGTTCTTGAGCTTTGCGAAAGTTACGAATGCGGGTGGGTATTAATCATTTATAAATATTAAAGTTTCCTCTTCCACACAACAGAAAGCTCCTTTCGGAAGAGAGACAAAAGGAGCAAGGCTAATATTATGAAGAAAAGATTTGGTTTTTTAAGAAGTAAGCCGAATACACACACAATGCCTAATCATAACATAACGTCGAAATCCGACAATTCACTAGTTGCCTTCGACTTACATTTATATTTTAGCACCTATTTCAATACTTCTTAATCTTCTAAAGAAGTAACCCAATAGAATTATTTATTTTTTATATCTATCGATTTCCGGACCTACATATTTGCCAATCAACACCTCTTCAACAAAATGATCAATTGGTTTAATTGCCATACCCAAAGCTACAAAACCACCTAATGTCTTAACGGCTTTACCTTTTAGCATTTTTGATTGTTGATAATTTGTTAACACACTTTTTACAGCAACGCTTGAAGTTTGTCCTTTTTTTAAGTCTGCCTCATAAGCTTTGTACCACTTATTTGACTTAAATTCGTCTGCTGGATTAAGCAAATCTTTTCTTAATTTAATCAATTCTTTGATTGTTTTTTCTGAATATTTTTCAACCTTTTCTTGTGTATCAAGTCTAAATATTTTAAACAGATTTTTTATTGAGGATTTTTTGTTATTATAATCCATTGAACTCAAAACGTTATTCGTAAATTCTTTTATACATTCTTCATCTTTTCCATCAAATGCACGCATTTTACCATTAGCTACAAATTGCTCTGCCACGTTTGCAACATGTTCTTTTGAATTAATGCTAATTTTATCTTCTGAGAATTTTCCAGCCTGTGCAAAAGCGTTTTGTCCAGCTTTTACTGCTATCAGTGGTAAGAAGACACTTGCCATGCCTTGAAAAATAGCTTGTTTCAAGCAACGTCTTGAATCTGGGCTATACTCTGTTTGGTCGTTTTTATACTTATCATAAACATCTGCACCAATATATAATAAAGCGGGCGCCCAACTTAAAGTAGCATATCCACCAATAACAGGTCTTAAAGCTTCACCAACTTCATTTGTAAAAGCTGCACCACGAAGTGGCCACTGCATCAATGGATCTTTATATTCGCCTGTTTCTTTATTTATAGTTCTTTTATCGGCTCTAAAACCTTGTTGTGCGCTTATACCAAGCGGTCTTATCATTCGGCTAATTCTCCTTCATACGCTATTTATTTAATAACTCGTAAATATTTTTATTTGCGCAATTATTTACAATTTTTTACAATTCGTCTGGCAAGTGTAATTATAACACGAAAAACTTGCGTGTTAAGTTTATACTTTTGTAACAAATATCTATTGTTGATGATTTAAAACTTTTTATTGTAGTAGAATTTATACATAATATGTGTATCCCAAATAACAAGAGGTATTAGTAATGCAAATCAACAAAATCAACTCTACACCAAATTTTGGTGCAAAATTAAACCTTGCTGGAGCAGGTAAAAAACATTGGAATTTAAGTGATACAGAAATTAAAGCACTAACCGAAAAAGCAAGAGAAATTGGACACAATAAAGACACAATTACTCTTAATATTGGAAAATTTGAAAAGTTTGATCACAGAAATGCAATAAAAAATCAACAAGAATTTAATGATAATGTTGGGTTTGCAGCTTTATACGGTTCAAGTCGTAAAATAAGCGCAGATTACATAATTAATGGCAAAGCTGAAAGTCAAGAAATTGCTGATTATGTAGCTGGCTCATCTAACAAGCTTGAAAAGCCTTATCGTTTGTTGTTTGGTTGGTTAAGCAAAGCGGCAGAAATTCTTCCAAACGAATTGCATAAAGAAAGAAAAATTCAAAGCACAGAAAGTTTGAAATCTTTATTAGATAATTATAAAGAAAACGTTAAAAATGTAAGTGATTACCTTTTCAAGGGTGCTGATTCTAAGAAGGTAAGTGAACATCTTTATAATGTTAAAAAATTGAGTGACGCAAATGACGCTTACATGATTGATAGAAATGCACTTGATTTGGCTTATACGAACAAATTGCATCAAGTTGGTTTGGAAGGTTTTAGAGTTGAACCTTATACAGAGGAACTTATCTCAAGAGCGCATGTAAATTCTGCTGAGGAGTATTTGAATGTTAGAAGAAAACCGAGTGAATTTGCGGAATTACAAAATCGAGAACAGACGCTTTTAAATATGGCAGAAGATTTGAATAAGTAAATAAGTATTTTAGAAGTGGTGCGTCTAAGACGCACCACTTTTTTAAAGATTAAAAATAATAATAGTTTATAATAAGCTGGATTCTTCGTGCTAATCGCACTCAGAATGCCCCTAGATTTGTTTGTTTGGCGTATTGGAAAAACCTCACCCTAGCCCTGTCTTGAATTATTCGGGCGAGCATAATATTTCAATGACCTCAAAGCCAGAATGGCTTTTTCTGGTCATTTCCATATTATTTGCTCTTACGGGCTTTCGCCCTACCGAAAATTCTGAACTGTCCCCCAAAAAGTGGACATTTAACTCGCAAGTAAAAAATTTCTATACTCAATCGGAGTCATTTTGTTTTT
>CAKVLN010000017.1 GCA_934757275.1 uncultured Candidatus Melainabacteria bacterium
AAAATCGAAAAGTTTAACAAAAAAATTGACGGTTTGACAAAAACAAACTTAAAATCAGCAGATGATTATATGGGTAATGCTAGTAAAGCTGGCGGTTTGATGGACTTAGCCTTCAATGTTGCTTTGATGTACGTTTCTGGTGGCTCTAGCGCAATTGGCAAATACGCACAAATGACTGCAAAAGGCGGAACTGAACTTGCAGAAAACGCTATCACAAAGGTTGCAGGAAAAAAATTTGCTCAATCTAGTGCAGGACAAGCAATGTCACAAGGCGTTGGAATTGTGGCAGCGCAAACGACAAGTGCAGGTTTGAATGCAGTAGCTTTTCAAGGCACAAAAACTGCTGAGCTTGCTGGTGAAACTCTTGCAACAGGCGAAATCGACACAGAAAAAGCTGAAAACATCGTAGCAAGTGCAGAAGGCTTGTTCAAATTCGGCTATGTTGGTGGTGCAATTTCTGGACCTTTAGGAATGCAAGTTAAAAATGCTACGACCAAACTTCTAAATAGCAAGCCAATTATTAATCAAATTTTGACAAAAGGTATTACTAATAAACCTGCGCCTTTGACAAGTATTTTAAAAAATATTTCAGAATATTCTGAAGCAATTGGCGAGGTTTTGAAATTTGGCACAGAATTTGGCATTAACGCTGGTTATATGGCTTATGATGATGGCGTAAGCTACACAGATGCGATGGCAAATTTGGCACAAATGGACGGCGTTTCTAAAATGGTTTTGGCAATGTTGGGCGCAAAGAATATGGCATTTTTGACACCAGAAAAAGTTCAACAAGTTAAAACAGATTTGGCTGGCTACAAGGTTAGCATTACTGCTTATCAAGGACAAAAAGCTTATTCTGTAGTAGACGCTCAAGGCAAAGAAACAAAACTTGCAAGCCCAGAAGAATTGTTCATGTTTATTTTGGACAAAGAGGCTCAAAGCGTTGGTATAAAGGCTGAGGTAAAGAAAGGCAAAACTTTAGAAGGTGGTATCTCTGATAATGAACTCACTGAAGTTGCTCCTTTTGCACAAAGATTAACAAAAGCTCCAACGGTAGAAGAGTTGACAAACCCAGAATATAAGAGCGTTAAATTAGAAAATGGCGAAATTAATGCACAAGGCGAGTTTGTTTCTGATGGAAATTATACCGTTGCAGAAGCTCCTTTTGGCAAAAAAGAAACTTTCAAAACTTACGCAGATGGCGACAAAAAGCTTGCTACTAATATTAAGGAATTGGCTCTTCAATATGCAAATTATTGCGGTAGAGAAAAAGCAGTGGAATCTGATATAAACGCTGTAGAAGCTTTGTTAAGAGGAAAAGATGTTACTCCGCAAGATATTTCAGAGATTATTCTTGATTTTAACCATGCGACAGAAGGTCGAGAAAACTATAATGACGGAATTTTAAGCTGGAAAGGTTTAAAGACTGTTAAAGATTTAAAAACTTTTAAAGCTAATATCCGAGAATTTGATAAATTTATGACAGAACTTAAAGCAAATAACACTGATCGTGATGTTTTGTATGAGTTAAAAAACTTAAGAATGGATTTTATTTCTGAAAATTTGAGCAGTATTAAACCTGAAGAATTTAAGAAAAATCTTGAAACTTTCAAAAATTTTGATTCAGGAATACAAAAAGGGTGCTTGAGAGCTGATTCTAGTTGGTGTTTGAAACCTCATACTGATGTAGAATTAAGTAATCTTGAAGTAGCAAATGAATACAACAAATGGGCTTCTGCAAAAGTTGCAGAAGGTAATAACAATGTATATTATTTTACTTATGAAGCTTTCAAAATTGCAAAACTTTCACCTGAAAAATTTGCTCAGGCAAAGAAGAATATTGAACTCGTAAAGGAAATGGTTGAAGGTGGTTCTACTAACTTAAATTTAATGTGTGAAATATTAACTGATAGTTATAATACAAGTTTATATACAGATTTGAATGCTAAAATGAAATCAGAATTAGGCGATAAATATAATGTCAAAGATTTTGATAAGATTTTCCTATCTGCATACAACGACAGAGGGAATTACAACTTTGATTTCGGTATTCAATTTGCCAAAAATTATCCAAATGGTTTTAAACACTTTGGAGCATATAAAATCAGAGAGATGGCTGAAGAATTTGTAAAACTTGATAAATCATCTCAAGAAAATCAAATTGCGAAATTGACTATCTTAGGAAAGTTTCCTAAGTTCTGCGAAATTGAGGGTAAATTGCAGGAATTGTCATTTGACAGATTTATGTCAAATGACATTCCGGATGCAAAAAATATTGCTGATTTCATAAACAAATCAACCGAAGACTCATTTAAAAACTTTGATTTTGAACATTATACATTATCAAATATTCAAGGTTTCGTAAAGGCAAAACAAATTGGCAATAACTTTGATAGTAAATATGCAGATACATTATTATCTATACAACTACAAAGAACTTTTGCAGAAAAAGCTGATATTCTTGAGTTGGCTAAAACGGATAAAGAATTTGTGAATGAACTTTTGGCTTCTAAAGTTGGTTACAAAGATTTCAAACCTGTTTATTTCAGAGATAAAGCTATTATGGACAAACTTGATGGCAAAAACACTGTAACTAAATCCGAATTAAAAACCGATTATGATAGAGTTTCTAACGAATATACAGTAAATGATATGAAACTTTTAGTAGAAGCTAAAAATATTGATGAAGACATGACTAGAGAATTGATGTATGCCGTATCTGATGACGGATACGGACGCAAACGTCGTTTTACTCCGGAACAGATTAATCAAATCGTTAAATCAGCTCAAGCTGATAAAGATTTTGCACGAGAAGTTCTCAATGAAACCATTGCAAATTATTATGGTGAAAAATACAGATTTGATTCTGAAACAGTAACTGCAGTTTTGGGAAATATTTCAACTTGCAAAGATTTCATGAAAGAAATTATTAATGCTAAAAATAGCGATAAATCATCTTATCACTATGGAGAATATGAATATACCAGTTTTCAAATTAGTAATTTAGCTCAAGCTGCAAAAATTGATGCAGAATATACCAGAGAGTTATTAAATACTTATGAGGAAGGTTTAAATAACAAAATTAACAAGAGATTTAGTCCCGATGGTATATTAAATATTATAATAGCAGGTCAAAACAATAAAGAACTAATGAAAAAATTGGTTGACAGTTCTAAAGAAAGCCTTTTTGATAAAACTCAAGATGCTGTATACAATGCTAATAACATTGTTCAAATCTTAAATTTTGAAAAAAACGTTGAAGATAAAGCTTTTGTAAAAGATATTTTTGCAGATAAAGAATTTACACAAAACGGCTTAGCAAGAGTTGCCGACACATTGAATCACAGAAGAGATTCTGAATTTAATACATTATTTAAAGAACTTTTCTATGATAAAGAAATGCCGAATAAATATATTTTCGGTATATTAGAAGTTACAGATAAAGAAAATATTGAATATGCTAATGATTTATGCAAAAACTATGAAAAATACGACATTGAAGTTCGTGATATTGCTTTCTTGTTGAAAAATCAAAACGAAATAACTCTTGAACAATTTAAAGGATTACAAGAAAAAGTCGGCAACAAAAGCTTCCGTCAATTGAGTGAAAACGATATTATTGTCGGCTCTCAAGTATATGGTTTAATTGGCAGTAAGAATATCAACGAAATTCCACTTTCTCAAAAACGTTCAGTATTGAAACAACTTGTTGCTTGTAATGCGAACTTATTTGGAGCTAGTGAAAAATTAAAGGAATTAGCCCCACTTATTCCAACTACTCAAGAAGAATATTGCGAACTTTTACCATCACTTGTTCGTTCGTTAGGTGTTGAAACTAATAAATTGAGTACAGAACAAATTAAAAACACCAATACTTCAACCAAGAATTTGGCGAATTCTCTTGCACAAATTTCTGATAAAGATTTTACAAAATTGAATATTTCTCAAAAATACTCAAGAGAAGAGTTTATCAACACTGTAATCGAAAAGACAAAAGATTTACCAGATACAGAAAGACAAAAAGTTTTTGATTATTACGGTTTTGAACTACTTAAAAATGACACAAACAAAACTGGTTACACTTTGTACGGCTACCCAGTAAACCTAAATAATGGTCACAAATTGGCTGAAATTAGTGACGTTAAAACAAAAGCCGTTGTAGAAGATTTAAGAAGTGATGTCGTTAGATTTTCAAAAGAGAACAAAATCAAGTGTGAAAACCCACAAATTGAACAATTCTTGAACGAAATTGTTGAAGTTATACCAGAAATGAGAACAATGATTGGCAAAGCTCAACATGGCAACAATGGTACTCGTGGTGCACATGATTTTGATGTTATGAAACATTCGCTAAAAGTTATGCAAAAAATTTCTCAAGACCCTAAATTTGCGAAACTAAGTGAATCTGATAAAAAGGTTATGCTACTAGCATCTTTAATGCATGATATAACCAAGGCTGAAGGCCATCCTGACGGCTATCATGCCGAAAACGGAGCATTTGATGTATTCTTTATTTCTAAGAAATTCAATTTAACTTCTGAAGAACAAACAAAACTATATAAAATTTGCAAATACCATGAATGGTTAAATTTTGTTAATACTTCTAAATCAGAAGGTGAATTGACAAAGCGTTTGCAATCAGTTGCTTTTGATTTGCAACAAGATAATCTTGTAGATATGGCAGAAATATTTACACATGCAGATTTAAGAGCAGTAAAAGCTGATGATTCTTTCCACGATACAAAGGTTGGCAAATCAAGAGTTGATTTCAACGGTAATGTTCGCAGTTTTGGAGAGTCTGCGGATGTTTATGTTGCAAAAATTAAAGAATATCAAAAAGAATTGCAGAAATCACAACCAATTTTGCCTGTTACAAAATTCCCACAAGCAAGCAGAATGAAACAAGCTATTACAACAGTAAACGCTGATGGCAGTACAAACTTGAAGGGTGTTTATCAGGATAAAGATGGTGTTGTTGTTATTAAATTCAATGAAATGACAGACGAAAGCTGGGAAGCAATTGGTTTCCCTAAAGGTACATCAGCTAAAGGTGTAAAAGCCAAAGGTCTTAATAATAGTGCTGAGGAAACAGATGTTGAAACCGGTAATATCCACTTCTTTGTTCATGGTTTAGATTATTCTAACCAATTGGCAAAATTTGATGCCTTTTCATTGGTAGATTCTGATGCATTGTTATCAGTTAGCTATGCTGAACGTCCTGAAAGCAAGTACAGATTCTTTAGAACACAAGGTGTATTATTGGATATTCCTACGAAATATGTATATGGTGGCGGTAATACAGATTCAGGCTCTGGTTGCGGTAAAAACATTCAAACCTTTAAAGATTCATACATCTTTGGTGGAGGCAGAGAAAAAGATAGATTGTATATTTCAAACTTGGTAAAAGAAGCAACCGGCATGAGCGATGCTGAATATGTTCAATTCGTAAAAGATAATGAAAATAAATCTATGTTAGAAATAGAACCTGCAGAAATCAGAGAAAAAATCATACAAAAATTTGCAACAATAAACTCAAACGTAAGAAAAGGCAATAGAGAGTACAATGAAATGTACGGATCTAACCCACAAGTAATGGGTGTCTTTGCCTATAGTTGGGAAAGTGAAGTAGGACAACCTATTGATTTCTTAAATAATGTAGATAATAGAACACATTTCTTAAAAGAATACGCAAAAGAACGTGATCTCCCATTCATCGTTTTTGGCGATTAAGACTTTTAGCCATAAAAAAATAGCCAACTGGTTAATTGCACACATGCCTTTATAATAGTAAAATCTACTTAACAGGTTAGGTTTTATGATAAATACTGAAAGTAAAGAACATTTATTAAATGCTGTTTTAGAATACTGTGAAGATATAGTTACAGTTAAAGATTTATCATTAAAATATATTGCTTACAACAAAGCATTTTTTAATCTTGTGGGTGGCAAAGAAGGTGAAAGCATTATTGGACGAAGCCTGTGTGACATTTGCCCATTCAGTTGTGTGAAAATAATTGAACAATGTTCTCGAAAGGTTATACAAACTTCTGAAAGCCAAACTTCAACATTTGTTTATTCTGACAATAACGTAAACCGAATTATTAAACAAACTGCAACCCCTATTATTAAAAATGGGGTTATCGAAGGCATTTTAGCAGTTTCAACTGATGTTACAAAAGAAGAATACTTAAAAGCAAAGCTTATTGCAAAGAACTATCAACTTAATACTTTGCTGGAAAATCTGCCCATAATTGTTTACATGAAAGATAAAGACCGAAATTTAATTGTTGCAAATGAGCATTCCAGAGATTTTGTTTGTAAAGGAATTGATCATTATTCTGATGGTCTTCAACTTGATATACTTGAAGTCGAAGAAGAAACAATTAATGAAGACAATTATGTATTACAAAACAAAAAGATTTTGAAAAAAATAAAAACTGCAAAAGACAAAAATGGTAACATACATTGGTATAAAATTAACAAAGCTCCAATTCTTACTGAAGACAATGAAATTATGGGCTTAGTTACAATTGCTAAAAACATTGATAACGATAAACGTTTAGAAAACCAGAAAAATTTATTTTTAGCAACATTAAGTCACGATTTAAAAAATCCATTACAAGCACAAATTAGTTCATTAGAGCTTTTAAACAAGGGAATGTTTGGAGAACTTAATTCTAATCAAAAAGAAATGGTTGAAATGATTTTAGAATCCTCAATATACATGAAAGAGATGTTATATTCACTTCTTAAAAGTGGCAAGGATAATAACGGTATCCTTATGCTAAACAGAACTCATTTCAATTTGTATAAAGTTGTTAAAAAATGTGTCAAAGAAATTAATGATTTGGCGCTAAGCAAGGGTATCAAAATTGAAATTTCATCAACTTTAAAAGAAGACGATTTACTTTTTGCTGATGAAATTCAAATACGAAGAGTTATTGGTAACATGCTAAATAATGGCATAAATTATGCTTACGACAATTCAAAACTCAAAATAAATATATACAAAGAAAATAAAAGTATTTTCTTTAAAATGACAAATAAGAGTAATAAAATTTCACAAACACTTAAAAAACAAATATTTGACAAATATGTTTGTGGAGAACCATTACAAAGCAGTAATGGAATAGGTTTAGGCTTATATTTTTGCAAGAAAGTAATTGAAGCAAACGAAGGAAAAATAAAACTTGAAGCGAACAATAATGACAATTCATTTATAATAGAGCTACCTATTTTGTCAGAAAATCACGCACTAATTAATGAAATAGTTCTATAGTTTTCTACAAAAATTTTGCCGTTTTTGATTTATCGCAATTCTTCAATTCGCTTGGTGTGCCAGAAAAGATTATTTCGCCACCAGCTTCACCACCTTCTGGTCCCATGTCGATTATGTAATCAGCGTTTCTAATTACGTCCAAATCGTGTTCAATAACAATTACTGTCGCTCCATTATCAATAAGAGTTTGAAATACCTTCAAAAGAGTTTGAACATCTAGCGGGTGCAAGCCAATTGTAGGTTCATCAAAAATAAAAACAGAATCAGACTGCGTTTTTCGCATTTCGCTCGCTAATTTCAACCTTTGTGCTTCGCCTCCAGAAAGACTTGGGGTTGCTTCACCTAAAGTTAAATATCCTAGACCTAAATCTTTTAAGATTTGCAAACGTTGGCAAACAAGGTTCAAACCTTTGCAAGTGTCTAACGCAGTATTTACGTCCATTGCCATTAATTCTGGAAGTGAATGCCCATTGAATTTAATTTGATTTGCAGGCTTATCATACCTTGAACCACCACAATCTGGACAAGGAATTTCTACATCTGGTAAAAACTGTACATCAAGATTTATTACGCCAGTTCCATCGCAGGTTGGACAGCGCAATTTTCCTGTATTATAAGAAAAATCACCAGCTTTGTAGTCCAAATTCATCTTTTTGGCGGATTTCGTAAAAGTTTTCCTAAGTTCGTCGTGAATATTGGCGTAAGTCGCAACCGTAGAACGAATATTTATGCCAATAGGTGTTGCATCGATTAATTTAACCTGTTTTATTCCGTCTGCCTCAATAGACTTAATATGTTGAGGCAGTTTTTTGTTGCTAGAAATTGTTTCAAGCGCAGGCGTTAAGCTTTCCAAAACCATTGTTGTTTTGCCAGAACCAGAAACTCCAGTAACAACTGTCAAACGTCCTTTTGGAATTTCGACCTTTAAAGGTTTTACTGTATGAATGGCATCAGTCGTCATTGTTATTTTGCCAAATTCAAACATATCGTTTACACTAGCTTGCTTTCTTACTAATGCTTGATTTTTCTCTGACAAAAATTTACCGATAATGGAGTTTTCGTTATTTTCTAGATCTTCAACAGTTCCTTCTGCAATTACATAACCGCCATTTGCTCCAGCTTTCGGCCCCATTTCAATAATCCAATCAGCCTCAGTCAAGATTTGAGTGTCATGATCAACCAGAATAATTGAGTTCCCATCATCAATTAAATCGTGCATAACACCCTTTAAACCTATGATGTTAGCTGGGTGCAAACCAATTGAAGGTTCATCTAAAACATACAAAACACCCGTTGTGCGATTTCTTACTGCTCGAGCTAACTGCATTCTTTGACGCTCGCCTGTTGAAAGAGTTGAGGAGGCTCTATCTAAAGTTAAGTAACTTAAACCCAAGTCCATAAGGCGTTTTGCGACTGTCAAAAAGGAGTCACAAATCGCTTCTGCCATTGGTCGCATCTCTTCTGGCAGGGGGTTTGGGACTTTTTTCACCCACTCAACAAGCTCTTTTAAGGTCATTTTGCAAGCTTCATCAAGTGATATTCCCATAATTTTTGGATACCTTGCCTTTTGCGATAGCCGAGTACCTTGACACTCGGGACAAATATCTTGTTTCAAAAACTTTTCAACACGTTTCATGCTCTTTTCATCTTTGACTTTTGCCAAAGCATTTTCCACAGTATAAACAGCGTTATAGTAAGTAAAATCAAGTTCACCCGCTTGATTTGTGTTTTTTGCCTTGTAGAAAATATGCTTCTTTTCAGCAGGGCCGTTGTATACAATGTCTTTTTCCTTGTCTGTCAAATCTTTAAAAGGAATGTTGGTTCTTACTCCCATTTCTCGGCAAACATCAGTCATTAATGACCACATGAGTGTACCCCAAGGCGCAACCGCACCTTCATCAATCGTCAAAGACTCATCTGGCACTAAAGTAGCTTTATCAACCGTCCTTACAATGCCTGTGCCACCGCAAGTTTGACAAGCACCTTGACTGTTAAATGCCAATTCTTCTGCAGATGGGGCGAAAAAATGTACTTGACATGTCGGACAGATAAGCTCCTGCTCGCTTGCAACAGCTAGAGTTGGAATATGGTAATGCCCATTTGGACAACGATGACTTGCAAGCCTTGAGAACATAAGACGCAAACTGTTTAAGAGTTCTGTTCCTGTTCCGAAGGTACTTCTCACCCCTGGAACGGCTGGGCGCTGGTGCAAGGCAAGCGAGGCTGGAACATATAAAATCTCGTCAACAAGAGCTTTTTCGGCTTGTGTCATACGACGCCTTGTGTAGGTTGAAAGCGCTTCTAAATAACGGCGAGAGCCTTCCGAATATAAAACCCCAAGAGCAAGCGAAGACTTGCCAGAGCCTGATACTCCAGCAATTCCAACGATTTTGTTAAGCGGAATGTCAACATCTATGTTTTTAAGATTATGAACTTTTGCCCCTCTAACTTTTATTGAACTGATTTTGTTACTCATAAAATTATCCTTTGATAATATTATAATCTGAAAGTAAGATTTGTTTAATGATAAAAGTAGAGAAATTTATTGGGTTCAATTCCACAATTTAAAACTTCTTAATGGTAGAGTAATTGGCGGCGGTAAGGACTCTGCCGAGAAAAGGTGACTAAATGTCACGTTTTTTTTTCTTTTAACAGTTGGTTTGAGTATAACGAAGGTGGAATCCAAACCCATCAAAATTTGTTAAACTCCCGAAAACAAAATTTTTCGATAAAAAAATAAATGATGTATATTATTAAAGTAACACATTTTCAATATTCTGCAACAATTAATTTTATATCAACAAGCATATATTTATTTTAAATTCTATCAATAATTATATTTTTACCATTTAAGACAACTTTTGCTTTCCCATTATAAAAATTATCTGCCTTATCATAAATTATTGGAATTATAATCTCGCCTTCATGATTTATATATCCATATTTATTATTAAATTTTACATAAGCTAAACCTTCCCAAAATAAAAATTGTTCTTGGTATTTAGGCTCTATCCAATCAGTGAAATCCTGATTTAATGCACCATATCTATAATTCTTTGAAACAGAAATATATTTTTTGCCGGTTCCAACTTCTTCGCATTGTTCCATAAAATCATAAATAAATGGTACAATTAATTTTCCATTTTTATTCAATATTCCATACTTATGAGTTTCAATGTCACCAACTAACCATAAGTCATTTCCCCAATAAGAAACTTTAAAATATTTAAAAATAGTTGTCAAAAAAGAATTTTTCGCTCTTATTTTTTCACATTCTTTTTGAGTTTGATATTTTATCTCATCAGCTTCAAGTTTGATGGCTCTTAGTAATGCTGATTCTTTTAAAATCTTTTCTTTTTGCTCTTCGGCTTTTTGAATAATTTCGTTAGCTTTTATGTTAGCTTCAGCCAATATTTTATCTTCTAATTTTTTGATTACCTTTTTAAACATAAATACTCTCCTTTGCTTATATTCTAATAATATAAACAAACTACGACATATTTTGTCGGTATATAGGGAAGGTTATTCATATAAATTTAGAATCTTTATAAGGCTATTTTTGTATTCATTGATGAATTCCTTAGGTGATACAATTTTTACTTTATCTTCCCATTTATATAAATTCCAACAAATTTCTATCATTCCGCTTGCTGAAAATTTTACTGTTATAGAACCATCATCATTTTCTTTTAATTTTTGAGTTGGATGAAAATGATAATTTATAACATCATCTCTAACACTTTTGTCAAACAATAATTCAACTTTTTCTGGTTTTGAATTGAATATTCCAAAAGATTGTTCCAAATATTGTTTCAAATCAAAATTTTCATCTTTTTCAAAAAACTCATCAAGTTTTTCTAAATTTTTAATCCTTGAAATTAAATATTTCAGAACTCCTTTTGAATACTCATCAAAACCTACTATATAATTCTTTTCCCAATATTGAACACCATAAGGATGGATAATAGCTTTAAATTTATATCCATTAGAATTTGTATAATCAAATTGTAATTTTTTTTGTTCCAAAATAGCTTGCAATATTATTTCAAAAATTTTTGGTTCGATATTTTCTTTACAATATTGCCTTGTGGCATATCCTTGCGATTCTAATAAATATTGAATATCCGTTTCGAGCGAATTTGATGATTTTGGATTAATTGATTTAATTTTAGATATCAATTCTTCAAGCTTCTTTTTCCTAGAATTATCATTAATCAATTCTTTTAATTGTTCCAACAAGCAAAAATCGTCGCTAGAAAAATTTATCAACGGATTAATCGTGCCTTTTTTAAGCCTAAAATGCTTCTTTCTGTCGGTTAAATTTTCAACAACTTCAATTTTATCCCCAAACTGTTCAACTAAAACTGACATCATACGCTCTAGTCTTCTGCGATTAAAGCCATATATTTCTTGTAACTCATCATAAGTTTTTCCAGTATATGAATTTTGCAAAACCAATAATAAATCTAATAATTCGTTTAATTTTTCTGGTCGTGTCATCTATTTTGAATGTACCTCTTTATGTTCACATTTTGTCAAATAAATTAAATTATCTGCACGATTGTTATATCCATCATTATCGTGATGGTGAATTTCAATAGGGCATTTTTCACATTTTTTGCATAATTTTGGCTCTTCCAACCAAACCTTTGCAACTAACTGGTAAATGTATTTATATTGACCGTCTGGTATTTGTTTCCAAAGGTCTTCGTGTTTTTCTTTGTCGATTTGAAGATAGCCTTTTATTGTTTTGTTGTCATTGTATAAATTTTTTACTTCTTCAACTTGATGTAAAATTTCGCCATTGTATTTAATTCTACCTAGGTTGCTAACTTCTAATGTTATTTCTTTAATTTTTAATGATTCAAATTTCTCACTATTTAAGTCCTTATTTACTACGTTAAAAGCCGGATAAATTTTAAGTTCTTCAAGATTTTTAAGTTGCCCATTTGAATCCGTGTACTGTTTATTTATTTCCTCGTTACTTTTTAATCGACTCTTTAAATTTTGAATTTCAATATCTGCCATAATGTTACCTCAAAATAAATCTTACCATAAAAACCCGTCAAATATTGTCGGGTAAATCAATTTCTTCAAATTTAAAATGTTTGTAATCATATTTTAAACTAAAAACGCCCCAATCAAGATTTAAACTTTTCAGTGTCAACAGCGAATAAACATCATCGGCACTATGTTTTATATCAATAATTACATCTGAAAAATATTTTAAAGTTTTGGATATAACAACATCGTTCACAAAATCAGTATTATCTAAATTTATAAATAATATTGCTTTATATTCATATATTAGTTGTTTAAATTCAGCTAAAATCTCATTTGTAGAAGAATTGCCCAATGAAAAATTTTTTAAATTGTCAATAAAAATATAATCAGGCTTTTTTGTTGACAAAAGTCTTTTTAATTCTGTTAAATCATTAATATTACTATCAGATAATGTTATATTCCATTTTTTTATTTCATTTTTTGATTTTTCAAAATCATTATTATCCGAATTAAGTGTAATTAATTCCATAAAAAATCTTTTTTTATAAAAATCATCTTTAAAATATAAGCAGTTTTTATGGTCTATTGCAAATTGTTTTATTAAATTTAAAAATAATCTGCCACACATTGTACCAGAAAATGTTATAATAGAACCTTTATCGCATTTTGATAATTCGTCGTTTAGATATTCATATTGTGTTTTTATAGGTTCATTTGGACCTTTTGTCATTTCTTCAAAAACTGTATCAATAATTAAATCATTCACAATTTCATCTCCTTTTATCTGTTTATAATAAAAGATAAATCCGACAAATAATGTCGGATTATATTTTTTAATAAAAATTGTTATAAAAAAATGAAAAATTTTTCATATCAAATTTCTAAGAATTTTTACGAAAAAATTTTCAAAATGGACTTTTTGTACTCATTTATATCTTTTGC
The DNA here is from genome assembly GCA_934757275.1 of uncultured Candidatus Melainabacteria bacterium. Taxonomy (GTDB): domain Bacteria; phylum Cyanobacteriota; class Vampirovibrionia; order Gastranaerophilales; family Gastranaerophilaceae; genus CAG-196. Next base: position 13,226 of record CAKVLN010000017.1, read on the forward strand.
TTAGTTATAGTATTTATGGCTATTTGAGACGAATTTTATTAAAATAATAAAAAAAATTCTTATTTCAAAAGTCCAGCAAAAGTCCAATTTTGCCCAGTTTGAATTTTGATAATCAATTTACTTCCGACCGATGAAACATTTTAGTGTTGGGCATCTGTGCCAAACTGGATATTTTAATATGACTTTCAAATTGGACTTTAAGCTCCAGTTTTTGAGAGGGGCGAACCCCGAAATGCGTCAGCATTTATTGGGTTCAATTCCACAATTTAAAACTTCTTAATGGTTGAATAATTGGCGGCGGTAAGGACTCTGCCGAGAAAAGGTGACTAAACGTCACGTTTTCGAGAGGGGCGAACCCCGAAATGCGAAAGCATTTATTGGGTTCAATTCCACAATTTAAAACTTCTTAATGGTTGAATAATTGGCGGCGGTAAGGGGAATTGAACCCCTGTTTAGAGAATGAGAATCTCTCGTCCTAACCACTAGACGATACCGCTATGGTAATCTATTTAAAAAGCACCCGAAGGTGCTAATTCTAAAAATGGGGCGGATAGTGGGATTCGAACCCACGCATATCGGAACCACAATCCGAGGTCTTAACCACTTGACGATATCCGCCATAAGTTCCAACAAAATTAGTATATCAAATAAATATTTTTTAGCAAGTAAAAAAATAAAGCTCTCAAATTGAGAGCTTTATTTCTTAATTTATTTCTTAAAATTTTCAATCCTAATTGATTCTTTGGAACATATAACCAATACCACGAGCAGTCAAAATAAGCTCAGGATTAGTTGGGTCTGTTTCCAATTTTGAACGCAATCTAGAAATGTGAACATCTACAACACGAGTATCAATTCTATGATCTGCCGGATATGACCAAACATGTTGCAAGATTTCGTTTCTTGAATAAGCTTGACCAGAATTGTTTACCAATAGTTCTAGTAAACTAAATTCCATGCCAGTAAGTCTAATTCTTTCATTCTTTCTATAAACTTGTCTTCTTGCAGTATCAATCTTAATAGCACCAGTTGTAATAATATTCTTGCCACCCTTTGAAGAAGTTGAGCCAGAAGTTGGAGCACCAGCAGAAGATGCTGGAATAATAACGTCTTTACTGATTGTTCTTCTTAAAACCGCTTTAACACGAGCTTCTAATTCTTTAGGGCTGAATGGTTTGATTACATAATCATCTGCACCTAATTCCAAACCAGTGATTCTTTCTGAAACATCACCTAGTGCAGTCAAGATAATAATAGGAACGTCAGAGGTTCTTCTGATTTCTCTTGTTACACCGTAACCGTCCATCTTTGGCATCATGACATCTAATACTACCAAATCTGGGTTAGTTTTGTTGAACACTTCAACCGCTTCTTCACCGTCTTCCGCAGTTACAACATCATAACCAACCATTTTAAGACGAGTTTCAAGGATTCTTCTAATACTTGCTTCATCATCAGCAACTAATATCTTTTGACGAGTTTCTCCTTCGCTCATCTCTTCTTGCAATTCTTCATTTTCTGCCATGCTACCACCTTTAAACTTGTATTTACAAAAATTTGAAATTCTTAATATTTATACATATATCTTAATAGAATTTAAAGATTTTTGCAAGGGGTAAAAGTGGGAAAAGTACAATTATTTTTTAACAAACTTAATTGAACAAATTTCTAAACTACCATAATCTTTTATTTCTATTCTGTTTGTGGAATAATATAGGCATAAAAAAGGAAGGATATAATTATGTCAGATGTTAGAGTAAGAATAGCTCCATCACCAAGTGGTAATTTACACGTTGGTACGGCTAGAACAGCTTTATTTAACTACTTATTTGCAAAGAAAAATAAGGGTACATTCGTTTTAAGAATTGAAGATACGGACGCAGAAAGAACAAGTCAAGCTTATGTTGACAATATTTTTGACAGTTTAAAGGCTTTGGGCTTGAATTGGGACGAAGGTCCAGATGTAGGCGGTGCTTACGGTCCTTACACTCAATCTCAAAGATTTGATATCTACCCTAAATATATACAAAAACTTCTTGATGAAGGTTTTGCTTATGAATGTTTCTGCACTCCAGAAGAATTAGAAGCAGAAAAAGAAGAAGCTACTAAAAACAAAAAAGCGTACGTTTATTCTAAAAAATGCGAAAATCTTACAGAAGAAGAAAAAGCTAAATTGAGAGCAGAAGGCAGAAAACCTGCAATCAGATTTAACGTTGCAAAAGCTCAAAAAGCTTTTCACGACACATCAATTCTTGAGTTTGATGACCTTGTAAAAGGCAAATTACACATGGACACAAACCTAATTGGTGACTTTGTAATTATGAAATCAAATGGTGCTCCTACTTACAACTATGCGGTTGTAATTGACGATGCTTTGATGAAGATTTCTCACGTTATCAGAGGTGAAGACCATATTTCTAATACTTACAAACAAATCTTAATCTTTGAAGCATTAGGCTTTGACGTTCCTAGATTTGGTCACTTAGGTATGATTTTAGCTCCAGATAGAAGTAAGCTTTCAAAAAGACACGGTGCAACAGCAGTTTCTGACTTTGTTGAACAAGGTTACTTAACAGAAGCTCTTGTAAACTTTGTAGCACTTCTTGGTTGGTCACCTTCTGATGGAGAAGAAATCAAGACTGTTGATCAAATTGCAGAAGATTTCAGAATTGGTGAAATTTCATCTTCTAACTCAATTTTTGAATATGACAAATTGAAATGGATGAATAGCCATTACATCAAAATGTTGCCAATGGAAGAATTGAAGGCTAAACTTAAAAAGTATTTAACAAAATACGATTTAACAGAACTTACTGACGAACAATTCAACAGAATGATTGAAATTACTCGTGAGCCATTAGTTCTTCTTTCAGATATTACTGATGCGGTTTCATACTTCTTTGGCGGTGACAAAGTTGAAGTTGAACAAAAAGTTAAAGACGAAGTTTTATCAACAGAACTTTCTCAAGATGTTCTAAAAACCTTTGTTGAAGAAGCTTCTAACTGGGAATGGACAGAAGAAAACTTGCACGAAAAATTAGAAGTTTTCCGTGGTAAATTCAAAGAAGAAAAAGGTTACAAACCAAAATTCACTATGTGGGCAATCAGAGGTGCTGTTACTGGTAGAACTTGCGGTGCTGATATGGTTGCAACTCTTGCAATTATCGGTAAAGAAAATTCTCTCAAGAGAGCTAAAGTTTCTATCTTATAAGCACTAATATACAATATTAATAAAATTGCACTCTGCTATTTAAAATAAACAGAGTGCGATTTTTTTGCAAGCAGACTTAAAATAGTCTAAAAGTTGATTGTTCAAACATTTGATTTGAGGTATATTAAAGTAGTATTAACAAGAAGAGGTTAGGCATGCAAAATTCGGTAATTGTTTTTGACAAAAATAGCAATTCCAGAGAAATTATTAAATCTTATTTGGAAAGCTTTGACTTTATTGGCGAAGTTAAGATTTTTGATGATTATATTGACGGATACGAGGAAGTCAAAAAATGCGGTTCTGATAGTATTGTCATAATGGACATTTCCTGCGAGGGTGAAGATATCAAGGAAATGGCAGATAGAATCAAGCTATGCACTTCAAAACTCGTTATAACCTCTACAAATTGTTCAACGAATGATATCATAAGAGCTTTAAGAATGGGAGCAAAAGAATTTTTGCCAAAACCTGTGCTTAAAGAAGATTTGGCAAGAATAGTGCTTGCACTGACAAGTATTTCGTCAGAAGATGTTACGCCACAATCAAAGATTATTACAGTCTATTCTAACAAAGGCGGTATCGGCAAAACGACGATAGCAATTAATTTAGCCTTAGAATTAGCCAAAGTTGCAAAAGATAAAGTTGCACTTCTAGACCTTAATTTGCAATTGGGTGACGTATCAACCTTTTTGAATTTAAACCCAGTTTATGATGTGAATTATGTTCTAAACAAACTTGCAACCTCTGAAAATACTTCGTTCACAAAAGCTTTTGAAAAATATAAAGACACTTCTCTATATATTTTGTCTGACCCTAATTATATAGAGCAAGCAGAAAGTGTTAAACCACAACAAATTACGGCACTTTTCAATGCTTTAAGAAAAGAGTTTTCATATATCATTGTAGATATGTCTTCAAATATTGACGAAAATTCTTTGAAAATTCTCGATTGCTCAGACTGGATATTATTCACTACAATCGTGAATATTCCAGCTATTAGAAATGCTCAGAGATGTTTGAATTTATTCCGTTCAAGAAGATATCCAAAAGACAAGGTTAAAATTGTTGTTAACAGATATATGGACAATGATGAAATTAAAATTGAAGATATAGAAAACACTTTGGCAGAAAAGGTTTATTGGAAAATTCCAAACAATTATTTTACGATTATGGAGGCAATCAACAAAGGAATTACAATTTCAGAAGCCAATCCAGCATCTAATATCAGCAACAGTTTCAGAGATTTTGCATCAAAAGTTTCTGATGACATTATTGAACAATCTGTTCTTCAATATAGAGTTTAGGAGTAAAAATGTTTAATTATATACAAGATAGTCTAAAGCTTACAAACAAGTACATCATTTTAGCAACACCGCTAATCTTATTTTCACTATTATCTAGTTTATATATTTTATTTTCAATAAGCGGAAATCTTATTAGCCTGCTTTTTGCAATAGTTTTGTTCGGGCTAATGATAGGGGCGTTTTTGTCTGGCTGGTTTTTCATGATAAAAACTTGTGTAATCAATCCCGAAAACACAGAACCAAACACACTAATCAAAGAGTTTCCAGCAGGTGTTGGCGAATACTTTTTACCTGTTTTAGGGCTTATGCTTAACACAGTTGTAATATCAGTACTTTTAATCATAATTTCCTACTTTGTTGGCATGAAATTTATTGGCGATATAGGAATTACTCCAGAAGCATTGACAAAAGGTATGGAATCTTTTACCGCAATGAAGGCTTTTCTAGGTGGCTTGTCAGAAGAACAATTGTTTAAACTCAACGCTTGGAATTTGTTATTATTTTTCACAATGTCAGTAACATATTTTTTAATTATGTTCTATTCACCGGCATTATTTTTAAAAGAAAAGAACCCATTTAAGGCTTATTTTGTAGGTGCAAAAGATTTGTTCAGCAAAAAATTCTTATCAAATTTTGGTTTGTTCTTAATTTTGTTTGTTTCATATTTTATTTTATCAATTTTCACAACATTATTTAGCGCAAATATCGTAATGCACTTTTTGTTTACCTTGATAAACTTCTATTACATGGTGTTTGTAGCAGTAATGATTTACGATTATTATTACAAAAATTTTGTTAAGATAAATGAGATTGTATAGTAAACTAAATTTTAGCCACCCAAATATTTATTAGTGAACTTATAAGATGCACTCTCAATCTTTGGAGCTTTTGCAAACACATTTTTTACAGTTGTTGGTAAGAAGTTATGTTGCAAGAGTAGTTCATCAACTTTCGCTTCATACATATCATAATCGCCAATAACGACCAAAGATGAAGCTTCAAGGCGATTTTCCAATTTTTGCGCTAATTCTTCTCTTTTGAAAGCATCAAGATATGGCCAAAAATTTCTACACAACAAAACAGTATTTTTTGACGGTATATTATCAACGTCACTTAAAATATCGCCTTTTTCAAAAATAACACTCTTTTTCAAATCCTCTTTTGGCACAAGTGCCATAGAATATATATCAGAATTTGGTTTTACAACATCAAAAAAGTTTCTATAATTATCATGCGTATAATAGTTTAGCTGATAAACATCTCTTGTATTAATTCCCATTTTAGAATAATTTTTTGCACTCTCAATATTTTCATTATTTATATCTTTTGCTAGAATTGGGAAAAATTTTTCAGCCATATCCTGCAAATGCACCATTAGACCAGTAGCGCAAGAATAAGCCTCTTCACCATTTGAGCAGCAATGATTAATAAAATTAACTTTTGGTACATGCTGATAGTTTCTGGCTAAAAGCCCAAAAAACGCCTCCCAATCCAAATCATTCCTAAAAAAGTATGTTGTAGTTCGATACAACAAATTTTTATTCTTATCCAAAACCTCACGACAATTCCCCCCAAACGTCGGCTTATTTGGTTTTATTGAAGAGTAGCTATAATTATTTACAGGCAATATTTGCATAACAAAGATTCAAAAAACCGTAAAAATAAAATTTGCGCCACAACAATACTATGATAATTTTCTAATCATTTCATGAGCTTCTTCATCTTCTGGAAATATTGTTACAATTTTATCCAAGTATTCTAAAGCTTTATCGTTATCCTTCAAACCTTCATAACATTTTGCCAAACTCATCAAGATTGAAATATTATCAGGTTTTTTTGCCAACAAATTGTTGAAAATATTTATCGCAAAATCATATTCGCCTAATTCGTAATAAGTTAGCGCAAGTGTGTTTTGCGTTTCAATATCTGGGTTTTGTTCCACTGCATGAATTAAATAATGTTTTGCTTCTTCATATTCTTTTCTTGCAAAGAATATTCTACCAGCACAGAATTGTATATATTCGTGGTGTGAATTTACATTTAGAGCTTTCATTATATAATTTTTTGCCTCATCTAGCTGATTCAAAATCAATTTATTAAGAGCCATAAAGGTTAGTGCCAAAATATTGTTTGGCTCGATATCCAAAGCCTCTTGATAAAATCTTTCAGCCTCAGTGTTTTTTGAAACTGAATACAAGAAATTTGCGTATTCAAATATAATTTCAAAATCATTTGGTTGTAAGCGCATTGCTGTTATAAATTCGTCCTCAGCATAATCAAACAGACGCTTGTTAAGATATATGATACCCAAATCTTTGTGCGCTTTTGCAATATCTGGGTTCATTTTAATAACTTTTTTCAACATTCTTTCCGCAGTATCCGTGTCGCACAAACTTGATGAAAGAATTGCGTATTGGTGGAAAGTTTCAGCCGTAACTTGTCCCTTCAAAAGAATATTGTCATAAAGATCTTTTGCTTTGTTTAGCTGATTAGTCTTGATATAAAGACTTGCAAGTTTTTGTGCTGGAAGTATGAATTTTTGATTAACATAAACCATACCTTCAAGCATTTTAATTGCAGTATCTAATTCGCCCATAGCCTCATAACAAGTTACCAAATTATATTTATAATTTTCTTTTTCTGGGTGTTGTACTAGCAAGTTTTTATAAACATTTGACGCCTCTTTAAACTTGCCCATCTTCATTTTAGACATTGCTAATGCGACTTTAAAACCTTCATCGTCATCATCTAATTCACAAGCTTTTTCTAAATATATACAAGCCTCTTCGTGGTTTTGTTGAATTTGGTATGCTGAACCTAAATTATAATAAGCCATTGGGCTATCAGTATTCAGTTCTAACGCTTTTTTGTAGCACCTGATTGCCTCGTCACTTGCGCCAGTAGCCATATATGCAGTTCCCAAACTATTATAAGTTCCAATATTATCTGGGGCTTTCTCTAAGGCACGTTTGAAAGGCTCAATACTTTTGGCAAACTCTTTTATTTTCATATAAGCAGTGCCAATTACAAAATCAAAAATATAGTCATCTGGTTCAACTGTATTTGCCGTAATCGCATATTTGATAGCCTCTTCTGGCTCGTTCAACTTCATAAGTACAACGCATAAGCTCTTATAAGCTTCTGTGTAGCTTGAGCGCAAATCTATAACTTTGATGTACGCATTTTTAGCAGAAATAAAATCACCAAGTCTATCATAGGCACTCGCAAGATAAAACCATGAGGTTGCATCTTCGGGCTTAAATTTGACAACAGTTTCAAAACAAGTTCTTGATTTAGCCCAGTCATCTTCGTTAGACGCCACAAGTCCTGCAAGCTTTAGCAACTCAACATTTTCTGGTTCTTTTGCTAATGCTGGTTCTAACAATTCTTTTGCTTTATCAAATTCCTTTTTGCCTATTAAATCATTTATTTCTTCTAACATGATAATTCCTTTAAAACTTTGGTCTTTAAGACATTAAATAAATCTCTCTCTATAAATAATACCACAAAATATGAAAGGTCTGATTGAAGTTGAATAGCTAAAGCTAATCAACAACATATTTATTATTATTGACATGCACCTAAAACTCATATAACATTAGGTTAATAAATAGGATTATACCTATTTATAGGGTAGTACAACCTTACCTCTTGCCACACGAGCACTAAGAGAAATGGGCACGAAAGGAGGGTAAAACTATGCTCGTAAAAATAATAATGCTACTAATCGTAGCAACGCTATTCATAGTAGCACTCAAATTGTTTACAGTATAGGGTACTAAGTGAAGCTCTAAGGAAGTCGCATTTTCTTAGGGCTCCCCCCTATGTTTTTATTATTTACTATAACGACAAGTTTGTCAACCTGCTCTATTGAGAGAATCTCTGTAAAATTAACAAAACCTATTCCCCAATATAATTTTTCAAACCAGAAGTTAGATTTTTATTTTTGCATAATTTCTTCAATTTAGAAATCGCACGGTTTTCGATTTGGCGTATTCTTTCTCTTGAAACACCGTAGATTGAACCAATTTCGTCCAACGTCTTTTTATTACCGTCATTATTCAAACCAAATCTCAAAATCAAAACGTCACGCTCTTTTTGGCTCAATTGTTCAAGCATGTTTTTGATATCATCAAGCATACTTTCTTGCGAAACAAGAGAATCTGGTGTAATTGTAGACTCATCAACAATATAATCTATAATCTTGTTTGAATCATCTTTTTGACCAGTCGGAGTATCAATACTAATCGTAGACTGAGTTGATTTGATAATAGATGTTAATTTTGTAACAGTAATTCCCATTTTATCGGCAATTTCTTGTTTATTCGGTATTCTACCGAGTTCAGTCGTCAAGTCCATTGTTGCTTTTTTGATTTTGTTGATAGATTCAATCAAGTGAATTGGAAGCCTGATAATACGAGCCTTATCAGCAATTGCTCTTGTTATAGATTGTTGTATCCACCAAGTTGCATAAGTTGAAAATTTGTAACCTTTTGTGTAATCAAATTTCTCAGTCGCTTTAATCAAGCCCATGTTGCCTTCTTGAATTAAATCTAAGAAGGACAAACCACGTCCAATATATTTTTTAGCAATACTTACAACAAGTCTTAAATTTGCATTTATCAAAACTTTTCTGGCTATTTCACTTTGAGTTTCATAAATTTTCTTTGCGACATCTAATTCTTCTTGAGCAGAAAGAAGTGGTATTTTACCAATCTGTTGAAGATAAATTCTCACTGAATCATCAGAATTAACAGTGTTCAAATTTTCTTGCGTTTTAGGTTCTTCAATCGCAATAGATTCTTCGTCATCATCAGCAGGCTCAATATTATTAAAATCTACGCCTTCATCTGAAATATCATCTACCATGATGTTTAACTTGTTGCTCTTTTTGCTCATCTTATTTTCCTTTTTCTTTTATTTCTTTTTAATTTGTTGCTTAACAGCCTCAAATAATATAATTGCAGTTGCATTCGATACGTTCAAAGAGTTAAAATCTGTCAACATAGGAATTTTAACCTTGAAATCTGAAAGTTTTAATAGCGAACGTGAAATTCCTGCGTGCTCTGCTCCCATTATTAAAGCAAAATTCATGTCCGTATAATCCACATCAAAATAATTATCTTTCGCATGATGGTCTGATGCAATTACCCAATAGTTGTTTTCTTTTAATTTCTGAACTGCACCAACAAGACTGTTGACTTTAATTATTGAGAGATGATTAACTGCTCCTGCGCTCGTTTTTTCAACTGTAGAATTTATCAAAACACCTCTGCGTGATGGCAATATAACACCTTTCACGCCAGCGCAAACACAAGAACGGATAATCGCACCTACATTGTGAGAATCTTCTACACCATCTAAAATTACTACATTACCGCCATTTTTTTCAATAAAATCGTCTAAATCAGTGTATTTAACTGGCGAAATCTGTGCAATAACACCTTGATGTCGACCTTCTGGCTCTAGCTGGTTTAATTTTTGAGGAGCTACAAACTGGAAGACAATACCGTTCTTTTGCGCCAATTCTTTTATGCGCTCAATTTTAACATCGTTTCTCGCATTATTTGAAATAAGAATTTTGTTAAACTCTCTTTCACCAGCTTCCAAGGCTTCTATTACAGCATTTTTTCCGTAAATTATTGTGCTTTCCATTATTTTGACACCTTTAACATTTTTTCAATACAACCAGCACTTGCTTGTCTAATTTCTTCATCTAAAGTAATTTCATTTACTTCATTTTCTAACGAATGAAGAATTTCTTCCAACGTGGTAAGTTTCATGCTTTCACATAGCATATTATTTTTAATAAGAATAAATTCCTTATCTGGATAATCACGTCTTAATCTGTCCACTACACCTTTTTCTGTAACGATTACAAACTGATTGTGTTCACTATTCTTTACATAATTGATTATACCACTTGTACTTCCTACATAATCACCCAAATGACTTACTTTTGGTTTACATTCAGGGTGGATAAGAATTTTAGCGTTCGGATATTTTTCTCTTGCGCTGATAATATCCTCAGTAGTTATATTATTATGTACAGGGCAATTGCCGTCATAAGTAATAACTTCTACACCATCAAGCTGACCTTCGACCAATTTGCCCAAATTAGCATCTGGAACAAACAAAACTTTGTCTGTATTAAGGCTTTTAACAATTTCCAAGGCGTTAGAACTAGTGCAACAAATATCACACTCTGCTTTAACTTCAGCCGTTGAATTAATATAACAAACAACTGGAAGATTTGGATATTTTTGCTTAAAAGCTACCATTTGTTTATAGTTAATCATATCAGCCATTAGACAGCCTGCCTTAACATTTGGTAACAAAACTTTTTTGTCTGGTGAAATTATTTTTGCAGTTTGTGCCATAAAATACACGCCCGCAAAAACTATAATATCTGCATTTGTTTTCTTAGCCATTTGGCTCAAATACAAAGAATCACCGACAAAATCAGCTACTTCGTCAATTTCTATATTTTGGTAACTATGTGCCAAAATAATCGCATTTTTCTCTTCTTTTAATTTTTTGATTTTTTCTATTATGTTTTTCATCTATTTACCCGAGTATACAAATTTTATGTTTTATTGTACAATAAAAAAAAATAGGAAGAAATAGGTATGGAATTATTTAAGAAGAGTATTGTAATTGGTGTTTCCGTTACTCCAGAAGTTGGTTTAGAAGTAGCGCAAATCGATATGATGTCAAGGACTGTCCTCAAATATGCAGTAAGACCTTTAGAATATGATATAAACCGCAGAGATATCGCAGATTTGGATATCTTTAAAGAAACTTTGAACGACATGTTAGACGAACTACAAATTCAAAAGGGTGCGTCTATTGTTTTAAATCTTCCTGCAGTTACATTCAAAGTAAATGATTATCCTGCATCTTTAGACGAAAATCAAATTAGTAATGCTATTGATGAGGAGTTAGCAGAGCATTTTATTTTCCAAAATAATGAGCCTTGCGTAGCTGTTACTGCATTACCAAACTCAACAATCCAATTTACAAAAGTTGTGTATACTGCAGTTCAAAGAACGACTATTGTTGAACTTGTAATGGCAATAAAAGATTTGGGTTACAAAACTTTAGCAATTGATACATCAGTTAACTCAACTTTGAACGCATTAATGCTAAAAGAAAGAGTTAATGTTGAAGGCGATACTTCATGGGTATTAATGTTAGTTGAAAACAATTGTTGTCGTATTTTGACAATGAGCGGAAGAAACTATGTAGACTCATTTGAAGAAAAAATCAGTATTGGTGAAATTTTAGGCGATGCTGAAAACTACTCAACAGTTATTTCAGCAGTTGCTCCAATCTTGAAGAACATACCATCACAATATTTGTGCGTTGTTTCTAAGACAAATATCATAAGTGCAGAAATTTTAGCAAGTAAGTTGAATTACTCAGCTCCAATTATTCACCAGGAAGCTAATAACTTTTCACAAGAAGCGTTTATGGACTTGGCTCCTGAAGTTGATGATTCATTGGCAACAACCGTTTCTTTGGATATCATTGGTGCTGCAATTTATAACGAATTTTTGCCATATTCAACTGCGCACTTAAACTTGTTCAACAAGTCATTGGGCGATTTGTATTTAGAAGAGCAACCACCGGAAATTACTATTGCTGGACACAAAATGATTCTTACTCCAGAGAATTTAATCAAAATCTTTATAGTAGTGGCAATTTTAGTATTAGTACCAACGATTATTGGATTAATAACATTAGTAGCTAATATTAACGGGCTAAGAAATTCAAATGCTGAATTAGATACAAAAATTGAACAAATGAATAAGTTCTTGAAAGACAACGAAGACGTTTCTTCTGATTTGTTTGATGAAGGTGACGAAATCAGAGCTGGTTTAGAACACAACAAGAATATTTATTCTTATTACACAATTATTGGAACAGAAATTCCTAAAAAATTGTGGCTAACTCACGTTAAGTTCTCTGATAAGACTACTATTGAAGGTCAAGCAGATAATTTGGAAAGTGTTTATGCTTTCTTTAGAAGTATCAAAGACTACAATCCAGAATCTGCTATCAAGTTACAAAAATTAGGTTTGGCAACAAATACGCCACCTAAGGTTATAGAAGATGAAAATAGCTTAGATAATCCAGAGGCTTCAAACTTTGAAACTGATTCAATTTTGACTTCATTAAACGCAGATTTCTATGAATTTAGAATTTCTGACGAACCAGAAGTTAAAAAAGAAGATTTGGCAAAGAACAAAGAGAATCAAGATGGTAGCGGACAAGATTTACCAGACTTGGAAAACATAAAAGAATAACAAAAGGTGAAATACAAATATGGAAAAATATAAAAAGTATTATGGTGTAGTTGGTTTTTGCGTGGCAGTTGCAGTACTAATTTTTGTCGCTGTAAGTCTTATTTCACCAAAAATTAGTGAAATCACATCTTTAAAATCAGAAGCTGAACAAAAGCAAGGACAAGTAAATGATTTACAAACAAAATTAGACATTGTTAAACAGAAGATTAAGAGAATCAAAAACTCAATCACTTCCTCTCAAAAGAAAATTTATTCTCCGGTGGAAACTGATTTGGGTAACGAAACACTATTCTTTACTTTGTACAACGATGTAATCGAAATGGTTCACACAAACTCAATCAAGATTAAAGCTATTGATTATACATATAATCCAGAAACAGATGCATTCGTTAAATTTGGAAAAGATGTTTATTTTGTATGTGATGTAAACATGGAATTAGTTTCTAATTATGTAAATTTGGGTAAATTAATTCAAGATTTATACCAATATCCATACTATATCAAAATAAACGAAATCGAAGTTAAACCTTATGAAAAGGATAAAAAGATTTTGATTACTAATTTGAGCTTGAGATTGTATGCTCACACCGAACCAGAAGATGCACAACCAGCTGCAGACAAGGCCGCAGACGCACTTCCTTTGAATGGAGCAGATACTCAATTGCCACAGTAGTTAGGTGGAATTTATTTTTGAACAACAGGCGAGCCAAAGGCTCGCCTGTTGTTTTGTTACAACTGACGCTAACGCCAAACAAGCAAATCATGGGTCATTCTGAGTGCGATTAGCACGAAGAATCAAGCCTTTGATAAACTATTATCATTTGGTCAAAAACGGTAGGAAAGCTACGTCTAGCTAACTCTACAAAGCGTTCAACAGACGCAGTTCACACCCTCCCCTTTTTCCATTTCACATGGGGGAGGGGTAGGGGAGAGGGTGTATTTGAACTGTCCCCCAAAAAGTGGACATTTAACTCGCAAGTAAAAAATTTCTATACTCAATCGGAGTCATTTTGTTTT
>CAKVLN010000018.1 GCA_934757275.1 uncultured Candidatus Melainabacteria bacterium
ATTTTTTGTTGTCCATCATTCTTTGCGAATTAACAAGTTTATTCGTCTTCAGCTATTCTGTTTTCAAGGTTCAATTAAAAATTGAATTGCCTTGCTTTCTTATTATTTTATATTCGCTATTTATAATAAAAATTTAGGCTTTAATCTTTTTCACGAAGATGACCAGATTACTTAATTCCTCTGGCTGCTTTCCAGCTTCACCAACGTTCTTATCGGTTTGTTTCTCTTTGACTTCGTTTCCTCTGTCTCGGTTCCGTTTCCTTCACCCGACTTCTTAATCATACGATATCAATTTTAAATGTCAACACCTTTTTTTAATTTTCTTTTACAAAAGTTAAAATTTGAGCAAAATTTTGAGTTTGTAAATAGGTAAAGTTGGTTAATTTTATTGAGATAGAAACGTTAAAAAAATAATTAAAAAATTTTTTTTAATTTTTATATTTTTATTGTTTTTTGAGTTAAATTTTGAAAAATTTTGCATGTACATGACAAAAAAAAACATGCTATTTACATGTAATTTTTTTTACCCCTCACCCGAATTTCTAAGTTTCGAGTCTAAAAAATTGACTCTCAACTTGAAATTTTACCATCTCCCGCAAGGGGCGAGGGTAAAAAAAAGAGCCTAATCGGCTCTGGAATTAAGAATAGCTGGAAGTATGAAAAAGATTTAATATACATATATTTAACTCCAATTGAGGTTATGACGCTATTCAACACATCGGCAATTCTGCATTACCCAGATGGAGAATATTAATATAAAAATAATAAAAGGTGGGAACCGCTTACGCTTTTCCCACCCTACATCTTTTTATTCTTAAATTTTGTTGGGCAGGTATGCCCAACCGACAGAGCTTGCGGCTACAGAAAGCCAAATAAAAAAGGCTGATTTTGAATAAAATCAGCCTTATAAAGATTAGTGTAGAAAAATTAAGAAAAAGAGATATTTTGTTATTCAGCCATGCCCATCAATCTATCCATTACGATATCCATAACGGCTGGTGCTAATTCTTCGCCAAATTCTTCTTGAACAATTCCATAAATCATTTCAAATCGTTCCATATATCCAGCTACTCTATCTTGAGTTGCAGCATCTACTGCACCCGCACCATCAACATCAGCTGCTTCTTTTGTAGTTTGAGGAGCTACAAAGTAATTATTGTTTGCTAGAAACGCCATAACCTTTGAAGGGTCAACTTGAGTTTCTGCAGGTTTATTATCTGCTACAGGAGCTTGTTGCTGATCATTCTTAGCAACTTCCTCCTTATTATTACGAGGTATGAAACCTCCGATACCATAACCATATCCTGATAATCTTCCAATTCCGTCTGTCATTTTTCTACTCCTTTTATTTACTTTTCTTTACTCTATATATATCGGCACATTTTTCAAAAACTTTAGGCTTTTGGAAGATATTGTTACAATTCGTTACAAATTAAGCCAAAATCGCAGTCACCACCGCATTTTTAATTTCTGATTTAATATCACAAAATTCAAACAATTATATTCCTAAACTCTTAAACGCCAATAATATTCAACAAGATAACTAATTGCATCAAAGGGGTGCTCTAGAAATTTGAAATCACGGTTTGATTTAATTTGATTATGCGTTGGAACATCTACAATACTTGTTCCCTCTTTAAAAGATAAATTATATATATTATACAAAACCCATTTACATCTTCGAGGGTCGACAAACAAGTGGCGTTCACCCTTTGAATTTTTCACTCTCGCATTAAAAGCAGAAATTCGATTCATAATAGGAGGGTTATAATCTCTCAACCTAAACTTAACGTCCTTATAGCCATATTCCAAAAGCGATTTTTTAATTATTGCATAATTCGTGTACTCGCTCTGTGTACTTCTATTATCACCAGAGGCGTCACCATTAATTATTATAGCTGCTTTGTGGTCTGGATAACGTCTGATAAACTCATTTATACATTGCTGTGTGGAAGTATTTTCAATAACGATTTCATCAAAGAAATAAACGTTCTCATCATCTTTATGCGCAATCGCCCAACACATAGGGTCGACGTTGAAATCACAAGTCAAGTGCAATGGCAAATTCTGATTATATTTTAGTTTAAGTTTATTCCCCTCATCAAACCCTTTGACAACAAGTCCAGAAGAATAGTCGCCAAATTCACCAAGAACATTGATTTTGTAATATTCTTCATCAAAACTATCTTTCATTGATTGAATAAAATGCGCTGGCAAATATATATTATTAGTAGTCGGTGCAATTATTAGTCTATAATTTTCCTTAGAATGTTCGACAAATCTTTGCCATATCCAGCCCTTATCTGCCTGTGGATTGGTATGCCCAAATAGTCTGTAACGAAAATCTACCCAGTTTTTGCCACGATAAGTATTTCTCAAACGTCCTATTAACTGTTTAAACGAAGAATCTGTTATTTGCGAAGCTTCTTCGATTTCTGCCCAATGCAAGTTCAAAGACTTAAATCTTTCTGGGTCTTCTAGAGCCGAAAACAAGATTTCTGAACCATTTGAGAATTTTATCATCTTATCTATTTTATTATAGGTATAATCTTTATCTGGAACATAGCCAAAATTCTCAAGGTGGTCAAGATAAGACACTAGCGTGGTTTTGCGTACAAGTTCATATTCCTTAGCCCCAACCAAACCTCTTGAGCCTGGATATTTTTTTGCCAGTAAAATTCCCAAAAGCGAACCGCACCAAGTTTTTCCACTGCCATAACCACCTTGATAAATAGCCACATCAAGCGATTGCGAGTGCGGAATTTCAATAAACTCCTTTTGCTTATCCAACAATTTATACTTAACCATCTAATTCCTCCACGAGCAAAATGTCTGAAATATATTTACAGAATGTTTCATAAAAAACCGCTTTATAACATTCACCTTGCTTGCTTCTAACAACGCATTAAAAACTTTTGTCGAAAAGTTCTTATCATTGTTTACATAATTATGGTTTTCACACAAAACATCATGAATAAGTGCCGCTACTAAAAAGCGGTTATCGGTATTTGAACCGATAACACGCCAGAATAATTTAGGAATAGAAGCCCCATCATAGCAATACCCTTTTGGAATTTCAAAATTGTACGTTTTTGATTTTTTATAATCAATCAAACAAACTTTTAAATTTGATTTATTAACAAAGGGGTATTTTTCGATTGATTTTCTTTCCTCCAGCTCCATCGTTGGAACAAAATATCTTATCCCAACTTGTGGAACATCACTAAACAACACCCCTACATCTTTATTTGAATACCATTTCTTCAAATTAAATACCTATAACCTTTCGAGGATAAACAATAATTAAATTTTTCTCCCCATAGCTACCCTTTTCTACTAATAAAGTGTCTTCTGTTTTTGTTTCAGCATCACACGCTTTTATGCCATAAGAAAACAGTGCATACGCCTTTCCTTTCGGAACTTTTAATAAATCTGTAAAATCAGCTGTGAGTGCAAAAACAACAGTGTCACATTTATTGCTTGCAACCATTAATTCCTTCCCCACAAGATTTCCATTCTTATCTTGTATTGCAAAATACACTGAATAATTTTTGCTAGTATCCACACCCGACACAACGATTTCGCCGCTATCTCCTTGGTACATTATAATTGTACCTTCTTCATTTATACTTAAACTCATAAGCTCCTACCTTTTCTCAATACTAAACTTCCCTTTATTAACTAAATGGCGAACCTTTAGCGTAATTGATTTTTCACCCTTTTTCACTTTAATAACATTTTTCATATTAAACTCCAGTAAAATCACTAACTGTACGCATTAAACATTCTTTAACAAAATCATTTGTTGCCAATTTCTTTTCCTGCAAACTCATCATATAAGCTTCATCTAGCTCTTTTGTAAAATCTGGCTCATTATAAGTAATTAGCTCGACCGTTTGCCCCAATTCTAGCCCAGCTTTTATTTGCAACAACAAATCTGACAGAAAATCTTTTTGCGAATTGTCCTTCATGCGTACTTTTCGCCTTATCCAGCCAAGAGAAGTCTGAAAAAACTCGCTATTAAAAACGTTTTCTCTTTCTTGTGCCAATTTTGCAGCATAATTTGTATCAACTTTTGGCTCGCCATTTTGCAAAATTTCGTTTTCCTCTAACGCATAAATAGCCTTCGCTGTTTCTTCAATTTTCAAGCCTTTTGTATGGTTGTATTCCACTATAAAATCTAGCTTTGCACCTTCTGTGCAAGGCTTTTCTAATTTGTATGACATAATATAACTCCTTAATATTTAATGATTAAAATATTTTAAACTCCGCAAGTGTACCAATAAGAATTACCAGCAGTAGCCGAGCTACCAGTATAACTTCTACTTAAAACAATAGTTGATACTGTTTTATAAGAAACAAACGGGTTTGACTCTACGCCGGCATTGTTACCTAAAAGCACCGTAAAATTTGTATTAGAATATTCCTTCAACAATTTTACAGTTGTCGTTCCTGTCCTCATTGCAACTATTACTAAACCACCTTGCTCCAACCAAACCTTCTTTGTTTTTGCAGCATCAGAAAAATATTCACGATACCAAGAAGTACCACTTGTATAAGTTGTTATATACAAACCGTTTTTACTAGCAATATCGTTCATTGCTGTTGTCAAGTCCGTTTTCATGTTTTCAAGCGACTTATTCATACTCTCGCCCAAATTTGAGATGGAAGAATTAGCCGTCGCAATATTTGTGTTAATAATTGCAGTAGTAGACGACAAATTTTCTGATACGTCAGAAATTTTGTTATCTAAATATTGAAAATTGTTATTCATAACCTCAGACGAAGCAAGCGCTCCGTACTCAATTTCAGTCAACGACATCTTTACTCCTTTCGTTTATTAATGTGTCATAAATTTTGTCAACTTTTTTGTTTATATCCATAATTTGCTCTTTCATGTTTCCAAACTCTGATTTTGTAATATAAACCTGCGAGACCTCGCTCAAAATTTCTCGATGAGTTTGTTCTAATTTTTCAGGAGTCACAAACAAGTTGTACTGAAAAATAAGCGCAACGCAAACAATAAATGCTGGCGCATATTTATAAATGTATTCCTTTTCCATTCTTAAACTAAACCGCCTTTCCAGCTGCTGAAACGACCGCTGATAGAACATTTGCAAGCTGGCTTAATAGCAAGGAATTATCTTTTGTTGTAGAAGTGCTTTGATTTGTAGCATTACCTTTACTTGTACTCAAAGATTGTTTCTGCATATCAGATATCAAATTGTACCCATTTTGGTACTGATTCATAAGATTGTTCAAAACATTGCCAGTTTGATTTTGTGATTCAGCGAGTAAATTATTTGCAAAATCAGCAAGCGCATTTGTATTTGTATTAGATAGATTTTTGTACAAATCTGTTGCTTGCGATGAACGCACCATATTTCTATTAGAAAGCGGATTGATAATGTTGTTTTCTAAATTTGCTTTCGTTTGAGTGTTCATAGTATTTACAAAAGAATTTAATTTCGCTTGATTAGTAGTCGAATTTAAACTTGGGTTTAAATATTCGTTCAAAAGAGAATCGATATTCTTGTTCACAAATTTGTAAATACTATTAAGAGCCGTTCCATCATTAAAAGAGGAAACAGTGCCTGAATTTGTTGTAGTTGACGTTGCATACGGATTAGAAGTTGTTGTTTTTCCGTATGTAGTAGAACTAGTTCTTGTTGTAGTAGATTTTTTTCCCATTTTTACTCCTTTCGTTTTAAATTCCCAATATGCGTGCTAAATGCTAATTTTTATTAATACATATATGAGTTGCTAAGAAAGAGATTTCCCTTGCTTAGCCGTTTACCCTATTGTAAAAAGCATCAAAATAAGCTACAATATTTCTATGCAAAATCCAATCAAAATCGCATACAACTTTATAAAAAATCTTAAACAATACCACGCAGTACACGTTTGTATTTGGCCTACTTTTTTATATTTTTTATTTCTTTGTTGGTTTTTTTATTCTCCATCAAAAAATCACTGTAACGAAGTACCTGAATATTACTTTGGACTTTGCCTTCTTGCCCTCTTCACATTAGCTATCACATTATTTTCCACATTAGGTGCAATTGTTTTAGAGGCTATAATTTTAATAATACAATTTTTTATTCACAAAAAGATTGTAATCAGATGGAATTTCATTATTAATAATATTCTCTTTAATTTTGTATTTTTTATGGCAGTAGTGGTTTATATAATTGCATTAATCATGTTAATTTATCTTGCCTTTAATTAGCTCCTCCAACTCCTCTTGCGTAAATTTTATTGGTATATACAATACATAAGGAACAAGCTCACCAGCTTTTTGTTGCTTTTCTGCATTATTATTTAATGTCTTTATTATCCAATCAATAGTTCCATCTTTTTCTTTAATTTCCCAATTTTCATAATCATAGAAATTAATACAAGCCCTAATGCACCAAGTGCACCTTGATTAATATGTTTTCTTTTTTGATTTTCTAAAAATATTTCCAATATATCTGTAACATCATTCATATATTTTTACCTCTTAACCTTAATTTTGCCAAACTCTATACTTCTTATACAAAAATCATCACCTTTATTTTTTGTCAAAAACGTCATTTGCAAAGTTTTAAAGAAAGAGGTTGGTAATTTTTTAATAGAATTTATATCTTTATCTGCAAAATACGCATTATCCCAATGCCCGATATCAAAGTAAAGCGAGTTTTCTAGCGTTCTTGATTTGATATAACGAGTTTTTGAAGTTATTGAATCATAATTTTTGACATACTCGACATAAAAACTATTTTGGTAATACATATCCAATGAAACCTTTGGAGGATATGCCAAAATCTTTAGAGTGTCTTCAAAACCAAAATTCAAAGGCGCACATTTGTAATAAGAAGGAATAAACTCGCCATCAAAAGTTTTTGACTGGTATTCTTCGTAAATCTTCTTACCACCAGAATACAAAACGCCATCAATTGTCGCAAAACAGTTGATTTTTTGCGACTTTCTTTTTACCCAACTTCTTCTCAAATAATCGTATATAACTATCGTTGAATATTTTTTGTCCTTTGTCGGAAGTAAAAACCAAACCTCGTTTTTTTCAGCCGTCAAAACTGACAATGTTCTAATACTGTTGAGTTGTGATTTTGGAACTTCAAATAGCTCTTCTTGTATATCGACTGCAATATTTTCACCGAGCGTTTTATTGCCGTTTACGACCTGTTGAAAACTAAATACGCCCTTTTTGGTATTGTCATAAAAATACAATTCCGTTCCATGAAAGACCAACGAATTATATGAGGCACAACCTCCAGGGGAGTCGAATGTTTTATAGAAAATATGCTTGTCATCATCTGTTGCAATTAAAGAAGAAGAGTTGCTGTGAAAAACCGCTAACGTACCCAAATAAGGACAAATTGCAGTAATATTTTTTACAAACTCTATGTACCCAGCAGACGTAGAAATTTCTGCATCAGAGGTAGAAAAATCGTAAATATCCTCTTGTACCGAATACCACACAACTTGCTGGTTAAAAATCCACAATCGTCCAGCATAAATAGCCAAGCCCAAACCCTTAACCTCTCTACCGTCAGCATCTTTCGGTGACATTTTTACAACTTCGTCTAATTCATTTTCTCCATTTAAGTTGCCAATTTCAATAGACAACAAATCTTCAGAATTAGAAAACACCCACAAGTCTGACCAACCTTGCGCTACATCAGTTGCACAAGATACACCAGTAACCTTCAACCCACTAACCTTTTCGGTCAATGTGTCATCAATTCTGGAATAAAGATAAATTTTCCCTTCTGAATTATTTTCGGTATGCACAAAAAAGTAAGTTTTGCTCTTTTGCACACTTTCAAATATATTTATGACATTTTCATCTTCTGGAATAAGATTACAAACTGCAACATTACCTTTTGCTGTTCTAATTCCAATACCTGAATTATTCTCAGTTGCAAAAAGTTCTACATTCTGCACATCTGATGCCGTAATTAGCGCAGATGAAAAAGTAGACGCATTGCGTTTTATACCAGAGAAATTATTACAAATTAATTCAGTTTTTTGCATGATACTCCTTTCGTTTTTTGGGGAATTGTGAGCAGTGATTTTTTTTGAGGGGGCGGAAAGTCAATAAGTGAATAGGTGAATGAGTGAATAAGTTCGTATTAAAATTTTTGATGTGATTAGCGTTCATAATTATAATAGAGCGTGTTGGACAATTGTAAGCCAATACGAGATTTTTATAATAATAGATTACTTCGTCGCTAACGCTCCTCGTAATGACGGGGCGTAAAAACTACTTGTTGAGCGTCATTGCGAGAAAATCGTAAGATTTTCGTGGCAATCTCTAAAAGTTATTGGTGCGTCAAACGACGGCACCCTACTTTTCTCAAAACCTCACTAGTTAGGGAGGTCGCAGTCGTGCTTGAGCTTTGCGAAAGCTACGAATGCAGGTGGGTATTGATTGAATGAAAATAGTTATTAACCATGTCCATTTGGTCTAAAACGGTGGGAACGCACTCCACGTTCTTTGTGATTTATCAGCGTTTTTAGTCGCTTTTCCCACCCTACGTTTTTTCAAGTGAATGAGTCAATAAGTGAATAGGTGAATAAGTTCGTATTAAATTATTTTTTTGTATCAATTCTACGAATCTTGGTAATTCCCTCGTCTTACAAGACAGGGCTAGAATTGAAGCGTCTACTTATGTTTTTGTTGGGCAGGTAGCCCAACCGACATTACGCCAATAACAGAACGCATTATACAAAACCAATATTTAATACGAACTTATTCACTCATTCACCAATTGACTCATTACCCCTATTCACTTTAACAAATATTAAGAAATTCCCACTTTTCAAAACCCAACTTTACAAAACTTAACAAATCGCATCAAAAAAGGCAATTTTTTAAAACTTAAATACTTTATATATACATAAGAGATAACCAAGGAGAGTTCAAAAGATGTTATTCACTACAGAAACAATTTCAAACAAAGAATTCGAATCTATAAACAATTTCTTCAATGAATTTGAAGCTGTTGAAACTGTTTCTGTTGAAGATAGCCAAAAAGAAACTACAGTTGCTAAATACATCAACTCTCTTGTTACTTCTTGTTACCAAAAATCTGTTGATGAAATCGCTAACACTAAAGTTGGCAACAGAGTTGTTAGAAAAAGAAACCTTCAACAAGTGATGAAAGAATCTTTCTTCTACGGTGCTAACAGATTTGGTAATAACTTTATTGCATAAGGGAATAGGGTAATAAGGCAATAAGGTAATAAGAGATTTTAGATATTTCTTAAAGACAAATGCGATAAATAAACAGATATTATATCTAAAAATATTATAACCACTTATTCCCCTATTACCTTATTACCTTAATCACTTCAAAAAAAACATAAACTCTCTCTTATATAATCTTACATCTTACAAAACTTTTAGCCCCATCTGGGGCTTTTTTTTGTGATTTAGTACTTATAGTATAATAGCTATATTGAACATTAAAAAGTTTATGGGAATAACCGTTAAAGCTCCTACCTCTAGCACAACAGTAATTGGTGGAATTAAGCTAGAAAGGAGGGTGCGACTATGTGCGCTAAATTACTAATAAAAATAGTAGCAATTGCACTGCTACTATTTTTAAGTTCTTTAACTGCATTATAGAGAACGGTGGACTGAGTACAATCTAGAACCTTGTACTCAGGTTCCCTATACTTTTATTATTTACGATAACACGCCTTTTGTCAATCGCCCCCAAAACATTAAATCAAACTTAAAATACTTTTTCTTTTTTCACAAACAAACCTTCTTTTCGCCATCAGCTCCCTTCGCATACTTAATCAATAACCTATAAGCCGTTTCGGACTGTTTTTTATAAGCCGAATAATTTTCATCACTCTCTGATGCAATAGAATTTAACATTGTTCTTGCAATAACTGCATTTGTAAACAATTTTTCCAAATGCGCTGGCACTGCAACGATATCCTCTTCATCATTTAGTGCGAAAATTTCTTCACCCTCTTTATTTTCACCGATTGCTAAACTAACATAATCGATTACAACGATTGCTTGATTTGTCGGAATTGGATATAAATAAATTTTATCATTCTTCAAATAAAACCCTTCTGGCATGCCAGATTTTTCAGGTAACAAATCAGGCTTTTCGATAAGTGGTAAAAACTTTCCACTCAATTTGACACAATAATTCCCTAAACTATTTTTCTTTATCATGCCAGTTGGCAAATCGTAAGAATTGATGTTTGGCACGGTTAGTAACAAATGCGTTTTATTTCGGAATTCAAAATTATAAGAATACAAAATCTCTTGTAAGGCTTTATTTAATGCTAATACCAAAGATTTTTCAAATTCTTCACCTGACCTTGCATCGTTATCATACATAGACCATTCCTGCGTTGCTGCAGTATTATACAAATCTAATAAAGTTAGTGTCATATCATCTCCTTTTTAAACAATGCCAGTGACATCGTAACCCGCAAATTTCTTCAAATATGTTTCAACAGAAGTTCCGAAAGCGTCACAAGCATTGTTTTTCCCATCTGATTTCAAATAATTTATTACACAACCCGCACCTTTTAGGTGCGCACCAGCAAGCAAACCCGATTTTGTGATAGTAATACCGTTAATCTTTTTGCCTAAATACTTATCTGCGCCAACCGCTTTCAAATACCCCCATTGACGCTTTTTGAAAATTATTTGCGCATTTTCTTGAGCCTTTGGGTTATTAAGAAAATCAGTAATCGAATTAACACCATCTTTTCCTGTAAAAGTTCCCTTCCAATCGTTGTTGAAATTTCCTTTTTTAATATAATACCCAGCATCAATCATCGCCATTTCGCCCATTTGATATTTACCTGCGTAGCCATATTTATTATAAGCCTTATAATTTCCACCCGACTCCATTTTTGCTAATTCTTCTAAAAATTTCATTGCACTTCCCTTTCAACAACTTTTGAATAAATCGAGTTTTCTTTATCTTCTATTTTGGGCTTAATTTTATCCCTAAATTTTCGCCCATTCTTTTCAATAATTTGATAATCCTCAGGACTTTTTTCTTTAAGCAGCTTTGCATCTTTTTCGGGCAAAACAAAGATATTGCCAGTAGGCAAATATTTAATCTTAAACATATATTCCTCTTCTTTATATATTAAATAAAGGGGGCTGCGCCCCCTTTATTTGCATACCCTGTTTTCCAAACCTATTCAACAGTTCTAACACCAGCCCATTTTGCAATTGCAAAAATTGTACCTTCAAAACCTTTCGCAAAATCTAAATCTATTGAACCATCAGCTTTTTCAAACCTTGATAAATCTTGAATTTGAATAGCAGAAACTCCTGTAGGTAATTCAATAACAATGTCACCTAGCATAGAGTTTGGATAAGCGTCACCCGATTTTACTGTTAATAGAGAAGATGAACTTGTTGTAGTATCAATCACGACAAACAAAGAGTTATTTTTATTTGCAAACGCTTCTTTTATTGTAATACCGTTTTCTTGAACAACATCTTTCTTTTCTATTCCAATATTTGCAACAGATTCTGTGTGATCAAGTGTTGGATATTGAACATTAATTATATCTCTAGCCATAATTTTCCTTTCTTATTAACCTAAT
This sequence comes from uncultured Candidatus Melainabacteria bacterium, assembly GCA_934757275.1. GTDB lineage: Bacteria > Cyanobacteriota > Vampirovibrionia > Gastranaerophilales > Gastranaerophilaceae > CAG-196. Next base: position 11,602 of record CAKVLN010000018.1, read on the forward strand.
GCTAATTGTGCTTTTACTTTCACCGTACCTAAATAATCTGCACGAGGCGCACCTACACCATACAAACCATAACCTTTGTAACAAGTATTGAAATTCTTTTCTGGAGTGTACGCAGTTGTATTTAGGTTTGCAGAAATTCCGCCAGCAAGAGTTTTGTCTTTCACACCAAACAATGGATAGAAAATACCTTCTTCTGGTTGAGCAATGTTGTTTGAAACAAGAATTTCCCAACCGCAAAGAGTGCCGATATAACCCTTTTTAGCCTCTTCTTTACCAGTTTCTGTATATTTGTAATCATCTAGCTTGCCTAAATAGAATTGATATTCTGGAGGAATTACACAAACCATAGAGCCATCAAGCCAGTTTGTATGACCTTTTCCATCACCACGTTGGAATTTTGCTTGCATAAATGCAAAAATATCCTTTGCTATTTGAGGAGTCAAAGTAATTGCCTCACCAGCATTATCCAAATAATGACCAGCTCTTGTATAAAGATTTGCGTAAGAAGCATCGACTGCTGCTGCAAATTGCTTGATAGCATCATTTGTATAATCTTTTGCTAGTCCAACTTGTGCGTCGGAGTCCCCTGCTGAAGCTTGAATCATTTTTTCTTCCATTTCTGACAACTCAAAATGAAACGCTTTACCTCTATCAATTTTTACTTTGCAAGTAGAAAGTGTTGCAGCTTCCGCAGTCGGCAAATCTCCGCCATCATAATCAAATAAAGTTACCAAACCAGGCATTGTCACATCAACTTCGTCACCTTTGTTGATGTTGTTTTTCAATTCTGAATGAGCAAGTTTTCCAACTACAAGCTCATTGTAAAAATGTTTGTTAAATGCTTGCGTAAAAGCAGATACGATAAGTTGCTTTGTTGTATCAGCCATAATTTTCCTTTCTGTTTTTCAGAATAAATTTCTCGCTAAAAAGAACTTGTTTAAATCAATCTTTTTAACAATTCGTCTAATTCTGTTTGTGTCATCTCATCTATTCTTTTTTTAGGAGGAGTAATTGAAGAAACTTCATTTTTAGAAAAATTCATTGCATCAATAGCAGAACGATTTTCTTTTTCTACGGCTTTAGATTTTTCTATTGCCAAAATTCTTGATGCAACATAATCTTCAATAAGCGTCACAAAACGGTCACTATCTAAGTTCTCGCCTAATGCTAGATACGCTTCTTTGTAGATTTCTCTAAAAGACGGATCTTGAAAGTATTGTGGCGAATTGTACTTTTGTGCTACTTGCTTTAAGTTTTCCTGCGCTTTTTCGATTTGTTGCTGTTTTTCCCAAGCTTTGTTCACATCTTCTGAAAGCAAGGCTTTTTGCCTAAGCAAACCTAGCTCTTCTGATTGAGTTCCTTGAAATTTTTCTAATTCCTTGTAAGCTTTGGTAAGCTCTTCTACTGATTTGAACTTTCCTAAAATAAGACTAGAAGGGGCTGGAGTAGCAGAGTCTTGCTTAACCTCTGTATTAGCTTGTCCTTCTATTTGTTCTGTAGTTTTGGTTGTATTAGAGTTTTCAGAAACTTTATCTGGCTCATTTACAACACTGTTTTCTTGAATTTCTTCCATAAATTTCCTTTCTTTTTTGAATTATTTCCAAATATTTAATATTTCTTTACAAACCTAGCAATTTATATATTATTTGTGACTTTAATATAACTAAGGAAGGTTAAACTTATCCAGCTGATACCGTGACTATCTCTGCGGAATACAAACAAGGCTTGAGATATATTGAAGCCTTCCGTAAGACCCCACATTTAAACATTGACCAAAACACATGGCTTAATAATAGCGTAGAAAAAGAAGCTCAAAATAATGAAAATTTATTTAGTGCCTTATACATGTGGACTATGTTCTAAGCTATTCACCTTGAGTAATTGGCAAACTTTCTACACTTCCTAAAAATCGTTCTGGGCTATCCACGCCTTTTTGCTCAAAATACCAGACAAAAATTTCCTGCAAATTCAAAGGTATCAAGGACGCAAATTTTTCTATCGCTTGAATTACAATGTCAGCTTGCTCTGATTTTTGCGTTGTCATAGAGGAATCGGCATACATGTATTTGTAATCACCTTGACGCACCGCATCATCAATTTCTATAACTTCTTGCTTGTTTTCATGATTTACAAACACAGTTTCTACGCCTGATTTAAAATCAGCACATAACTTTGCCACCTTCTCCACATTTGGAATAATCAAATCTTGATTAATTGTATCAACAATCATTGCAAGTCGTATCATTTGTCCTTGCGTTTTTGTATTAATTTCGGTTGCTGTTTTTGCACCGCTTGTCTCAACCGCACCAATCATATTAGGGAAAATGCCCGACACTTCTGCCATCAAATCGTTTAAAAAACTTATATCCTGCAAGAAGATATTTGAATTAAAAGTTAATTGTTGAAAAGCTCCTGTAGGCGACAAATTATCACCATATTCAATAATTTTCCCTGGGTAAAGATTAATTTCATCTTCATCAAAAAAGCCTTCTGGTGCTAATAGAGGAGGATTTTCGTTAAGAGTTTGCAAGTTGCAGGTACGATTCATTAATTCTTCTTGCAGGTGTGCTAATGATAAGATTGAATATAAAGGGCTTATTCCACGCTTTGTTTCTGGGTCTGTAATAAATGCACCGTAAGAAAATGGATTAATCAAACTTTCGTTTTTCTCAAATAGTGCTAAGTATTTTCTTGCGACAACTACCGCATGCCAGTTCTTCAAAATCGTTCCGTCTGGCATTTTTAAATCACCCCAATGCTCTAAAACTTCTATAGTAGAACCGTTTACAATATCTTTAGTCAAAGAATTTTGACTAGAACGTGTAGGTATGTTTAATATTGCATTTTTCGCCTCATCTGAAAATTTGTAATACTTATTGTTGACAATTTCTGATGGAGTTTTGTACGTTCTATATATTTTAGGACAAGAATCCCAATTTTCTTTTTGCGAATTATCAAAAACCAAGTCTGCTGGGTTTACGGGATAAATAAACGGATTATCATATATTTTTCTTGTATCCACCCAGTAGTTTTTGCCTTTTGCTATTGCGTCCATAATTTGAGGCAACTTGCTTAAATCTTGCGAAAAGATATTTTTGAAAAAATCAATTGGGCGTCGATATTCTTCGTAGTTCTTTTTCCACGCTGTAAAAGATATCAATTCACCATAAAGTAAGGCATTATCAATAATTTGATCACAGATTTGGGAGTAATCCATTTTTTCAAGAATGTCAACAAGCATCGCTTTTTGCTTGTTTGAAGCGTTGTTTGAGTCGTGATTTTCACCTGACACATCGAACATAGAATTAACATTCGCATAAGTATTTCTCCAGATAAAAGCTTTTAGAGTTTGGTAAAACATAAAAGTTTTGCACATTTTAATCTTTGTTTTCCATTTTTGATTTTTGTCAGTTAGTGACTTAAAATCGTTCTTGAAAAAAATCTCATTGGCAAGCTTTGATGCCATTTCGAGATTTGTACTTCGCTCTTGATTAAGCGAAGTAAATTTTGAGGAAATTTTCTTGATTAATTGTTCCTCCTGCTCTTTTGTAAGCTTTTTAACGCTTTCTTCTTGATTAACAATGTATTCAAACGACATATTTTTCCTTTCTGAGTGCAATACTCCTAACAATTTGTTGTGCTGACTATCTATCTACCAACAAACATATCCTCAAACACAGTAGGTCGTATTCAACAATTGTCATTGAACGCGACAATAACTTTCACCTCTATACACAAATTCTTTCCCTCCAACCCACTCAAACCCGCATTTTCTCAAACACAACGCCGACATTTTATTCTGCGCAACGGCATAAATTTCACAATTAAACCACTTTAACGACATTTTTAAACATTTCAAATTCAATAAATGTTTTTTTCGTTTCGCAAAACCATTCAAATACAATTTGTCATTTTCATCTACAAAATAATAAATTGCACCAATCAACTCTTCTTCGTCCAAAAACAAATAAAAAAATGTGTAGTTGACTATAAACTCAAACGAATTTGTGTCACAAATCGATTTTTGAAGTTATTGTCGTGTTCAATGACAATAGTTGAACACGACATACACTTTTGAAGATCTGCGGCTGCGGCATTTTTACGTCATTATTATATTTTGTAATATTTACATTTGTTAAAATTTCTTTATAATAAATATATTGAGGTTGGTGAAAATGATTAACAATAAAAAAGATGCGAAATACTACTGCGAAGAAGGTGTTAAAAGGTATAAAAAAGGTTCAAAATCAGCATTAAAATCTTTACAAAAAGCGCTTGAACTTGCTCTAAACGACCCAGCAACACAAAATGAACTTTTAAATGATATTTATGGTGATTTATTTTGTTATTATGACAAACTTTCTCCTGATTACTCCAAGGCTTTGATTTATTTTGACAAACTTATTGATACAAATATTGATGATGAAGAACTTGAAAAAGCAAAAGAATTTCGCGCAGAAATTAAAGCCAATCCTGACAAATTTGATAAAACAACTTTATTAAAACGTGCTAATCAAATTCGCGTTATGAATGAAGTTGATGCAGATGGCATTTTGTTATATATAAAATGTCTGATTTTATTTGATAATCCAAATTGTGATGAAATTTTCTATATCGCGGCTCAACATTATAAATCATATGTCAATTCTGCAGCCGAAAGAAATATCAAACAAGCAATTGCCATAAATCCTAATAAACAGGAATATTATGACCTGTATTTTAGTATAATGTTGCAAATTTTGGCTGATGAGTATGGTGAAAAAACTTTCTCTAAAACCGTTAAAAAATACGACAAAACAATAAAAGATACTATTAACAAATCAATCAAAATAAAACCGACAGCCCAAGCTTATCTCAACTATTATTACTATTACAATCTTTTGAGAGATTTCAAATCAGCCCTAAAAGCTCTTGATAAAGCAATTGAGCTTGACCCTGAAAATGCTTTTATGTATGAATATCGCGCACAATTAAAAAGTGAAAACAAAGATATAGATGGCGCAATAAAAGACTGGGAAAGCGCACTTGCAATTTACCCGTATGAAGAAAATAATTATGTCGAAATTGGAAATTTGTACTATGAAAAATATGGCAAAGAAAAAGTCTATGAGTATTTAGAAGAAAAAATCTCTCAATTTGCCTCTGAAAAAGAATTATATATGTATCTTTTAGTAAATAAAGCAAATTTTGAAAAAGAATATGGCGATTATGACCTATGTCTTTCAGATTGTGATAGAGTAACCAATTTTGCCCAATTTATTCCGAATGAGAAATATAATATCGACGCAATCAAAGCAATATGTTTATGGCAAAAAGGTGATTTTGAAAATGCCCTCAAATCAATAGATTCTGCAATTGAACTTGAACCAAATTGTGCACAAAAATATATGGATAAAGGTATAATTTTAAAAGAACAAAAGAGATATGAAGAGGCAATTAACTGTTTAAAAAAAGCAGAAGAAATTTCACTAAAAGGAGACGGTTATATTTTGGAGTATTTGTACACCGACATAGGCTATTGCTATGAATGCTTAAATAAACAGTTTGAAGCTATAAAATATTACAACAAAGCAATTAAAAAAAGGCTTGATTCTTGGTATCCATACCTAAATAAGATTGGTAATTTAATCCGTTTAGGGAAATATAATCTTGCACTGAAATGGACAGAAAAAGCAGAGAAAACATTCAAAAATGAACTAGACAATAGGTTTTATGGCAACAAAGGGTTAATTTATTATCATTTGAAAGATTACAAAACCGCTGTAAAAAATTTCAAAAAATATCCGCAATGGGATTCTGCGAAAATTTTGACGGCTTATATTGATTTCTTGCAAGGGAATAGTAAGTCTGCCTTGAAAAAGTTAGAAAAGTTAAAAACAACAACACCTGCGGAAAGTGATTACAAACTTCGTTTCATGGCGGTCGTTTATTATAAAAATCAAAAATATGACAAAGCTTTAGAATGCCTTATTCCAACAAAAGATAAAAATTGTTTTTATTATTATATAAAATCATGCATATTCAATAAACTTGGTGATAATGTAAACGCAGAAGAAAACATGAATTTGGCAAAATCAACCTTGGAAGAAAATGAAACTATAGAAAATATGATAAAAATTATTGAAGACGATTTCCACGTAAATTTTAACTAAATAAAATTTGCTATAACTTAAAAAATAAGTTTGTAGGGCGTGTTCAACTATTGGCATTGAACACGACAAATACTTTCACCCTTTATACACAAATTCTTTCCCACCAACCCACTCAAATCCACATTTTCTCAAACACAACGCCGACATTTTATTCTGTGCAACGGCATGAATATTCCCTTTGAACCACTTTAACGACATTTTTAAACATTCCAGATTCAACAAATGCTTTTTACGTTTCGCAAAACCATTCAAATACAATTTGTCATTTTCATCTACAAAATAATAAATTGCACCAATCAACTCTTCTTCGTCCAAAAACAAATAAAAAAATGTGTTATTGACTATAAACTCAAACGAATTTGTATCACAAATAGATTTTTGTACTTTTTCATACAAACTTTTACACTCTTGAATATAACTATGGAACTCTTTTTGCGTTGGAATTAATACTTTAATCATGGTTAATACTCATTGTTTTTGTGGGTGTGAATACGTGAATGAGTGAATAGGTGAATAAGTTCATATAAATATTCTTCTTCATAAAACTTGTTTTTCTTTGAATATAATAATTTTCAAATTTCTTCTTCTATAAATCATGAGCGAAGCGAATAAAATGAACTTATTCACTTATTCACCTATTCACTTATTGACCTATATTCTCCCTTCACACAACCCTTCCACCACATTAATTTTCGGCTCTTCATTCTCAACAACCTCGTCATCTAAACCCAATGCCAGCCGTTGACCTTTTTGAACTTTGCCTATTGCCGAAATCAAAAAATCAATCATTGATAGAGAATTTTTGGGAACGTCAAGAAACTCAAATTCTGCATATTTTATTTCTCTTGCGTACTCCTCAAGCATAAATTCTAAAACGCTTAACGCTTTATCATAAAACTCAATATGCTTTTGATTGACTTTTTGCTTAATATTTTCAACCTTCTTTGACATAATATACCTTTTCTTGTGGTTTTAATAAATTGGATTTTAAAGTGAATAAGTTCGTATTAGTTATTATTCTTCATAAAACTTGCTTTTATATGAACATAATAACCTTCAAATCTTTTCATCTTTGAATTATGAGCGAAGCGAATTTAATGAACTTATTCACCTATTCACTTATTGACTTATTGACTTAACAATAAAAAAAAACACTGAGGGCAGGGGCAACGTATACTGTACACAAGGAGTGTGTCACGAGAGAGAAAGGTGAAACAATAAGCCCTCAGAGAGATAAAACTTTTTGAAAGTGAATAAGTGACAGAGTGAATAGGTGAATAAGTTCGTATTAGAAATTATTCTTCATAACACATGTTTTACATTGAATTTATAAAAAACAACTTTCAACTCTTGCATTTTACAATATCATGAGCGAAGCGAATAAAATGAACTTATTCACTTATTCACTCTGTCACTCATTCACCCTGTCCCCCATTCACTTATTAACTTTTCTAACCAATTCCTTATTCCCATAAAAATCACAAGCAAATTGCTTAACCACCTCTTTTTTACCTGATTTTACAGATTTATTTAAACCATATTTCCACCCAAAAGGTTTTGACTTAAATTTGGCATAGTTAAACTCACGCAATGAATAAACGATTTGCATTCTATGCTTTTGAGCCAACTCATTAGCCTTAATACCAACCTCTTTTGTAATTTTATAATTCCCGTCAAAACGCCATTCCGCTAACTCGCTAACAGGCTTTTTACAAATTGGGCAAAAACCTATTGAAAGTTTCCTTGAGGAATATAATTCGTTTTCTTCCAGATAATAAACGTCATCAGGACGAAATTGACAACAATGTCGCACTATGAACCTCCGCTATTCTATATTATATGGGCGTAACTTGCCCTGTACTTTTCTAAAGATTTGTCCTACGCAGCATTTCAGCCTTGTTTCAAAATCAAGTACAAGAATATACTACACTATTTTCCTTTTCGACATAAGGATTGTAAAGAGTTTTTTACATCTTAACCCAAGGTTCAATGTTTGTGATATTTTGGTAATAAAAGAGGAGGCTGAAAGAATGAAGGCTATTGTTTTTGATAACCAGTTAAAATTAGATAAAAATTACCCAAAACCAATTCCAAAGGAGGGCGAAGCTTTAATTAGAGTAAGCCTTGCAGGAATTTGTAATACGGATTACGAAATCACTAAAGGCTATATGGGCTATGTTGGCATTTTAGGTCATGAATTTGTCGGAGTTGTTGAAGAAGTCAATGACAAAGATAAATCACTTGTCGGCAAACGTGTTGTTGCAGAAATTAGCTATGGTTGTAACGACCCTGATTGCGAATGGTGCGCTAAAAAGAATTATCGCCATTGTCCAAACCGCCATACCCTCGGCATTTGGCGCAAAGACGGTTGTTTTGCAGAATATATGACAATGCCTATAAATGTGTTGTTTGAGGTTCCTGATAATGTAACGGACGAACAAGCAGTTTTTGTAGAACCACTTGCTGCAGCATGCGAAATCACAGAACAATTGCATATTGATCCAATGCAAAAAGTTGTTGTGCTAGGCGATGGCAAATTAGGTTTAACAACGGCACTTACCTTAAATGCACAGAATTTTGACGTTTTGTTAGTTGGCAAACATCAAAACAAACTAGATATTGCTGCTGCTCAAGGTGTTGCAACAAAGCTTTTGAGCGAATTTAAAATTGAAAAGAAATACGATGTTGTTGTTGAGGCTACTGGCTCTGCGTCTGGTTTTGAAACCTCAATGGCACTAACAAAACCAAGAGGAACTTTGGTGTTAAAAAGCACAGTTGCATCAGGAAAAGAATTAAACCTTGCACCAATTGTAATTGATGAAATCACGGTTTTAGGCTCAAGATGCGGACAATTCCCGCCAGCTCTAAGACTTTTGAAAAATAATAAAATAGATTTTTCGTCATTTATAAGTGGAATTTATTCTATCGATGACGCAATTGAAGCCTTTGAGGCAAACAAATCAAAAGATAGCCTAAAAATCTTGATAAAGATGTAGTCCGCTATATCTTCTTAACATTACTTAACCTCGCATGTTGACTAGCTATCTTGTTCATGGTTTCATAGAGATATAATATGTAAAATTAGCTGAAAAGGAAATAGAAAAATGAGACGTACATTAGAAGGAACAAAAATCAAAAGACAACACGTTAGTGGTTTCAGAGCTAGAATGTCTACTCCTGGCGGTCAAGAAGTTTTAAACAGAAGACGTGCAAAAGGCAGACACCAAATTGCAATCTCTGGTAGCAAACGTGCTTAAGATTTAAAAAGTATTATGTACAAAAAGGGCGACCTGCGGTCGCCCTTTTTGTGTGCAACAAACCGCCCTTATTAGGGAGGTCGCAGTTGTTCGAGCGATAGCGAGTTACAAATGCGGGTGGGTATTAGCAATATCTAATTACTATAATATATATTAAATGTACAAACTACACTAATTAACTAATCCTTTAGAATTACTTCTTTACAATTCTTAATATTTTCAAACCGCACGCTATGAGCTACTTTGCCCAGCAAAACTAATATTCAAGAATTACTTTTCAAATAAAAAGATTGAAAAAAAGTTATGTTGTTGGTATATAATTTTAGTGGACGAATAGTCCTTTAGTAGTACATAAAAGAAAAGGTTTAAGAAATTATGACATTACCAAACGTAGCTTATTTCTCTATGGAAATAGCAATGGATCAATCGCTTAAAACATATTCAGGCGGTTTAGGATTTTTAGCTGGCTCACACATGCTATCAGCTGGTTACTTACAAATGCCTATGGTAGGCGTAACTATGTTATGGTCTTACGGCTATTATGACCAAAGAATCGACCATTCTGGCAACGTTGAAGTAGCTTATATTAGAAAATATTATGATTACTTAGTTGATACAGGTATTACAGTAGAAGTTGATACTTTCGGTGAAAAAGTTAAGGTTAAAGCATTCAGAGTAGATCCTGAATTATTCGGCACTTGCCCTGTTTACTTATTAACAACTGATATCGAAGGGAACAGTGACTGGGCTAAGAGCATTTCACATAAATTGTATGATGGCAACGAAAGAATCAGAATCGCTCAAGAAACTATTCTTGGTATAGCTGGTGTAAGAGTTCTACAAGCTGCAGGTTATAACTTTGACGTAATTCACATGAACGAAGGTCACGCACTTCCTGCTGCATTTGAATTATTAAGACAATACAACGGCAACCTTGAAGAAGTTCAAAAGAAAACTGTATTCACAACTCACACTCCAGTTGCTGCAGGTAACGAAGTTCACTGGGTTGACACTTTACTAGAAGGTGGTTTCTTCGCTGGTGCATCTAGAGATAGAGCTATTCAATTGGGTGGTGAAAACTTCTCATTAACAGTTGCAGCTTTAAGAATGTCAAGAATTGCAAACGCAGTTTCTCAACTTCACGGCTTAGTTGCTAACAAGATGTGGGAATGGGTTGACGGCAGATGTCCAATCAGAGCTATCACCAACGCTGTAAACCTTCACTACTGGCAAGATAAGAGAATGAATGGCGACAAATCATTCGACGAATTGCTTGCTGCAAAACGTGAAATGAAAGAAGAATTATTCAGATATGTTGCAAACGTAGCAGGTAAGAGATTTAACCCAGACGTATTGACAATTACTTGGGCAAGAAGATTTGCTGATTACAAACGTGCATGGTTAATCTTGATGGATAAAGATAGAATCAACAAGTTGTTAGATGAAAATAAAATTCAAATCATCTTCGCTGGTAAATTCCACCCAGATGACGTTATGGGCAAAGAAATGTTCAACAAGTTATTGAACAGATCACACACTCTTAAAAACGTTGTTGTATTACCTGGTTATGAATTACAATTGTCTGGTATGCTAAAACGTGGTACTGATGTATGGTTAAATACTCCATTAAGACCATTTGAAGCATCAGGTACTTCAGGTATGTCAGCTAACGCTAACGGCGCTCTTCACTTGTCAACATTCGATGGTTGGACAGTAGAAGGTACTTTCCCTGGAATCAACGGTTACACTGTTGAATACCCAGAAATTGATGACGATATGCCTTGGGAAGAAAGACATTGGGCTGACCACAGATGTATGATGGATATTATTGAAAACCAAATCATTCCTACATACTACAATAACAAACAAGAATGGGCTAGAATGATGCGTCAAGCAATCAGAACAGCGGAAGCTTATTTCAACTCTGACAGAATGGTTATTGAATACTACAACAGATTGTATAAGCCAATCGCTCACGATGATTGCTCAGCTGGAGAAAAGAAAAAAGAATTAAATATTTCTGAAACTCCTACATTTGATGCTTGGACTTATTCAAACATCAAGTAATTTGAGTTAATAAACTTTAAAAGGGCTTTTCATTAATGAAAAGCCCTTTTTATATTCAAATTTTAAAGCGGTATTGGAACCAACCTTGAATAAAATTTATATTCATTAAAACTCTTCGGCAATTCTTTCCAATATCTATAAATAACCAACTCTCTGTGTTTTTTTACAAACTCATCTGCCTCTTCTATAGAACTAGCTAAATACGGATAACAAAAAGGTATGCTTTCCGCTTGTAAATCAATTCTTAAACAATTTTTCGTTTCTAATTGTTCATGCATTTGTAAAAACTTGTTGCGCCTATTATAGTCTGGCGTGACATTATTTACTTCGTTTCCCATATACAAATTTGCACCGTATTCTGTATTCAAAAACTTTCTAGCTGAATCAAAACTTGCAAAACCACAAGGTTTCGCATAATATGCGTGTGCATTATCTACAATTAACTTTGGATATTTGCTTGCCATTATTTCTACATTCTTGTCACAAATTCCAAAATAATTCGGATATAAGATAAAGGCATCTTTTGGAAATTCTTGAGCAGGCAAAAAATCATCATTAATATGATAAAATAAAGGCTTTGCCCCAACTTCCACAATAGCATGACGAATCACATCACAAAGATAGTATGGGATATAAACTTCTTTAATTGAATATTCCTTAATCAAAAACTTTAACGCATCACGAGCAAAATTAAATTTCATATTTTTATTATACAAAAAAATGTAAGAAAAATTTAATAATGCAAAAAATCGCACCCTACCTTTTTTGTAGAATTTACGCCGACTTCTCAAGGAAAGGTTGTTTTCGTTCGTAAGGCTCCGCTGAACGTTACGAAAACGGGTGAGAGGTAGAGGAGAGGGGTTTATTAACTATTTTTATCAATACCCACCCGCATTCGTAGCTTTCGCAAAGCTCAAGCACGACTGCGACCTCCCTAATGAGTGAGGTTTAGATAAATGTAGGGTGCTGTCGTTTGACGCACCAATAACTTTTAGAGATTGCCACGAAAATCTTACGATTTTCTCGTAATAACGCACAACTAGTCGTTTTGACGCCCAGTCATTACGAGGAGCGTGAGCGACGAAGTAATCTATAGTTTTGAAATGTTAAGAAATCGTAATAATATTTTTAATGCATTTGCTTTTGTTAAGAAATAAGAAAAATTGTTACAATTGGCGCAAACGTAGTAGTAGTAGTAGTAGTAGTAGTACGCTCAACTTTTGCAAAACACCCTAAAGTTTACAAAAAATATGCCGATAACTATGAGGTAAGTAAGATGAAAATTTTACAAGTAGAACTAAATAACTCACAAGTTAGAAAGGAAATTCCTCATGGGTAACAACACAATCTCACAAAAAATTGATGCTTATGCACAAGCCAATTTGAAAGCATTGAAGCAAGAAGAAGCAAAAACAGGACGCAAAATGACTAAGTTTGATATTGCGCAGTATATGCTTCAACACGGCAAACTTAACAAAAACGAGTATGCTAATTGGATGAACACATCAGAAGGTTTTAATGCACAAGCAATGACAAAAACTCAAATTACCGCACTAAGACAGGGCAACGTTTGGGGGTTTGCCGGCTATGGCGGAGGTGAAGAATCATATTTAGATAGTATGACCAGTTTTGCACAAAAAACTCCTATTGAAAAACAAAATACGATTTCTGGACATCAGATGAAATTAAACGAAACAATTGCAGAGCGCAAGAAAAAAGCTGCAGAAATTAATAATCATATTAAAAACCAAAGATTAATGAACCACAAAAAAACGGCAGAGGAACAAAAGTTTAAAGCCAGAATTGATAAATTACCTACACCTACTGAAACTTATACAGAGTTGATGAATGATTTGAAATTTCAAAAAATGGATAGAGGTGAAAAAATCAAATTCTTAATGGAAACTACGGGTAAAAAGGCTTATGAGGCAAGAGAACGTGGTGACAAAGAAGCTGCAAAAGAATACTTAATGCAAGGCATGAGTTATGTTTTTGCATACATGGACGAAAAAATTGGTATAAATGATATTAAAGAACCATATAAACAAATTGGAAGATTTGTTGCTGAATATGTTGATAAGTGGGTCGATGATGGTGATGACTCAAATTTAAGCCTTGGAGAAAAGGCCTGGGAAGCAACTAAAGGCACTGCTGATGCAATTGATAGTTTTATAGGCACACAAGGTGCAGCAATGATGGGAACACTTGCAATTGCAGGTGAAGCCGCAGTAACAGCTGGTATTGGTAAACTGTTTGCAATAGCAACACAAGGATACTTTGCATTTGAAGGAACTGGTTTAGTCATTGATGGTGCTGAAAAAATTTACAATGCTGAAACCAAAGAAGAGGCAAGAGTTGGCGGTCAAGAATTTACCACTGGTGGTATTATGCTTGGTGGTGCAGTTAAATCTGTAAGAGGTGGCGAAAAAAATGTAAAACCTCAAAAGAAAAATGTTCAACAAAAAAATGAAAGCACAAAAGCTGAAAATATCAACGAAAACACACAACAAAATGAAACTCCTCAAAATATTAACAAATCAACAATTAACAAAGATATAGAAGCAACTTCTAAACCTTCTGCAAAAATTGTTAAAATGAAGCCTAATATCAAACAAGCTAAGCAAACAAACACAGATAATAAACCTAAAGTTTTAACACCAAAAGAGGCACAAACTAAAGCTATTCTTGATAAAGCTGGTTTCACAGAAGACGTCATTAGTAAAATGACAAAAGAAACTCAAGGTAGTTATGGTGATTTAGTACCTTCTACTTTAAAAGTGGTAGAATACCTTGAAAATAGAATTGCTAAAGGTGAAAAAATTTCTCCTCAAATGTTACATGATGCTATTCAAAATTGCGATGGAATTAATAGCCAACCTGGATATGGCAGTAAATTTCAAGAAATTCAAAAAGAATTGCT
>CAKVLN010000019.1 GCA_934757275.1 uncultured Candidatus Melainabacteria bacterium
CTGTCGTTTGACGCACCAATAACTTTTAGAGATTGCCACGAAAATCTTGCGATTTTCTCGCAATGACGCACAACTAGTCGTTTTGACGCCCAGTCATTACGAGGAGCGTTAGCGACGAAGTAATCTATTGCAGAGAATTGTTAAGAAATCGCAATAATATTTTTAATGCATTTGCTTTTGTTAAGAAATCGAAAAAAAATGTTACAATTTGCACAAACGTAGTAGTAGCAGCCTGTAGGTCGTGTTCAACGTTTTTCATTGAACACGACTTTTTGTAAACCTTCTTTTTAAAGTTATTGGTGCATCAAACGACAGCACTCAATGATTTTTATCATATATTTCGCAGAACTCCTAAAACAACATTTCTTAATATATTTGATGTATTGTAACAACTTATAATATAAATTATAATTATGTAAAATAGGAGAAGAGAGAACATGTTACCAATCATAACCGAAGATATGTCATCAGAAATTTTTTCAGAAGCGTTTCAAGATGTTCAAGCTTGGCGAAAAAACATGGTGCAATATCTCAAAGAAGAAAACCCTGAAATCAATTCTGCAATCTTAGAAGTTGCAAAACACGACGAAAGCATTGATTTGAAAGCGGTTGCTCTTGGCGCATATTTATCTTACAGATTACTCGAACTTGCGACAGAAAACGACGGACTTTCAATCGAAGAATAAAAATTTAGTTCTTTAAAATACTTTCGCCAGAAATCTTTTCACCTTTGATTGTATATTTGGCATGCTCTGTTTTCATCAAATGATTGTCAACCAACGAATATGATTCAAGCGTCAAATCATTTATTCCAGAAAAGGTATTTCCTGTAAGCCTTATTGTTACAGTGTCTATCAAAATCTTATTGTCATAAGGGGCTTTTTTAGAAAATACTACTAAATTCCCTTCAACTGCCTTAACTGAAATTTCTGCATTAGCTCCACTAAACGGGTTTGACAAAGTTATTTTATCGCCAACTCTCGATAAGTTCCACATATCTGTACTTACAGGCTTAAAAGTTCCATAATTATTTGTATCTGCTAATTTTGCCGTAACTCTCCAACTTCCAAAGAAGGCTTTTGGAATGTCATTTATGGCAATTCCTGTACTCAAGATTACTTCTTCCGCCATCAAGGGAAGTGCTGATAATATAAAAACTAATAAAACGAAAATTCTCTTCATAAAATTATTATAACAATTATTTATCAATTGTCATCAAATTTAATTTTCAGCAAGCTCTATTTTTATGCTATTCTTATATTATGTAATACTAGCGAGGAATTATTATGACAGAAACAAAAATAAAAGTAGAAGATTTACCTACTGTTTATGACGCAAAGTCAACAGAAGAAAAGATGTATAAGTTTTGGGAAGATGGCGAATACTTCAAGGCTGACGCTCATTCTAAAAAGCCACCTTTCACAATCGTAATTCCACCACCAAACGTTACTGGTGTTTTACACATGGGACACGCATTGGACGGAACATTGCAAGATATTTTGACTCGTTACCACAGAATGAGTGGCTACGAAGCACTTTGGGTTCCAGGAACTGACCACGCAGGTATTGCAACACAAGCTGTTGTTGAAAAACAATTGAGAAAAGAAGGTTTAACTCGTCATGATTTAGGACGTGAAGAATTTTTGAAAAGAACTTGGAAATGGGCAAACGAACACAAGTCTGCAATCCTTAACCAATTCAAACGTCTAGGCGCATCTTTCGACCGTTCAAGAGAAAGATTTACTTTTGATGAAGGTTGTTCAGAAGCTGTTAAAGAAGTTTTCGTAACCTTGTATAACAAAGGCTTGATTTACAAAGGCGCATACATCGTAAACTGGTGTCCACGTTGTCAATCAGCGATTTCTGACATCGAAACAGAATATGAAACAGAACAAGGACATTTGTGGGAAATTTCTTACCCACTAGTTGGCGAATCTGGCGCAATCATCGTTGCAACAACTCGTCCAGAAACAATGTTTGGTGACGTTGCAATTGCAGTTAACCCTTCTGATAAGAAATATTCAGAATTAATCGGCAAAACAGTAATGATACCTCTATCTGGTCGTCAAATTCCGATTATTGCTGATGAATACGTTGACAAGTCTTTTGGTACTGGTGCAGTAAAAATCACTCCTGCTCACGACCCTAACGATTATGAAGTTGGCAAACGCCACAACTTCAAACCTATTTGGGTAATTGATGAAGAAGGAAAAATGAAGGCTTGCGCAGAAGTTCCTCTTGATTATCAAGGTTTGGACAGATACGACGCTCGTAAGAAGGTTGTTGACATGCTTAGCTACAACAATTTCTTATTAAGAATAAAAGACCACGAACACAACGTTGGCAAATGCCAAAGATGTAATACAACTATTGAGCCACTTCTTTCTGAGCAATGGTTCGTTAAGATGGGACCTCTTGCAAAAGAAGCCATTGCAGCTGTAAAAGATGGTAGAATTACCTTCATTCCGGAAAGATGGGAAAAGAATTACCTAGGTTGGATGGAAAACATTCGTGATTGGTGTATTTCACGTCAATTATGGTGGGGACATCAAATTCCAGCTTACTACCACAAACAAACTGGCGAAATGGTTGTTGCAAAAGAAAACCCAGATCCAGAAAATTATGTACAAGATACAGATTGTCTTGATACTTGGTTCTCATCTGGCTTGTGGCCCTTCTCAACAATGGGCTTCCCTAATGCAGAAACTGATGATTACAAAAAATTCTACCCAACTTCAGTTCTTGTAACTGGTTTTGATATTATCTTCTTCTGGGTTGCAAGAATGATTACAATGGGTCTAGAATTTACTGGTAAAGCACCTTTCTCTAAGGTTTATATCCACGGACTTATCAGAGATGAAAAAGGTCAAAAGATGTCAAAATCTAAAGGCAACACAATTGACCCTGTTCAGATTATTGATAAATATGGCTGCGACGCTTTGAGATTTACAATGACTTCACTTTGCACTTATGGCGGTCAAGATATTAAGGTATCTGACGAAAGATTTGAATACGGCAGAAATTTTGCAAATAAGATTTGGAACGCATCAAGATTTGTTATGATGAACCTTGAAGGTGTTGATAACAAAGCGATTGACAAAGAAAAATTAACACTTGTTGACAAATGGATATTGAATCAATTAAACGAAACTGCAAAAATCGTAAACGAAAACATGAAGGAATACAGAATTGGTGAAATTGCTCACACTTTGTATGACTTCTTCCGTAGCGAATATTGTGACTGGTATGTTGAAATCGCTAAAATTCAACTTCAAGACCCAGAACTTAAAGCAAATACTCAAAGAGTGTTGAGATATGTTCTTGATATGTCATTGAGAATGTTACACCCAATTATGCCACATATAACAGAAGAAATTTGGCAAGATATTAAAGCTATCAGCGGTTTTGGCGCCGATGAAGATGTTCCAAGCGCTTTGATTATTGCAAACTTCCCTGTTTATAGCAAAGATTGGGCATTTGCTAAAGAAGCTGAAGAAATGAATTTGGTATTTGAAACAATCAAGTCTTTGAGAAACGTAAGACAAAGTTTTAATATTCCAACCTCTGCTACTGTTGATGTTGAAATTAGAGCAAATGGCAAAGAAAAAGAAATCTTTGGTGAAATTGAAGCTTATGTTCACAGATTGGCAAAAGTTAATAATATAACTTATGCATCTTTGGACGCACCTGTTCCTCCAAAATCAGCAACTGCAGTTGTTTCAACTTCTAAGTTGATTGTACCTCTTGCAGATTTAATTGACTTAGAGGCAGAAGTTAAACGTCAAGAAAAGAAATTAGACAAATTGACTAATGAGAAAAATTCTTTGATGGGCAGAATGAAAAACGAAAAATTCGTTGCGAATGCTCCAAAAGAACTTGTTGAACAAACTAATGCGAGAATTGAAGAAATTACTGCGCAAGAAGGCGTTATCAAAGATTTGATTGAATCTTTGAAATAATTGAAATGAGATTTTATAAAAATCAGCGCCCTTTTGAAAAAGGGTGCTGATTTTTTATGTAACGGCTACGGGAGAGGGTTGAACATCTGGGAAAACGCCAAATCAACAAATCTCGGGTCATTCTGAGTGCGATTAGCACGAAGAATCCTGTCTTTGATTAACCATAAAACGGTGGGAACGCCCCCCACACTTATTGCAATTTATCAACCTTTTTAGTCGCTTTTCCCACCCTACATTTCTTATCAAGATTTTTTAATCAATACCCACCCGCATTCGTAACTTTCGCAAAGCTCAAGTACGACTGCGACCTCCCTAACAAGTGAGGTAGAGCTGCTTCCCTAGTTAGGGAAGCGGATTCTCGGTAGGGCGTAAGCCCGTAAGGGTTTATAATAGAAAATGTAGGGTGCGTCGTTTGACGCACCAATAACTTTTCAAGATTGCCACAAAACCACAAAAATAACGGCGATGCGCATGCGCATCGCCGTTACCTCAAATCTTACTCAACAAACTAAATACTCTTGAACTTAACCAAATCTTGTTTTCTCATTCTAATATTTTCTGGAGTGATTTCAACAAGTTCGTCATCGCCAATGTATTCCAAACAATCTTCAAGAGAAAGTTCTTTGTGCGCTTGCAATGTTACCATAACGTCAGCAGTTGCACTTCTCATGTTTGTCAATTTCTTTGTCTTACAAATGTTAACAACGATATCTTGAGGTCTGTTGCCTTCACCAATAATCATGCCTCTATATACTTTTGTTTTTGGAGTAACAAAGAATACGCCTCTGTCTTCAAATTGAGCTAATGCATAAGGAATTGCCTCGCCTTGTTCGTGAGCCAAAATTGAACCACTTCTTTGTTTTGGAATTTCACCTGCATAAGGTTTGTATTCGTCAAATGTGTGATACATAATGCCTTCACCACGAGTCATGCGAATAAATTCTGAACGGAAACCAATCAAACCTCTTGCCGGAATTGAGAATTTCATGTTTGTTCTGCCGTTTGCGTTTTGCATTTCAAGCATTGTAGCTTTTCTGCCAGAAAGTCTGTCGATGCAAGAACCTGCGTATTCTTCAGGAACGTCAACTAACAAGTTTTCAAATGGTTCTTGCAAGTTTTCGCCTTCGCCTTTGAAGATTACTTCTGGCTTAGAAACTTGGAACTCGTATCCTTCTCTACGCATTGTTTCAATTAAGATACCTAGGTGAAGTTCGCCTCTACCGCTTACCTTGAAACAATCGGTTGAATCAGTGTCTTCAACTCTCAAACTTACGTTCTTTTCTAGTTCATCATAAAGTCTTTTTCTTAACTGTCTTGAAGTTACGAATTTGCCTTCTTGACCTGCAAATGGACTGTCGTTTACAGAAAAATTCATTTGTAGAGTTGGTTCATCTACCTTAATTAAAGGCAATGCCTCAATGTTGTTTGGATCGCAAAGTGTTTCACCAATGTGAATTTCAGAGAAACCTGCGATACCAACAATGTCACCTGCGTCTGCTGATTCGATTTCTACACGACCTAAATCTTTGAAACCGAATAACTTTGTAACTTTACCTTTTGTGATAGTTCCATCACGCTTAATCCATGCAACTTGGTCTTGAGAATGAATTACACCATTAACTACACGACCAATAACAATTCTACCAACATATTCGTTGTAGTCTAGAGTTGTTGCTCTAAATTGGAACGGTTTTGTTGCATCGCCTGCAGGCTCTTGAATGTTTTCAATAATGCAGTCAAGCAATGGAATCATGTCTTTTCTTTCATCATCAAGATGCTTGATAGCAAAACCGTTCAAACTGCTCGCATAAATGTATGGGAAGTCGATTAAGTCTTCTCTGTCTGTCAATTCTGTGAACAAGTCAAATACTTTGTCTAAAGTTCCATCTGGGTCAGCAGCTGGTTTGTCGATTTTGTTGATTACAACAATAATCTTGATACCTAATTCTAACGCTTTTGATAGAACAAATCTTGTTTGAGGCATTGGACCTTCTGCTGCGTCTACAATAAGTAAAGCACCGTCTACCATGCCTAACACACGTTCTACTTCCCCACCAAAGTCTGCGTGACCGGGGGTGTCAACTACGTTAATTTTAATACCTTTGTAATCGATTGAAATATTTTTAGAAAGAATTGTAATACCTCTTTCTCTTTCCAAATCGTTACTATCAAGAACACGTTCTTGAACTTGTTGGTTTTCTCTAAATGCACCGCTTTGTTTAAGCATGCAGTCAACCAAAGTCGTTTTGCCATGGTCAACGTGAGCTATAATAGCGATGTTTCTGATGTTTTTATTAGCCATTTCTTTAATCCCTATTTCTTCTAGTGTTGATTTTACACTTATATTTTAAAACAAAAATATTTATTTTGCACAATTTTTATTTTTGGACGAGAGGAGTTGCGTCAATTTGGGGTCTATAGATTAGCAGTTTCTTCTTCAACCTCTCTAGGGGAGAGGTCGTAGCCGTGCGTGAGGCTTTGTCGAACGCTACGGATACGGGTGAGGGTTGAACTTTTGTATTAGAAAATCTAATAGTTTTCACGCCAAGTTATTACGAGGAGCGTAAGCGACGAAGTAATCCAGATTAAATAAAAATAGTTATTAAAAAGCTGGATTTCTCGGTCTTAATCAGACCTCAAAATGACGCTAACGCCAAACGAACTATTATGAATTATATCCAACACTTCTTCATAAAAAACTTAAATACTTTTTTGTAATATTATTGACACAGACTAAGAAGTTTGTTAAAATGAATTTAGATATAAGATTAAAAACTAATTTTGAATATAAGAAGAGAAAGGAATACTATAATGAAGAAGAATGGTTTTACTCTTGCAGAAGTTCTGATTACATTGGCTATCATTGGTGTAGTTGCAACATTGACACTTCCTGCACTGATGACAAATACTGCAGAACAACAAGCTAAGTCTGCATTCAAGAAAGGTATCAACACATTAACAGAAGCTGCTCAATTGAATCAGGCAATTGCAGGATATGATTATTCATCATTAATTTCAACTAGTACAAATGACTCTGATTCACAAGGTATGTATGGTTTGTTAGCATCTAGAACCTCTGTTGATTACAAGAGATGTGGTACTAGTAAATTAGAATCACACCAAGGTGATAGCACAAATAAGATGGACTCCAATAACTACACATTATTCTTTAGAGATGGTTCAGCTCTTTCATTCCCATCTACAGTAGTAAGTACAAGTTTCTACGGAAAGGGTTCAAAAAAAGGAGCTACAGATAAAGGTACTGATATTTTGTCAGATGGTTTACCTTACGGTCTTCCAGCTTTGTATGATACTAACGGTGTAAAAGGACCTAACATTGTATCTAACTGCTCTAAAAACCCTCTAGGCGTACAAAATGATAGTGAAGCTGACAACGCAACAACTCAATGTACTCCACAGAACCGTGTAATCAAAGACCAATTTGGCGTTAGATTAAGAGGTGGTTTTGCAGTTCCTAACGGCGCAGCTGCAAGATGGGCATTTGAAAACTAATAGAGTTTGAGAATAAAATTTATATAAACAAAACAAGAGTTGAACTTCGTTCAACTCTTGTTTGTTATGCAACCTCAGTGGTTAGGGAGGTCGCAGTCGTTCGAGCGAGAAATGACGCCCAGCTAGTAGTTTTCACGCCAAGTCATTACGAGGAACGAGAGTGACGAAGTAATCCAGATTAAATAAAAATAGTTATTAAAAAGCTGGATTTTTCGGTCTTAATCAGACCTCAAAATGACACAAGACTTGATTGCTTTAAACAAGCAAATCATGGGTCATTCTGAGTGCGATTAGCACGAAGAATCCAGCTGGTTATTAACTATGTCCATTCGGTTTTATTAACCTTGTTGGGCTGAAAGTCCGACCACGCTGCTTATTAATGTTTTCAAATTAATACCCACCCACATTCGTAACTTTCGCAAAGCTCAAGTACGACTGCGACCTCACTAACTAGTGAGGTATAACTCCTTCTCTAATTAGGGAAAAAAACAACCGACCTTCACAAACTACCCACTCAAACAATTTAACATTTTCCTTCTTGAGTTATTCTATGGTAGAGTAAATAAGGAGATATTATGAACAAAAATATTTTTATCATTTTAGCAATCTTTTTAGTACCACTTGCCGTATATTGGGGGCTTACACGAGATAAGTTAACAACTCCACCAGCTGTAGCCACAAATGGTGCAGAAGTTATCAAATTTGCGTCGCCAATGTGCTATGAGTGCCAAGAATTAGAAAAAGTATTTGAAGACGTGTTCCCTCGTTACAACAGAGATATCACTCTTAGAAAAATTGATGTGACACAAAAAGACAACTCTACTCGTGAACTGATTCAAAAACACAACGTAAAACTTGTTCCAACTACCATATTTAAAGACACTGACGGCAACATAAAAAGACGCATAGAAGGTTCTATGCAACCACAAATTTTAGAAAATTATTTGAAAGAGTTAATCAATGGATAATTTAGTACAAATTTTTTCAGCAGGAACTTCCAGCCCACAGATTTGGCTGTTAATGTTTTTCGCTTCCTTCGCAGGTGGTGTTATTGCATCAATTTCGCCCTGCTCACTTGCCATGCTCCCACTAATAATCGGCTACGTTGGCGGTTACTCAAAAGAAACACCACTAAGAACTTTCATACAGCTATGTTTTTTCATAATGGGAACTGCAATCGTTTTCTCAATAATAGGTATAATCTGTGCAATAACAGGAAGCGTGTTTGCATCGGCTCTAGGCGGATATTTCACACTAATCATGGCGTCCTTATTGTTAGTTATGGGTCTAAAAATTACGGGCTTACTTGATTTTGAAATGCCAGTAATAATTAAAGCCATGCCAGTAAACTCAACAAACTCATTATTCTTATACCCAATTCTTTTAGGTATAGTATTTGCACTTGCCGGCACACCATGTTCAACACCAATACTTGCAGGAATTATGGCATTCGCTGCTATTGGCAAAAACCTAATTGCAGCAATTTTCATGCTCTTTTTGTTCGCCTTAGGTCAAGGTGTTATCCTAATTATTGCAGGAATTTTCACCTCAAGTATCAAGAATTTGAAGAAACTTTCCAGCTACACAAATGTGTTGATGAAGATTAGTGGCGCACTCTTAATGTTGGTTGCGTTTTACTTGTATTATAAAACGTTCGCTCCGTTGGTATAAGGAAAAACTAACCCTCACCCTAACCCTCTCCCCCAGAGAGGGAGCTACCGACACTTGTTAGATTTTAGTCAATAAAATTTCAACCTCTTTTAGGGAAAGGTCGGAGCCGTGCGTGAAGCTTTGCTGAACGCTACGGATACTGGTGAAGAACAATTATAAAAGTCTAGCCTCAACAATATCAGCTGCAGTGCGGATAAATTCCTCGCAAGGTCTTTCTTTATAATATTCATCTGTTCGCTTTGAAGGTATTGGCGAAAAACCTTCACCCTCCAAACCCAAAAGCTCACGACAAATGATTGTGCCGTGCTTAGCCTTAAACTCCGCTGCCAAATCTTGTATAAGTTGATAATGTTTTGCCTTGATTTCATCGTTATTAGGTTCAGTATAACCTTTGAGCATGCCAGCCACCATAAACATTGCGCTAACCGCACCACATACTTCTCGCAAGCGTCCCATTCCGCCACCGAAGGAAGATGCAAGTCTTAAAGCATCTTCATCAGTTAAACCAACTTTATCAGCAAAAGCTAATAATACAGATTGCGCACAGTTATATCCGACCTTAAAATTGTTTGCAGATTTTTCTGAATAAATACCCATAAAAATATTTTATCGCAAATATTGAACAAAACAAAGACAAATTTCGTTATACAAATGTAATTAAAAAGGAGAGTTTATTATGACAGAAGAAAACCAAATTGTAGAAGAAACAAAAAAATGTGAATGTTTGTGCCAAAACAAATATTTTAAAAAGTTCGTAGTAATTTCTGCGGGTACATTTGTCGGTGCATTCCTTGCTTTAAGCTTGTTTGCAGGGCTAAACAAACCGCCTGTTCCAATGCCTGCACCTTGTCCATGCCAGCAAATGGTAAGACATGATTTCGGGCCTCAACATTTTGACAGAGGTCATAGAGGCGATTTTCACAAGCAAATGAAGAAACACATTGACAAAGATATTGAATACAGAGCTAATAAACCAGCACCTGAAATTGATGACTAATCCCCAGAGAATCGCATATTGCAACAAGCTTCTTTCTGAAATGAAAGAGGCTTGTTTTGATTTAAACTTACTATAAATTTACCCTTCCTAAATTATGTTGTACTGATTAAAAATAATAGTTTATAACCAGCTGGATTCTTCGTGCTAATCGCACTCAGAATGACCCATGACTTGTTTATTTAGCGTTAACGTCAGGCTATACCGCCCTGATTAGGGAGGTCGCAGTTGTACTTGAGCTTTGCGAAAGTTACAAATGCGGGTGGGTATTAATTAGACAATAATAAGTATAATCAAGTACACCAATTTTGCCTTCTTAAAACTTCCCTCTTGAAATTTAAAAATGTTTATGGGAAGATAGACAGGTAACAATTAAATAATAAAATTATGGCAAGGTAGCTCAGCTGGTGAGAGCGCACGGCTCATACCCGTGAGGTCGAGAGTTCGAATCTCTCCCTTGCTATTTTTATTATTTATTCACGGGCAATTCGCAGTGCGCTTGTTCTTTTTAAATCATGGGGTGATATGTAATGCAAGAAATTAAGTGTCCTAAGTGTGGTGAAATTTTTCAAGTTGATGAATCTGGCTACGCATCAATTGTTAAGCAGGTGCGTGACAAAGAGTTCACAAAAGAAATCGAATCTAGGAAAGCTCAATTTGAGTCTGAAAAAGACAATGCCGTTCAGCTTGCCAAATTAGAGGCTGAAAAATTGTTTAACGAAAAACTTAGCCAAAAAGAGACAGAGCTAGCTGAAACCGAAGTTAAAAAAGACAAAGAAATTGCAGAGCTAAAAAATAAGTTAGCTAATTTTGACAAGGATAAGGAGCTTGAAATAAACAAACTTATGACCAAGCTTAACAATGAGCTTACGGAAAAAGAAAGTCATATTACAACTCTAAAAGGCGAAAAAGCTCTAACAGAGAAAGAATGTCAGCTAAAAGAACAATCTCTAAAAGAGCAATACGAAGAAAAATTACGTTTTAAAGACGAAGAAATTGCCAGATACAAAGATTTCAAATCAAAATTATCCACCAAAATGGTTGGTGAGAGCCTTGAACAGCATTGCGAAATTGAGTTTAACCAACTAAGAGCAACAGGATTTAAAAATGCGTATTTTGAAAAGGACAACGACGCAAAAACTGGCAGTAAAGGTGATTACATCTACCGTGACAAAGACGTAGAAGGAATCGAATTTATTTCAATAATGTTTGAAATGAAAAACGAGATGGACACCACTTCTACGAAGAAAAAGAACGAAGATTTCTTAAAAGAATTAGACAAAGACAGGCGAGAAAAAAATTGCGAATATGCGGTTCTCGTATCGCTATTAGAGCCAGAAAGTGAACTTTATAACGCTGGGATTGTCGATATGTCGCACAGATACCCTAAAATGTATGTTATAAGACCGCAGTTTTTTATTCCAATAATAACTCTATTGAGAAATGCAGCAGGCAACTCGCTTGAATACAAAAGGGAGCTTGAAATCATCAAAGCACAAAACGTTGACGTTTCTAATTTTGAAGCCGAAATGAACGATTTTAAAGATAAATTTTCAAGAAACTTTAGACTAGCAAGCGAGAAATTCCAAAAAGCAATCGAGGAAATTGACAAAACAATTGACCACCTACAAAAAACAAAAGAGGCATTATTATCTTCTGAAAACAATTTGAGATTGGCAAATAACAAAGCCGAAGATTTGAGCATCAAAAGATTGACAAAAAACAATCCGACAATGGCTGCTAAGTTTGAAGAGTTGAAGGAGAAGTAAGTAAAAAGTCGGTTGGGCAAGTATGCCCAACCGACTTTTTTGAAATTCACACTTCTTTCGGACTTGTCAAAAAACCTTGTGAAAACGGCACTTCTTTATTCACAAACCCCGTACGCACAATGTTGCGACCAAATTTTTGCTCTAACTTATCCAAACTTTTACCGAGCTTTTCTTTTTGTTCTCGTTTTTCATCTGTATCAAACAAAATCAATTGTTCCCGTGAGCAAAGGTTAAAGTCCTCCAAAACTATTCCCACGCTGCGATACAAAACATTTGGTGAATACATTTTCTCTAAAATTGGAAAAGCGTTTTTTGAAATCTCAAACTCAAAATTTATAGGCACGCTCAAGGATACCTTCTCATAAAGCGTCCTAAAATCTTTTGTTTTCAATATAACCCCAATTGTTGAGGCTTTGCAATTAACCTTTCGCAACCTTGTACAAACATCATGAATATGTATAGAAAGTTCGTTTTTAAGAAAATTCAAGTCCGAAGAAAATTCCAAAAACGATTTTGTATCACTTATTGATTTAGGAAGTTCAATCTCATTAGAAATCGGTGAAACCATTATGCCTAAAAGTTCTGATTTTATAGCCAAACCATTTTTCCCAAATCTTGATTTTATCCAAGCGTCGTCTTTTTGAACCAAATCGTAAGCGCTTCTCACGCCCAAGCCCCAAAATTTGACGCCCAGTTTTCGACCAATACCCCAAACCTCTTGTATATCTGTGTGTCTTAAAAGCTCCTTCAACTTAGATTTGCCAACGAGTGAAATATGCGTACTCGTGTTTTTAGATTTATCAGAAGCCAATTTAGCAAGAGTTTTAGTTCGCCCAATGCCAATAGACACAGGGATATCCACTTCCCTCAAAATTCTCTGTTGAATATCATAGGCAAGTTTAAAATAATTCTTTTTATAAAGTTTAGTCAAGCCCGTAAAATCAACAAACGCCTCATCTATAGAATAAACCTCGACATTTGGGCTATATTCCTTCAAAATACTCATCACCATGCCAGAAATTTTTGTATACGCATAATGATTTGCCGTAATATAAATTCCCTGCGGATATTTTTCGACTGCCTGAAAAAGTGGTATCCCCATAGGAATGCCGAGCATTTTAGCCTCTCTAGAGCGTGCAATTACACACCCACGTTCACCCGAAACCACCGATACTGGCAGTCCTTTGAGTTCTGGATTGAGCTTTCTTTCGCACGAAACAAAAAAGCTATCGCAATCTATTAATGCTATGTATTTCTGAGTTGTCATGTCTTATTCAAAAGTATAACTAACGGTCTTTTCTTTCCAATCGTAATGTTTTTTCTGTTGGCAGATTTCCATAAGCAAGCCTTGTTTATATTTTGCAACATACCACTTGTGAAATCTCAAAGCTTGCTTAATGTCAGTAGTTTTGAACTTTTCTATGCGTTTTCCGCCCTTCACCTCAATCATCTTGTAAAGAGCGTTAACTTGTTCACCTGTATTAATATCCAACATAACAACAGTGTAACATGGTTTTTGAGTAAATGTTACTAAAGCTCAAGAACGACTGCGACCTCCCTAACTAGGGAGGTTAGACCCCACACCCACCATAGAACGCATAAAAAACAAAAAATATTTAATACGAACTTATTCACCTATTGCCTTATTCACTTTTCCCATAAACATGTAACAAATTGTAACAATCTTCCTCTCCTCCCTAAAGTTTTTCAAAAATATGCCGATAACCATGATGGTTGTACAAAGTATAGGAGAAAATAAATGAATAACAATATTCCTGATTATTCTGGTATGAAAGCGAACATGCAAGGTTTGAACCAATTTTTTCAAGATGGTAATGTACAAATGAGTACGAGAGATTCTAAAATTATTGCATCAATTTTTAAAGAATGCGACACCGAAGGCAAAACAGACCAAAACGGTAAACAAATCGGTGACGGTCAACTAAAAGGTCAAGAAAGAACAAAATTCTTAGGCATGCTTAAAAAAATGATACCACCGAAGTTATATAACGAAGTAGAAAACTTCTTAACAACTGTTGAAGTTACTGAAGATATTGCTCAAATGAAACAAGATACTGAAAATAATCTTAAACAAGAAGCCAGACTAGAACAAAAAAAGAAATTTGAAGGAAATTTAAAATTCGGCTTTGATTAAATAGTAAATAAAATTTAGAGGGCGAAATGCTTTGCATTTCGCCCTTCTTCGATATTACTTTGATATTACTTGCTAAACTCAATCTCGTCGTCTTTAACGCCAATCTTGATAGTATCACCATCAATGAACTTTTGAGCAAGCAATAATTTTGACAATGGGTTTTCAACCATTTGTCTTATTACCCTCTTCAATGGTCTTGCACCATAAATTGGGTTAAAACCACGTCTTGCCAATAATTCTTTAGCTTCATCTGTTATTTCAAATGAAATATTTTGTTGAGCTAACAAGCCTCTCAAGTGATCCATTTGAATATCAACAATAGCTGATAATTGTTGCAATGACAAAGCTTTGAAGAAGATAGTTTCATCAACTCTGTTCAAAAATTCTGGTTTAAAGCGTTCACGCATTACTGCCATAACTTTTTCTTTTGTTTCGTCAAAGTTTGTAGTACCAGCATTGTTGATAGAGTCTTCTAGAATGATTTCACTACCGATGTTACTTGTCATAATAATTACAGTGTTTTTAAAATCAACCGTTCTACCTTTAGAATCTGTCAAACGACCGTCATCAAAGATTTGCAACATCAAGTTGAAAACATCTGGGTGCGCTTTTTCGATTTCATCAAACAATACAACTGAATATGGTTTACGTCTTACGGCCTCAGTTAATTGTCCACCTTCTTCGTAACCAACGTATCCCGGAGGAGCACCAACCAATCTAGCAACGTTATGTTTCTCCATATATTCAGACATATCAATTCTGATGATTGCATCTTCATCGTTGAATAGAAATTCTGCAAGAGTTTTAGCAAGTTCAGTTTTACCAACACCGGTTGGACCTAAGAAAATAAATGTACCAATTGGACGTTTAGGGTCTTTCAAACCAGAACGAGCACGTCTAATTGCATCAGAAACTGTGTTAACAGCCTCGTCTTGTCCGATTAAACGTTTATGTAAAACATCTTCCATTCTCAATAATTTTTGCATTTCACTTTCCATAAGTCTGTTAACTGGAACTCCAGTCCACTTACTTACAATTTCTGCAATATCGTCGCCGTCAATTTCTTCTTTCAAAAGTTGATTTTCATTTTTTTCTTTACCTTGAATTGATTGAAGCTTCTTTTCCAATTCCATCAACTTGCCATATTTAAGTTCTGCAGCCGTTTGTAAATCTGTGTTACGTTCTGCCTCAGCAATCTTAGTTTTGACTTTGTCGATTTCATCTTTGATACCAGCTTCACCAGTAATTGTATTCTTTTCAACCTCCCATTGAGCCTTCAACTTAGAAATCTTGCTTTCTAATTCATCAATTTCAGAAGTCAATTTGTCGATTTTTGCAATACATTCTGGCGCAGTTTCTTTTTTCAAAGCCTCACGTTCTATCTCTAATTGAATTTTTTGACGCATCATAACATCAATTTCTTCTGGCATTGAATCAATTTCAATACGAAGTGCTGACGCAGCTTCATCTATCAAGTCAATCGCTTTATCTGGCAAAAATCTATCTGTAATGTAT
This sequence comes from uncultured Candidatus Melainabacteria bacterium, assembly GCA_934757275.1. GTDB lineage: Bacteria > Cyanobacteriota > Vampirovibrionia > Gastranaerophilales > Gastranaerophilaceae > CAG-196. Next base: position 15,577 of record CAKVLN010000019.1, read on the forward strand.
CTATCAGAAAGTTGAGCAGCTGCAATCAAAGCACTGTCTAATATTCTTACTCCGTGGTGAACTTCGTATTTTTCCTTCAACCCCCTAAGTATTGAGATTGTATCCTCTACAGAAGGTTCGTCAACCATTACAGGTTGAAAACGACGTTCTAGAGCTGGGTCTTTTTCAATATACTTACGGTATTCATTGATAGTAGTTGCACCAATTGTTCTCAATTCACCTCTTGCAAGCATTGGTTTAAGCAAGTTTCCAGCGTCCATTGAACCTTCTGTTGCACCAGCACCAACAACTGTATGCAATTCATCAATAAACATAACAATTTCACCGTTGGATTCTTGAACCTCTTTAAGAACAGCTTTCAAACGTTCCTCAAACTCGCCTCTAAACTTCGCACCAGCAACTAATGCACCTAAGTCTAGCGAAATAAGTTTAACATCTTTCAAGCTTTCTGGTACATCGCCTCTAATTATACGTTGTGCCAAACCTTCAACAATAGCGGTTTTACCAACCCCAGGTTCACCAATAAGTACTGGGTTATTTTTTGTTCTTCTGTTCAAGACCTGAATAATTCTTCTAACTTCTTCGTCACGTCCAATTACAGGGTCTAATTTACCCTTTCTTGCACGTTCTGTAAGGTCTGTTGAATATTTTTCAAGAGCCTTCATGTTTTCTTCTGCATTTTTATTATCCACTTTTTTGTTACCTCTAATCTTTCTCATTGCGTTCAAAACTGAATTTGTGTCAACGCCGTTACGTTTCAACAAATCTTTAATAAAAGAGTTTTCCAATTTTGTCATTGCAATTAGTATACATTCAATTCCTATAAACTCGTCTTTTAGGTTTTGTGCTTCCTGCGTTGCAATTTCTAACAAAGTATTTGTATCACGAGATAAGAACACTTGTTGAGAAGCACTAACACCAGAAATTGTAGGATATTCCTTAATTCTAGCAACGATTGCATTAATAAAGTTTTGGTTCAAAAGCTTTAATTCTTGAAGATAATCTCTCGCAATTCCTTTATCTTCAATCATCGCCATAACTATATGTTCTGGTTGAACTTCAGAGTTTTTATAAAAATCTTTCTTTGCATTTGATGCAAAAATTATTTCTTGAGAATAATTTGTAAATTTTTCAAAATCAATCATAATATCTTACTCCATCTAATTATATTTTAATTGTTTTTTGAAAAAATCAAGCATTCTTAATGTTTAATTAATTATTTGGAATTTCCATTAAAAAAGGTTCTGTTTATACATAAACAGAACCTTTTACTTAACTTATCGTTCCAAATTACTTGCCTAATTTGAAGTTTAGACCAAGTTGGAAACCAACACCTGTTCTACCAACATTTCTAAACACAGTTTGGAAATAACCAGAGAATCTATCAGTAAAGCGTTTTGTGAAACCAAAACCGTATTGAATATAACCTCTATCCATATATAAGTGTGGAAGGTCTACATTACCAGCTCTTCCGCCAACTGCGCCGTTCAAATTGTACATGTATTGCAAAGTTGCATAAATGCTAAAAGTTTCTTTTTCCCAAATCAAGTTCAATCCTGGAGCTAGGTTAATACCATTCAAAATTCCAGACATCATGCCCATTTGACCGAAATCAGAGTGCCAATTTTGTTGTCCAAAGAAGTTGTAAGCCATCATCAAATTAGGTTGCAATACCCAATCTCTGTGGAAACGCCAGTTGTAAGCACCTTTTGCTGATGCACCAGCAAAATAGTTAAAGGTGTTGTCAACGTGACCTGCGATATCCATACTATTTTGGTAAATACCGCCATACACCAAACCACCAATAATAAAGTTATCCTTGTACCAAGTACCTAAGAAACCTGCTTGTCCGCCGTTTTGGTAAGCACCCATATTAGCAAAATATTGGTGTGCGCCATTGTATCCAATGTACGCAGTTGGCATAAATTTCCAACCATTTTTCAAGTCCTTCAAGCCAAAGTCTGCACCAATAATTGTGCCGTAAGCATTGTTACCAACTCTGCCTAAGCCAGCTTGATTCATTTGTAAAGTTTCAAATGTACCATACATTCTGTACCAAAGTCCGCCATCTTTTTTAGAATATTGATATGGTGCATACAATGGGTTTGCGGCTGCATAGCGGTTTGCCATAGTTCCATTTTCTGACAAATCATCATCTTTGAAGCTAGGAAGTAGCATTGAGTGGTTAAACAACATATCATCAATAGCTAATTGGTTCATGTATTGAGATAAGGTTGTTACTTGACCTCTATAAACTTGCGGATTAAATCTCGTCAAGTTAAGAGTATAGTTGCCATTCATTCCACCATGGTTGTTTAATTGATACCAACCAATTGGTGTGAAGACCTCTTTTTTAGTTGCACTAAGTTTGATATTCGGAGAAATATTATTGTAATTAAAAACGTTATCCAACTTGATATCTCTATCAATTGGAGCGTCCCAACCAAAAATATCACCAGCTAATGTCCAATCTTCAATATTAATTAAGCCAGAACCACTAAGATTATTACCAATAAAGGTATCTGTGCCGTGGTGGTTTTCTTGATTACTTCTTGCGTAAACATCAATCGTGAAATTCGTTGTACCATCAACATTTATATTTGTAATGCCGTAATCTGCAAAATCACCGTTCATTACACCAAATCTACCGCCATCTGCGATTGTTAGATTGTCTAAGAAACTGTCATAAGTTCCGTTTTCCTCTGATGTTACCAAGAATTGAGAAGTGCTATCAATGTTTAAAGCGCCACCTCTAATTGCAGAAGAATCGCCCAATTTCAAAGTAGAATTATTCAGATTTAATGTACCGCCACTTTGAGAATAATAAGCATTGCTACCGCCTTTTTGGGTAGACTTATTTCCAGTTGTCAAAGTATAATCTTTTAAATTAACAATGCCATTTTCTAAATTGATATCACCGTTAACAACATCGCTATTATTGCCACTATTCAAATTCAACGTAGAATTATTGGTTAGAGTTAACTTACCAGCATGCTCAATATTAACGTTTGCATCTTCTGCAATATTAATGTTATCAATAACCAAATTTGTATTAGTTTGAGCGTCACCTAAGTTTAGAGTGCCAGCAATGTTAGCTGTGTTACCTGTTGAAGTGATGGTATTTGCAATCAAATCGCCGTTTGAAGTTTTATTGCTACCAACAACATTAATCAAACCTTGCAAATCGCTAGTTTGGTTTGTAAGCGTTAGATTAGAACTATTATTAAGATTTAGTGTTCCATTTATATTATCTAAACTCACCAACAAAAGTGAACTTCCGTTCGTTGCGGTCATTGTACCTGTGTTTACTACAATTGCGTTTTCTACCGCCCCACCATCAGAGGTTGTAAAGTTACCTTTGTTTTCTAAGCCTGCATTATTTTCACTAAATCGAATTGTGCCACTATTATTAACAGTGCCTTCATTTGCCATATTTGCAGTAGCTGCACTCAAATCTATTAACGAACCCGTCTTATTTGTTAGAGTTGCGTTTTGTTTATTGGTAAAAGTTTTTGTAACTTTTATACTACCGCCATTTTCATTAGTAATGTTGTTATCATTTGTCAAATTTTCTGTGACATCTATTGAGCCAACCGTGTTAGTCAAAGAACCTTTATTGTTCAAGTTTTTAGCAACATTAATCGTTCCGTTGTTCTGCAACTTGTTATCATTTTGCAAATTGTTATCAACATCAATTAAGCCATTGTTCGTTATTATTCCGTTATTCTGCAAATCGCCTACATAAATATTATTTTCGTTTGTGAATGTTCCACCAACAGTCAACGAGTCTTGAGTTAAACTGCCTGAATTTGTGCCATTTGCAACAGTCAAAGAACCTGTACCGTCGATTGTGCCAGAGTTTGAGAAAGTGCCAGACACATTGGTTGTATTTTTGTTAGTGAAAGTTGCACCTGTGTTATTTGTGAAATTACCAGATGTAATACTGCCATTATTGGTCAAATTGCCATTATTTATGACGTCAGCTATGATTGAACCATTTGCGTTATTTGTGAAAGTTCCGCCAACAGTCAACGAGTCTTGAGTTAGACTGCCTGAATTTGTTCCGTCTGCAACTGTCAAAGAGCCTGTGCCGTCGATTGTGCCAGAGTTGGTGAAGTTGCCAGATACATTGGTAGTATTTTTGTTAGTGAAGGTTTTGCCTTGATTGTTGGTAAAATCATTCGCTAAAATTGTACCTTC
>CAKVLN010000020.1 GCA_934757275.1 uncultured Candidatus Melainabacteria bacterium
CTAATCGCACCTCAAAATGACGCAAAATATGTTAATCTAGCGCACTCGGTAATTCACTCTCCTTGCAGGAGAGGGCTAGGGTGAGGTCTTATCAAGACGCCCTACAAACAAGTCATGGGTCATTCTGAGTGCGATTAGCACGAAGAATCCAGCTGATTATTAACAATGTCCATTTAATCCAAAGTTCAACCCTCACCCGTTTCCGTAACGTTCGGCGAAGCCTCACGAACGGAAACGACCTCTCCCTAAGAGAGGTTGGCGTAAATTCTGTAAAAAATTTATAACAATGGATTACTTCGTCGCTCACGCTCCTCAAAACGGCTGGGCGTGAAAACTACTATATTTAAAGGATTGCAAACATTAGAAAATGTAGTTTAATATACATAGGAGAATAGTATAAAATCGGAGATAACTATGGATATATTTGCAGTTATTGGAATGTTTCTAGGCATAACATTCATTTTGACTGGTCAAGCAATGGAAGGCGGTAACATAGGACAATTGTTACAAATTACCGCTGCATTTATCGTACTAGGTGGTACTTGTGGTGCCGTTGTTTTGAGTTTCCCTCCAAAAATTTTAATATCAGCGGTAAAAATACTAAAAGATGTTTTTATGCCGCCAAAAGCCGATTTTGAAGCTCTAATAACAGAAATTGGAAGCTTTGCAACTAAGGCAAGAAAAGAAGGTATTATTGCTCTTGAAAAAGAAGCAAATAATGCATCTGATTCACTTCTAACTCTTGGACTTGGCGCAGTTGCCGATGGTACAGATCCAACTCTCGTTAGAGAAATGATGGAAAACCAAATAGAACAATTAGAAAACTATGTTCACAATGCAGCAAAAGTTTACGAATCATTCGGCGGTTATTCACCTACACTTGGGATCATTGGTGCGGTACTTGGGTTGATTCAGGTTATGCAGAACTTGTCTGACCCATCAAAACTTGGTGCAGGTATTGCAGTTGCATTCGTTGCAACAATTTATGGTTTGTTTGCCGCAAACCTTGTTATGATTCCTCTTGGAACAAGAATTAAGTTTATTTATCAAGATGTTTTGTTATACAAAAACATGATATTAGAAGGCGTTTTGTCAATACAAGCTGGGGAAAGTCCAGTTTTAATTGAAAGAAAATTACGTTCATTCGTTTTAGAAGAAGCTAAGGACAAGGAAGCTAATGGCTAGAAAAAAAAGACAAGAAGAGCCAGAAAATTTAGAGAGATGGTTGGTTTCTTACGGGGACTTCATCACACTATTATTTGCAACATTCGTTGTATTATACGCTCTTGCGCAAGTTGACGTTTCCGATTTTGCAAAGCTTGAAGAGTCTTTAAAATCTGCCTTTAGCCAAAATACATTATTAGATGGTCAACAATCGATAATGGACGGCAGCGAGTCAATTTTTGATGAGCAACAAATGGCAAACTCTTTTGTACCGAGCCTTATGCTTGAATACATCAGTCCTAAATACGAAGAAACCTCTTTTAACGAAATTGAAGAAACAGTTAAACAACTTTCAGAAGCTGGCGAGCTAGAAGGAATTTCTACAAAAATGACAGACAAAGGTTTGCTAATAACTTTTGATGACAAATATTTGTTTGCTCCAGCCTCTGCATACTTAGATTCCAACGCCAAAAAGTTACTCGACAAAGTTGGCGTTCTGATTTGCAAAAAATTTGTACTACACTATATGAGAGTAGAAGGTCATACAGATAGCGACCCAATTAGAAGTCCTCAATACCCTTCAAACTGGGAGTTATCATCAGCCAGAGCATCTTCTGTTGTAAGATATATGATTAACAGATTTAAGTTCTCGCCTTCACTATTCTCTGCAATCGGTTATGCTGACACTCGTCCAGTAGAAACTGCGATTTCGCCAAAAGACCCAGTGAATAGAAGAGTTGAAATATTAATTCTAAAAAACAAATACAGAAGAGATTTTGAAACAAGAAATGATGACACATTAAGACTTTCAAAAACTGAACAAGAAAGAATACAAAAGCAAAGACAAGCAGTAATTAAAACTGTTGAAGGTGATTCAATTTCACCTGCTGCTAGAAAATTACTTGAAGACAACAAGCAAAAAATGATTGCTAAACAAAAGAGCGAGAAATTGTCTTCAAAAAACATGGAATTGTACGTTAACCTAGACAAAGATATGCCATCAACAGACAAAGATAATACAATGCCAGCGGTTGAAAAACGAGTTATTAAGCTTGACACAAACATTCCAGAAGATGAGGATTTCGGGCTATGATAACACATTCTGTCGGATTATCTTTAGGTCCAGCATCATCTGTTGAAAGTGGTGTCGCAGTAAGAGAAATAGCAACTGGAAAATTAATCTACGTCGATAAACTGTTTTCAATGAACGATGTGCAACTATTCTTTGACAATTACACCTCATTGAAAAATTCTATAATTTGCGTTTCACTTCCGTGGGATAACACGATGATGGAAGGCAAATGGCGAGTTTTGTCAAAGCCATACCAACTTATTCATTCAAGCAAAAATCCATTTTTAAACCGTGACAACTGGTTACAACGTTTCTCACCTAGAGGAGCTGATTTGTTATTAAACCTAAAAAACGAAGGTTGCGAAGTTTCAAGATATGAAGTTTATTTAACCAGACAAAAATTCAACTTATACTCAAACTATAAAGAACGTTCTTCTGCAGACTGCAAATTTTTACAATCAGCACTAAAATTTGAGTATGGGTTTGACGAATTGCCAACCAACATGATGCCAGTAGCACAATTGGAAGCTATCGTAGGCACACTTTTAGCTGAAGAAAAATTGAAAGGTAACACGAAAAAGATTTTTGAGTTTAGAAATTTAGATGTTATCAATAAGGTGTAACACAATTTGCAAACAACTATTTCTTCACACTCAAAACGGGTCTGCCGAAGCTAATTTTTGTAACACGCAAGTCGCCGTTTTCTACCATTTCATCTATTATTTCACCAATAGCTTTTTGGCTCCAGCCTTCCAATGCGCCCAAAAAGTTTGAAGAGGTCACTTTTTCATTATAACCATTATCTCGAACCTGTTTGCTTCCAGCCAAAATTTTTGCAAAACCACTTTTACCATATTGACCACTAAATTCACTCACACAATCAAGAATAATTTTCCTTGCGTCCCCATTTGATACTCTTTCCTTCTCTTCTTCCATATCAAACTCCAGCGAAAGATTATTCGGTTGAACCTCTCCAACCTCTTTTATATTTTCATAAAATTCTGCAACTCGATTGTCGACAAGCACCTTTTCAGGGTCAAAATTCTTTAGATACAAACCTTCTAGCGTTTTTACTCGGCTCATTGCAACATAGGATTGGCCACGTTCAAAAATTCTTGCACAATCAACTACAAGTCTATCCAGCGTCATACCTTGCGACTTGTGAATTGTAATACCATAAGCTAGTTTCAGCGGATATTGCATTCTTTCCGCAACAACACGCTCGTTATAATAATATTCAAACTTATGTTTTGGAATTGACGTTTCTACTCCGTTATCAAATTTTATCGCAATTGTGTCTTGATTAAATTTTTGAATTATACCACAAGCGCCGTTAATAAGCCCTTTGTTAAAGTCCATATTTACAAGTAACATTACTCTTGCGCCGAGCTTTAATGCAATTTCCTTTTCTGCTCTACAATTTTTTGAAAAAATTTCTAAAATATAATTCTCGCTTTCAGTAAGTCCCTCGCTTACAAGCTTAGAGCCTCTATAAACGCCATCTTCTGCATAAAACAATTTAACAGGCTCTTCTATCATATTAAATTTTGCAAGGTTATACCTATTAGCTTCTTCATTCGTAGAAAAAATATGCAAGATATCAGAGTCCTCGTTTTCAACACAACGAGTTTTCAAAAGCTCTATGTCCTCTACCTCCAAGCAATTTTCTCTCATGTGTGCTAGTGCATTAATAAAATTTTCTTCATTTTGTCGATAATTCTTTTTCAAAACAACATTCTTTAAGCCGAGCTTTTTCCACACTTCTGAATCGAAACAATAATGTCTAATTTCACCCTCTTTTTCTACTGGAGGAAGTTGAAAAAAGTCGCCAATAAAAATAACTTGTATGCCACCAAAAGGCTCATTGCATTCTCGAACTTCACGCAAAACTTCGTTTATATATTCAAAAGCCTCAATATTCAACATAGAAATTTCATCAACCGCAAGAATTTTACAATTCATAATTTGGCGATATTGAGTAGGACGTTTTTTTATTTTTTCTACAGTATTAAAAATCGTATTTCTGCAAAGTCCTACGCCAGCCCAAGAGTGCAAGGTTTGACCTTTTACGTTTACCGCAGCAATGCCTGTCGTACTTGTTATTGTCAATTTCTTTTTGAAATATTCTTTTAATTTATTCAAAATATAACTTTTACCAGTACCCGCAAAACCTGTAAGAAAGACGTTTTCACCATTTTTCAAAAGTGTTAAAATTTTAAGAAAAGTTTCGTCCTCTTCTTCTTTAATAAGTTTTGCCACTTTCTTAGAAGGAGTTTTCTTAACAACTTCATACTCGTCTGCAAATTCGATTTCTTTATCAAAATCAATTTGGTCAAAATTTATCATTTTATAAAGGCAAACCTCGCCTTTGTTGTTAATTCTTGTAAAACTAATTGGCTCTTGCCCAGCTTTTAATTCGTATCGGAGTTTATTTTCTGCAACCCATTCACAAGAAGAGAAACCATAAATTCTTTTAATACAGTCCAAAATGCACTGAGTAATTGACATATACTTGCGTCCATCTTGATTGACGTGTATTGTAGAAAGCGCAGGCATCAAACTTTCTGATTTTGCAAGCAAGTCAGAGTAATTTATACTTTCTGATGTCAAAATTTTTAGCGTTTCAGAGGGATTCGTAAAATCATTCATAGGTTTATTTTAGCATGAACAATTAAAGTTATTTTATTTACATATTACAATTTATCACTCTATCTACACACGCCTTTGGTGAATATTGCCATTCTCGTTTGGAAATTCTTGAAACCTTCAAACCAGAACGTTCAATAATAGCTTGTTTCTTCATATTAGAAACCTTGCAAGGAGTTTTATCCTCGACACCATCACACTCAACTACAAATTTGTTATCTACAACCAAATCTGCACTCAAACCTGCGATATCAACTCCGCAAGTAACCTCATGACCTAAATCTCTAAACGCTTGCGCTACCTCTTTTTCAAACGCATTTTTATAAACATTTTCATCGAAATCATCAGACTTAGATAAAGCATATCTGTCTTCGTATTCTTGCACAAAGCCCAAATAACTTCTCAAAATTCCTTCTGGCAATTCTCTAGGGTCTTTTGATATAAAGTTAATCATTTGATATCTAGCTCTTGTAATAGCCACATTAAATAAATTTGGCTTTTGTAAGAATATCAAGCTTTGAGGAAAACTATTATTTGCATAAGCCCAAGAAGTCAAAATAATATCACGCTCGTCACCTTGGAAAGTATGCGCAGTACCGATTTCTATTTGGTGTTTTTCCATCATGTGTTCAGAAAGTACCTTAGCAACCGATACCTTCAACTGTTCCACCTGCGCTCTAAATGGCGAAATAATACCAATAGAAACGGGGTTTTCTGGGTTTTTACGTTCATCTTCAACTACAATTTCATGCAATCGTTTTACCAAAGCTTCAATTTCTGGCAAATTTCTAGTTGCATCAAAATCGACTTTACCATCAGGAACAACAACCGTTTCTAAAACCTTCTTAGTATTATCATTTCGACGCATAACTTTAATTCTGCCACCATAAAACTCTTTATTTGAAAAATTAATTATTGGCGGAAGGCTTCTAAAATGTTCATCTAAAAGCACTGGGTGCATTGAATAATAGTTTGCCAAATCAAACATAGAATTTGTTCTAAAACGCCACATAAGCTGATATCTGTCATTAATTCCATATTGTGACAAGAAAGATTGCTCCTTAGCTTTTTCTAAGAAAGACAAATGTGGCAATTGTTTGTCATCACCAACAACAACAGCCTTTTTAGCCCTGTATAAAATTGGGAAACAACTTGCAATATCGCATTGAGAAGCTTCATCAATAATTACTACATCAAACAAGCCAGGTTTCATTGGTAAAGACCCCGAAACAGCATAAGTTGTAACACACCAGCAAGGAAAAGCCTCTAATAGCGGTTTAAAGTCCTCTGTTTCTAGCAATCTGTTTTGTAAATTCTTTTTCTTTTCAACAAGCGATTTTGAGTGAACAAAAAGTCTTTGACGTTTCACTGGATCTTGCATTAAACCCTTCAATGCTTGTCTGCGCTTTGTTTTCAAAATATCAATTGCAAGTTTCTTTTGCTTGCGTTTCATATTTCTAATTTGTTCAGAAAGCACATGAATATTACCAATTGTTTGAATTTCTGTTTCAATTTTTCTTGCGCTGCAAATCAATTTTGCAAACTCTAACTCATTTCTCAAAGTCACAAGATTTTCATTATTCACGTCAAAACTATTAATTCGCAAAGTTTTTTTCAAGTTTCCAATCGCAGACATATTCTTTAAGCCACTAAAAAAGCCCGATTTTTCTAGATTTTGACTTAATGAATTTATGCAATTTTCTACAAGATTAATTTCATCTTCCTTTAAAACATTTTTTATAAATTGCGGATTAGCGTGCATTGGTTTTTCTAAAGCAATTTCGCCATTTATATTTGTCCACTCCTCTTCTAGCTTTATAATTCTCTCTGATTTCTTTTCTAAATCAGCAATCGCTTTAAGAAGATTTTCCATATCAGAAACATCACAAAGAATTGAATTTTCAGCACCTTCATCTAAATCAACTTTGTTGGCAAGCAAGTCCTGAAGTTGCATACTCAACTCTCTTTGATAATTCAAACGTCCAGCTCTTAACGCTAAAAATGGTGCGCCCAAATCGTTCAAACGTTCTGCAACTACATCAACTGCCTTATCCATTCTTGAGGCAACAAGAACAGTTTTGCCATTTGCAATTAAATGCGCTGCTAAGTTTACAATAGTTTGAGATTTACCAGTCCCTGGAGGTCCAAAAACAGATACCAGTTTTGCATTTTCAACATTTTTAACAACATTCAACTGCGCATCTGATAAAGACAACGGTGTTACTGGGAAAAAATCTGCAAGAGTTTTTTGTTGCGTATCTGTTGGTTTTGATTGAGTATACTCTTCGTTAATCAAGTTCAAAACAGTTTCTCTATAAACACCGCTTGGTTTTTCAGCAATTTGCGTTAATTCGTGCAAAACACCAGCTGTCACAGATGGACGCTTTGTCAAAATTATTGCACATTGTTTTGTCAAACTAATTTTATCAAGTTTGATTTGTGTTTTTTTGTTATTCTCTTCCTCTTCAATTAGTTCCTCAAGATTTTCAGAGTTAATTTTTTCATTATAAAAATCTTTTGTAACATTGTCTTCTTTTACAACATTTTCTGGGTTCAAACTAACATCAATATCTGGAACAATAGACTTTAAAGTCGTTAAAAAGATGTCCATTTTTTCTTGCGTAATTGGCACAGTTGGCACTACATCAAGCAAACCTTCTAGCAACTGTTCGGTTTCATCTTCGTCATCAGATTTTTTCATAAGCGCAGTCAATGCACCTGTATTTAAAGACAAAAACTCATCAGTTAACATACAATTGATATTCACGCCATTTCTTTCAAGCTTACAAGGCGCATATAATAGCGGAGTTAAGAACTCATTGCGTTTACCAGTTTTTGATTTTCCCACCAAAAACAAATAACCATATATCAAATACTTATCTTTTTGGCTAGTTTCTGACTGTATCATAAGTTCTGTCAGTTTTGGGTCAGAACCTTCGAGGCGCAAATGTTCTAAACCTTGTGTAAACAATGTATCTTCTCCATCAAGGAATATCCATTTATTGTCTTTATCAGCCTTTAAGTTTCTAAAAGTTGAGCTTTTAACCTCTTCTCGCACGCAATCGTGCAAATATTGGCTTAGTTTTTTTATAAAGCTATTGTTAAATGCTGAATTTATCGCTCTCGTTGCTTCTTGTAACATGTACTTTCTCCGTTTATTTTTTTTCGGTGGGAACCGCTCCGCTTTTCCCACCCTACGTTTTTTCAAGTGAATGAGTCAATAGGTGAATAAGTTCTTATTAAATTATTTTTTTGTATCAATTCTACAAATCTTGGTAATTCCCTCGTCTTACAAGACAGGGCTAGAATTGAAGTGTCTGTTTTTGTTGGGCAGGTATGCCCAACCGACATTTTAGTATTTCTTACCACACCTTACCATTTGTAATCGTGATTTTGTTTTGTGTATTTGTAAGCACAAAAACTAAAGAACACTAAAATACCTATAATTGCAGTTATATGAGATAGGGTTTGAATATTCATTTTTTAGCCTCCAACTTCTTTAAAATTTTTAGAACTTCATTTCTTCTTACAAAGTATGAATTTGCCATTACGATTGCAACTATTGTTCCAATCGTACCGATTAAATAATATGAGCTATTAGCATTTGGTGATACAAACAAAAGTGCTGAACCTCCTAGCGTAGCACACGCCGTACCCCACAAGTGTGTCATCTCATTTCTTATACAACTAAGTTTTTCTGTCTCAAAAAAAATTTCCATTTTCCCTCTTAAAACCAATTATACCACATTTTTACCAGAATTAATACTATTTATGTATGAGTTAAGAGTGCAAACATTATGCTAAACTTAGTTTAACAGGAGGAAAGATGAAAAAAGTTTTATTACTTCTTGGATTATTGTTTGTATCAACGGCGTTTGCAGTAGAGCAACCAAAGCCAGCAAACCCAACACCACCAATTACAGTTCCACAAAACATTATGTTTCAGAACTGTACCAAAATTTTTGCAGTAAACAAAGAAAAACTTTTTTATCTTACATTATCTTCACTTTCTGCAAATAGATTCACTATTAACGAAGTTCAAACCACAAATGGTTACATCATATTTACAGTAAACAGAAACAAATATTTAGCGACAATTGCAAGCGTTGACAGTGCAAATTCTATTCTAAAAATAACTCCTTGCAACAATGTTTACAACTTCCCTCCTGGGATTTTGCTAAACACGTTTAAATATATTGATTTGAATTTGAATACAGAAATTAAAACTTAGAAAGGGCAAAAGTCAAAAGAGTGACACCAACCAAATGTTCTCCATAGAAAATAACTAATACGAACTTATTCACTCATTCACTTATTGGCTTACAAAATTATGAAAAAGCTTTTCGCATTATTAATAATAACATTATCAATTCTAGGCTTAACCGCTTGCTCTATTCGCAAAGAAAACGAGCAGAAGGTGGTAACGCTTTGGACACTGCAAATGGGTGATTTTTCTGATTATATGTACAAAATAATTCGCTCTTACGAAAAAGACCACCCGAACATACAAATAAAATGGGTTGATGTCCCTTTTTCAGAAGGCGAAAAACGCACACTAGCTGCAGTTATGACAGACAATCCGCCTGATTTAATCAATCTTAACCCAGATTTTTCTGCATTGCTTGCTCAAAAGGGTACACTAGAAGAAATCGACGAAACCTCGCTTGCTAACTTTAATCAAGAGATTGTAAATGCTTTAAAATACAACGACAAAATTTATTCAATACCGTGGTATGCAACAAGTGCAATTACAATCTATAACAAAGATTTGTTTGAGAAATCTGGTATAATTAGACTTCCAAAAACTTACAAAGAACTTGCTACAATTTCTGAAAAAGTGAAAGAAAACACAGGTGCTTACGCATACTTGCCAACAATTACAGAAAACGACACAATGGTTAAAATACTGAATAAATACGGAATTTCAGAGGCTGAAGATTATCCGCAAGCACAAAAAGTTTTTGAAATGTTTAAACAACTTTATGAAAAGAACTTAATTCCGCCAGAAAGCATAACTTTTACACATAGAGAAGCTTTAGAACAATATATGGCTGGTAAAATTGTATTTTTTCAAGGTGGTGCAAACTTCTTGACTATGGTAAAAGAAAATGCTCCATCAATATTTGAGCAAACAGATGTAACAGAACAAATCAAAGGCCCCGTTGGTCAAAATGATTTTTCAGTGATGAATTTTGTTATTCCAATAAGAGCTAAACACAAAAAAGAAGCACTTGATTTTTGCCTATATTTAACAAATGAAACCAATCAACTTGAACTTGCTAAAATGACAAACGTTATTGCGACAAATTCTAACGCTCTTAAAAATAGTTTCTATAATGACAATTCGACTTTAGAAGCCAAAGCTCGCTCAATTAGTGCAAAACAAATAAACAGAATAACTCCACAATTAAAACAAAAACGTGGTCAAAAAGAAATCAACACACTTGTTAACACGGCTGTTCAATCAGCTTTGTTGAACAAAGATTCTATTGAGAATATTTTGAACAAGCTATCTAAAGATATCGGAAGTTTGGAAGAATAAATCAAGCCAAAAACTTATCTTCTAATCGTACTTCTTTCCAATGCTCTTACAAATTTCGTTGGCAAATTTTCTTTTGGGTTAATAGAGCCGACAAGAATTGTTTTACAACCTAACAATTTGCCTGCTAAAATATCCGTCAACGGTCTATCACCAACCATTACAGAAGCTTTTGGGTCTATTTCAACCGATTTCAAATATTCACCCATAACTTTTGGGTTTGGTTTATTTGCCTTACCAATAACTCTGCAAGGCGCAATTTTAGAGGCATTTTCAATATACTCGTCGTTCTTATTATTTGAAATTATTGCAACCTCAAAATCCTTCAAAAAAGAATTGAACCATTCAACAGTTTCTGGTAAAAAATCAGCCGATTTAGACACCATAACAGTGCTATCCAAATCAAACATAATACATTTTATGCCTTGTTGTTTAAGTTCTTCAAAGTTTATTTCGTAAATATTTTTCAAATTATAATCTGGTTTTAATAGCATTCTCTTTTCCTACTTTTAGATTTTACCAAGCGCTACATGACTGATATAATCAAGTTTTCCTGAATTATCTTTTTATTCCAACGGTTCTTGCCAACGCAAACTCGACATCTTCTGGAGCTTTTGTCAATTTTACTAAAAGCTCATCATTAGTATTAGCAAGTTCTAATTTTTCGCCTTTTGTATTCTTGATTTCAGTCACTTGAGTTACAAATTTCTCAGTTGGCGAAATCACTTCAATATCTTCATTTTTGTTGAATTTATTCTTTGTTTTAATTTTGTAATAATCGCCTTCCTTGCCCCAAAATTCGCACAAGAAATCAGCTCCAGCCAAACCTTTTGAGATGTCGTAGCTATAGCCGTCTTTTGGATAACCTTCACCCAAATAGAACCCCGTTGTATAGCCTCTGTTACCCACCTTTAGAAGTTCGTCATAATAAGGTTGCATATCAGCATTTGGATTAGCAAGAACAGTGTCAATTGCCTCTCTATAAGCTTTTGCAACGGCTGAAACATAATAAAGACTCTTAGTTCTACCTTCCACCTTAAAGGAATCGATACCAGCCTCAATCATTTCCTTCAAATGTTTTACTAAACATAAGTCTTTTGTGCTTAATATGTGCGTACCTTTTTCGTTCTCTTCAATTTCATAATATTGCCCTGGACGAGTTTCTTCTACAAGTTTATAACTCCACCTGCAAGGTTGAGAACAGTTACCAGAATTAGCCTTTCTTTCGCCATTTGTCATATAATCGCTTAGCAAACATCTTCCAGAGAAAGAAACACACTGCGCACCGTGAATAAAGCATTCAAGCTCCATTTCTGGCACTTTTTGCTTAATTTCTGCAACATCTTGTATTGGGAGTTCTCTCGCCAAAATTGCACGAGTAGCACCCATATCTTGCCAAAAACGAACAGCCTCATAGTTTAAAATATTTGCCTGCGTACTAACGTGGATATCAGTATTTGGCATATATTTTTTTGCAAGACGCATAATTCCAACATCACTTATAATCAACGCATCTGGTTTTGACTCAGCAATTACGTCCATTGCTTTTTCAAGAGCTTTAATATCGCTATTAAACCCAAATATGTTAAGCGTCAAATAAGCCTTTGCACCCATTTGTTGAGCGGTTGAAATTGCAGTTTTCAAATTGTCAAGCGTAATTAATTCGCCTTTTCTCATTGCTCTCAAGCTAAAATCTACAACACCTAAATACACAGCGTCTGCGCCATATTTAATTGCATACTTTAATTTTTCTACATTGCCTGCTGGCATTAATAATTCTGGTCTATTCATATTGAGATTTTAACACAGAAAAAATTTATTGTTAAACCTTAACTTTTAGAGAAAGAAAAATGTTATTAAATTTTGCCGCCTTGCTTGACTTGAGCATTTTCTCGTTATATCATCAAAAGGCACTAGCAATATCCCAACAGAAAAGGAAATGAGTATCGTGAGAATAGCAAAAATTAGTGGCGTTGCAACTAGTTATCAAAATATTGGCAACATAAAAAAACATAATTCAAATGAAAATATTAACCAACCTCAAACAAACCCAATCGAAAATTCTTACAAAGATTTTAATATAAATTTTAGAGGCAGAACTCCTGAAAACTTTTACGAGCAGGAATATAACGTTAATCACATGCCGCAAGAAATGAAAAAATACTTGAACACGGATTATAAAACAAGAAAACATATTCCGCCTGAACAGATTATGAACGAAGTGTTCAAATACATTCCAATGGCTGAAAAAGTTGAAGACGTTAAAGAACTTTATCCAGACGAAGAATTGTTCTCAAACCTTCATGGCGCAAGTTTGAAGAATAGAACAGGCATACTTTCAGACATAAAACTTGCAAAAGAACTTGATAACGCACCTTTATTAAAAGAGCAAAATCTTGATTTCGGTGTTTATCTTCTTAAAAAAATCTATGTAGAAGGTAAGACTATTCGTGAAATCAATAAAGATTTTTACGAAAAAGATATGAACCCAGCATACAAAGGTATTGTCACCCAGCCAATTAATTACAGCACAACCTCTGCTTATGGTATAAGATATCCAAAACAAGATTTTTGGAACTCTTTTATTGCAACTAGAGAAGAATACAAAAAATTCTTTGTTGAAAATATGCCTAAACTAGAAAAGAAAATTGGCAGCAACAATACGTCTTCTGCTCACAACACAAGCCACACAACAAACACTACAAACGAAGTTAAGGCAAAAGAGCCTGCAAAAAGAAAATACAAAATTCAAAGTTACAAAAAACGTGCGTTGAAAGATGATATCAAAAATGCAAAAGGCGATAAGGCTGCGATTGAAAAAGCCGTTATCAGACGCTTTACAAAAGACGACCCAGAAGCGTCATTTATTGTAAAATATTTAAGCCCAATAATGATTGTATCAGCAGACAGAGTTCACCTTTCAGAAGAAATGAAAGACTTTGCACATTCTGACAAAGTTCAAAATCAGACAGATTTGTTCAAGAGATTTTGGAAAGCAAACCCATTTTTGTTAGAACAATATTCAACTGCGATAACTGATACAATAGAACTTTTTGAAGAAGTTTACGGTGCTGGCGGTAATTTAGGCATCAACAATGAGTTTAAGATTGTTGACAAAAACACTGAAAACAAAAAAATTATTGACTTTGTGCCAGAAGAATTTAAACAACTTCTTGATTTTGCGCAAGGAATTATTCCAGCGAGAAATGCTAAATATGAAGCACACGATAAACTTCAAGAACAGTGGAACAAACACTTTATAGAAAGATATGGCGAAGTTAAAGAGGAAATTACACCTAAAAATATTGCACCAAAAAACGAAACTCCGCAAAATGTAGCTCCAAAAGAAATTCCGCAAGATAAAAATGATAAGAGAATAATTATATCACTGGAAGGCGTTGATGGACAACCAGTCAAAGCAAGAGTTGATTTGGAAGAAGGCGTTAAAGATTATTTAACCTCAAATACGCCAGCAGCAGCTCCTAATAGATATAAAAATTTGTACCTAAGAGAATGTTTAAATAATTCGCTTTGCAACGATATGTTCAAAGTTAGCATATCTCTAAGAAGTATTAGAGATAGATTAAAAGAAGGTCAAATTTTGTCAGACGAAGAAATTCAAAAGACTTTGTACTTGATTAACAATGATTTTTACAAGAAACATTCAAACGAAGTTGAAGCTTCTGATTTTGCAGTTTCTGAAACTTATGCAGATAATGAGAACGCATACAAAATTTATCGTTTCTTATTTGGTAATGCAACAAAAGCCGATAAAGAATATTACGCAAACAAGGTTTTTGATGAAAATAAAAATGCAAACGAACTTCAAAAAAATATTGACACTTTGTATGACAAATATTCAAAACCAGTCACTGCGCCAGAAGCTCAAAAAATCTCAATCTTGCTAACGGATTATATCAGCAAATTGTCTAACAAAGACGCTACTTCAATACATTCGGTATTGGCTGGCGAACCTTTGATTACAGATTTTATTGAGATTGCAAGACGCTATATGAATGAAGGCAAAGACAACAGAAAAATGTTCAAAAATATTTTGTCAAAAATGGTAAACTTGCATAACGGTACAAAAGCTGTATTGAACAACGACAAAGGCGAAAATATCAAGAAATCAAGAATTGAAGCCGCTCTACTAGTTTCCGTAAGAGCATTATTCGATAGAGATAATAATTTCGCACAAAGCCTTAGTGACGAAGAAAAACTTACGTTGATGGACTTGTTGGACAAACTAAAATACGCAAGAAAATTTAAACAAATCTAACTTCGACTTCAAATTTTCTCTTCCAAGGATAAGTGTAATCAAGCTTGGAAGGCGCAAGCTTTAACACGTTATTAAGTCTTGTTTCATAAGGTTGCATCAAATTACGTATATCAATTGGTTTCTCAATTTGCGTTCTAACATTTGCTTGATACGCCCAATCATCAAGAAATCTAACCAATTCAAGTTTTGCAAAAGCTTGTGAATTATATTGTTTTGCCTGCCATTTAACCTTCATAGCGCAAAGCAAACTGCCGAGAGTGTTTGCGCTTGTATTCCAGCCAGCATAACCATAGAAGTTTTCTAAATCAATTTTTTCTAATAATTGCTTTACAAAAGCGTTATCTGCACCGTTTGCAAATCTCACATCAGCAACTGCAAAAGGTTTATCAGGCAGAAGTAATTTACCATCAAATGGCTCAGTATCCCAACCCATCACAAGTTCACCTTGCTTATTTCTAAAATTATTCACAATTAGGACGATGTCCGCATCGTCTGGAGAAGAAACCTCAAACCCTGCAAGCTCCAATTGACCCAATACCGATTTTTCGATTGATACGTCCTCATAGTTTGAAATCAAGTTTTTGCAATCAGGCTCTAAAAACTCTGGAAAAACTTTTATTTTTTTATCAATAGAGCGAGCAAGCAGAGAAAGTGGAATTTCGTCAGCACCTGTTTTTGTTTTACCACCTAGTTTTTCAAGTTCTTTTGCCTCTTCTACATTAAAACCTTTTTCTGCGCAATCATCTTTTGAAAAGATTAATGTATCAAACAAACCCTCTTTTTGCCAAGCTAAATAAATTTTATTGACTTCAAAATTGCGCTTTCTTGTCGCTAAATAGTCATCAAGAATTTCATCTGGAATGTCAGCTTTATTCACTCCGCCAGAGAATGAATATTCAAAAATCTTTTTTCCGAATTTTGACCAATATTCTTTTTCTTCTTCGTTGTAATTATTGTTTGAAATGCGCATTATGCTTGAAAAAGCGTAAACTTTTTTATTCCTCAAAAGAGGTTTAATTCTTGCGAGCCTTTCTTTAAGCTCCTCTAAGGTTTCAGTAGAGCGTCTAGAGGGTATCAAACCGCCATACACAAGCGTATCTAAAGACAAAATCAAGCTATCAACTTTTGGTAAATTTTCTAGCCACGAAATCAGATTTTCAATATCTGCAGTTTTTGTTAAGTCACCCAAAAACTCTCTAGGTGGAAGAAAAAACTCAATGCTCTCATCTATTTGAGCTATATATTTTGCTAACGTATAGCAAACAGGACGGTTATCAATTGGTAAAAAAGCTATCTTCATAGAGTACATAATACAACGATTTAGGCAAAAAAGAAAGGGAATGTATCAAACATTCCCCCAAATCTCTCTCTTCTTATCTCTTCTTATTTTAAGTTACTTTTATTTAAGCTTGCCTTCAAACCTTGTGCCAAATCGTGGCGTCCGCTTTTTTCATAAATCGCAGTCATTGATTCTAAGAATTTTAAGTTATCAATATTTGGGTTTGATTGATTAACTGGTGCGGTGTTTACAGGAGTTGTATTTTTTCTAACCGCTTGTTGTACCGCAGTTTGTGTCATTGGTCTTTGTGGTTGGCTCATCATCTGAACATTGCGTTGAGCGTTTGCAAAGTTTCTTAATCTAGGATTATGAATTGGTACTTCTGTTTCATAAGGGTTTCTATTTTCTCTTTGGTAAGCATTCAAGCCATAATTAACAGTTGTGAATGGTTTTTCTGGAGCAATATGAGAAGAACCGATTTGTTGAGCACCTCTGTACATTTCAATTTCTCTATCAGTAAGACTTTGTGACAAACCAATCTTCATATCTGGTTCTTTACGTTTGAACAATCTGATTACTGCGAAAGCCAACAAGCCAACTAGACCAAATGAGAAAACTTTGTTTGCAGTATCTGAAACAGTGTCTTCGTCCATTGAATCTTTTATACCTTCAACTGCTGAAGATTTTTGTAAGCGTTTGAACAAGCTAGAAGTTTTTGCTTGGCTCATATCTTCTTTGTAGATAGGAGCGTAGCTTTCAATCGGATTGCTTAGTTTTACGCTTTGAGTTTCAGCTTTCTTTGGCATAACTGGAGCTAGAGAATCGAAAGAAACACTTGCGCCAGCTGCATTTTCTGCTTGAAAGAAAATGCTAACGCCGTTTCCAGCAGGTTCAACCATTACGGTATCAACATTTGAAACATTGTTGTAAACTGTGTTTAGAGTTTTTGATGCTCTAATATCTTTCATATTCAAAGTGATTTGGTTTGGAGCTTTTACAGTCTTTTTTACATCAACTGCTTTGTCTGAAACCAAAACTATATTATATGTATCTTTTACAGGAACAATTTCAATTGATTGCAAGACATTTTCTTCTGCAGAAACTGCCAACATAGATAAAAACATTCCTAAAAACAACAACGTTCTCTTCATAATAGTATACTCTCTCTCCCTTAATAATAGTCTACTAAATTGGCATGCCCATGCCATCAATCAAGGGGTTAGATTTTGGGATAATTCACATAGACCATTTGGTCTATATGAATATAATCTTAAAACACCTGCATATTTGAAGAGCGTCTTTGGTTTGCGGAAGTTATAAACCTACGGACGAATTCCTTTCTTTGTTAAAGAAGGAGCTACACCTCCCTAGTTAGGGAGGTCGCAGTCGTGCTTGAGCCTTGCAAAAGCTACGAATGCGGGTGGGTATTGATTAAAATGAAAATAGTTAATAATACCCCCTCCCCTGCCCCTCCCCATGTCGAATTAATAAAAGGGGAGGGCACTATAGTTGCTCAAATAACGCATGGGGTCATTCTGAGTGCGATTAGCACGAAGAATCCAGCCTTTTATTAACCATGTCCATTTGGTCTAAAAGTTTTTATTGGGCAGAAAGCCCCAACCTGCTATAAACAAGCTAGTGTCGGTTATTCCCTCCCCTGGGGGAGGGCTAGGGAGAGGGTATTATTAACTTTTGCTTTAAAGTTCAACCCTCACCCGTTTCCGTAACGTTCGGCGAAGCCTCACGAACAGCAACGACCTTTCCCACAGAGAGGTTGACGTAAATTCTGCAAAAAAAGAAAAGGTGCGCCTACGGCGCACCACAAGAATTTACATTAGTAATTTATTTTATATCCTTCTGCGATTACACGAGCTGTGCAACCAACCCCCATCACTGCTGGTGTATTGCCTTTGCTAGCATCAGTGCAAGAGAAAACTGTATTAGCTTGATCCCAAGTTCCATCTATACTACCGTTTACAGCATTTACATCTCTCCCGCCGTAAGGATAAAGAACGCCATTTTCACCTAGTACAAAGAAGAAAATATCACGTCCAAAAACATTTGGTCCATTTTTACCATTTACATCTATAGCAACTTGTGCAGCTTGTGTATACAAAGTACAACCATTGTCAATTGCCCGATTTTTGGTCCCAGGATTGAATGCATTTCTCTGAGCAGCAATAAAAATAGCCGCTCCATTTTTTGTTTCTATAACAAATGGCGTCCTTAACGGACCAATATTCCGTTCTTGTCCAACACCGCCAGAATTAGACATTGCATAGGTTCGCACACCGTCGCCATAAAAAGCAGCTTGATTATCTTTATAACCATTTAAAATCATATACTGCCCTAAACGGCCGACAAACCGTGCTTTGTTGCCAGCTGTTGCATCTACTCGATTTTCTTCCCATAAGCTTGTGCCATACAAATTGTCTACACCTTCTTGTGCGATAGCCGTTTGGAAAGCGTTTTCCATATTTGATACGACTGTTGAAAGTCTTGCTGCGTTTGCTTCGTTTCTACTACTCATTACAAGTGCTGGTGCAGTCAATGCCGCAACTACGCCAACAATACCGAGCGTAATCAAAACTTCTGCCAAAGTAAATCCTTGTTTTTTCATATTAAATCTCCTATGTATTATAGATATCATTTATATACCTATATATATTATAATAACATTTTTTAATCATTTTTCAACCGGTAAATCAAATTTTTACGCAAGCTACTACTACTACTACTACTACTACGTTTGCGACAATTGCAATCATTCTTCTAACTTCTTAACAATTGATAATATATTAAAAAAGAATATTACGATTTCTTAACATTTCAAAACCATAGATTACTTCGTCGCTCACGCTCCTCGTAATGACTGGGCGTAAAAACGTCTAGTTGTGCGTCATTGCGAGAAAATCGTAAGATTTTCGTGGCAATCTTGAAAAGTTATTGGTGCGTCAAACGACAGCACCCTACATTTCTCTAACCTCACTCATTAGGGAGGTCGCAGTCGTGCTTGAGCCTAGCGAAAGCTACGAATGCGGGTGGGTATTGATTCAATAAAAATAGTTATTAAAAAGCTGGATTTCTCGGTGCTAATCGCACCTCAAAATGACGCAAAATGCGTTAATTTAGCGCATTCGTTTATTCCCTATCCTTGCAGGAGAGGGCTAAGGTGAGGTCTTGTCAATACGCCCAACAAGCAAATCTAGGGTCATTCTGAGTGCGATTAGCACGAAGAATCCAGCCTTTTATTAATCATGTCCATTTGGTCTAAAAGTTATTGTTGGGCTGAAAGCCCAACCTTCATCTAGAGAAGGAGCCCCACCTCCCTAGTTAGGGAGGTCGTGAACTGTACCCTAAAAAGTGGACACACAAAAGTAGCGAGTGTGGTATAAAAAAGAAAGGGTACAGAAAATGGAAA
>CAKVLN010000021.1 GCA_934757275.1 uncultured Candidatus Melainabacteria bacterium
AAACAAAATGACTCCGATTGAGTATAGAAATTTTTTACTTGCGAGTTAAATGTCCACTTTTTGGGGGACAGTTCAACCTCTCCCTCAGAGAGGTGAAAGTGTTAAATCAAACAAATCTTGCTCATTCCCTCTCCGAGGGAGAGGGTTAGGGTGAGGGTTGAACAGTCAAGCTTGCACACAATGACGCCCAACTAGTAATTTCCAGTCATTACGCAGAGCGAGAGCGACGAAGTAATCCATACAAAAACTTCAAACAAACTTTCCCGTCGTTATTGTCTTTCCACCATCTAATGTAAATTTTTGTAACGATTTTAAACAAAACCCTAAAGTTTTCAAAAAATGTGCCGATATATATAGTACAGGAAACAAAAGGAAAAAAGGAGAACTCAATTATGGGTATGTCAGCATCACAAGCAAGGTTAATCGCTTTAACAGCAAGAATGAACGACATTGAATATCAAGGTCAACAAATTAACCAACAAAGAACAACTTTATCAAACCAAGTAAACGCATTGTATAACCAGTTGCTTGAAATGAGCGTACCAACACCTCCTTCAACATCTGATTACACAAAAGTTCAATACTCAGGAACTGCAGACGCATCTAAATTCACTTTAGGTAACGTAGTTCCAACTGGTAAAGATGACGCTGGTAATAACAATTACACAATACAGTTCAATTACAAAAGATCAGGTAATTCTGTATCAAAATCTAATTATCAAGCTGAAATCAAAACAACACCATCAACAATTGGTATAAAATCAGTTTCTAGTGATGTAAAAAAATATTTAACTACAACTAGTACTCATAAAGCAGAGGGTGATGCTTTAACAACTACTTCTAATCTTGATAAAGATACAGAAGTATTGATTAAAGTTACAGATGGTTCAGCATTAGATTACAAAAATTTATCAATTTATGATGCAAGTGGTAATAAATTAGAAAAAGCACCAGAAAGTGGCGATGTATATGTATCTTGTAAAGTTGCAAACTTAGATAATGACAATTATAAAGGCTTTGTTGCTAAATCAGAAGATGGTAATTATACAAACGTTTACAAAGCTGGTAGTGAAACAAACTTTAGTTCAGATTACAAAGATTCAGATGACATTTCTGATAAAGGTTTCTATATTGTTAATGAAGATGGCAAAACCTTGACTCAATTAACAACAGTAAAAGATTTGAAAGATGCATTAGGAACTTCATTAGATACTTCAAAAATTTATAAACTAGATGCTTCTTCAACTGATGCTCGTTATGACAACCCTAACAAAGAAAAAGGTTCTACTGGTATGTCAGTTGGCACAATGCCTGTTTATAAAATGAGTGATGCTGATGTAAAATCAAAGTTAAGTTCAAGTTATAATGAATATTTGACAGCTTTGAAGAATGCTTTTCCTGAAGATTTTGATTCAGAAACTGATTTAGATAATGTTGCAACAAAGTTCTATGTATATATTGAATATTCAAATGGTTCAATCAAACCTCACTTTATCAAAGAAAGTGAATTGTCAAATTTAGATAAAGATACAAAAGTTGTAAGTCCTTATGACTATGTAGCAGATGGTACTTATACTCAAACTGATACTAAAAAAGATTGCCAATTAGAATTTGATGCATCAACTGGAAGAATTACCAGAGTTGGTATTTCAGATGGAAACGGTAAGGTAACTTTTATTGATGTAACTGCTGAAACTGTTACTGATGAAGATGCTTATGCTGATGCATTCAATGATTATGAATATCAAAAGAATGTTTACGATAAGAAACAACAAGAAATCAACGCTAAGACTTCAATCGTACAACAAGAAGATAAAAACTTAGAGTTGAAACTTACAAGACTTGATAACGAAAGAAATGCGGTAAACACAGAAATCGATGCAGTTAAAAAAGTAGTAAGTGATAACATCGAAAAATCTTATAAAACATTCTCAGGTTAATAAAACAAAACTCCTTCCCTGGTTAGGGAAGGTTGGGAAGGGTATCAGCACACAATGAATCAATTGTAACCCACCCATATCTGTAAGGTTCAGCATAGCTTCACCAACAGCTATGACCTCCCTATCCAAGGAGGTGTTGCACTTCCCGTAAAACCTATATCACAAATTCACTCCCGTTAATGGATTACATAGTCGAAAAAGAACGATAGCCCCGACGAGGGGCTATCGCCTTTTCTACTCTTATCAAATAATAAGGTCCTTCTTTTATACCTGATAAGAAGTTAAAAACTCTTAGTGTTTAAAACTAAACACAACAAAATTCTATAATTGTTTTTTACCTCTGTCAATGCTATCGTAAAGAAAATACTTTATTCATAGGAGGCATTTATGAGAGTTGATGGAAGAAAAAATGACGAATTAAGAGAAATCAAATTTACACACGGTTTTACAAAACACGCTTTGGGATCTGTGTTAACAGAATTTGGCGACACAAGAGTTATTGTGACTGCGTCAGTTGATTTAAAAACGCCTAAATGGAGAGAGGAAAACGACAACCGTGGTTGGGTAACTGCTGAGTATTCTTTACTCCCAGCCTCTACAAATACTCGTTGCAAACGTGAAAGAGAAAAGGTTTCAGGCCGTACGCAAGAAATTCAACGCCTTATTGGCAGAAGTTTGCGTGCCTGTGTCGATTTAGAAAAAATGCCAGGAATGACAATTACTATTGACGCTGACGTAATTCAGGCAGACGGCGGAACTAGAACTGCAAGCATTTGTGGTGGTTTTTTGGCTTTGAAAGATGCGGTTGACAAACTTATGGCATCAGGAGAATTGAAAGAAAACCCAATTATTGAGCCAATTGGCGCAATTTCTATTGGTATCGTTGATGGCGAAATAAAATTGGATCTTTGTTATGAAGAAGATTCGCATGCTCAAGTTGATTCTAATGTAATTTTAACAAAGAGTGGCAAGATTGTTGATTTTCAAACAACATCAGAAGGTGAACCTTACGAATTTGACCGCATGATTGAATTATTCAATACGGCAAAGGCTGGGATAAATAAGATTATTGAGATGTATTAGAAAGTTAATAACACCCTCTCCCGCCTTCGGCACCCTCTCCAAAAGGAGAGGGGACTAAAGACGCTCAATTAGCGCAGTTTGTGCCCTCCCTCGGGGGAGTGAACTGTCCCCCAAAAAGTGGACATTTAACTCGCAAGTAAAAAATTTCTATACTCAATCGGAGTCATTTTGTTTT